>CAMTWL010000010.1:0-108298 GCA_947085435.1 uncultured Phycisphaerae bacterium
ACCGGGGGTGGCGCTCGAATCCCGGTGCGCCGGGACGCCGACCCCCGGCTACGAACGACCAGCCTTTCAGGCTGAAAACCGCGCTGCCTTGCGATTCATTCACAGCCTCTTCATGGGCCGAAGCAGAAACACGGAAGGATCGCTATCAATGCGGAGTCGGCGACGAATCCTGCAAACACATTTGTCAGGCGTAGCACTGGCGGGCAAGCCGCCAGTGGCACCCGAGAATCGCGTCATTCCGGCGTCGGCACGACCACCTTGTCCATGTCCGACGGTGGGCGATCGGTTGGAGCGCGGCGCTGGCGGCGTGTGTCGGCCCGACCCGGCGCGGATTGCCTGGCCCCTCCCTCGCGGACGATGGGTGCTTCGCGTTGCCTCAGACGGTCGCGTTTGGCGGCGTCGAGTCGCTCGCGGAGGAAGGCTTGCTGCTCCTCGTTTAGGACTTCCCACACACGGGTGTAATAGCCGTCGGGGTTCGGGCCGCGGCGGGCTCCGGGAGCGCCGCGTGTTTCGCCCGGTGGCTGCTCGCGAGGAGGCGACGGTGGGGGTGGACCATCGGCGCGTTGTTGTTCGGGGCCGCGCGGCGGGGGCGGGGCGCGTTCGCCTCGTGGCGGCGGGGCGTTGTGATCCGGATTCTGTTCGCGGAACGCGCGGACCTCGTCCATGAACTCTTCGACGACGGCGCGGAGTTGTTCGCGCTGCTCCGGCGTGGGGTGCAGGTGGGCCGGTGCATCCTCGGACCCGAGCGAGCGGAGCGCGTCGAAGAAGACGCGGGGCCGCACGCGCGGCGTGGCTTTGTTTTTTTCGCCGGGCATCGGTTCGCCGAACGTGTTGCCCGCGCCGGGCACGTTGCGGTCGTGAACGGGCGGGCCGCCGAGCGGCGGTGGTGGCGGATCGTCAGGCTGGGCCGCCGCGGCGACGGCGAGCGCGAAGAGTGCTGAAAGGCCGATCGCTTTCGAGATTGTCGGGTGATGCATCGCGGGGGTCTCCTTGTCCATTGTCCGTCCGCCGAACGGGGAAATGGGACGGGTATTGCATACGAGCCCTTCGCGCAAGCGAAGGCGGTTCCGGCTGCGACGGGCGATAGGGCGGGAGGATTCCTTCGCTTGTGCGAAGGGCTCGTATCATGCGAAGGCGGTTCCGGCTGTGACGGGCGATAAAGCAGGAGGTTTCCTTCGCTTGTGCGAAGGGCTTGTATCATGGGGTCCATGACCAAGGAACAGGTGATGGAGGCGCTGCGGGGAGTCGGCGGGTGCGCGGTGAAGAGCGCGGCGTCGTGCGATGGGTATGTGAGCGCGGTGCTGGTGTGCGCGGCGGATGCGGGGTTGCGTGAACGGGTGAAGCGGGAGGCCGACGCGGCGATCCGCAAGCGGGCGCATGAGTTGGGGGAGGAGGCGCACCAGGTGGCGATCGAGTTCGCGGCGGCGGAGGTGCCCGGTGCGCCCGCGACGGGGCGGCCCAACATGCGTCATGTGATCGCGGTCGGTGCCGGGAAGGGGGGCGTGGGGAAGAGCACGGTTTCAGTAAACCTGGCGGTCGGACTTGCTCGCGGCGGGCACGCGGTGGGGTTGCTCGACGGCGATATCTACGGCCCGAGCGTGCCGACGCTGATGGGACTGGGCGCGCTCGAGGTGTTGATGCACCGCAACATGCTCCAGCCGTTTTATGTGCATGGCGTGAAGACGATGACGATCGGGAAACTGGTGGACGCGGAGAAGCCGTTGATCTGGCGCGGGCCGATGGCGCACGGGGCGTTCAAGCAGTTGGCGGACCAGACGGAGTGGGGCGAGCTGGATTATCTCATCATTGACTTGCCGCCGGGGACGGGGGATGTGCCTTTGACGATGGCGCAGTTGTTCTCGCTGACGGGGGCGATCGTGGTGTGTACGCCGCAGAAAGTGGCGCAGGATGATGCGGTGCGGGCGGCGCGGATGTTCCAGACGTTGAATATCCCGGTGCTGGGGGTGGTCGAGAACATGAGTTACTTCATCGGGGACGACGGGAAGGAGTACGACCTCTTCGGCAAGGGCGGAGCGGAGAAGATGGCGGCGCGGCTGGGGCTGCCTTTCCTCGGGGCGATCCCGATCCAGACTGAACTGCGGGTGAACAGCGACGCGGGGACGCCGACGAAAAACTTCGAGGGGAATAGGGCGCTGTACGACTCGTTGACGAAGTTTGTGGAGCGCGTGGAGCAGGAGACGGCGATCGCGGCGATGGGGGGCAAGGGGAAGGGCGGCGGGCCGGTGCTGACGGTTACCTAATCATTTTCTGGAGAGCAAAATTGCGTCTACAAAGTCCATCAGTGTTTGCAAGGCGTCCCACACCCGTTTCGCCCGCTGTCTGGACGGGGGTCTGTATGTACCATTGGCAACCTGCTCGATCGCGGTGTCCGCGGCGTTGAACAACACCGCCAGACAGACGTGAACCTGATCCCAAGTTGCGCGAGTGTGCTCAACGAACTCGTCGCCTTTCTTTGATTCGATGTGCTGCGTAAATGTCCAAAAATTTAACAGAGGACTTCGGAAGCATGTCGCCGCAGCCAAGCCAAAGAAACAGTACAAACCCGCCAATGCCAGCCCAACCTCCAAGAATCCCTTGGGAGCAAGCAAGCGATCACTCGAATCCCATTCCGTAACCGCATGTACAAAAGCATCGGCTCGTTCGCGAAAGGTCGCGGAACTCTCCGGTTGCGTGGACGGATACTCCGGACTGCGGTCCGAGTGAAGCAACAGTCTCCGATCGCCAATAAATTTGGCTATCTCCGCGCACGCGGCATCGACTGCGGCTTTCGACGGTGTTGAAGGCATACAGGCTACGGCAGTATACGCTATGCCGTCGCGAAACTAAGACCGCCCGAACACCATTTTCAAGTTTTTTGTGAAAAAACAGATTGCCGATGCTTTGGCGTGACAAATCGGTCTCGCAATGCTGCATTCTGCCGTTCAAAGACGCGGAAAATGAGATTGGACTTGATCTCCGGCGCAAGATCCCGCTCAAGTTGACACATTGCGGTCATGAATGCAGAAGAAACCACGTCTGCATCGACAACAAATGCCACATGGGTATAGCCGTTTCGTAATGGCTCGGCCTCGCAAAGCGTCAGCTCGGCACTATAGAGACCGCACCACTCGGCAAGCCGTCGAATCAGCCCATTGGCAGTCGAAGAAGGGTCGTGTTTCACACCATGCATTTTCGGCTCCTTGCTTCCTCTCCTTACGCGAACGACAAACAATACTCCAAAATCCCCTCGGAGTCACGTTTCAATCCCAGTCAAGGCAAAGTTTCTGAGGAGAAGTAGGGCAATTTATCACCAAGAGGTGGAGATTTCCATGCATTACCGAATATTCTACGGACCACTACCTGATCGTCCGCACGTCAGAAGCCCTTGTTCCACATATACAGAATCGACATCTGCCTTTTGGCAGCACTCTTTTTTGGACCAAAACCTGAAAGTTGTCACTGTAACCGCTTGCACACCAGAGGGCACCGGGCAACAGACAATCCAGTCCGACCGTCCGGTTCCGGTAAGAAAGCGCGGTCGCGTCCTTGCGAGTGATGAGCGTTTCCAGTTCCGCGAAGATGCTCTTGATGTCCTCGCGCGTCGCCAGGCCGCGCTGCGTGAGCGCAGCCTCGCCGCTGTGGATACTGCCGATGAGATGGCGGTCCTCGGCTCGAAGGCTTGTTGGCCGCTGTGATGGACTTCGGGCTGGATGGGGAGAAAGGCCTTGGGGCGTAGGGGAGGTGGAGGTGTGGTAAATTTATCGTTCCCGCGCATGTCGCGCGGCAACCAAGGAGAACGAGTGATGGCGAAGAAGAACAAGATCGTTGAAGTGGCGGCGGCTCCGAAGAAGGACAAGTCTCTGAAGAAAGCGGAGAAGGCCTCGAAGAAGGCGGACAAGAAGCAGAAGAAGCAATCGAAGAAGATCGCGCCGAAGGAGGTCAAGACCGGCAAGGGTCGCTCGCCTTTCGAGGTGGGCAAGGCGCTGGTCGAGATGTTCAACAAGGGGCAGCTCTCGGAGATCGAGGAGATGTTCTGGTCGCCCAAGGTCTGCTCGACCGAGGGCTACGGCGTCAGCATGACCTGGAAGGGCCGCAAGGCGGTGCAGGCGAAGAACGCGGAGTGGATGGGGACGCACAAGGTTCACTCAGCGTCGGCGGAGGGGCCGTTCGTCGGCGCGACGGGCTTCGCGGTGAAGTTCAAGATGGACATCGAGGAGACGCCGAACGGCAAGCGGCAGGCGATGGACGAGGTGGGGGTCTACCGGGTCAAGAACGGGAAGATTGTGGAGGAGGAGTTCATGTACCGGGTGTAAATGGTTTCTTGGCCGAGGAGGCGCACGGGAGGCGCGGAAACCAAAGGCAGTGAGCAGGGATCATGCCCATCGGCACGGGAGGCACGCCGGTGGGTGAACGGTTGCTCACGCGAGCCTTCGGGGTCTGGGTGTGTTCGTGACTGTTGCATCAGCCTGCCGCGCCGGCTTCGCGTCTTCGTGGTGGAACGGGTGGTCCGGGCTTGAGGCTCGTTCGGAGAGAAAGCGTGGTCGGCTGCGCAACGGGGTGGTCGGCGCGGACCACCGCACCGAGGTGAGCGTTGTTTTTTCAGACCTGTAGAGTGGCGGTTGCTCCCGCAACGCCCGCGGGGCGGGAGGAACCTGATGGGATCGATCTCAACAACTGTTCTGGATTGCGGCACGCCGCTCCTCGTCGAGCGCATCGACGGCGTGCGCTCCTGCGGCCTCACCTGGCTCCTGCCCGCCGGGTCGGCGCGTGACCCCGACGATCGTCAGGGAATCTCCGCGATGTGGGCCGAACTGCTCGTTCGCGGCGCGGGCGATCTGGACTCGCGGGCCCAGGCCGACGCCTTCGACCGTCTGGGCGTGTCGCGCGGCTCGGGAGTCGAGACCTTTCACATGTCCGTCTCCGCGACGCTGCTCGGCAGCCGCCTGAAGGACGCGCTGCCCCTGATCGTGGACATGGTCCGCCGCCCGCGCATGGACGCCGACGCCGTGGAGCCGACGCGAGACCTGTGCGTGCAGTCGATCGAGAGCCTGAAGGACGATCCCTCCGAGCGCCTGATGACGCTGATGAAGGGGTGGCACGCCCCCGCGCCCATCAACCGCTCGCCCCTCGGCACGCTCGAAGGCCTCGCACGCGTGCAACCCGCCGATCTGCTCCCGATGTGGCACGATCGCGCGAAGCCGCGCGGCAGCATCCTCGCGCTGGCGGGCGATGTGGACGCATCGGCCGCCGCCGCGCAGTTGAACGCGCTTTTCAAGGGGTGGGAAGGAAAATCCGAGGACGTGACCTGGGGCAAACCCACCGGCCGCGGCTATCACCACGAAATGGACCAGACGAATCAGGTCCACATCGCGATCGCGATCGACGCCCCGGCCGAATCCGACGCCGGCTGCTGGCCCGAGCGCATCGCCGCCGCCGTGCTGTCGGGCGGGATGTCGGGGCGGCTCTTCACGGAAGTGCGCGAGAAGCGCGCGCTGTGTTACAGCGTGTACGCCTCCTACGCCGCCGACGCGAAGTACGGCCGGACCACCGCCTACGTCGGCACCACGCCCGACAAGGCGCAGCAGAGCCTCGACGTGCTGATGGCGGAGTTGCGCCGCATCCTGACCCCCGAGGGCCGCATCACGCCGCAGGAGTTCCAAAGGGCCGTCATCGGCATGAAGAGCAAACTCGTGATGAGCGGCGAGAGCAGCGGGGCCCGCGCGAATGCGCTGGCGCGGGACTGGTGGAAACTCGGCCGAGCGCGCTCGCTCGACGACCTCACCCGCATCATCGACGCCATCACGCTCGATCAGGTGAACGCGCACCTGGCGCAGCGGAAGATGGGCGAGATCACGGTGGCGACGGTCGGGCCGGGGGCGCTCAAGGTGCCATGAGGAAGGAGCGTTTACCACGGAGGGCACGGAGCGGCACGGAGGAAGACAGAAGAGATTGCCACAGATGACCCAGATTCGCCCAGATCAGATCGGAAGTGGGTCGATGTCTTTGATCGGTTCGAGCCTGCTGCCGTGCCGGTGACTTGCATTCATCTGGGTCGATCTGGGTCATCTGTGGCTGATTCCGCGGCCTTCTCGGTGCCCCTCCGTGATCTCCGTGGTGAACACTCTTCCGGCCAATAGGTGAAACTCGCCCACGGATGATTCGCGTTCGTCGTGCCCGAGATTTCCCCGGCGGCAGCCCCGTACAATCCCCTCCCATGCCGAGCACGCAAAGCCCCTATTACATCACCACACCCATCTACTACGTCAACGACCGACCGCACGTCGGCTCGTGCTATACGACGCTTCTCGCCGATTGTGCCGCGCGGTTCATGCGCGCTTCCGGCCGCCCCGTCTTCTTTCTGACCGGCACCGACGAGCACGGCCAGAAGGTCGAAAAATCCGCCGCCGCCAAGGGTCTGACCCCCAAGCAACTCGCCGACGAGAACGCCGCGCATTTCAAGGCCGCGTTCCAGTTCCTGGGTTGCACGTTTGACCACTTCATCCGCACCACCGACGCCGATCACGAGCAACAGGTGCAGGAAGCCCTCCGCCGACTCATCAAGAGCGGCGATGTCTACCTCGGCACCTTCGAGGGCTGGTACGACGAGGGGCAGGAGGAGTACGTCACCGAGAACCAGGCGCGCGAGAAGGAGTTCAAGGCCTTCAACGGCCAGCCGCTCATCAAAGCCAAGGAACACAACTACTACTTCCGCCTCAGCGCCTTCCAGAAGCGCCTCGAAGAGTTCTTCGAGAAGAACCCGGGGTTTGTCCGTCCCGATGCGCGGCGCAACGAGGTCCTGGGTCGCTTCAAGGAAGGATTGCAGGATGTTCCGGTGAGCCGGACGAGTTTCACCTGGGGCGTCCCCTTCCCGAAAGAAATCGAAGGCGCCGACAAGCATGTGACGTATGTGTGGATCGACGCGCTCTTCAACTACATCACCGCGCTGGGGCTTCTGACCTCCTCCCCCGGTCCTACCGGGGGAGGTGGTCGCCGCGGCGACCGGAGCGGGGCCGCCTTCTGGCCCGCGAACGTCCACGCCATCGGCAAGGAGATCCTCTGGTTCCACGCCGTCGTCTGGCCCGCGCTCCTCATGGCCCTCGGCCTGCCCACGCCGCACTGCATCTACGCACACTCCTTCTGGATCCGCGACGGCAAAAAAATGTCCAAGAGCCTCGGCAACTTCATCGACCTCGAGACCATCCACGCCTACTGCAACACCTTCTCCGTTGACGCGTGGCGCTGGTTCATGCTCACGCAGGGGCCGATCGAGGCCACCGACGCCGACTTCTCGCACGCGAAGTTTGTCGAGGCCTACAACGCCGACCTCGCCAACGGCATCGGCAACGCCGCCAGCCGCGTGCTGAACATGATCGAGAAGTACTTCGGCGGCGCGGTGCCCGATCCGCAAGGCCAGACCACGCACGCCGGCCACGATTGGCCCGCGCTCGCCTCCGCCGCGCTCGCCGCTTCCACCGACGCTATCAACCGATTCGATCTCGCCGGCGCGCTCAGCGCGGGCATGTTTCTCTCCAAGCGCGTCGACGCCTACATCGTGGCCACCGAACCCTACCGCATGGCCAAAGACCCGGCGAAGATGCCCGAGGTCGGCGTGGTTCTCTATCACTGCGCCGAAGCGCTCCGACTCGCCGCAACGATGCTCTCGTGCGCCATGCCCGCCAAGATGAGCGATCTCCTTCAACGTTTCGGCCAGGAACCTCCCCGCCCCGACGGCTCATTCGCGCGCCCGCTCTCCGAACTCTGCACATGGGGTGGCCTGAAGCCCGGCACCAAAGTGGTCAAAGGCGAAGGCCTCTTCCCCAGAGCCGACGCCGAGGCGCCCGCACCCCAACCCTGAAATCCAATACATTCACCGCAGAGGCGCAGAGCACGCAGAGGAAAACATGAAGAAGGAAGTATGGAGTGGGGAAACGCAAGACCCTGAACCCTAAACCTCGAACCCCAAACCCCAAACCCCAAACCCTAAACCCTGAACCCCGAACCCTTCAATCCTCACGACCCCGACGCCCAAGCCCTCGAGCACGCGCTCGCGGTCTTCACCGCCGACCTCGTGGGCCGACTCCGTTTCGATGAGCACGCGACGCGCCTCAAGTACATCTTCAACCCGCGCGACGGCCGCCTCGTCGCCAGCGTTCCCAACGCTATCTTCTTCGCTGCCGAACTCGTCCTCGATATCCCGGAAGAGAACGACGACGCCCTGCAACTCCTCGTCACCGCCGAGGAATGCCCCGAGAGCGCCGCGACCGACCGCTGGCTCGCCTACCACGGCGAGCCGGAGCACGTCCGCTGGGCCACCTTCGGGATCGACAGCGCCCGCCACGGCCCGTGGGTCTTCGACGGCGACGCCCTCACCATCCCCAACCCCCTCGCCGCCGACGAACCCGCGATCTGCAAGAGGCTGAACACGAACCCAATCAGTCTCGCCGCCCTCAGCCAGCGCTTCGCGGGCGTCCCCATCCCCAAGCCCGTCTGCGTCGGCGTCGATCCGAGAGGGCTGCACATCCGGGCGAGTTTCGGCGTGGTGCGGGTGCGGTTCGACACGCTCGCGCCGACGGCCGCCGCCGCAATGCAGACGATTGACGCGATGCTGGCCGAGGCCTGAAGTGCGCGTACACATACGAGCCGCGAACGAAGTGAGCGGAATGGTGCTGAACGGCCGCTCACTTCGTTCGGGGCTCGTCTGTCGCAGTGAGTACGATTGCTTACTCCATGCCCCTCATCAACGCCACCAACCTCCACAAAACCTACCGCCTCGGCCGCGTCAGCGTCCCCGTCCTCCACGGAGCATCGCTCGCGGTCGAACAATCAGAGTGCATCGCGGTGCTCGGGGCATCCGGCTCGGGCAAGTCAACGCTCCTCCATCTCCTCGGCGGGCTCGACCGAGCGGACCGCGCCCACGC
Source organism: uncultured Phycisphaerae bacterium (assembly GCA_947085435.1). GTDB lineage: Bacteria > Planctomycetota > Phycisphaerae > Phycisphaerales > UBA1924 > JAEUIV01. The sequence goes on from CAMTWL010000010.1 coordinate 8,919, forward strand.
CGACTCCGACGTCCACTTCGACTCCCGCTCCCTCCGCGCCATGTCGCAGCGCGAACTCAACCGCTACCGCTCCGCGGACGTCGGCTTCGTCTTCCAGTTCTATCACCTGCTCCCCGAACTGAACGTCATGCAGAACGTCACCATCGCCGCCATGGTCCGCTGGGGACGCCTCGGCTACACACGACGCCGCGCCGAGATCGCCAAGCGCGCCGAATCACTCCTCGACCGCTTCGGCCTCGCCCACCGACTCCGCCATCGCCCCGTCGAACTCTCGGGAGGCGAGCGGCAGCGCGTCGCCATCGCCCGCGCCCTCATCAACGAGCCGCGCCTCCTCCTCGCCGACGAACCCACCGGCAATCTCGATCAGGCCACCGGCGCGACGATCCTCGACGCCATCATGCAACTCCGAAAAGAAAAGCAACTCACGATGGTCCTCGTCACCCACGACCCCGCCACCGCCGCCCGCGCCGACCGCACGCTGCGCATCCGCGACGGCGTGGTGGTCCCATCGTGACGCGGGTGCTGATACGAATCGCCGGTGAATCTCGGGTGCCACGGGTCGGCTTTGAGACCCGTGCGAGCGGCATCCATTCGCTCGCACGCCCACGTTTCATCAGCGATCCGTATCAGGAGATCCGCGGGTCCACCCACCGATACAGCACGTCGGTGGCGAGGTTGAAGAGGGTGAGCATCGTCGAATAGATCAGCGTGACGCCCATGATGACGAAGAGGTCCTTGTTTTTGACGGCGGCGACGAAGTGCTGGCCGATGCCGGGGACGTTGAAGACTCGCTCGACGACGAAGGAGCCGGTCATGGCCATGGCGCAGGCCGGGCCGAGGTAGGAAAGGACGGGGAGGAAGGCGTTCTTCAGCGCGTGCTTCAGGATGACGGCGGGCGGGGCGAGTCCCTTGGCGCGGGCGGTGCGGATGTAGTCGGCGTTCAGCACATCGAGCATCCCCATGCGCGTCAGCCGAGCGATGTACGCCGCGAAGGGGAGGCTGAGCGTGATCGCCGGCAGCAGGATGTCGGCGGGGCGTCCCCACGAGCCGACGGAGCCGATGCCCAGCCAAACAGGAAACATCAGCAGCAACGCCGTGCCGATGACAAAGCCGGGGAGGCTGATGCCGACGAGCGCGACGGAGAGCGTGGCGAAATCCCAGAGCGAGTTGGGGCGGAGCGCGCCGATGATGCCCGCGCCGAGGCCGAGCGCGAGCGCGATGATGATCGCGGAGAGTCCCAGGACGATGGAGACGGGGAGCGATGAGGCAATGAGTTCGTTGACGGACCAGTCTTCGTAGCGGAAGGATGGGCCGAGGTCGAAGACGTGGTCGGGCGGCGAGCCGCTTGCGCCTTTGACGGATTCAACGGTCCACATCAACCCCGAGGCGCGGTAGAGGTATTCGACGTAGAAGCGAGAGGGATCATCGAGGTGATAACGGGCGCGGAGCGCGCTCAACACCTCGGCCGGCGGCTGGCGACCCTCGTCGTTCAGCACCGCTTCGCCCGGCAGCGCCCACGCGAGCACGAAGGTCACGGTGTAGACCGCGAGGACGATCAGCGGCAGTTGGATAAGCCTTCGGAGGATCAGCGGGATCATCGCGCGACCTCCAGCAGGAACGGGTACTGGATCAGGCGCGGATGAGCGCTGAGATTCCTAAGTCCTCCGATTCGGTCGGCGGGGCGCGCGAGGTAATACTGCGCGTAGTGCCAGATGGGGAGGACGGGGAGCGCATCTTCCATCGCGTAGCGCTCGGCCTCTTCAAGAATGAGGAGGCGGCGTGCGGGGTCCGGCTCGTTCCCCGCAACTGTCATTAATCGGTCGTATTCGGCGTCAGAAAAACCCCGATCGTTGTTGCCGTCAGCGGAACGGTGGATGTCGAGGAAGGTGGTGGGGTCGAGGTAATCCCCGAACCACGCGCCACGGGCGACCATGAAATCGCGTTGTTTCAGGCTGGCGCGGTAGACCTTGGTCTCGCGGATGACGACTTTGGAGCGGATGCCCAGGGTGCTCTCCCACATGCGGCCCAGCACCTGCGCCACGTCCTTGTGCGAGCCGACGGGGGTGACCAGCATCTCGACCGTTGGGAAAGGCACGCCCGCCGAGTTCTCGGGTACGCCGTCGGAGTCGCGGTCGATCCAACCGGCGGCTTCGAGTTCGGCGCGGGCGCGGGCGATGTCGAATGGGAGGCCGGCGGGGGCGTGATAGCCGGGGATGGAGCCGGGCGGGATGAAGGCTGTTGCGGGGCGCTCGGCACCGCGACGGACCTGTTCGACGATCGCTTTCTTATCGACCGCGAGCGCAAACGCGCGGCGGACGCGCGGATCGTGGAACGGATTCTCGCGCCCGTCGGCGAGGCGCGGGGTGCAGTTGAAACTCCAGAAGTAGGTGCCGAAGGCGTCGAACGCGCGGACATCGTCGCGCCGCCCGGCGCGCGATTCGGCGAGGAGATCACCGATGTAATCGACTTCGAGATCGCTGTGCCAGTCGGCGGCCCCGCTCTGGAACGCGAGGAGCGCGGTGTTCTGGTTCTCGATGAATTTCACCGCAAGGGTGTCGGCTCGGGCGAGCGAGGGATCGCGGTAGTACGGGTTGCGCGCGAGGCGCATCTCGCGCTTGAAGCGCCAGCGCTCGACGATGTACGGCCCGTTGCAGACGAGGAACGGCGGCTTGGTCCAGCCCTGACGCTGGCGGAGCGCGGCGGTGTGCGGGTCGATGTCCGTGAAGCGCTCGATGGTCGGCGGGTGGACCGGCATGAACGGGCCGAAGGCGCAGAGGTCAAGGAAGTACGGCACCGGACGGACAAGCGTGGCCGAGAGGGTGTGATCGTCCGGGGTTGCGACGGCGACGGTTTCGCGGAAGTGGCGGTCGGTTTGGTCGCGGAGAGATTGGGCCGCGGCGGGTGATTTTTCGGATTCGGGGCGTTGGGCGTACGCCTTCAGTTGTGCCGCACGCCACTCGGTGAACTCACGGGCACCGCGGATCAGATGGAAGAGTTTGATGTAGTCCGCGCCGGTCTCGGGCATGAGGGCGCGCTGCCAGGTGTAGGCGAAGTCGGCGGAGGCGACGGGGTCGCCGTTCGACCACTTGGCGGTGGGATCGAGGTGGAAGGTGTAGGTGAGGCGGTCGCTTGATATTTCCCATGAGCGGGCGACGGCGGGGACCACATGCAGGTCGTTGCTCAGCGTGTCCCAGCGGAGCAGCCCCTCGAAGAGCGCGTAGGCGATGCGGAAGTCGGGCAGGTGCGACATCCGCTGTGGATCGAGGGTGTTGAAGTCGGCGGGCTCGATCCAGGTGAGGTCCGCGCGCGGCGACGGCCGATCGGTGAAGGCGACACCGACGAGGGCCGCGACGATGAGCGAGAAGACGGCGAGGATCCGTCCCATGATGCGGACGATAGCAGGGCGGATGAGCGCTGCCGCCGGTCCGCACTGCTTGGTCGCCGCGGCGACACAAGCAGTGGCACCCGTCGGGAGTCAGTTGGCCGGCGCGAAGTCCGCGGCGGCGGCGTTGTAGGGGGCCTTCGTGAGCAGCCCTTCGGGGTCGATCCACGATTGGACCGCGTCGGTGAATGCCTTCGCATCGCCCGCGGCGAACGAGGCGTCGAAGGCTTTCTGGAGCCCTTTTTCGTTGATCCGCTGGCCCGTCGCGGCCTGGTGGGCGATCACGGCGAGCCCCTCCGCCGCGACGATCGCTTTGGAGAGGTTCGTGTCCGCCGCCGCCATCGTCGCGCCGAGGCGATCACGCGCATAGGCGAAGACGTGCCCGCTGAGGAGGGCGGCCCGCTTGGCGAACTCCTTGTCGATCGCCCCCGCGCCGCCCTGCTCCAGCATCGCCTGACGAGCGAGGTCGAGGGTGCGAAGGACCGTGCGCGACCACGTCGGATCGACCGCGGCCTCCTTGCGGAGCGAGATCAGCCGATGCGCCATCGCGTCGGCCAGGCGGAGCATGGCTCGGCTGCGAAGGGGTGCGCTCGCCTTGGTGGCGTCCCCAAGCGTAACTGCCATGATGTCCGCCGTGAGCGGGTCTGTTTCGATTCGGAGCGCGGCGGCGACGCCGTCGAGCACACGATCGATCGCACCGTCGGGGAACCCGAAGGCGTCCTTGGCGAGTTGGCTCAGGAGTTCGCGGTAGCCGGAGGAGGCGGCGAAGCGGATGACCGGGTTGCCCGACTTCAGGCTGCCCGCGAGCGCGTCGGCCGAAGAGGTGGTGCGGAGGCGACCCAGCATGAGGAGTGCGTTGACGGCGTGCCGCTCGTCCTTTGCGGCGGCGAGGGGGGTGAGCGCGGGGGTGAGCAGGTCGGCGTACTTGGAACGAAAGGCAAAGGTGATCCCGTCGCACGAGAGCGGGCTCATCAACGCATCGCGCGACTTGGAGGTGGCTTCGGGGTTGGCGTCGGTGAGGCCGGGGGTCTGGCTCGTGATGAACTGGCGGATGGTCTGCTCGTCACCGGGTTCGAGCACTTGTTTGGCGGCCAAGGCGCACGGCAACTGTCCGGGTGCGCCGGGCTGCTGGGCCGTGGCGACCGAGCACAACCAAACGAGGATCAGGATGCCCGATCGGAGCGATGCGGGGCCGAATGGGGACTGGGCCGATGGCATGATGCGGGGGCTCTCCTGAGTGCGATTTATCCAAAGCCTGAGTCCTGGCCCGCCGATCGGCGCGATCCAAGGGTGGTCGGCGTTCGTATCCAAAGTGGACCCCGAGCCGAGTGGGCATCGACACTATCAGCGGGCCGGATCGACCGTCAAACCCGGGTTCGTTGGGGTTCCCAGCCTGGGTGGTTATCTTGGCGTGCGGTGCCGGGCGGTTTGGTTCATTTACCATCCCGGCGCGCCGGGAGAGAACCACGGAGGGGGAAGAAGCGGGAGAAAAAAGAGTACAAACTCTGAGCATCTGAAATCTCAAATCTCGCGTTTCGGTTCTTTTTCTTCCTCTCCGTGCTCCCCCCGTGGCCTCCGTGGCAAAAAATCTTCCCCTCGGAGTGCTGGAGATTGGCGACCGCATGAGGATCGCACACCAAACGATGATCGCGACGTTGGTGGTCTTCGGCGCGTCATGGGGGCTTTGCCTGGTGGTGGCGGGGCTGTACGCGCTGGGGCTGGGATTCGGCGCGGATCGGCCCGATGGTGTATTGGTGGGGCTCGGGATCGCCGGGCTTTCGGCCGGGAACTTTGTCTTCATGGAGGTGGTGGCCGACCGATTGTTGACCTCTTCGGGGAGGCGACTCCGGGACGCCACCGAGATGATCGCCGCGGGGATCATGGTTGCGTCCCTCGCGTCGGCGGGGACGATTTGGTTCGCGCGGACCTTGCCTTAGCACCTCAAACCGACCACGATGGGCCGAACGTGAAAACAAGATTCAAGCAGTCAGTTTTATCGAGTGCCGAGGCACTAGGCGATAGGCACTTGGCACTAGTGCCAAGTGCCAAGTGCCTATCCCTCCTGGTCGCCTTCGCATCGCTGATGGTCGCGGCCTCAAGCCGGGGTCAGGATGCCGACGCACCCCTGGGGGCGGCCCCCGAGCCCCAACCCCGACCGATGGAGGCGCCCGCCGCGGCGGTCGCCAAGAAGCCGCCCGCGATCATGCCGAACATGGAACGGCTCGCGGCGGATGCGCTCGCGCGGGCGACGCTCACGCGGCTTCGGGATTCCTCCGAACCTTCACCGACCGACTACCGGATCGCCGCGCGCGCGCTCGGGATCGCGCGGCGCCCGCAGCCGGACGACGAGGAACTGGCGCGTCTCGAACTCCAGGCGTGGCTCGGCGCGGACGACGAAGCGGAGATCATCCGCGTGACGGGGGAGATCGTCAGGCTCAATCCGAAGGATACCGTCGCGCAGCTGAGGCTGGTCGCCAATCGCGTTCAAAATCTGCAGGACGCGGAGCAGCGGCTGGCGGCCTACGACCGCATCCTCGGTGAGCAGGGCTCGGCGATCGATGCCTCGATCCGCAGCCGGCTGGCGCTCGACGCGGCCCTCCTTGCGCGCGAGATGGGCGACGAATCGGGCTTTGTCGATCGGCTCACGCGGGCGACCACGCTGGACAGCACGAACAAGGACGCCGCCGCGCTGTACAGCACCTATTTCTTTGATCGAACCACCGACCCGGTCGAGCGGGCGGACCTTTTGGCGAACATCGTGCTTGCCGATCCCAACGACATGCACGCCCACACAAACCTGGCGCGGGAACTTTTTCGTCGCGGCGCATACGCGGGGGCGCGGCGGTTCATGGCGCGGGCCGGCGATATCGCCATGTCGGGCCTCATCGAACCAGCGGTGGCGGACCTGTTCGACCGCTTCGTGCTGGTGTGGATGACCGATGGGGACGAGAAAGTGCTCGAAGCGATCATGAACCTTCAGTTCAAGTCGCTTGCCGCCATCCGGGACCAGCGCCGCAAGATGGAGCGACAGGGGATCGACGCGGCCGAGGAGCCCGAGCCGACGATCCCTCACGAGATCGAGCTCATCCGGCTGGCGGTGGCGTGGTCGCAGGGCGACGCCGCCGGCATGGCGGAGGCGGCGCGGAGGATTGTCCTCCGTCTCGAGGTGCTCACGGGAATTCTCGACCACAAACAACCCCCCTACGAGCATGTGACCCCGGAAGAAGAGCAGTTCTATCGGGACGAAACGAAACTGCAGCGGGCCGTCGCCCGCCTCTGGGCGGGGGTCGAACTCGACGATGCGCAGGCCGACATCGGCGCCCTGCTGAGGCCCGATTCGGCGCACCGGCTGGACGCGGTCGCCGAGGCGAGGCTGACCGGCATGCTCGCCCTCCGCAGGGGCGAACTCGAAAAAGCCCAGCAACTCCTGACCGCCGCGGGTGATGACCCCACGGCGCGGCTGGCGCTGGGCATGCTGCAAGAGCAGCGGGGCGATCGCGCCGGGGCGATCCGTGCCTACGCCTCCCTCGCGCTCGACCACGCCCACCGGATGGTGGGGTGCACCGCGAAGAAGCGTATCGAGGCGATGCTCGGGCGTCCGCTGCCTCCGACTCCGGACGTGAAGGCGCTCGAAGAGTGGGCGAAGGGCTTCGCCCCCTGGCTGGATGAGATCTCGACCAATCCGTCCGCCTTCATGTCGCTCGGCGTCAAACATGTCACGAGACGGATCGGCCCGTTCGAGCGGGTCGAACTCCGCGTGTCGCTGCGGAACGTGTCTCGGATCCCGATGTCCGTGGGTTCCGACCTCACCATCAACTCCAGGCTCCTGCTGTCGCCCCGCATGATCATCAAGGGCGACGATGTCTCGCAGGTTGTCGAGCCTGAAATTCTGGACTTCGACCGCAGGCTCCGCCTCATGCCTTCGGAAGCGATCGAGGCGACCGTCTGGGCTTCGCGGGGGTCGACGGGCGTGTGGCTCAGCCGATTCGCGGACAAGTCGGGGGCGCTCCGCTGGCACGCCATCCAGGGGTACCGGATCGATACCGCCCGACGCTTCGCCCCGGGGATCATCAGCGTCACCGCCCAGTCCGACATGCTCGAACGCGACCCGATCGAGGCGGATACCGATCAGGAGTCGATCATCGGGCGTCTCGGTGCCGCGACCGGGTATGAGTTTCTGGAGGCTGTTCTCCGTGCGGTCGTTGCCGGCTTTGCCCAGACCGAAGAAGAGACCGACGCCATCCTGGAAGCGAAACGCGTCGCGCTCGGGGAGGCTCTGGCCGCGAGGATCCCATCACTTTCTTCTGTCGAAAAAGCGTGGGCCATTTCGATGTCCGAGCGGTCCGAGTTGCTCTCCGCGACGGACTCGATCCTGTCGGCGGCGAGATCGGACCCCTCGCCGATGGTCCAGGCCGCCCTCGTCATCGACGGGTACACCGACGCGGACGACGAGGGGCTGGCACGGCTGAGCGAGGACCCCGATCTCGAACTGCGCGATCTGGCGGACGCGGCCCGCCATCGGCTCCGCGGCGGGAGCGCTCATGGACGCCGGCCTCCGTCGGCCTCGCCCCCCGAGCGGGGGTCCGCCGAGAGTCCCCGGCCGTGACCACGCGGCGCGGCATGACCCGCATCCGCACGGCGGGGTTCGTCGTCGGGTTGCTCCTGCTCGCCGCCGCGGTGGTCACGCTCACGACCAACGTCGGCCCGCTCCGCGCGGCGTTCGATTCTTTGGCGAAGGCGCCATGGCCGCTCCTCGCGGCGGCGGCGGCCCTCCCGGTCATCAGCCTCGCGCTCACGTCGGCGTCGTTCTGGCTCCTGATGGGTCGGTTCGGGCGGGTCGGGTTCGGCGAGATGACGGCGCTCATCGGCGCGGCGTGGCTCCTCAACTATCTTCCGCTCTGGCCGGGAATGATCGGGCGGCTGGCTTATCATCGGGCTATTAATAAGATTTCGATCACGGGCAGCGCCGCCGCGCTGGTTTTGGCCAACGTGCTGAACGCCGTCGCCGCGGCGGTGATCGGCTGCATCGTCCTGCTCGCGTCGCTCTTCCTTGAAGGCAACGACTGGAGGCTGGCGCTCGCGGCGGCGCTCCCCGCGCCACTCGTCGCGATCCTTGGCGCGGGCGCGCGCCGCACGCGGAGCCTCCCCGACCCGCGCCTGTGGCGGCTGCTCGCGGCGCTCGCCGTACGCATGGTCGAGATTCATGTGTGGGGGGCGCGCTACGCCGTGTGCTTCGCGCTTATCGGCTCGCCGATCGCCTGGGGCGCGGCGGTCGTGCTGGCCGCCGCCACGCAACTCGCCACGCTCATCCCGCTCGGCGGCAACTCCCTCGGCTGGCGCGAATGGATCACCGGTTTCGTCGCGCCCCTGCTTCCGCTCGGCCTGTCGCTCACCTCCACGATCGGCCTGCACACGGGGCTGACAGCGGACCTGGTCAATCGCGCCGTCGAGATCGTGCTCGCGGTGCCGGTGGGGCTGGCGTGCGCCGCGTGGGTGGGGAACCGGATGCGCCGGCTCGGCGGCGGACCCACGCCGTAAGTGCGCGCTCGGAGGGATACACGCGAAGTCCCGGCCTCGCGATCAGGCCGCCGTCCGCAGCGGAGGCTCTGGACACCGGAAGCGTTCCCGCGAGGAAGAACCGAGATCGTCGCCCGCGATCCGCGCGGATTCTGATTGTGCTCGGTGTCCCGCGGCGCGTTCCGTGGTAAAACGGTTCACGATGACGCCCGACCAGACCAGCACGCCGCCGCCCGAGGAATCGCCCGAGCAATCGGTTCATCGGCTCGAAGCGCAACGCCGAACGAACCGGGACGCGATCGCGGCGCTGGGGATCGACCCTTACGGCGGGCGGACAGTTGATCTGCTGACGATCGCGGAGGCGCGCTCGAAGTTCGATGAGGATGCGAGCGCCGCGCATCAGGCGGCGGGGAAGACGCCGCCGGCGGGGTATGTGGATCGTCGGCCGATCGTGAAGGTTGCGGGGCGCGTGGTGCTGAAGCGTGACGGCGGGAAGTTGATCTGGATGCAGGTTCGGGATTGGACGAGTGGGCCGAAGGATGCGCCTGACACTCCTCCTCCCCCGCTCCCAGCGGGGGAGGTGCGAGCTTGCCCGCCGTGGCGGGAGTCTTCGAGGGCGGAGGGGGCGACGGCTTCACACACGCCCCCCGCGCACGACCTGCAACTCGCCGTCAGCCTCGCCGACGTCGCGGCCCCCGGCTTCGATCTCGCCAAGGCGCTCGACCTCGGCGATCTGGTGATCGTCACCGGCCCGATCATGAAGACGAAGGCCGGCGAGGTGACGATCTGGGCGTCGCGGCTGGAGATGGCGTGCAAGAGCCTCGCGCCGCCGCCGGCAAAATGGGAGGGGTTGCACGATGTCGAGATCCGCTACCGGCGGCGGTACATCGACCTCTACGCGAACCCGGAGACGATGGGTATTTTTTTGATGCGTTCGAGGCTGTCGTCGCTCATCCGGCGGTTCCTGGAGGGGCGCGGGTTCATCGAGGTCGAGACTCCCACCCTGCAAACACAGGCGGGCGGGGCGGCGGCCAAGCCGTTCGAGACACACCTGAACGCGCTCGATATCGACCTCTTCATGCGGATCGCGCCCGAGTTGTTCTTGAAGCGGCTGCTCGTCGGCGGCATGCCTCGGGTCTTCGAGTGGTCGCGGAACTTCCGCAACGAGGGGATGGACAAGAGCCACAACCCCGAGTTCTCGATGATCGAGTTGTACGAGGCCTTCGGCGATTACAACACGATGATGGAACTGACGGAGTCGATGTTCCGCGAGTGCGCCGGATTCGTCTCCTCTGCATCCAAGAAGCCGCCACTGAGCGAGTCTTCGAGTGAAGTGGCGGACGCCCCCGCGGACATGACGCTGCCCTTCGGCGAACTGAAGATCGACTTCGGCTCGCCCTTCGTGCGCGTGACCTACGGCGAACTCTTCGAGCGGGCGCTCGGCTTCCCGATGACCGATCCGGCGCGGGCGGCGCAGGAGGCGAAGCGTCGCGGGATGCCGGTGGCGTCGAAGACCGGCACGCCGCTTGACCCGATCCTGATCGTTAACGCACTCTTTGGCATCGCGGAGGAATCGATCGACCCGTCGAGGCCCACGTTTGTGCTCGATTACCCGTCGCCGCTGTGCCCGCTCACGCGCCCCAAGAAGTCGAACCCCGCGGTTGCCGAGCGCTTCGAGCTCTTCATCGGCGGGATGGAGTTGGCCAACGCGTACACCGAACTGAACGACCCGGACATCCAGGAAGCGAAGTTCCGCGAGCAACTCTCGGGGATCGGCGAGGATGAATCGACCTTCCGCAACTTCGACGAGGACTTCGTGTACGCGCTCAAGGTCGGCATGCCCCCGGCGGGCGGGCTGGGGATCGGCATCGACCGGATGATGATGGTGATGCTGAACCAGCGGACGATCCGGGACGTGATCCTGTTCCCGATGATGCGGCCGGTGTGAGCGACGAGCCCCTTGCGCAAGCAAGGGCGGTTTCTCGTCATTCTGGCGTGTAAGGGAAGCGGCCTATGATGATCCCATGGTCTCAGGCCCTTTCCGCGACCTTCCCTTGCCGCCCGATCTGGAGCGATTCGTTTCGGATCGTGTGCGAGCGGGGCAGTTCGCATCCGAGGCCGACGTAATCGCGGCCGGGCTTCGGGCGCTGCGGGAACGCGAAGAGAACCTGGTTGAACTCCGGCGCAAGATTGCGGAAGGCCTTGCTCAGGCCCGTGCGGGCAAGTTGTTGGACGGCGAGGCCGTGTTCGCCGAGATTGACGGGGAACTCGACCGCCTCGATCAGAGGCGTGGCGCTTCGGCGTAATCAACGATGTCTCTCCATCGACTGACTCCCGCGGCGAAGGACGATTTGATCGGCATCGTTCGTTACCTCCATGCGCAAAGCCCCCAAGGAGCGCGCATCGTCAAGCGTGATCTGCTCGACGCGGCTCGTCACCTCGGCCAGAATCCCGAGATTGGCTTTTATCGCGCCGACCTCGCCTCCGAGCCCGTTCGGTTCTGGCGGGTTCACTCCTACTTCCTGATTTATCGACCCGAGCCAAGGCCGATTGAGATTGTCCGAGTCATCCATGCCGCACGCGACATCGGGGCGTTGCTCGCGGGCAAACCGTGACGAGCCCCTTGCGCAAGCAAGGGTGGTTTCTCGTCATTGTGGCGGTCCCAGGCGGCGGAATATTTACCACGGAGGGCACGGAGGGCACGGAGAAGACAGAAACAGTTGCCACAGATGTCCCAGATTGGCCCAGATCAGAAGTGCGGAGTGATGCACGGGTTGGATATCCGGGTACGGATCAACTCTCATGCCGAACCCTTGACTTGTATTCATCTGGGCCTATCTGGGTCATCTGTGGCTGCTCTTTGTCTTCTCCGTGTCTCCGTGGTGAACATCTTCGGCTCTCGAAGACACAGGTTAGTATCCGTCCCTCTCCACTCACCGCATGTACCAGGCACTCCTCACCCGTCGTTACCTGTTCAGCAAGATCATGCCCCTGCTCTCCGCGGCGGCGGTGATGCTGTGCACCGCGATGGTGCTGGTGGTGTGGTCGGTGATGGGCGGGTTCCTCACGATGCTGTTGGCACAGGGCAAGAGCATGATCGGCGACGTGTCGATCACCTGGCCGGTGCAGGGGATCCCGCGGTACGAACGATTGATCGAGATGATCGAGGCGGACCCGATGGCCGAGGCCGCGACGCCGATGATCGAAACGCTTGGGTTGCTCGGTCTGCCCTCGACGGACACGAAGCCGGTGACGGTGCTGGGCGTGGACCCAGAGGGGTATCACCGCGTGACGGGGTACTTCGATCGGCTGTGGTGGAGGCCGATGAGTGCGCCGCTGCCGCGCGATGAGAATCGAGATGATCCGCGCCTCGACGATCCGCGCATGGCCGACTGGCTTCGTGACGGCGAGCGCCTGACCGAGAAGGAGCCAACGACGGGGATGGACCGCCCCGCGATCGTCATGGGCATCCAGGTGACGGGGTACAACAACGTCCGCGAGCGCGAAGGGTTCTACACAACCAAGTATTACGACATGCCGGAGAAGAGCGTCACGCTGAGCGTGCTGCCCCTTTCCCAGCGCGGCGTGGCGATCGATATGTCGGCGGTGCGCTTCCCGGTCGCCAACGAGTTCCGCACGGGGCTGTACCAGGCGGATGCGGAGTGGGTGATCGTGCCGCTGAAGCAGTTGCAGGGGATGTTGCGGCTGGACAGAGCGGAGCGCATCCGGCCGGGCCCGATGCGCGTCGTCCGCGACGAGAAGACGGGCGAGGAACGGTTCGAGGAGCCGACGATCATCGAGGTGGAGCCCGCGCGGGCGACGACGATCCTCATCAAGGCCTCGCCGGGGGTGACGGCGGACGCGCTCCGCGAACGGGCCGTCGAGATTTATGAGGCGTTTGCGAAAGAGGTCGGTGCATCAGCGCCGCCCGCGAGCCGCATCCCGATTTTTACCTGGGAGAGGAAGCCGGGGCTGGAGATGTTCATCGGCGCGGTGAAGAAAGAGACCTCGCTGGTGCTGGTGCTCTTCTCGTTCATCTCGCTCACCGCGGTGTTCCTGATTTTTTCCATCTTCTGGTCGATGATCAGCGAGAAAACCAAGGACATCGGCGTCCTCCGCGCCATCGGCGCGGGACGCCCGGGCGTCGCGTGGCTCTTCCTCCGCTACGGCCTCGCCATCGGCATCACCGGCTCGCTCTTCGGACTCGGACTCGCCTACCTCGTGGTGATGAACATCAACCCCATCCACGAATGGCTCGGCACCGCCCTCGGTATCCAGGTCTGGGACCCGAAGGTCTACTACTTCGACACCATCCCGAACCACGTCGATCCGGTTCGGGCCGCGATCGTCGGCGGCTTCGGCGTCCTTTCGAGCGCGGTCGGGGCCCTCGTCCCGGCGATCCGCGCGGCGTTCATGGACCCGGTGCGGGCGCTGCGGTTCGAGTAGTCGAAGAAAGACATTCACCGCGGGGGCGCGGAGGGCGCGGAGCCGGAAAAATCATTTGCCACAGATGACCCAGATGGGCCCAGATCAGAAAAGTCAGTGATACGGGGGGTGGATGACTGGGTTCGGATCGAGCCTTCTGCCGTGCACTTGACTTGTCTTCATCTGGGCCTATCTGGGTCATCTGTGGCTGATTCCGCTGCCTTCTCCGTGCCCTCCGTGTCTCCGTGGTAAAGACTCAGATTCACCGCCGCTCCATCTGATCCTCTGTGTAACGTCGCACCGCGGCGCGGACCTCTTTCGTCGCGGCCTCGATCCCCGTCCAGCCTCCCGATTCAACCGTCACCCCTTCGAGCGTCTTGTACGTCGTGAAGAAGTGCTCGACCTCGCGGAGGAAGTGCTTGGCGACGTCTTCGAGCGCGTGGTACTCGGCGAAGAGCGGGTCGGTGTTGGGCACGCCCAATAGTTTGAAGTCGTCCTTCCCCTTGTCGCGCATGATGAACATGCCGATGACGCGGGCCTCGATCAGGCAGCCGCTGAACGTCGGCTCGTTCACCATCACGAGGATGTCCAGCGGGTCGCCGTCGTCCGCGAGGGTCTGCGGCACGAAGCCGTAGTCGCCCGGGTAGTGCGACGCGGAATACAGGTAACGGTCCAGTTTGATGAGGCCGGTCTTTTTGTCGAGCTCGAACTTCGAGCGCCGACCCTTGGTGATCTCGATGATCGAGTTGACGGCGTAAGGGATGTTGTTGCCCGGCGAAACATGGGCCAGGTCGCGGCGGTTGATCATGGATGCCCTCAATCGGCAGCGTAGCAAGTCGAACGAGTTCACCACGGAGACAGGGAGGGTTGATCAGGGCAGCGCTCAGCTCACCATCTATGCGGCGTGCTGACTACGCGTTCCGCGAGCAGGCATGTCTCAACGCCCTGAGGGCCCGAGCCAAACTTGGGCTTCGTTTCGCCGCATCAACTGGGTGCCAGTGATTACGAATAAAGGATTCGATGATGAGTGCATACTCTGGGCCTCGTACCGATGAATGCCCGGCCTTGGGCACCATCCCTTGGCGGATGCTTGGCTTCGTCGACCTTGCCGCGAGGTTCACGAGAGTACGCTTAGGATCAACTTCTTTGTCCGGCTCCCGTGGGAATCTTGCCGGAGATACGGAAAGGTGCTTTCCGAGTCGGATCGAATCGGCGAGCAACCACGATTCGAGTTCTCGAACACTCAATCGCAGTACGAGGTTTGGGTGACGGGTACGAAGTTTGGTCGCCAATTTCCTGCCTACACAGTCGGCCTCGTCGTGGTCAGCAAGCGCAAAAACTATGCCGCAGTGTCTTGAGGCGTCGTTGTATTTGCGAATCGATGCCCAAAACGAGTCGATGCCTCCTGCATCCTGCGCCGCGCCGTCAACGGACACGTTGATGCACTCGGCGAGTCGTTCTGCTGCTACTCGGTCCAAGAAGCCCTCTGCCCAGATCATAGCGATGGACCGAGTCAACCTGTCGCTCCAAACAGATCCATCGACTTGATGCGTGTGAGGGGATGCGCCGCCTGGCTCGCGGTCAGTCCGGAGCTCATCGCTTTCTCGACGACGGTCCAGCGTGCGGCTGGCTTGATATCCGAGCCTCCTTTCACGGCCGGGACAATCAGTAGCAACTCCTCGGGAGCAATTCCAGGGTCGGAGAGAATACGCTCGCTGTGCGTGGTAACGAATACCTGCTGTCCGCCGCCGCTTCGCTGCATCTTTGCGATAAACGGGGCGAGTTTCTCGAGGATTCCGGCGTGAAGCGACCACTCCGGCTCCTCCAACAGCAGCGGCCCGTCGGACTCTTGCAACGCCCAGAGCATTGCGATCAGCCGCAAAGTTCCGTCAGAGAACTGGGACTCCCGTTGCTTGACAAGGCCGGTCCGCCAGTGCTTGAAGCCAACGGTCAGATGAGGACGGCCGCGTTCGTCTTGCTCAAGTTGAAGCTCCTTGAAGCTGGGAACGACTTGCTTGAGCACTTGTTGAATAGCCTTGAGCCTCTCCTTCTGCTTTCCCTTTTTGGTTTGCCGAACTTGTTCGAGAAAATCTCGTCCCAAGGGATCCTGTCCCGGAAAGACGTGCGGGCTTGTCTGCCCTTCCCGAATGAGTTGCGGCACGAGATTCATGAAACGAATCGAGCGAAAAAAATCCGCTACAACTCGAAAATCCTTGTTCGCGGATACTTGTTCGATGGCGGTTTGCCGTAAACGATCCGGGTCGGTTATGTCCGCTTCCTGAGGTCTCTTAAGCAACGCCTTGCCGTTCCGAGAAACGGACTCGAACTTCACTTGCACGTCCGACATGTTGGAGCCAGGCGTGTCGAAGACAAGTCGGTAACTCCACTTGGAATCGTCTCCGCCGTCCATTTCGACCTCGATCTCAACAGCGCTGTTGACCGTCGCATGAAGAGACCGGAGCCTTGACATGCCTTCGCGGAGCGACACAGCCTTGGCCAGTCCGCCTCCTTCGGTTGTCAAGTCGTGCAAGAACCGGAAGACCTCGAGCAGATTGCTCTTTCCGCTCGCGTTCGGGCCGATGATGAAAACCCGTTCGGCAAGAGGCACGTCCACCTTCTTGAAGTTCTTCCAAGACCCAAGCTTTAGCGAAGTGAACCGCTTCAGTCGTTTCGATGTGTCTTGCTGCTTTGCCACGTCAACTCCTACTCGGCCTTCGATGAGGAACAAACTCACACTACTCTAACCGAGTACCTCGCAGCACTACCGCTCTTCGCTCCCATCGAAAATCCGCATCGCAAGGGCCCCAGCGCCCCAGTGAAGTCGCTCATTCGGTGTTGCCCTGAAGTCCGTACAATTGCCCACTTGATCAAGTACCTCGGCTCCAAACGCACCCTCCTCCCCACGATCCTCGACATCGTTCGCTGTATCGCTCCAAATGGATCGGTCCTCGACCTCTTCTCCGGCACCTCGCGCGTCGGCCACGCGCTCAAGCGCGCCGGCTACCGCGTCCTCGCCAACGACATCAACGCCTACGCCGCAACCCTGGCTCGCTGCTATGTTCAGGCAGATCTCGAAGACATCGAAAGCGATGCGCGGCTCCTGATCCGCGAGTTCACCGCGCTTCCCGGCGCTTCCGGGGGCGGCTACATCACCGAAACATTTTGCGTGAAATCCCGCTTCTTCCACCCGAAGAACGGCGAGCGCATCGACGCCATCCGCGAGGCGATCGCTCGCAAGTCTCTGCCGCCGGAACTCGAAGCCGTGATGCTGGTCTCGCTCATGGAGGCCGCAGACCGCGTGGACTCGACGACCGGCGTGCAGATGGCCTACCTCAAGCAATGGGCGGCCCGGGCGCACAACGACCTCGCGCTGCGCATGCCCGACGTGCTGCCGCGTGCCGCGAGCGGGAAGGGATTGGCTCACCAACTGGACGCCTTCGACGCGGCGGCCACCCTCGAAGCCGACATCGCCTACATCGATCCTCCCTACAACCAGCACTCCTACCTTGGGAACTACCACGTCTGGGAGTCGCTTGTCCGCTGGGACAAGCCGGAGGTCTACGGCGTCGCCTGCAAGCGCGTGGACTGCCGCGAGAGACAGAGCATCTTCAACTCACGCCCGCGATTTGACGAGGCGATGTCGCGGCTGTTGAACTCGGTCCGCGCGAAGACGCTGGTTGTGTCGTTCAACAACGAGGGGTATCTGCCGCGCACACGCATGGAAGAAATGCTGGCCTCGCTGTGGGGCGGCGCGGGAAAAGTCGTGACGATCGAGAACGACTACAAGCGATACGTCGGCGCGCAGATCGGCATCTACAACCCGCAAGGCGAGAAGGTCGGCAAGGTGAGCCACCTGCGGAACAAGGAGTATCTCTACGTCGTCTCGCGCGAGGACTTGACGGAGCGCCTGGCAATCATGCGCGAAAGCCCCGTGGAGGAAACGGGGCTGTTCGCGAATGGACTTCGTGCGGGTGCCACGGCTTGACCCGCTCGGGTGCCACTGCTTGTGTCGCCGCGGCGACACAAGCAGTGGCACCCTCTGTTGACAGTTACGGGCAGATCGTGTTGAACGCCGCGAGCACCGACGTGATGTCCGCGAAGTTCACGATGCCGTCGCCGTTGGCGTCGCCGAAGCAGCGCGGGCGCAGGTCGCAGAAGAGCGGTTCGAGTGCGACGCCGTCGATGTACCCGCCGAGGGCGTCGGAGGGCCCGCCGGCGCGGAACTCGAGGGTGGAGGTGGGGCCGTAGGCGACGACGGTGTAGATGGGCAGTTGCCAGAGGGTGTTGGTGTTGCCGATGCCGTTGGCGTTCATGACCGCGAGCAGGCTGCCGTTCCAGTAGACCTCGACGGTGTTGATCGCAACGCCCGGCCGAGCCGAGTGGGCGAAGGACAACTGGTACACGCCGTTGAAAACAGTGGGGACGGTCTGGCTGAGGCAGGTGTTGTTCACGCCGTCAGCCTCCCACCACTGCGTGCCGTGGAAGGCGCTGAGGCCGATGCCGGCGACGCTCTGGATCTCGACGCTTGTGCCGCAGGTTTTGGTCCAGCCTGGGATGCTGGGCCACTGGTTCACCGTGGAGGGGGGCTGCTCGAAACTGCCGTTATTGAGCAGGTTCACGGCCTTGGCTGTTTGAGGGGCCAGGGCGGACAGGGACACGAGGGTCAGTGCTGCAAGATTCGAACGGTTCATGGCAAGTCTCCTTTGTTACGAGCCGGGCCGCGTCGAACGACGCACACACCCGACTCTACAACGGGAAACGGCGCGGGGCCACGAAACGGGCGCGAATCTGGTAATAAAAACATAAAAATCACTCAACACGATATAAGATAATGGCCGGCGTTGGCGCTCGTGGCATGAGGATGCCGAGCAGCGCCGCGGTCTTCGCCCATTTCGAGCCTGTGAACGAATCGCTGAACAGCGCCGTCTTCACCCCGTTGGGGTGGTCGTTCGTAGCCGGGGGTGGAGTCCGCGACACCCCCGGAGAGCCGTGTTGAAAGAGGCTCTTCACCCCGCGGGGGTGGTCGTGGGAACGGACGGCGAGCAACGACCACCCCTCCGGGGTGAAGAAGATTTATTGGTGTCGTTGACCGGGGGTGGCGCTCGGTCGCCGCGGTCCCGGCGCGCCGGGACTTTACCCCCGGCCACGAACGACCAGCCTTTCAGGCTGGAGACATCTCCTGTCAGCGATTCATTCACAGGCTCGAAATGGGCAAAGACCAAAGACAAACGCCGACGCGCCTTCGCTACTTCCCCGGCCCCTCCGCGACGAACTCTATCGGGATGATCGCCTCCGCGATCGCCCCCGACGCCTTGTCGCTCATCGAGACCTTCAGCCGGTACGAGCCGACGCCGAGATTCGCCGGCAGGTCGATCACCTGCGTCGTGTAGAAATCCCGGCGGCGCTTGCGGGAGAAGTCGTTGATCTCCTGGAAGGGGCGGCTCCAGACCACGGTGTCCGCCTCGGCGGCGGCGTGGAACAGTTGCAGTTCCTGCGACAGGCGGACCTCGAAGCCGTCCACCCCCCGCTGCTCCTTCGTGATGTGGGTGAAGTTCATCACCTCGACGTAGACGATGGCGCGTTGCCGCTTGCCGGCGACGAAGATGTACGGCCCGTCGGCGTCGCGGCGTCTCATCTCGTCGAACATCCCGAAGCCGTCCACCGTGGTGCAGAGCCTCGATTCCAGCATCGACAGCGGCTGAGCCGCCTGCACGCGCTCCGCGAGCAAGACAACCTGCGCGGTCAGGGGAGCGAGATCACCCGATGAGTTGAGCTCGTCGCGCGCCGCCGCGAACAGTTCGCGCCAAGCCTTCACAAACTCCGCTTCCTGCGGCGTGAGCGCGGCCTCGGCGGCGGGGTCGGCGTCGCCCGCCTTGGATTCCAGCAGTTCGAGCGAAGCAAGCCTCAGCAACGCGGCGGCGGGGGCGGAAGACGAACGCGCCTGATCGCGGAGTTGGGCCGCGAGTTCGGCGACGAGGGATTCCCGTGTGGGTGACGGCGGCGCGGCGGGGGCGGGGGGCGATTCGACGATCGGCTCAGATATGGTGGTCGGCGCGGATTCGATCGGTGGGCCGATCGATGGCTCGGGCTGTGCGGCGCGGGAACGAGGCGAGCGAGTCGGCGGGGCGTCCACCGAGACATTGCTGTTCTGCTGGGCCTGGGCCATGAGGTCGAGTTTGGCCTGGGTGGCGGGGTCCGCTTCGGCGGCGGGCGTGGGCGCGTCAGGTTCGAGCGTATTCAGGCCGGTGGAGATGGGGGCGGGTTCCTTTGTGGATTCGGAGCAGGACGCGAGGGCGAGAAGGGTCAGCGCGACGACGACGCATTGGACGGATGCGCGCGGGCGGAAGTTCGAGCGGCGCAACGGAGTGCGCGGCGGCGGTGTCTGACTGAGGTAAACGCCCTGGTCTCTCACTACAAACTCCGGGTCAAGTTACGAGCACCCCCACGGGGTGCAAGAGAAAAAAGAGAGGCCGTGATCCGGGGGCGGCGCTCGAAGACTCCCGCCGCGGCGGGCAGGCTGCTTTGCCCCCGGCTACTGACTGCCAGCTCGCACACGGCGAGTCGAGGCGACCCTCCGGGCTTGAGAACTTCAGCCCTCCGGTCCTGAATGCATGACCTTGTTATCGGCCAGCGGGCCGTCCCGTGTTCAACGTGGCGGTCCTAGCGAACGAGAGTACAAGCGCTTCCAAGCCGTGGACCGGGTCGCCCTGGCCCGTTTTCCCCTTCCAGTCGGCCTCGACGCATCCGCGCAGCAGCGCGGCGCACGCCCCCGACCCCGCGTTCTTGCCCACTCGCCTGCTTCCCTCCGCTTTGGCACCGAAGAAGAACTTGATCGACTTCCCCGCGGCGGCCGGCGGCACGCCGCGGGCGATCTCCTGCGACACCGCGTGCAGCTTCGTCGCGGTATCGAGGCACGCCCAGCGCAACGGCACCGGATCGATCCCGCATCGGTCCAGCAGTTCGTGGAGTTTGACCATCGCCGCCGCCGGATCGGGGTTCAGGAGCACGTCGCTCAGTTCCCAGGGCTTTCGCTGCTGGGCGACCGGAGCGACCAGCATTTCGACGAGCGCGGCGGAGATCGCCTCGCCTTCCTTCGTCGCCCCCGCGAGCTTCATCAGTTCGCCGTCGATCCGCGCGAGGTCTTTGTTGAGCGAGGAGACGAGCAGCTCGACGGCGGCGACCTCCATCGCCCGGCCGTAGTGTTGCTTGGCGCGCGTCGCGGTCCAGTTGGCGGCGCGGCCCTCTTCGAGCACCGCGCACTCCCTCACCACCCCGACGCTTTGCACCATCTTGTCGAGGTTGCCCTTGCGCCAACCCTCCGAACGCAGCACGAGCGTCACGTTGTCGCAGGGCGACTGGGCGTAGCGTTCGAGCATCGCGCGGCGTTTGCCGTCGTCCTTCGGCTTCTCGTCCATCGCGGCGGCCTCGCGCCGGTTCGCCTCGGCGATGTCGGGCTGCTTCTTCGACCCTTTTTCGTTCCCATCCTCTTCGATCTGGAACCGCTTCGGCGTGATGAACTGGTCGGCGTCGTCCACGATGACAATCTTGTAGGGGGCAAGGAGGGCCATGCTCCGGCACTCATCCAGCACGTCGGCCGGCTGCGCCGTTACGCCGTCAAACCGCATGACCTGCACGTCTTGCCCTGTCTGCTCGACCGCTTGTTTCAGTTTTTCGGTGTAGCCGGTGCGGAGGTAGACCTCCGGCCCGTGGAAGATCGCCACGCGGCAACCGGGGCCCAGAGCGATCTCGGTCGTTGCTGGCGGGGCGGCCGCGCTTGAATCGGATTTCGCGGGTCTCTTGGCCATGCCTCAGCGTACCAACGCCCGGAATCCGCAACGCCAACGACCCCTTCGCGCACGCGAGGGGTTTTTCCCTACCCGAACGAGCCGCGAGCGCCGGCGACCGGGTTCCCGCCTCAACAGAGCCGGAAGCGCAAGCGACGGGGTTCACCACCGCGGGCACGGAGTTTCACGGAGGAGGCGGGAGGGCCGGGCCCCCCTTGCCGCGGGCGAACAAATCGGATTCCCTGGAAATAATTTCAAAATAAACTTGCTGTTCTTGTCAAACCGCGCAAGGGACTATCGAAGTGGAACAGGAGGCGACGGATGCAGGTGTTGAAGATCAACGAGCCACGCGCAAACGAGCCCTTCGCGCCAGCGAAGGAAACTCAACGAACCACGCTTGCGGGAGGACCACGGGATTCGGCGGCCTCATCCCGAGCGTGCGCACGCGCCCGTCACGCCGGGCGATGCGGGCGCTGCTGACGGCGCTGATGAGCGGGGAGTAGGCCGACGCCGCCTGCAAGCAAACTCCAAAGACCCAGGGAACCTTCCCTGGATTTTTTGTTCTCGCCGGGCCTTTCTAAAGCCGAACCCAGGCCCCGCGCCGCCACGGTGGACGGACGGGCTGTTGCCGATCCAACACCCACCCCTTATTCTCCGCCCATCGTGAGGCGTCGCCCCAGCGAAACCGGAGTCGAGTGACCGTGGAGTTCGTGGCCAACCCCATCCTGCTCTACATCTGCATCGCCCTCGGCGGGTTCGGCGTCTCGTTGACCCTGCCCAGACCCAAACTCAGCCCGCAGGTCATCGGGGCTCTGCTCGCGGCCGTCGGTTTGGGCGGGGCGTTCCTTGCGCTCGCTCTGAAAGCGGGGGCGGATCGGCCGGGCTTTTATTTCTACCTCTTCGCGGCGATCGCCCTCGGGTCGGCGGTTCGGGTGATCTCGCATCCGAAGCCGGTGTACGCGGCGTTGTATTTCATCATGACGATCCTCGCCTCCTCGGCGCTTTATCTGATGCTCGGGGCGGAGTTCATGGCGTTTGCGCTCATCATCATCTACGCGGGTGCGATCCTCATCACCTACCTCTTCGTCATCATGCTCGCGGAGCAGACCCCCGAGGGTGGCGAGGTCGGCGTCGCGTCGGAGTACGACCGCTACAGCCGCGAACCGGCGGTGGCGACGGTGGTGGGCTTTGTACTCTTGGCGCTTCTGACGGTGATGATGGCGCGAGGCGTGCAAACACTGGAGCCAGCGGTGCCTCGGGGACAGGGCGACGCGCTGCTGGCGCGGATGCCGAAGAAAGTCATCAACTCGTTCGATCGACTGGGCGTTTTCGAGCCGCGAGGGGGATTCGCGCGTCCCGAGGTCTCGAAAGTCGCCGCCGGTCTCAACACCTCGGCGCACACGATGACCCTGAGCATCGGCGACTCCGCGAAGTTCAAGAAGTCCCTTGACGACCCGCGCGTCGCCGCACTCTTCAGCGAAGAAATGGCGGCCGGGCTTCGTGCGACAGCCTCGAACGGCCAACAACTGACTCTCAACCTGCCACCCGACGTCCGCACCGAAAACATCGACGGCGTGGGCTTCACGCTCATCGCGGAGCATCCGATGGCCCTCGAACTGGCGGGCATCATCCTGTTGATGGCGATGCTCGGGGCCGTGGTCCTCGCCCGCAAACAGATCGAGATGAGCGAAGCGGAGAAAGCCGCCGCGGCGCGTCCCGCACGCTAAGACAAAGACATTCACCACAGAGGCGCCGAGAGCGCAGAGGAAGACAAGTAGAAGGGAGTAGGGAGTGGGGAATAGGGAGTGGAAAGACCCAAGACCCAAGGCAGAAGACATTCACCACAGAGACACAGAGAGCACAGAGAAAGGCATGGGATTGGGTTCAAGGCAAGGAACCCCGAACCCTGAACCCTGAACCCTGAACCCTGAACCCTGAACCCTGAACCCTGAACCCTGAACCCCGAACCCCGAACCCCGAACCCAAAGCCCCGTGCCCCCCACCCTCACCAACCTCACTCTCGCCGCAACCGACGCCCCCATCGGCCCGCTCACGCTTTATCATTTCCTGTTCGTCTCGGCGGCGTTGTTTGCGATCGGGGTCATCGGGTTTGTGTCACGGCGGAATCTCATCATCATGTTCCTCTGCACCGAGATGATGTTCCAGGCGGCGGGGATCGCGCTGATCGCGTTCAGCCGCTATCACCTGAATCACACGGGCGAGGTGTTCGTCATCTTCGTGCTCACGATCGCGGCGGCGGAGGCGGCTCTTGCGCTCGCGCTTGTGGTGTGGATTTTCCGGAGGAAGGCAACGCTGGACGCCGCGGCGTGGGGGGAGATGGCGGGATAGCACAGCGGAAAGCGGACAGGGAACAGTGGAAAATGGAAAGTGGAAATTAAGAAAAAGACAAGGAACTTGGATTGATTGAATCGCTCGGGACAGTTGGATCGGTTTTCACGCTCGCCTCCGAAGTCGCTGGCCATGCCGCGTCGTCCGCGGGGGGCGGCCCCGCCTGGTTCGCCGCGATTCCGTTGCTGCCGCTCATCGCCTCCATCCTCTGCGGCCTGACCATCGCCTTCCGCAGTAAAACCAAACTCCCCGCCGTCATCACGGTCGGCGCGCTCGCACTCTCTTTCGTCGTCACCGTCGCGGGCTTCCTCGCGTGGAACAACGCCGGGCACCAGACCCAGATCACTCACATCTACGAGTGGATCGGCGTCTCCTGGGGCAGCGACGCCGGCCAATCACTCTCCGCGAAGTTCGGTTTCTACATGGACGGCCTGTCGTGGCTCTGGATGCTCTTCGTCACGGGCCTCGCCACGCTCATCGCCCTCTACGCCAGCGAATACATGGCCAGCGACGTCGGCAAGGGCTACGGGCGGTTTTTCGCGGGCTTTTCGCTCTTCGTTTTCTCGATGGCCTGCCTCGTCATGGGCGACAACCTCTTCCTGCTTTACCTCGGGTGGGAAGGCGTCGGCCTGTGTTCCTACCTGCTCATCGGCTACTTCTTTCAGAAGCCGAGCGCGGTTGCGGCGGCGAAGAAGGCCTTCATCGTCAACCGCATCGGCGACCTCGGCCTCGCGGTGGGCATCTTCCTGATCTTCGTGACCTTCGGCACGGTCGAGTTCGGCCCGCTGTTTGAGATGGTGCGTCAAGGGGTGGACGCCTCGGGGCGGCCGCTCGCGGGTCAGTGGCAGGAATGGGTCATCCCCTGCCTGCTGATGATCGGCGCGTTCGGCAAGAGCGCGCAGTTCCCGCTCTACGTCTGGCTGCCCGACGCGATGGAGGGGCCGACGCCGGTCAGCGCGCTGATCCACGCCGCGACGATGGTCACCGCGGGGGTGTACCTCATCGCGCGAACGATGCCGCTCTTCCTCCTCGACGACACGCACTTCGCGCTCACCATTGTCGCGTGGACCGGCACGATCACCGCGCTGCTGGCCGCCACCATCGGCATGGCCCAGTTCGATATCAAGCGCATCATGGCCTATTCCACCGTCTCCCAACTCGGGTACATGTTCGCGGGCCTCGGCGTGATGACCAGCGTCGGCGCATGCTTCCACGTCTTCACCCACGCATTCTTCAAGGCCTTGCTTTTCCTCGCGTGCGGGGCCGTGATGCACGGCTTCGCCGGGCAACTCGACCTCCGCAAACTCTCCGGCGTCCAGAAAATGCCCGGCTGGCGCATCGTCGGCCTGACCATGCTCGTTGGCTGTCTGAATCTCGCGGGGTTCCCCCTCATCACCAGCGGCTACTTCTCCAAGGACATGATCCTGGCGCAGGCGTTCACCACGCCGGGCGACATCATCGCGGGCAGCCAGTGGATCGGATGGATTCTGTTGCTCACGGCGGGGCTGACGGCGTACTACACGTTCCGCGTCTACTTCCGGGTGTTCGTCGGCCCGCGGGACTTTGAGCCGGGGGATGAGGTGCATTCGGAAGACGATTCTCATCACGGGGGGCACGGAGGACACGGAGAGCACGGAGAAGAGGGACATGGGCTGAAAGCCCATGCCACGCATGAGTTCCATCCGCACCCGCCGGGCTGGGCGATCAACAGCGTGCTGCTGATCCTCGCGCTCGCGTCCTTCCTCGCGATCCCCACCTACTTCATGATGCCCGACCAGCACGGGTGGGTTGGTTCGATGGTTCACTCATCGACTGCGTTCGTGGAATCACCCGGCGCGCACGAAGCCCATGGGTCTCAAACCCATGGGCTCGGCACCTTCCTCGGCTTCGACCCGCACAAAGCGATGTACTACGCCTCGGGAATCGTCGGCTTCATCGGCATCGGCATCGCGTTCTTCCTGCACCTCGCGGGGAGGACCTCCGCCGCCACCAGCCGCGCCGATGCGCTCCTCCCGATGCTCGGCCCGATCCCGCGCTGGGCCCAGAACAAGTGGTACGTCGATGAGTTCTACGACGCCGTCGTCCGCACGCCGCTGTGGGTGCTCGCCTCGCTCTTCCACTGGTTCGACAAACTGGTGATCGACGGCCTAGTCGATCTCTTTGGCAAACTGCCGCAGTGGTTCGCCCGCGCCATTCGCCCGAGCCAGAGCGGCGTCCTGCAGGGATACGCGGTGGGAATGGCCGGCGGCCTCGCGGTCGTCCTCATCATCGTCCTGATCGTCATGGGAGCGAACGGCTGAGATGACGACACTCACAAGCCTCTTCCCGCTCCTCGCCATGGCCTTGCCGATCCTCGGCGCGCTGCTCATCGCTTCCCGTCCCGCCGAGCGCGCTCATCGCACCGCGATGGGGGTCTCGATCGGCGTTCTCATCATTGTCTTCGCAATGATGAGCCGCTTCGATTGGGACCACGGCGCGACCTATCAGTTCGCAAACTCGTTCGCCGTGCTGCCCGAGATGGGCATCCATCTTTCCTACGGCGTGGACGCGGTGGCGATGTGGCTGGTCATCCTGACAGCCATCCTTCAGCCGTTGTGCGTGCTAGGGTCCAAGACGGCCATCACCGAAAACCAGCGGGCGTTCTACGCCTGGCTCACCGTGTTGCAGGCCCCGATGCTGGGCGTCTTCTTCGCGCGCGACCTGGTCTTCTTCTACACCTGCTTCGAGTTCACCCTCGTCCCCATGTACGTCCTCATCGCGCTCTTCGGCTCGACCAACCGCAAAAAGGCCGCCACCAAGTTCTTCCTCTACACCTTCACCGGCTCGATCATCGCCCTCGCGGGCCTGATCTACGTCGCCTTCATCGCCACGAAAAACGGCGCCGTCGCGTGGAACTTTGATATCGACACCCTCGCCGCCGCCGCGCGGGGGATGACCCTCAGCGAGCAATCGTGGGTGCT
This sequence comes from uncultured Phycisphaerae bacterium, assembly GCA_947085435.1. Classification (GTDB taxonomy): domain Bacteria; phylum Planctomycetota; class Phycisphaerae; order Phycisphaerales; family UBA1924; genus JAEUIV01. The sequence continues at coordinate 35,336 of CAMTWL010000010.1, forward strand.
CTTCGCCCTCATGTGCGGGTTTGCGGTCAAAGTCCCCCTCTTCCCCGTCCACACCTGGCTCCCCCTCGCGCACACCGAAGCGCCCACCGCCGGCTCCGTCGTCCTCGCGGGCGTGTTGCTGAAACTCGGCACCTACGCCATCTACCGCTTCGTCCTGCCGTTCGTGCCGATGGCGGTCGTCGAGTACGCAGGCGTCATCGCCACCATCTGCATCGTCGGCATCCTCTACGGCGGCCTGATCTGCTGGGTCCAGCGCGATGTCAAGAAACTCGTCGCCTATTCCTCCGTCGCGCACCTGGGTTTCTGCATGCTCGGCATGTTCGCCCTCAACATGATGGGCGGCGTCGGCAGCGTCCTCTACATGATCAACCACGGCCTTTCGACCGGCGCGCTCTTCCTCTGCATCGGAATGATCTACGAGCGCTACCACACCCGCTCGATGCAGGAGATGGAAGGCCTCGCCAAGGTCATGCCCGTCTGGGCATTCTTCATGGTCTTCTTCACCATGGCCAGCGTCGGCCTGCCGGGGCTCAACGGTTTCGTCAGCGAGTTTATGTGCCTTCTCGGCGCGTTCCAGTCCGGAGCGATCGGCATCGGCAAGGGCGGAACCCTCGGCACCCTCGGCCCGTGGTACGCCGCCGTCGCCGGCGCGGGCATGATCGTCGCCGCCGTCTACCTCCTCTATATGGTCGGCAAGGTCGTCTTCGGCCCGCTCCGCGAACCCGGCGGCCACAAGGATCACGGGCGGGACGCCCATGCCACTGATCCAAGCGCCCTCCCGCGCGACCTCACACGCCGCGAGATCGGCATCCTCATCCCGCTCGCCCTCGGCTGCATCATCCTGGGTGTCATCCCCACGCCGTTCATCAAAACGCTCGAACCCTCCGTCGCCGCAGCCATCTCGCACGCGCAAACGGCTGCCAAAGACATGCTCACAGCGGAAACACCTGCGCCTCTTCAGCCCGCGGGGCTGGTCGTTCCTACGAGCCCCGAACGAAGTGAGCGGAACGGCGCCGGCCCGCCGCTCACTTCGTTCGGGGCTCGTATGAACGGGCTGAAGATAGCGGAGGCCCATCCATGAACCTCTTCCTCGCCTCCCTCCCCATCGTCGAAAAACTCCGCTACCTCGGCCCGGAGATCATCCTCTTCGCCGCCACCGTCATCGTCATGGTCGTCGGCCTCTCGCCCAAGCGCGAAGTCCGCCGCATGTGCGCCGGCATCTCGATCGTCGCGCTCATCCTCGCGGGCATCCTCGCAACGATGCTGCCCACCCCGCCGCACTCGCTCCTGCCGCACCTCATGCCCTTCGTCAAGATGCTCGTCGCCGCCGTTGGCGTCCTGCTCGTCCTCCTCCTCAGCGGCACCGTGGACCGCGACTACGAAGCCTCGCTAAACCGATCAAACACCTTCGACGCCATCCGCTCGACCCGCGGCGAGTTCTACGCCTTCATCCTCTTCAGCCTCACCGGCCTCATGCTGTGCGCGTCGGCCGACGACCTCATCTGGCTCTTCCTCGCCCTCGAACTCGTCAGCCTCCCCACCTACGTCATGGTCAGCATCTCGACCACGGGGGGCGGCACGCGCAGCCAGGAGGCGGGGATCAAATACTTCTTCCTCGGCGCGCTCGGGGCCGCGTTCTTCCTCTACGGCTTTGCCATGCTCTACGGCGCCACCGGCACCACCCTCCTCTTCGGCGACGGCGTCACGCCGGGGATCGCCGAGGTGTTCGCCGAGCAGATCGCCAAAGACGGAAGCCTCGGCGGCATCGCCATGATCGGCCTCGTCATGTCGATCGTCGGCATCTGCTTCAAGATCGCCGCCGTCCCCATGCACTTCTACACCGCCGATGTGTACGAAGGGGCCGCGTCGAGCGTCTCCGCCTTCCTTGCGTTTGTTCCTAAAGCGGCGGGGTTCATCTCGCTGATGCTCCTGCTCAGCGTCGTCGGCTGGGGCTTCGGGGCGGACCATGCCTCCCTTCCGGATGCGCTCCGCGTCCTTCTCTGGGTCATCGCCGCGATGACCATGACCGTCGGCAACGTCCTCGCCCTCCTGCAAACCAACGTGAAGCGCGTGCTGGCGTATTCGTCGATCGCCCACTCGGGGTACATGCTCGTCGGCCTCGTCGCGGGGCCGGGCGCACCGGGGGGGCCGCTCAGCCAGAACGGCCTCGCCGCCACACTCTTCTATCTCCTGTGCTACGGCTTCATGAACCTCGGCACCTTCGCCGTCCTCTCGTGCCTCGAACGAAAGCCGGGCGAAGAGATCGAGACCTTCGACGATCTCCGCGGGCTCTGTCGCTCGTTCCCCGTCCTCGGCTGGTGCATGGTCATCTGCTCCCTCAGCCTCCTCGGCCTGCCGCCGCTGCTGGGCTTCGCGGGCAAGTTCTACCTCTTCACCAGCGCCATCTCCGCGGGTGAGATGACGCTGGTGATCGTGATGGGCCTTAACTCCGCCATCGCCGCGTTCTATTACCTGAGGCTGGCGGGCGCGCCGCTCCTCGAACAATCGTCGGAGGACGCGGGCATCCAGGGCTGCCCTTACAAGTCGCGCGGTTTCGCCGCCGCGCTCTCCGCCGCCTCCGTCATCGCGCTCCTCCCCTTCGCGGGCAGGCTCGTGAGCGCGAGCAACAAGGCGACCGAGGTCAAGCCGCCGCGAACGGTGGCAAGCGTCGAAGCGGACGATGCCAAGTAGGTGAATGACTGTCGCCGAGTTACGCGGTTCTAGGTGGGGCAGGCTTCTCGAAGAGTCGCCGCGGAGACCAGCCTGCCCAGTCTTTTTCGCATGAGCAGGCAGGATGCCTGCTCCACCTGATTCTCACCCCGCCGCTTTCGCCGCCTTCTTCTTCCCAAAGAACAACTGGAACACCAGCCCCGCCCCCGCCAGCGCCGCCCACGCGACGAGCCACACGAGCGGGTCCGACGGTATCCGTGAAGCCAGCGGCAGCCCCAGCGCCACGATTCCATACGCCGCCGCAGGCATCCACACCGCGGGCCCGATCATCGCCGTCGTCACCGCCGCCGCACGTTTGGGCAGCGCGAACCCCAGCACCAGCCCGCCGAGATACCCCATCACCAGCGCCAGCAGCAGCAACGCCCGTCCGCGCGCATCCAGGTCACGATTCCAGAAGAACACCAACTGCTGCCACGAACGGGCCGCGAACACTTTCACCGCGCGCGACCCGCGCTCCACGGTCAAATCCGCGATCGACCCCGCCGACTCATCGGGTTCCGCCGCCGTCTCATCCACGCGCGCCTTCGCCGCGTCCACCGCCTCACGAACCGTGTCCTTCAACTGCTTCAGTTGCAACGAGGCGAACCACTCCTCCAATGTCCGCGGCGTGGTCGGGCCAGATTCCTCAGGCGCAGTCTCAACCGCACCCGGCGCGGCGCTCGGCACGGGCAGTCTCACGAACGCCGCCACGCCCAGCACGCTCACCACCGAGATCACGACCGCCAGAGTGTTCGCCACCAGCACCCGGAACGCCAGCCACCCGACCATCGCCCCGATCACCGCGCCAAGCCCCGAGAGCATCCACTCCCCGATCCACTGCGAAATCATCGCCGGCATCAGGTGCGCCAGCGCCACCCCGACGAGCGCCCCGAGCGCGATGAACGCGGGCCGCATCAACTTCCCACCCGCGAGCCAGATCAACATGCCCACCAGCAGCGTCATCACCGCCGCGACATGCACGGTCCAGGGCCAATCGCCCCCACCGCCACCCGGCGCGGCCGCGACCATCACAACCTGCCCAACAGTCCATTCCATCACGGCACCTTCTTGGGACAATGTCCGCTACGATTCCCGGTCGATCAATCGACCGAACTCGACCCAACTCAAGAGCCTAGGTCATTCACCACGGAGGCACGGAGACACTGAGAAGTACATTGAATGTGATGTGAGGGCGCGCGGTTGGCCTCCGGAAGGCCTTTCCGATCCCCATTTTTTTGCATCACAATTCCATCTCTTCTCCGTGTCTCCGTGTCTCCGTGGTGAATGTTCTTGCCGATGGAGTACCCCGTGGAGAGCGACTCACACAACTCAGACCAAGCCCCCGCGCGCTCGCTCGACGATATCCGCCTGCTCATCGACCGCATGGACGACCAACTCGTCCGACTCCTCAACGACCGCGCCCGCCTCATCGTCGAGGTCGGCCTCATCAAGCGCGGCACGGGCGTCCCCATCTACGCGCCCCACCGCGAACAGGCCGTCCTGCAGCGCGTCCTCGCCGCCAACACCGGCCCGCTCCCCGCGCGCACCGTCGAAGCCGTCTACCGGGAGATTATGTCCGGCTCCTTCGCGCTCGAACAACCCCTCCGCATCGGCTACCTCGGCCCGCCCGGCTCCTTCAGCCACCAGGCTGCCGTCAAGCAGTTCGGCAACTCCGTCTCCTTCGAGGACCTGCACACCATCGCGGGGGTCTACACCGAAGTCCTCCGAGGCCACTGCCACTACGGCCTCGCCCCCATCGAGAACTCCATCGGCGGCGGCATCGTCGAGACCCTCGACGCCTTCGCCGAGCACGGCCAGGAACTCAAGGTCTACGCCGAGGTCTTGTTGGAGGTGCATCACGCGCTGCTCTCATCCTGCGAGCCGCGCGAGGTGCGGAAGATTTTGTCCAAGCCCGAGGTCTTCGACCAGTGCCGCAACTGGCTCGCCACCCAGTTCCCCAAAGCCGAACTCGTCCCCGCGCCCAGCACCAGCCGCGCGGTGCAGATCGTCCTCGAAGAGTTCGAGAAAGACCCCGCCTGCGGCCTCGCCGCCATCGCCTCCCCGCTCGCGGGCCAGATCTACGGCCTCGACGTCCTCTTCGAGAAAATCGAGGACAACCCCAACAACGTCACCCGCTTCGCCGTGATTTCGAAGCAGTCCGCCAAGCCCAGCGGCGACGACAAAACGAGCATCATGTTCGAGACGGCCGACAAGCCGGGCGCGCTGGTGAGTGTTTTGAGGGTGTTCGAGGAAGCGGGCATCAACCTCACCCACATCGACAAACGCCCCAGCGGCCGAGTCAACTGGACCTACACCTTCTTCATCGACGCCCAAGGGCACCAGGACGACGCGAAGATCGCCGCCGCGATCGAAGATGCCCGGACGCACTGCCAACACCTGACGGTGCTGGGGAGTTATCCGAGGGCGCGGAGGATTTTGTAGCCGGGTCGGCACCGATCCCTTCATGCGCTCCTCGCACTCAGGCGGCTCATCGTCGATGGCGCGTGGCTCCGATTCCTTGGCTCCATCGATTCATGGTCGCGGCATGGGGGGAGTGTAACGCGGGAGGCAAATAAGCCGATCCGCGTGCTGACCGGGTTTGCGTGAATCGTCCTCTTTAGCCGCTCAAAGCGGAAGGTCAAGTCCAGGCTATACAGCAATATCGAGAATGAAGAGGTGTGTGAACGAGGCGCTCCCCCCGGCTCGCGCCCTCACCCTTATATATATCTACGAAAGGCCACGAAACCAGCTCGATTTGCGTCGAAACTTCCGGCAAACGGGCCGCGGGATCGACGCGGACCTCGGCGGCTCAACCTAAGTTCGTCGCAACGCCGAGATGCGTAAAAGGGCGATGACGCCTCACCCCCGGTACGCGGCGCGCGTACCAATTTTCCGCGACCCCATCGGGGTCATCTGTAGTAGCCGGGGGTGCCTCACCCCCGGTGCGCGGCGCACCCACCAATCTTCCGCGACCCCGGAGGGGTCGGCCACATCAATCCCAGACGTACCGCCCGTCAAACTCCACGTTATATTATTTCAACAGGGTGCGCATATTATATTCAAACGTGATCGTCCGATGATGTTCCTTCCGCGTGGCGACGTGCCGGCGCAGCGGCTCAACTCCGGATTCTCCGTCGAGGCCATGCCGACCGCGTAGCGTCGGCCGACCCCCATGGGGTGGGAAAAAAAAAATGGTTTGGGTGCGCCGCGTACCGGGGGTGAGGCACCCCCGGCTACTACAGCCGACCCCTCCGGGGTCCCAAGTTGCGCGACGGGCGCGCGAACCGCACGGAATCCCTGTCACACCGCCACCGGCGGCAGCCCCATCGCCCGCCGCCACGCCGACAACTGACCCAGGTGCCCCGACTCGTGCTTCACCATCAGCGTCACCAGCATGTCGCCGACGGTGGGATGCACCGCGCGCCAGCGCTCCAGCGGGTTCACCTCGCCGAACACCGAATCGTCCGCGTATTCCAGCGCCGCCAGCGCGTCGTCGTGAAGCCGCGAGTATTCGGCGAGCAACTCCGCCCCCGGCCGATACTCCGCCGCATCCAGCAACACCTTCGATTTCTGCCCGTAACGATGCTCCATCGGGTCCTCGAACGCCTCCCGCCGCGGCATCGCCGCCGCGATCGGCGCGTACACATTCAGATGCGACACGATCCACGCCGGATGATTCATCACCACGCCATCCACCGGCTGCGCCAGCCACCGCCCCGGCGCAAGATCACCCACCAGCCGCCGCGCATACGCCCCGTTGCGCTTCCAGGTGATGAGAACCGCGGAGCGAAGTTGGTTCACAGTTCGTCGTCTCCACCAAACTCTGCCACTTCCGCCCATGTCGCGGGGATGCCGCCTACCGTGGGAGGAGCCACAGATGACCCAGATGGGCCCAGATGAAGCGGAGAAAAGTAGGGGGCATTGGGGCCGACGATTCGTTTCACCTCGACGCGATTTCCGAAGTTGATCAGCAGACAGATGGGAAGGCCGGTCGCGGCCAAATAGTTGAGGCACTGTGCCCGATGGGCATCGTCAATACTCTTCACTGCCTTGATCTCAGCGATCACACAATCGTCAACGACCATGTCCGCAACAAACTGACCAACGACGACGCCGTCATAGAAAACCTCGAGCCGCCGCTGCTGCTCGACCCGCAGCCGACGTTTCCTTGATTCGTGCGAAAGCGCATTCTCGTAAACTTTTTCAAGAAAACCGGTGCCAAGCGCGTTTCCCACCTGAAACGCCGCCCCGATCACCCGCTCCGTGATCGAGTTGAGTTCCGCGGCATCCCATCCATCGGGGCCCATCTGGGTCATCTGTGGCTTCTCTCCAAGTCCACCTGAATCATCCCAATCCCCTATCTGGGCCCATCTGGGTCATCTGTGGCTTCTCTTTCTGCCCATCGGTGCCATCCGTGCCAACTCTTCTCCCCGCGATCACAAAACCGCCAACCGCGCCACTTCCCTCGCCACTTCCATCGTCGAAGCCTTCCCCCCCATGTCGTACGTCCGCACCTTCCCTTCCTTGATGACCCGCGACACCGCCGCCTCCAGCCGCAGCGCCTTGTCGCTCTCGTCGAGCCAATCGAGCATCATCTTCGACGTCAGCAGCATCGCGATCGGGTTCACCTTGTACTGACCGGCGTACTTCGGCGCGCTCCCGTGCGTCGGCTCGAACACCGCGTAGGTGTCCCCCATGTTCGCGCTCGGCGCGAACCCCAGCCCGCCCACCAGCCCCGCGCACAAGTCGCTGATGATGTCGCCGAACATGTTCTCCGCCACCAGAACCGAGTAATCCTGCGGGTTCTTGAACATCCACATGCAGATCGCGTCGATGTTCGCCTCGTCCGCCCAGATGTCCGGGTACCTCTTCGCCACCTCGCGGAAGCACCGCGTCATCAGCCCGCCCGTCTCCCGCAAAACATTCGGCTTCTCCACCAGCGTCACGCGCTTCCGACCCGTCTTCTTCGCAAACTCGAACGCCTGCCGGCAGATGCTCGTGCAGCCCTGCTTCGACACGATCCGCGTCGACAGCGCCACGTTCTCCAGCCCCTTGTCCTTCCAAGGCTTCATCTTCGGGTTCGCGCACAGCGCCGTGTACACAGGCTCGGGCAGCGGGAAGAACTCCACCCCGCCGTACGACCCCTCGGTGTTCTCGCGGAACACCACCTGATCGATCATCACATCCGTTCCCGACGGGTTGGCGATCTGCGTCCCGCGATAGTTCAGCGGGTTGCCCGGGTAACTCTTGCAAGGCCGCATGTTCGTGTGCAGATTGAACATCTGCCGCAGACGCACGATCGGGGAAAAGTACTGGAGCCCCTTGCCCTTCAACTCGGGCGCCAACTCCTCCTTCGCCTCGTCTTGCGGCTTGCTCGTGATCGCCCCGAAAAGCCCGCATGTCGTCCCTTGCAGCGCCTTCACCGTCCGATCGGGGAGCGCGTCCCCCTCCTTGCACCAGAACTCCCACCCGATGTCGCAGTGCGGGTACTCCGCATCCAGCCCCATCGCGTCGAGCACCAGCCGCGCCGCCTCCATCACGTCGTTCCCGATCCCGTCTCCGGGCATCCACGCGATCGAATACTTTGCCATGAGCGACTCCTAGAAAGTTGACCGTACCGCGACGCGAATACCGCGACGAACGCCCAGAATAGCAACCACAACCCCCCCCGTGGGACACGGCCCCTCAGAATCATCCCGTAGTTTCAGTCATTCAGAGGCCAATCCAAAGGCGCCGCCTCCAACACTTGCCGGAACGGCGGGAGGTCGGAAGTGGCCGTCAACCACACCCCGCAGGTACGAACCCCGAACGAAGTGAGGGTTTTCCACGCTCGACTCGCCCCACCCGACTACACCACCACCCCGCACCGCTCCGGCGAGAACCCATGCTCATCAAACAACACAATCTCATTCGCCCCCACTTTCAACCAAGGCTCCGGCAGGTAATACCGTGATTGCCCCGCCACGGCCTTCCCCGTCCGCGTCGCCACGAAATACCGCCCCGCATTATGCCCATTGACAAACAACTGCCCCTTGCTCAGCCCGCCCGCCTCAAAGTACAACGGCTCACCGACCGAATCCAACGTCATCGTCGCCCGCCACCACGCCGGCCGACCCTTGAACTCCGACGCACCCTTCCCGCCCAACTGCTTGAACTTCGTCACCCCAGGCGTCTCCCACTTCGCAAACGCCCACCCGCACTTCGCCGTCACCGCCGCCTCCCCTTCATAAAAAACCACCGTCTCCTTCAACAACCGCTGCGCCGCCTCGACATCGCCCACCACCGCCACCTGCACCTCGTTCGTCCCGCGAGACAACATCTCCGGAGTCAGCACGACATATTCGGTCGCTCCGCGCGGCAGCACCCGCAGCGCCTTCCCGTCCAGCATCAGCACCGCAGGATCAGAAAGCCCGCCCACACGCATAATCAGCGGCGTCTTCTTCCGATGCTGAATCCGCCACGTCACACGCCGCGGATCGGTCGCGTCACCATCCTCCAGCCCCATCACCACCGGCCAGTGCATCAGCGGCTCGATCGACTTCGACCCCACAACCTTCGGCGACCCGGCCCGGAACACCGCCGCCTCCTGCACATGACCAAAGAGCCCCTTCCGCTCGCCGATCGCGTCCCCCTCGCACCGCCGACCCAGATTGTCGATCAGCGCCGTCACCACATGATCGCCCTTCTTGAAAGGCAACGAAACAACACGCTCCTCCGCGCCCGGGCCGTCGCCAACCAGCGCGTGATACTCACCATCAAAGTACAGATGCAGCCGATCCGCCGCCTCGAAGAACCCAGCCTTCACGCTCTTCGTCGCGTGCTTGAACTTCAGCCGTACCCACCCGTACCCCGACGCCGCCCCCAGCGCCTCCAACCCCGTCGGCCCCTCGATCGGCGCGTACCGCTCGCTCTTCCCCTTCACCAGATCATCCGTCCCGCACACGCTCCATGCCCCCATCGAAACCTTCGGCTTCTTCTTCAACGAAACCGCCGCCGCAATGGAACTCACCTCCCCCGTCCCCGCGATCCGCGTCACCTTCTTGTACGACGGGTGCGCAAGCACATGCCCCGCCGCGTCAAACCCCGACGCACCCACATACACCGCCGACGCATCCAGCCACACCGCATCGATCGAATCTTCGTTGCACACCACAACCGTCACGCCTTCATGCTCGCTCACATGCGGCTCGGTACCAGTGGGCACGCTCACATCAAACGCCGAACCATTAATCGACATCACCCCGAACATCCCCGCCGGCCCGTAGCACACGAACACGCGCCCCACCAGCGCGAACGCGCTCAGATTGCAATAGTCCAAGGTCGCCCGGTCCACCAGGTGCGTATCCAGCAGCATCCACCCCACCGGCTCACGCTCCAACTCCATCGGCAGCGTCGAACCATCCGCCAGCACAACCGACGCACGACGCCGAACCGTGCCGCCCGCGGGACCGAACACAAACACCACCCCACCCTGCGAACCCCGGCACTCCACCGCCACCAGCCCCGCTTCGTCGGCCGTCGCCTTCGCCTTCTTCCCCGCGCCCGCCGGATGCGCATCCAGCGACACAATCGCCGGCTGATACGCAGGGTCCAACGCCGAAAGCACCCGCGCGAACTGCGACGCAAACGTACACACCCGCCTCACCGCCGCATACGTCTCACCGCGCTCCCCCGCCTCACCCAGCGGCGACCCCGCCGCCGCGCTCGTCGTCGCAAACGATCCCTCCGCGTCCCCGAACCGCCCGCCCAGAAACCCAAAGTTCGTCCCCCCATGAAACGGCGAAAGATTGAACTGCGCCCCCGCCGCAAGCGCCTCACACATCGACCTCATCAAGGAAGCCCCGCTCCCACCAACCGCCGTCTCCGCTTTACGCTCGACGCTCTTCGCTTTCGCCTCGCCCCACACTCCCCGCTCCCCCGTCGGCAACCCCATCACCAGCCGCGGCTGGTCCGGCTTCAACGCCCGCAACTGCCTCATGTTCGCGTGCAGGTGCGACGGCCCCGACCACACCTCGATCTCACCCTCCGCGCTCGCAAACAAACCATTCGCCGAAAGGATCGGCACGTTGATCCCGTTCTCGCGCAGATAGCGGTTCGTCTCCCGGAGATACGCCGACGCCTGCGCGGTGCTCCCGCACAGCCACTGATGCTCGTTCTGCACCGCGACAATCGGCCCCGCCGACTTCCGCGACAGCGACGCCTGCAACGGCTGCACCCGGTCGCACACCGCCGAAAAATATCGCGACACCGGCTGCAAAAACTCCACCGCACCGCTCCGCAACTTCCCCCCGCAGTCTCTGAGCAGCCACGCCGGCATCCCACCCAGATCAATCCCCTCCCCCACATAAGGCCCCATCCTCAAGATGCAATGCATCTTCGCCGCGCCGATCAGCCGGATGAATGCCGCAAGGTCCAAATCCCCATCAAACTTGAACACCCCCGGCCGCGGCTCGTGCAACGACCACACCACCGGCGTCTCAACACAGTTCAGCCCCGCCTGCTTCGCCGCCGCGATCCGCGCACCCCACAACGCCGCCGGCACACGGTGATAGCAGATGGTCCCGGAAACAATCCAGAGCCGCCGCCCATCAACCGCAAGACTCTGCCCGTCAACCGTGATCGTCGGCATCCGTGACCAAACTCCCAGTCACCCCCGAAACTCCCGAAGAGCGCGACCGGCGCACTCCCAACCCCAAAGGTAAACCACCCCCCGATATCCCGCAACGTCCGAGGCCCTTCAGACCGCGAAGTGCCCCCGGCTGTTCGCTCCGGGCGCGGGCACACAGGCTCCCAGAGGTCACGCCCGGATCGACGCTTCCCTGGTCTCGAATGCAAGAAAACCCCGAATCGCCGGCGCAATCCGTCGTTGTTCCGTTCTGTTGACGTGAGCCTCCGACCCGTCTTGAGGCCCGTGTGTCTTCCGGTTGTTCGAGGCCCCGAACCGACCAGAGGAAAGGCTCGTGGCACATCAATCCCCATGCTGCTGCCTGAGCCTGGGCGAGAGGCGCAGCACCAAGTGCGCCCGCTCGAACTCATCCACCCAGTCCTGCATCGTCGCCGCCATCTCCTCCGGCGGGACCGGCGCGCCCGGAAGGGGGCACGACGGGCCGAGTTGCCGAGCCGCGATCGCCCGGTACCCGCTCAGCGTTCGATCACCCATCAGCGACACAAACTCATAATCCTCGGCCATGAAAATCGCCATCGGCACGCGGTGCCCGCCGCAGATCATCACCTGGTCCGCCAGTTCTTGATGCTCGTCGCGGTCCACAAACCGCAAATCAACCATCGAAGGGTTCGCCTCCGCGATCCGCGCGATCAGCGGGCACTGCTGCACGCAGTCGCCGCACCATACTCCCGACACCACCAGCACCGGCATCCGCCGCGTGAACGCCGCGACGAGCGTGCGCTGCTCCGCCGTCAGGATCGCCTGATCGTGGATGCGCCGCCACGAATCCTGCTGCGACGAAGTGCCGCTGGCGACATGCCCGCCATACGGCTTCGCGGCGTCAAAGTGCGATTTCAGTTCAAGAGCCCTGACCATGTAAATGTTTCCTTGGGTCTTTGCCTTGAACCCAATCCGTTGTCTTCCTCTGTGCTCTCTGTGTCTCTGTGGTGAATGTCTTGGTCTTCGGCACACCGCAACTCACCGCCCAACCTGCCCCAGCCTCAACAACCGATACGGAGTCATCGGCATCAACCCCTCCTTATTAAACCACGCCGTCCGCTGAATCTGAGACGCCGTCACATACAGCGACCCATCCGGCCCCAGCGCGAAACTCGTCGGCCACGACAACAGCGGGTCCGTCACAAGCGTACGCACCTTCCCGTCCTCCGACCGCACGACAACCGCATCGTGCTCGAAGTCGGAGAAGTAGAGATTGCCGCGTCCATCACACTCCATCCCATCCGTCGCCACGGTGGTGCCAAGATTCTCGACCCCCGCCGCGATCTGCTCCTCCGTCGCGCTCAGATCGCCGATCAGGCCCGTCCGAATCCGGTACAGCGTCCGCGACGTCATCGGCTGCCAATACAAATACCCCCGCACCGCGTCGAGCGCGAGCCCGTTGGCGCACACCTGCGGCACCTTGCCCTCATTCGGCCCGCCGGCGAATCGCAACTCCTTCCCTTCGACGTTCAGAACGACCGAAGAATCGGCCATCGTCGAAGGATGCCCCGTCAGCGCACGCCGGTACGCCCCGTTCGAGATATCCAGCACCACCAGCCCGCCCAGCGATGAATCCGTGATGTACGCGCGATCGGTGTTCGTATCGATCCGCACGTCGTTCAGGTACGCCCCCGGCGGCGCGGCCACGCTGTCAAAGAAGAACGACCGCGCCTCCGCGTTCGTCTCCAGATCAAACCGCACAAGTTTCGGCCGAGCGTTCCCCGCGATCCCCTGCATCCGAGGCGACGCCGGGTCGAGCACCCACAGCCGGTCGTGATCGTCCACATGCACCGCCTGCACGCAGATGAAATGGTCCGGCCCCATCCCCAGGCGCACCGGCTGATCCATCGTCCAAGCGTTCCACGCCTCGTCGGGGAAGGGCCAGTAGTTGCCCCCCCCGGTCTTCGTGTCCACTTCCGCCACATGAATCCGATGCCCGTCGTGCCAGTTAGAGAACGACACGAACACCCGCCCCGACTTTGACACGGCGACCCCGGTCACCAAGTCGTGCTCAAACCGAGCCACCTCGGTCAGCACAACCTTTGCCGCTCCGCGCTCGCGCGCCGGCGGCGAATAGGTGCAGGAGGTCAGAAGAGCGACGGCGGAGAGAACGAGTCGTTTCATGGCATTCACCGCAAAGAGAAGGGAACTCTGGATGCTGATGCGGCGCTGCGGCCGACAACGGGCAACATAGAGTAACCGGGCGTTCGAGAAGCCGACACCGCGTCCCAAGGCTCGGAGGGCCGGCAGTGAGTAGCCCAGGGTGCAGCGGCGCTTCGCCGTGGAACCCTGGGAGTACGTCCACGCCGATACCTCTTCTTTGTTGTCTCCATAGCCCCGAGAGGGGCGGCGGGATCGTTCGCGCCGTTCTCCCCGCCAAAGCCCTCCGCGCGCTTCGGATGCGTTACCCCGAACTGCGCAACACTTTATGGAACCCCCAAACCCATTCGTGACCCATACAAGTGCTACCCTCTCTTCATGCCGAGAACGCGGATCAAGATTTGCGGCGTGCGCGACGCCGAGACCGCGATGGTGGCGGCGGAATGCGGCGCGGACGCGGTGGGGTTCGTGTTCGCCGAATCGTCGGTGCGGCGGATCGATCCCGATGAGGCGTGGGAGATTGCGCTGGCGCTCCCGCCGTTCGTCGCGAAGGTCGGGCTGTTCGTCGATCCGAACCCCAAGGAATACTCCGCAATAAAGGAGCGTTGCCCGTTCGATTACGGGCAGTTGCACGGATCGGAGTCCGAAGAAACCGTGCGCGGCTGCGGGCCTTGGATCATCAAGGCGGTGCGATTCAATCCCACGACCATCGAAGCGGAGTTCCGGCGATGGAGCGCCGTGGACGAAGTCGAGGCGCTCCTCATAGACGGCGGCTCCGGCGGCGAGGGAAAGACCCTTGATTGGAAGGCGCTGGCCCGAGTCAAGGACGGCTGCGACCACCCGATCATCCTCGCGGGCGGCCTGACTCCCGGGAACGTCGGCGACGCCGTCCGGATCGTGCGCCCCTGGGCCGTGGACGTCTCAAGCGGCGTGGAGAGCGCTCGCGGCGTGAAGGACGCGGCGCTGATCGCGGCGTTCTGCGGGGCGGTGCGGGAAGCGGACAGATAGGCTCACGCAGAGGCGCGATGATCGCGGAGAAAGACTGGAATACTGATTCTTTAGTGAACCCCCTTCGCTCCCAGCCACCGCTCCGCATCCAGCGCCGCCTGGCAACCCATCCCCGCGGCGGTGACGGCCTGGCGGTATTCAGAGTCAGCAACATCGCCGGCGGCAAACACGCCGTCGATGTTCGTCGTGCTCTTGCGGGTGCGGAGGCGGATATAGCCCTTGTCGTCGAGTTCGATCCCCGCGCCCGCGAGAAACTTGGTTGCGGGGGTGTGGCCGATCGCGATGAAGAGGCCCTTGGCGTCGAAACGTGTGCGCTCCTTCGTCACCGTGTCTTCGAGCGTCAAACCTTCGATCTTCTCATCGCCCAGCACATCGACGACAACCTTGTTCCAAAGCACTTTCGCGTTCGGCTGGGCGAGGAATCGCTGCTGCATGATCTTGCTGGCGCGGAACTCGTGCCGGCGGTGGATGATGGTGACGTCGCTGCCGAACTTGGTGAGGTAGGTGGCTTCTTCCATCGCGGTGTCGCCGCCGCCGACGACCGCGAGAGGTTGATTACGGAAGGCGGGGAGCGCCCCGTCGCAGACCGCGCACGCGGAGACGCCGCCGCCCGACATGGCGAGGCGCATCTCGTTCTTCAGCCCGATCCAGTTGGCGACAGCCCCGGAGGCGATGATGACCGCGTGAGCCTGCACACTCCCGCCGCCGGAGGTCTTCAGCGTCAACGGCCCCTTGCCCGCGGCGGAAAAATCGCACGAGGTGATGTCCTCGTTGACGACCTTCGTGCCGAAGCGTTCGGCTTGTTCCTGGAACATGCGCATCATCTCGGGGCCGGTGACGCCGTGGGGGAATCCGGGGTAGTTCTCGACCTCCGTGGTGAGCATGAGTTGCCCGCCGGGGAGGACGATGGAGGGGTCCTGCTTCGGCACGCCGACGTAAACGACGGGGCTGAGTTGCGCGCGAGCGGCGTAGATCGCGGCGGTCCATCCGGCGGGGCCGGATCCGATGATGATGAGTTTATGAGTAGGCATTAGGCACTAGGCACTAGGCACTGGGGGATAGGCAAGAGAGAAAAAGAGTTCAGTTGCCCTTGAGCGCACGGCGCTCGAGGGTGAGCACCGGAGGCCAGATCAAAATATCCGGCCCCGCGCGGCCCACTATTTTGGCGTAGTCGGCCTTCATGTCCGGGCCGACGGAGTAGAGGACGAAATCCTTCTCCGTCAGGGTGGCGGTGATGCCGGGCCCGGTCGCCACGCCGCCGGGGGTTGCCAACGCCGCGACGACCTTCTTGATATAAGGCTCAAGAAGATCGGGGCTTGTGAGAGCCTCCGCATGGGAGGTGAGCATCTGCTCGATCATCTCAAGTGTAAGAGGCTGTCCATCCTTCATGCTCTTCAAGAGCGGCGCGTTGGCGGCATCCCCCTTTTCGTTGAACTTGATGACGAACTGTTTGAGTTCGTCGAGCGTGAGGCCATGAGTACGGGCCTCGGAATCCAGCGCGGACTGCGCGCCGGGGGCGTCGAGCATGCTCCGCAGCCCGGCCATCAGCACCTCAGAGGTCGTGTTCGCCGAGGAGGTCAATCCGTCCTGGAGCGCCTTCAAGGCGTCCTGATCGGAGAATATTCTGGAGGCACTCTCCTTGGCGGCGGCGAGCAACCTCTCCTTGAGTTTCGTCTCGTCGAGCGTCCCCGCCGCGGTGTCGTAGACGCCCGGCGCGATGGCTTTCAGGTCTTTCAATGCCACTCGGACGATAAACGCCACGCCGGTGACTTCCTCCGCGACAAGGCTCGCGGACGACCCCGACAGGTCCACCCGGACCATATGCGGCTTCGGCAGTTCCCGAGGCCCCACCGGCTGGTCTCGCATCGGCACGAAGTACCGGAAAAAATCGCGAACCTCGCGCTCCTCCTCCCAGAACCACGGATCATCATCGAGTTTCTGGACGAAGCGCGGCTGCACCGGCGGCAGCGTCGGAGGCCACTGCCCTTGCACGGACTTGTAACCGACCACCGCGATCGCGGAACGCGTGCCGGTGAGTTGAGTCACCAGACTGGTGCGCTGATTGAAGATCACCGGGATGTCCTTGACCAGCGCCTCGACCATCGCGAACTTCAGCCGATCCATCTTGGAGTAGTCCGTCGGCGTCTTCATGATCGGATCGAAGATGTTGTTGAGTTCCCAGCGCTTCTGCCAGTCGTTCAAAACCTTGTCGATCGTGTCCCGCGTATCGAACCACCCGGCGTGGACCTTGCCGATCTCGCTCCAATAGGCCGCCTGGGGAAAGAGGTCGTAGGCATTCGCCGGGTCCGCGGTCAGCCGCCCGACGGTCGGCCCGAAGGCATCGGGCTTGGGACCGCCGCGCTCGTCGATGGAGAGCGCGACGAGTTGCTTGAGCGCCATCCGCTCGCCGATCGGGAACCGGACCCGTTCGGGAGCCAGGGCGCGGAGGTCGAGGTCTTTGTTCGTGTTCTGGATTGATTTCTCGGTGAAGAGCGTGGTGTGCGTGCAGGCGATGTCGCCGAGCCGTTCGAGCGCCGCTTCGATCTGCGTGGCGCCCCACGACTTCTCCTTCGCAAAGGGCCTGTCCGCCATCATCCGCCCGAAACGCACCCAGTTCACCAGCAGCGCGGCGCACTCATCGGGCTTGTTCGCGACCGCGAGACGCTCGGCTTCCACCGTGCACAGGAGAGCGAGATCGTCGAGCCGGGCAAGGTAACGCATGCCGGTGACGGCCAGCCCGATCAGCGGCGGATCGCCCGTCTCGATGAACAGCCCCGCCGCAACCCACTCGGGGGCGACATTCGCCCGCCCGAACTTCAAGCCGAAAGTGAACTTGCTCTTCGGATCGGTGATCGTCTTCAACGCCGTGAGTACCGCTTGCTGCGAATCTCCGGCGGCCCACGAATCCCACGCGGCCCACTCAGCGTCGGCGCTGGTCATCAGCGAGACCTTGCGCAAACCAACGGGCGCGCCCGGTGGCGGCCTCATCGCCGCCAGCGCGGGGCACAAAACCTCGGCGGCGTCCTTGGTGCCGGGCACCTGGAGCGAGTCATTGATCTCCCTAAGTGGGTCGGGCGGAGTCTGCCGCGCCCGGGCGGGAGCGACCAGCGCCAACGTGAGCAGCAAGCCGACGACGGTGCGGACGGTTCGACGCCATGTCACGGGGGCGGCCTCCGGTGCGGGAAAAGTTCGGTTCACAGCGCCGATTCTAACAGTTCACCACGGGGGCGCGGAGGCACGGAGTCGGAAGGGGACGTGGGGTTCCAGAAACTGATCGGGTGCCACAACTCCCGGCGCACCGGGACTTCGGCCGGTGGTGGAGACGGCGAACGAACGCACAAGCACCACCGACCCGTCCAAAGCGACGTGATCGGTGGTGGCACCCATCGAACAGATCGGGTGCGATTGGGCGACACGCCCGCCGGTGGCGTTTGCTTCTTCCATGTTTAGAGCCTATCCCAATAGACGGTAGTCAGCCGATGAGCCGATCCGGCACGCGGAGCGTGCTTGGGAGGTTCATGGATGAGCCGCTCCCGGCGCCTCCTCACCCGCTGGGAGAAAAAAACCGGAGAACGACCTCGGCTTCCCGCACCTCGCCTGCGCCCTCATCACCTACCGAGCCGCAGGTCTACTGAGATAGGCTCCTAGATGATGAGGTAGGCCCAGATGCAGACCGCATTGAAGATGGTGACCAGGGCGAACCAACCGACCAGGTCTCTCACGACGACGGGTAGGCACGAGATCGGCCATGAAGCCACCTCGACGAGGCGCAGCACTTTGCGTGATGCCTTGGAATGATGGGACGGGTCGTCGCTTCCGGCGGTGAAGTTTCCGGCCTTTTCGCCGGGTGCCGCCAGAGGCTCGGGAGGCGCGCTGACGACCACGGGCACCACGGCATTCGCAACCGCCTCGACCGGGGTGTGGTCGGCTTCGTCGGAGGCCGGCTCGCGGGCGGTGGCGGTGGCGGGCTCGGGCGGAGCGTCCACCGCAGCGACTTCGGCGCTCGCCATCATCGCGTCCGCATTCTGGGCGAGAGCATCATCAACCTGCGCGACGGTGTCCGTTGTTCCGGCCGCCGGCTCGGTCGTTTCGGCCAGCGTGCGCTGAGCCTCCTCGACGACGCGATCGATCGATGCTTCCAACTCGGGGATCGGCGCATCGACGGGAGCGGCAGGGGGCTCCAAGGCGACATCCTCGGGCGTCGGGGTTTCATCCACATCGGGCGTCGCCGGCGGATCGATCGTCGGGGTGATTGTGTCGGCGGCGGATGGGGCCGGTTCCGCCGTCGGTTCCGGCGGGTGGAGAGCCGCGTCCTCTTCGCGAAGAATATCCGTGACGTTCTTCGAGGCTTCGCTGATCTCGCCCAGCAGTTCCTCGATGCGCTGCTCAAGCGGCACGGCTTCCTCTTCCGTCGGGGCGGGGGGAGCGGGGGGAGCGGGGGGAGGAATTCGTTCGGCGGTCTGGGGCATGGTGTGGATACGCCGACGGGAGGTTACTACGCCATGATCGACTCTGGAGCGCTCGGACTCAAGCCGGACGATCGGAGGGGGGGCTTATCGGGCGTGAAATGCGATAATCGGCCGAGCGGAGGCCGTCGGCATCGGCCCCGCATGGGAGGCTCGGGTTGCACACACTTTTTTTCCCGGAAATCTCGGCAGTACTCGGCGAGGTCGTCGTCGAGGGGGACGAGGCGAAGCACGCGACGCGCGTCAAACGTCTCACTCCCGGCGAAACCGTCCGCGTCATCGACGGGAAGGGGATGGTCGTCCTGGCGGAAGTGGTGGACGCGGGCCGAACCCTCCGGCTCCGCGTTCTGGAGCGCCGGGTGGAGCCGCCCGTCTCGCCCGCGGTGCATGTCTGGAGCGCGACGCCCAAAGGGCCACGCATCGCGGAACTGGTCGAGGGGCTTGTGCAGGTCGGCGCGGCGTCGTGGACGCCCATGCAGACCAAACTCGGCGTGGTCGATCCGCGCGAATCCAAACTCGAACGCATGGAACGGGTCGTGATCGAGGCGTCGAAGCAGTCGGGGCGGGCGTGGCTGATGGAGGTGCGCGAGAAGCGCGCGTTCAAGGCGGCGCTCGAATCTGCACGCTCGCGGGGGGAGAGCCTGCTGCTGGCCGACGCGGGCGGCGAGCGGTATCGAGCCACGGGGGCCGCGTCGATTCAGATCCTGATCGGGCCGGAGGGCGGATTCACGAAGGCCGAGGTCGATGAGGCGAGGCAGTCGGGGGCGCGGGTGTGCGGTTTCGGCCCGCACGTCATGCGCATCGAGACGGCGGCGGTGGCGGCGGCTTCGATCGTGCTGAACGAGGAGCGGGGGCGAGGATAGACCGGTTCACCACGGAGACACGGAGACACGGAGAAGACATCAGGAGTTGACACAGATCACACGGATAAAGACAGAAGAGATGGAAGACATCAATCGTGAAGCAGCGATTCGATCAGGATGCTCCCCGCATGGATTCCACACAGAGCATTTCAGCCCATTTTTTTCTTTTCTCCGCGCCCTCCGCGCCTCCGCGGTGAATGCCTTCAAGGCGTCTGCATGAAAACTTCGAGCGCCTTCGCCACGATCTCGGCCGATTGATCTTCCTGGACCGGCCTCCCCTCGCTGTTGAACACGATCGCCATGATGAATGCCCGGCCGTCCGCGCGCTGGTTGATCCACAGCCCCGCGAGCGCGCCGGGCTCGCCCGCCGTGCGGCTCGCGGTGAACGACGCTCCGCCCGGCGCGAACCTTTTCTCGGGCGGACGGAGCGCGTCGATCGACCATTCGTTGCCCGGTTTCTTCGAGAGTTCCAGCAGCCTCGCCCCCGCTTCGCACAGTTCGCGGGGCGAGGCGGTCCAGCCGACGCGCAAGAGTTCCTGCGGCCGCTTCCAAAGTTTCAGCAGCGTGAGATCGACCTCGGCCTTCGGGACTTCGGTTTCAAGCAGACGCCGACGCTCGTCGTTCGGCGCGTCCGCGTAGCGAGTGATCAACGGCGTGACGCCGCATTTCAGGCGGTAGTTCTCCATCGTCGAGAGGAACGGCTCCGAACCTGTCGGCGCTTCAATATCCGCTTCTTTCGCGGCGGCGGCGCGGACGCGGTCGCGGGCCCATTCGATCCGTTCGCGCCCCAGGTGCGCAAAGAGATGGTCGGCGCAGGTGTTGTCCCCCTCCGTCATCGCCCGCCGCGAGTATTGCGAGAGCGAGAGTTCGACGCCCCCCGCGAGGTGCGACGTGCGCGAATCGGGCAGGCTCCGGAGCGATTCGTCGATGCTCAGAGGCTTGTCCCACGAAGCGCCGCCTTCGGCGATCAGTTCGGCGAGCGCCAGGTGGGTGAAGAGGGTGCCCATCGTGCCGATGCCGAGTCGCTCGTCGGGGGAGACGGAGTGAATCGTTGTGTGCGACCCGTCGGGTTTGATCTCGATCACCGCGAGGGCGGTGCGGAAGGGCTTGCCTTCGAGCGACTCGTCGAGTGCGCGCCAGGCGTTTGTGTTGTCGGAGCCGGGCGCGGGCACCGGTTCGATGTCGAGCCGGTCGATGCGGTGCGGCTGCGTCGGCTCGATGCTCAGGCGGATGGTGATGAACGATGTGCGATCGGTCTTGGAGCGAGCCCACGCGCCGATCGTCACATCGTCGAAGAACTTGGTGTGCAAGACCTCGAAGCCCTCGCTTGGCCGCGCCTTCTCGCGCAGGTGCGCGACGGCCTGCTCGCGGGGCGTCGTTGACACAAAGCCCTCGGTGAACCGGACCTCGTCCATCCGATCAAACTCGCCCTTGAGGATCGCCATCACCAGGTCGAGCCTGCGGTTGAGCGTGAGCCGCCGCGTCCCCGCGTTCGACGCGATCGGAGCGATCGACTCCCCCTGGTTGGGATCGGGCGGGCCGACGGGCTGGGCGGGGGCGGGCGGAGCGAGGGCCGCGAGAAGGATCAGAAGGGCGGCGACTAAATGGCGTGTTCGGTGCATCGCAATCATTCATACGTCCGGCGGCTGGGGAGGTTTCTGCTCGAAGGAATCGTCGCACGAGAGGCTACCTCAAACCCGCTGAGTTGCCTGTGGCATTGTCGCGTCCAGTTGCTCAAGTCGGCCCGT
This sequence comes from uncultured Phycisphaerae bacterium, assembly GCA_947085435.1. Taxonomy (GTDB): domain Bacteria; phylum Planctomycetota; class Phycisphaerae; order Phycisphaerales; family UBA1924; genus JAEUIV01. The sequence continues at coordinate 56,895 of CAMTWL010000010.1, forward strand.
CGCTCTAGGCTTCTCTCACGAGGGAGTGCCGAATGACTCGATCGCTGTTCAGATCGATTCTGGCCGCGGCCGTGACGATGTTGATCCCCTGTCCGGCTTCGGGCGGTGCGCCACTCCCTTGGACGCTGCGTGCATCATCCGGGCCGTCGCCGCGCTCCGACCACGCTATGGCCTACGACACGACCCGAAGGCGAGTGGTTCTCTTCAGCGGTTACGACGGCTTTAATAGACACCTGGGAGTTGCGCACGGTTCCCTGCCCCGGTGACGCGAATGATGATGGTGAAGTGGACTTCGGCGACCGCCTGATACGGACCCCAGATGAAACTCGGGCGTTCGAGAAGCGGTAGTGTCTCAGTTTGAAATGTGGCACGGGCTTTCCAGCCCGTGTCCCCCGCGTCACGGTCGCCGCGGCGACCGTGCCACATTTCAAACTGAGACACTACCCGAGAAGCCGCCACTGAGCCGCCCGCCGCGGCGGGTGGCGGATGGTCACGCCCGGAAATCAAGTGTGATCCGTATAACATCAAAGGGGAAACCTTTCTGTGCTTGGCTCCGCCCATTTCGAGCCTGTGAAATAATCTCGAACACCTTGGAACTTGTTCCGCCGTGGCGCGCATGGGGGAGTCATGGATGCTTCGCCTCGTTTGCAGGTTCCGGATCGTGACCAGATCGTGTTCGAGGATTGCTGCCCGAACGTGCGGCTGCCCGTCGAGTCCCGGCGCGCCGGGAGCGCGCGCCGCGGCGGACGTTCGGATGGACCCCGCCTTTGTTGCACATGCCGAATCACTCACGCCCACTTAGATTATCCCAATCCTTTGTGCGGCCGCTCCCGCCGACACACCGGCAACGCGCGCCGTTTTCTCCGCGCTCGCATGACCCCGCACAACCTCGACATCGCTCCGTTTCAACCCGAGCGCTCCCGCGATCCGGCCGCGCGACGCACCGGGTGCCGCTTTCACCGCGATCGACATGGTCTAGTTTCCGTTATCGATGATGAGAGCCATCGACAGAGCCTGCTACGGTTCCAACGGCCCGGCGGCTTCCCGCCAACGCGCGAGCGAAAAGTAAGGAGTCTTCCGACTGTGACGCCCGAGCGGCCGTGACGGCGCTTGCGCGGCTCAGAGAACTCACCCATAACGCCGATGCAAGGGACACCCGAAGCGGGGCCGTCCCGCTCGGTTTCGTGGTTATCCGACCCAAGGAGATGTGATTTCCATGCTGACCCCCGGCGCTGTCGTCTTTGTCAACTTCCCCGAGGAATCCAAGCAACGTGTCCTCCACGCCGCCCGTGTGATCCAGAACAACTCCAACGGCCTCGTCCTCCAGAGCGACGAAGCCGGCCTGGGGTTCGCCCCGGATCGTGTCTTCCGGCTGTACTTCGAGTTGAAGCTGAAGTTCGTCCAGCAGGCGGCCCGCGTCGAAGCCTTGCTCGGCGAGGGCGAGTTGCCCGGCGGCTCGCCCGGCACGCCTGCAACCGTCTCAGCCTCAGCCGTCAGCAACGCCAAGGGGCCGCAGGGGCCGACCTTTATCGTGAAGACGCTGGGCGAGCCAGTCTCCGCCGAGGGCCGCGAATGCTACCGCGTTTCAACACTCATGTCCGGTCTGAAGGCCGACCTCGGCGATGAAAAACACGGCACGCTCGCGGACGTCAGCGTTTCTGGCTTCTCGATCATCGCGTCGCAGCCGCACGCCGCGGGCGAAGTGCTGAGCGTCACCCTCCATCACGAAGGGAAGACGTTTGTCGGCGACGGCGCCATCCAGAGCATCAAGCCCCTCAGCGACGGGCGGCTCCGCTTTGGCCTGCTCTGCGCCGACTCCGACGGCAAGCGCACACCGCTGAAGCAAGGCCTCCAACAGATCAGCGTCGCCGTCCAACGCCAACAACTGAAACGACTCGCCGGCGTCGCCGCCTGACGACTCAGCACGATTCATGAATCAAACCGACGCCGAGGCTGAGTCCGCGAAGCCTCGGGTTCTCACGCCACCACATTCGCCTGCGGGTGCCCCGGCCATGGCATTCCGATGCCAAGGCCGGGAGGGCACGCTCGAACCCACTACCATAGAGGCATGCAACCCAACGCTCCATGCGCTCTCGTCTCACTCCTCCTGCTGTTCACCTCGCACGCCTTCGCACAGGACGCCGAAGCCCCGCCCGGCCCCCCCACTCCCCCAGCATTCAAGGTCCGCCCCGGCTACACCCTCACCGTCGCCGCCGACGATTTCTCCGCCGCACGGTTCATGGAGTTCGACGACAAGGGAACCCTCTTCGTCTCGAACCCAGGAGGCGAGATCACCTCGCTCCGCGACACCAACAACGACGGCTTCTACGAGACCCGCGGCACCTTCTCACGCAACATGAAAAGCGTCCACGGCCTGTGCTGGGCCAACGGCTGGCTCTGGTTCACAACCTCGGGCGTCGTCTGGAAGGCACGCGACCTCGACCAGGACGGCGCGCACGACGAACTCGTCGAAGTCACCAAGGACACCACACTCTCGCAAGGCGGCAACCACTGGTGGCGATCCATCCTCGTCACCCGCACTCACTTCTTCACCTCCATCGGCGACTCGGGAAACATCACCGACGAATCCGAAACCGACCGCCAGAAAATATGGCGCTTCAACCTCGACGGCACCGGCAAAGCCCTCTTCGCCTCCGGCATCCGCAACACCGAAAAACTCCGCTTCAAACCGGGCACCGACGAAATCTGGGGAGTCGACCACGGCTCGGACAACTTCGGCAAACTCCTCGGCGAACGCACCGGCAGCGTCCAGCCCATCACCGACATGAACCCGCCTGACGAACTCAACAAGTACGTCGAAGGCGGGTTCTACGGCCACCCGTTCATCACCGGCAACCGCCTGCCACGCTACGAGTTCCGCGAACGCCGCGACATCGTGGATCTTGCGAAGAAGACCATCGTGCCGGAGTGGAACTTCGACGCACACTCCGCCGCCAACGCCTTCTGCTTCATCGACCCCGCCATCAACACCAAGACCAAGGCCTTCCCCGAGGACCACAACGGCGACCTCTTCGTCGCCTGCCGAGGCTCGTGGAACCGCACCGAAAAAGCGGGCTACAACATCACCCGCGTCCTCTTCGACAAATGGACCGGCAATCCCTACGGCTCGCAGATCATCGTCAGCACCCTCGACCCGAAGGGAAAAACACTCGCCCGCCCCGTCGATTGCGTCCAAGCCCCCGACGGCTCGGTCCTCTGGTCGTGCGACGAGACAAACATGGTGTATCGCTTGAAATACACCGGAGCGGCGGCGCCAGCGAGGTGATTTGACGAGTATCAACACGGGTGCCACTGGCGGCTTGCCCGCCAGTACTCCACTTCCTACTACTTCTACTCCTTTCTTCGTCCCTCACCGGTGCTGCGCATGAAGCAAGTGACGAAAGCCCCAATCCGCACCCGCCGAATCACCCCCGCGACTGCGCCGGCTCCGCCGCCGCTTGCCCGCATCGTGAACTGGTTCGCCTCCCGCGGCTGGAAACCCTTCGACTTCCAACTCGAAACCTGGCGCGCCTACCAAGCCGGCTCGTCGGGACTCGTTCATGCGCCGACCGGCATGGGCAAGTCGCTCGCGGTGTGGCTCGGACCGGTCATGGAGTATCTCAGCGAAGAAAGGCCGGAGGCAACCCTCGCTTGCACGAGGGGCTCGTCGGAGCCGCTCCGCGTCCTCTGGATCACGCCGATGCGGGCGCTTGCGACGGACACCGTGAGATCGCTCGCCGCGCCGATCGCCGACCTCGGCCTCAACTGGTCCATCGAGAAACGCACCGGCGACACCTCAGCCTCCATCAAACTCCGGCAACGCGACCGACTCCCCTCCGCGCTCATCACCACGCCGGAAAGCCTGTCTCTTCTGCTTTCCTATCCGAACGCGCGCGAGGCCTTCGCCACCCTCCGCTGCATCGTCGTTGACGAATGGCACGAACTCCTCTCCACCAAGCGCGGCACGCAGACCGAACTCTGCCTCGCTCGCCTCCGTCACTGGACGCCGCACGTCCGAACATGGGGACTCTCCGCCACGCTCGGCAATCTCGACGAGGCGCTCAACGTACTTGTAGGAGATTCTTTACCACAGAGACACAGAGACACAGAGCAATGCGATGGAATAGTGCGCCCCCTGACTTCGATCACTTCATCCACAAACGATCCTCCGCCAGCCACACCTATTCCGTCTCTGTGCCCCTGTGCCTCTGTGGTTTTCCGATGTCTTATCCGCGGCGACGAGCCCAAACGCATCGACGTCCGCACGATCCTCCCCGAATCCATCGAGCGATTCCCCTGGGCCGGGCACCTCGGACTGCGATTGCTCGACAAGGTGCTCGACGAGATCAATACAGCCCGCACCTCCCTCCTCTTCACCAACACGCGCTCGCAGGCCGAACTCTGGTTCCGAGCCATCATCGAAGCAAAGCCCGACTGGATGGGCCGCATCGCCATCCACCACGGCTCGCTCGACCGCGATGTCCGCGCCGAAGTCGAGGAACTCCTGCGCAAGGGCGAACTCCTCTGCGTCGTCTGCACCTCCAGCCTCGACCTCGGCGTTGATTTTTCTCCCGTCGAACAGGTGATCCAGGTCGGCAGCCCGAAGGGAGTCGCACGCCTGCTGCAGCGCGCGGGGCGGAGCGGGCATCAGCCGGGCGCGGTGAGCGCCGTCGTCTGCGTGCCGACGAACGCGCTCGAACTCGTGGAGTTCGCCGCGGCACGCGACGCCATGACCACTCTCTCCATCGAACCACGCGCCCCGCTCGACAAACCGCTCGATGTCCTCGTCCAGCACCTCGTTACCGCCGCGCTCGGCGGCGGATTCGAGGCCGAAGCCATGTACGACGAGGTCCGTTCCGCATGGGCCTACCGCCACCTTTCTCGCGAGGAGTGGGGATGGTGCATGGACTTCGTCACGCGCGGCGGACCATCCCTCGGTGCCTACCCGCGCTTCGCCCGCGTCATACGGACCCCAACGAATCCTCGCGCGGTGTCTGAGCCTCCTCCCCCGCTCCCAGCGGGGGAGGTGCGAGCTTGCCCGCCGTGGCGGGAGTCTTCGAGGGCGGAGGGGGCGTCGGCCGCCGCACGCTTCAATCACAACGACGCGCGGGATCTAAATGGAATCCGTATCACTCCCGACGGCTCTCGCATGATCGGCGCGTCGAGCATCGTCGAGCGCACGCACCGCCTGAACATCGGCACCATCAGCAGCGACACCTCCATCCGAGTCAAGTACGTCGGCGGCGCGACCATCGGCACCATCGAGGAATCTTTCATCGCACGCCTCAGCCCCGGCGACCGCTTTGTCCTGGGAGGCAAGCCGCTGGAACTCGTCCGCGTCCGCGAGATGACCGCACAGGTGAAGCGCGCGAAGAGCCTGCGCGGCGCGGTGCCGCGATGGGAAGGAGGCCGATCGCCGCTGTCCACGCAACTCGCGCACGCCGTAAGAGCCAAGTTGACCGAGTACAGTTCTCAATCAACCGCTTTGCCTTTTCCCAAGCCCGGAGGGCTGAAAGGTAGTAGCCGGGGGTGGAGCGAGTCTTCGAGCGGAACCCCCGGAAAGCTGCCTCAAAGCCTCTTGCACCCCGAAGGGGTGCTCGTGTCGAACAACAACCATTCGCCGGAAATGCGCGCCATCGCCCCGCTGCTCGACCTGCAATCGCACTGGTCGCGCCTCCCCGGCGCGGACGAACTCCTCATCGAATCCCTCGAATCGCGCGACGGCTTCCACGTCTTCATCTACCCCTTCGAGGGCCGACTCGTCCACGAGGGACTCGGCGCGCTCGCCGCGCATCGTCTCACGCGACAGAAGCCGCGCTCCATCACCGTCTCGGGCAACGATTACGGCATCGAACTCCTCTCCGCCGAGCCGCTGCCGATTGACGAAGCATCATGGCGGCGAGTACTCTCGCCCGACGATCTGCTCGAAGACCTGCTCGCGTGCCTGAACTCGACGGAACTCCCCCGCCGCCAATTCCGAGACATCGCGCGCGTCGCCGGCCTGATCGTCCCCGGCTTCCCCGGCGCGGGAAAGAGCACGCGCCAGGTGCAGGCGTCGAGCGAACTCTTCTTCGACGTCTTCACCGAGTTCGATCCCGGCAACCGGCTGCTCGAACAGGCCCGCCGCGAGGTTCTCCAACAGCAACTCGAAATCGGCCGCACGCGGGACTCCCTTGACCGACTGTCGAAGCAGCGGGTTGTGATGGTGACGCTCGACCAACTCTCGCCGCTTTCGTTCCCGCTCTGGGCCGAGGGACTCCGCACGCAGCATGTGACGAGCGAATCGTGGACCGACCGGGTGCGAAAGATGGCGGTGGCTCTCGAATCCAAGGCCGGATTGAACACAGAGGAAAACAGAGGCAAACAGAGAAAAAGGGAAACAGATGTGAATGATGCAGTGTGACTTGAGCCCTGTTTCAACTCCTGTCCTTCCCTGCCTTTCTCTGTCTTCCTTTGTTTTCCTCTGCGTTCAAATGCCTTTTCCCAAAAAGGGTGATCGAATGGAGCGAGTCCCGATAGCCGACGAGAAAATCGACCTCCTCCCCGAACGCGCCATGTGGTGGGAACGCCGGTCAACCCTCCTCCTCGCCGACCCGCACCTCGGCAAGACCGCCGCCTTTCGCGCGCTCGGCATCCCCGCGCCGGAAGCCACCACCGCGCGCGACCTCGATCGACTCTCCGACTTGATCGACCGCCACACCGCGCGACGCATCGTCGTCTTGGGAGACATGCTCCACGCCGCCGCAGGCCGCTCGAGCGAAGTGATCGACATGTTCACCGCGTGGCGAGCGAGCTTCGCCACCGTTGACATCCTCCTTGTCCGAGGCAATCACGACGACCGCGCCGGCGACCCGCCGCCCGAATGGCGCGTCGACTGCGTCAACGGCCCGCACGCCGACGGCCCGTTCATCTACCAACACGAACCGGGCGAAAGCGCCCGCGGCCACGTCCTCTGCGGCCACATCCACCCCGCGGTGCGTCTCTTCGGCCGGGGCGAATCCACGATGCGCGCGCCGTGCTTCTGGGTGGGAGAGCGATGCACCGTGCTCCCCGCGTTCGGCTCGTTCACGGGCGCAAAAGTGATCCGGCCGCGCGAGGGAGACAGGGTCTTCGCGGTGGGCGAGGGGGCGGTGGTGGAGGTTCCATCGCCGCTTCCGAAGGCCCGGAGGGCCGTCAGTCCATAGCCCAGGGTGGAGCGGCGTCTTCGCCGCGGAACCCTGGGACAACGCCGCACCAACTACTCTTCTCGGCTCTTCTTCATCCCAAGCCCGAACGCGCGACAGGTGCAGAATCGCCAGGTGCCGCTCTACTCTTCGAGCAATCTCATCGCCACAATCTGGAGCATCTCCGGCCGATCCTTCGGCCCCGGCCCGATCAAAATATAGGGACGCTCAGGGTTGTTCGTCGCGCGGGGGACGAACGGTTCGCGGAGGAGCCGCGTCGGCTCCTCCGCGATCCACGAGTTCCCATCGCGCGTGAGGCGTTGGAGGTACAGGCCGTCGTTTGTCGTGACAAGAACTCCGTGCCCATCGGACTCGATCAGCCAGCACGCGGCGATCGAACGCGGAGCCAGACCGATCGGCGCATCCTCGCCCGGCATCCACGCGACCATCCGCGACCTGTCGGGATCGAACCACACGACTTCGCCGCCCGCTCCCCCGCCAATCGACGCGAACGCGCGCGCCTCGTCGTGACCGCGATCGGCGATCCGCGGAGCCACTCGGTCATCAATCAACGGATGCACGGCATCGACCACGGTCCCATCGAAGAGGCATTTCCCATGGATGCGCTCGCCTGCTGCTCCAAATCTGAACACGAAGAAGCCCTCGTCGTCCGCTTCGTAAGCCAGCACGATGGGTTTGTCCGAGTTGGGCTGGATCAAAGTCGGCGGCAGGTTCGACAAATCAACTATCCGGACCGCCAGGCCTGCATTGAACTGGCTCGCAAGAGGCCCGATCTGCGTGGCCACATGCCGCCCGTCCGGTGCCACGATGGGGAGAGTCAACCCGTCGTACGGCACAAAGCCCAACGTCTGGAGCGCGACCTTCGCAGAGGAGTTCGCGGAGCGCCCGGGGTCCACGCGAGTGGTGAGCGGCGCGTCCGCATGTGGGCCGACCCGCTCCCTTACGGTCGGGGTTCGTGGCGTTGCGTTACGTTCGGTGATGCAGGAGGGTTGAAACACAATCGCGGCGAAGAGGACGGCTGTCGCGACAAACCCGCTCCCTTGCGGTCGGGGTTCCACGGTTATCCGCGCAATCATGGCGACTTGCCCTCGACCGGAGGCGGCGGTTGCGTCGGCACGTCGCCGAGCGCCGGATCGCCGGTGGTCTTCTTCAGTTCAGACTTCAACACTTCAAGCCTCTGCCGATATGGCTCGTTGACCGTCGCCGCCTCTTCCGGGTTGTCCACCACGATCGGCGTGATGAACGCGACCAGTTCGGTGCGCGTCTCCTGCTTGTCGATGCTCGTGAAGAGCGCGCCGAGCAGCGGGATATCGCCCAGCAGCGGCACCTTCCGCTTGATGTCGGAGATCTCGCTGCGGAGGATGCCGCTGATGACGATCGTCTGCCCGTTGCGGACGATGAGTTGCGTCGTCGTCTCGCGGCGGTCGACGACGAAGCCGCCGAGGATCGTCTGCTGCGGCTGGATGGATGAAAGTTCGAGGTTGACGCGCAGATCGACGTCGCGGTTCACCGTGATGCGCGGGCGGACCCGCAACTGGATGCCCACCGCGCGGTAATCGAACGACTGCGTCACGTTCCCCTGCGAGTTCACCTGCGAATCGGTGATGAACGGGATGTCCTGCCCGTCGAAGAACTCGGCCTCCTGGTTGTCTCCCGTGAAGACGCGCGGCTCGGAAAGGATCTTCACGCCGGTCTTCTGGTTCAGCGCTTGAAGGAGAACATTCAGGTCCGTGTTGACGTTCAGCACGGAGGTGTCGAAAAGGCCGGAAAGGAAGTTGTTTTTGGTGTTCTGAGAGCCGACGCCGAGGCTGACGGCGTTGTCGGGGTTGTTGGTGGTGATGTCCTGGTTCGACCAGCGGAGGCCGAGCGCCGTCGCGTCTTCGAGCGAGACCTCGGCGACGATCGCGGAGAGCAGCACCTGCCGCCCCGGCTTGTCGATCGACTGAATCAGATCGACCACGCTCTGCCGGTACTCCGGCGGCGCGAGCACCATGACCGCGTTCTGCCGCCACACCGGGACGATGCGGACCTTCGCGACGAGGTTGGATGTGCCGCGGTTGTCCGACGGCGGGCGGGCGCGCTGCCACCAGAAGTTGATCGTCTCGGCGTTCGCGCTCGTGTTCGTTTGCTGGTTCGAGGTGTCGGTGTTCGTCGTGTCGGTCTGGTCCGACGCGAAGGGGCTTGCGTTGGAGGAATCCTCTGTCAGCCCGGATTCGCTGCGACGGAGCGAGGCGAGCGTGCCTTCCTGCGCGAGGAGCGTGTTCAACTGCTCCGCGAGGTCCTCGCTCGATGCGTGCTTCAGTTCGACGATCTCGGGGAGGCCGACGGTTTGCGGCTGGTCGATCCCCGCGATGATCTCGTCGATGACCGAAAGATTGTCCGGAGTTTTCGAGACGACGACGAGTCGCCCGGCCTCTGCAATCGCTTGGAAAGAGAACTGCCCGGCGAGTCGGCCGACGCCTTGCGATGAAGTCGCCTGAGTCGTTGTGCCACTCGGCGTTCCGAAGAGGCCTTGAAGCAGGTCGCGGACCTTGATGGGGTCCGAGTTTTTCAGGTCGTAGATTCTCGGCGCGACGGCCTCTTCGGGCAGCGGCTGGTCCCACACCTCGCCGATGAGTTTGCGCACCTCGTCGAGGATTCCCTGCTCGGCAAGGACCGTGATGGAGTTCTGTTGTTTGTTCGCGGTGACGCGGAGATTGGGCGATGAGCCGACGGCGTTGACCTCGCCCTGACCCGCGCGGCCGCCCTGCTGCTGACCGCCGCGGCCCGCGGGTTGATTGGCTCCGCCTCCCCCGCCGCCGCGCTGAACTTGTACCCCGCCCCCGCCGCCGCCGGCATCGCCGCCGAAGGGTCCGCCGCCACCGCCAAAGAACCGCTGGAACGGATTCTGCTGTCCGCCTTGCTGCTGGCCTTGTCCGCCGCCGCGCTGTTGCTCGTAGAGATCGCGGATGTTGGTGGCGATCTGCTCCGCGTCGGCGTAGCGCAGCCTGAATGTCTCGGTGGTGAGCGACGCGGCGCTCGGACGATCGAGCGAGTTGATGAGGCGTTCGAGGCGCTGGAGGAGCGACATGTTGCCGCGGACGATGATCTGGTTCGACTCTTCGTCCACCGACAGGGTCGCGTAGTCGGGGATCGCATCCTTCAGGACCTCGCCGATGTTCTTCGCCGAGGCGTGGCGGAGCGAGTAAACCTTTTCCGCGATGGAGCCGAAGTCGGCGCGGTCGAGTGTGGACTCTTCGCCGGTCATCACGGGGACGTCCTGCCGCTCGATTTCCGCGATGTCTCGGAGCGTGATGAGTTCAGCCGACTCGACCACCGCGATCCCGGCCTGCTGGAGCGCGAGCAAAACAAGATCGAGCGCCTGCCCCTGCGGGATGGGCTTGTCGTTCAGGATCGTGATGCGGCGCGACATCACTTCGGTCTGCGGCAAAACTACTTTGCCCGTCGATTCAACGATGAACGGCACAACCTGCTCGACCGTGACGTTCTTGAAGGCGAGCGTGGTGGTCTTGCCATTCGGGATGCGGCGGCCGAGGGAGTCGGTCTTCTCGGGGACGGGATCGGAGGGCGGGGGATTGTCCTGAGCGCGCGTGATGGGCAAAGCGAGGAACGCCATGAAAACCAGGACACAAAGGCGTGGCACAGATGACACAGATGGGCACGGATTAGTGATCTCTGCGCAGATAAATGGATTGCGCCCATGTGCCGGCCCGCCGATCTTCAGGCTGAAAGCCTGGGAGTTCGTAGCCGGGGGCAGAGCGAGGCTTGGGGAGCGCCGCCCCCGGAAAAAGGCCCTGAATCCTTCTTTGCCCGCCGCGGCGGGCCAGCGGAACCCGCCCCGCTGATTGCGGACGCCTCCGAAACTCGCCCGATGCGTCACACCCCTATCTACCCAGAGAACCAGAATGCGCAAGACAAATGCGAGAAGTCGCGATGCGAAGACTCGCGTGCCGACGCCGGGAGCGGCGAAAGGAGTGCGGGTGAGTCGGTCAATCATCGGTAGGAGCCTCCGGCGCGGGATCGGGTGGTGGTGTTTCAAGGAATCGGTCGGTGGTGCGGTCGAAGAGCGGGACGTCCCATTCGCCGCCGCTCCATTCGATGCGCGCGCCCCACGGCGAGTTGACCGTGATGACGCGCAGGCCGGCGCTGGCGGCCTCGTCGGCGCGCAGGCGCGTGCCGTTGTCGAACCAGACGGCGCCGTTGATCATGGCGATGACCGCCGGGCCACCGTACTTGGAGGGGGCGGGCGGTTCGCCCGGTTCTTTGTTCTCGGCGACGGGCGCGGGTGGAGGCGGCGCGGGCGGGATGAAGAACATGGATCGGCCGTTGATCTGTGCAAGATGATCCTCGAACGATGCGCGGAATGACTCGATGCGTGCGGCGTCGGGCGATGAGGTGGTGGCGACGCTCGCAGATGATGAGAAGACGGCGATCGTCAAAGTCGAAACTTGCGCAAGAAGCGCGATCCCTGCGAGCGCGACGGCAGCGAGCGCTGACCACCCCCACAAGCCGAGCGATCGCGCCGCGGCTGCGAACAAAGTGACGCGAGCGTGCGGCGTCATCGCTCCCCTCGTCTTTGCGTGATGACCCATGTTTCGGGCGACACGCTCACCCGCACCGCCTTCTTCCCCTCGCGCTCGATCTTGCGGATAATCACGCGGCCGACCGCGGTGACTTCGGGCGATTGCTCGAGTTCCGCGAGGATTTCGGTCGCAACGACGGGGCCACACTCAAAGTCCACGTCGAGTACGAGCCGCTGCGCTTGCTGGCCGTCTGGGATCAGCCCCGCAAAAACGGTGCGGCCCAGCGGGACGAGGGCGCGGGTGCGGATCGTGAGAGACAAAACAGACTTGTCGCGCAGGACCCGCTCGACGCGGGCGTTGAGTTCCGCGGCGCGCTCGGCGCCGCCGGGAGGGAGGGCCGCGCCGAAACGCGACGCGGCGAGCGCGGCGTTCCCCGCCGCGTCGGACGCGCCGACGGCGGACGCGCGGCGGCGGTCGATCCCCGATTGCAGCACGTCGGCGCGGGCCGACAGACTCGCCGTCGCATCGAGAGTCGGCTCGACGACCACGAAGTACGCGAACATGAACCCGGCGGCGGCGGCGATCCATCGTCCCGTGCGCGGCAGGGCATCCCAGCGTTCACGGAGCGTCGGAGTCGGAGGCCCCTCCCTCACGGTCGGGGTTCGTGGGGTCATGGCGACGCCTCCTTCCGCGCGGCCTGCATCCGCGCGCGGCACTTTTCCGCCTCGGCCTTCAGTCGATCGCGCGTCGCCGCGTCGAGGCCGGTCTGCTTGCTCGCTTTCTGCCTGCTCGTCCACTGCTTCATCGCGGCGGAGGCGTCGAGTTTGGCGATCTCCTCGTCGGTGATTGCGTCGGGAACCTCGGTAGGCTTGGCGGCGGGGCGCGAGGAGCGTTCGCGCGGGGCGGACGGCGCTGAATCTCCAGGGCCGGATTCGGCGGCTGAGGAAGCCGATGTCGATGGCTCGGGCGGACCCGCTCCCTCACGGTCGGGGTTCGTTGAGTTGGCGTCAGCGCCGTACAAGCGCTGCGCGAGTGTTTGATTGGAGAAATCCTCGGTGCCCTTGGCGTCGGAATAGGGACGCACCACACGTGCGGAAAGATCGAACTCCACGCCGCCGGCCTCCGCGCCCTGCGTGCGGTCGATGGCGGCCTCGGAAAACACTCCCGTGTTGTTCAGTCTGGATTGGAGTTGGTTGACGAGTTCAAGGGTATCCGCCGAGCCACGAACGACAACTCGCTGCCCGGTTTCGAGGCGGATGGATTCGACCGTCACGCCGACAGGGAGCGAGCCGGAGAGATCGGCAAGAAGGCTCGTCATGGGCCAGCGTCGTTTGCCGAGCTCGTCGTGAAAGGAATCGAGCAGCGCATCGGTACGGTCGATTTCCTGCTGGATCGCCAGGCCGCCGGACTTCGCGTTCAGGACGGCATGTCGTGCGGCGGCGAGCGCGAGCGGGCCGAGCAAGGCGATCGCAAGCGCCGCGGCGATGATCCACGGCGCGTGGCCCGGCGATGCGAGCCGATGCAGCCAGCGGACGGCGCGCGGCTCGTCCGCGCGCACGGCGTTCTCGGTGAGCGAGAACAGCGGACGCATCGAAACGGGAGCGACGAGCGCGCCGAGCGCTGCCGCGGCGGCGACGCCGTACTCCGCGGACCATTGATCGCTCGGCTCTGGAGGCATGATGGACTCGAAAAGCGCCGTCTCGCCGCGTTCGGCGCGGGCTTCGATGTCCCCCGCGCGAAACCGGTTCGCGGTCGCGGTCAGCCCCGCGCCCGCGACCGTCTGCTCGAAGCATGAGTCGATCGCGCTGGTCCACTGGTCCGCGCTGTCGCAGGTCTCGCGGAACGCGCGGACGATGAGCCGCTTCGGCCCCGCGGCGTAGGCGCTGATCGAACCAGTGGACCGATCGGCGAAGACCGCCGCCCGGCAGCGGAGGCGCACGAGCCAGAGCAGCGCCGCGGCTTCGGCGGTCCACGATTCCGCGATGCCCCCGATCGGTGGTTCGGTCGAAGCGCCGGACCAGCCGAGGACGAGCGCGGCACGCGGAGAAATATGCCCGTTGATCCCCGCCAGCGGCGCGGCGGCGCGGCGGTGCGCGGGGAGATTCGCGGGGAGCGAGGCCTCGCCGATCAGCGCGAGCGCCGCGGCGATCTCCAATGGATCCCCCTCGGGAGTCTCAACCACGCGGCAGACAACGCTCGAAGCGGGCAGAACTCGGATGAGCCGATCGACGCCGTGATGTTCGAGCGTGGATTGGACGGCGGCCGCGTCGCCGACCGCGATCGCGCGGGCGTCGATCAGCATCGCGCCCGCGCCGCTCGATTCAAGGATGACCAGACGCCAAGTGTTTCCCTGACGGTGCAGCGCGGCGGCGCGTGCCGCGTGGCGACCGTTCGTTGCTCGTGCGATCGGCTGGGTCATCTCGCTCGTTGCTCCACGATTGATACCGGAAGCACGCCGATCGAGACGACGCACACGATCCGAGACTCGATGCCGGAGGCCTCGTCACGGCCCGTACTCGCCATGACGTATGAGCACGCCCGAACCGTCAGATAACGGGAATAGGTCGTAAGCCTTCGTGGCGTCATCGCGGGCACCTCCAGGAGGTCCATCATATTGGTGAAGCCCGTCGGAGCCGCGTCGCGCGCAAGAATCAGTGAATCCGCCACCCCAGGCGATACCGCGGTCACATAGTCGAGAGTCTCGCGCGTGACCGTGTTGATATTGACCCGTCCCGGCAATGGCTCGCCTTTCGGGTCCTCAAAGACGCACTCATCGAAGAGCGCGCGGAGTTGATCGTCGCGGAGATTTCGCACGGGCGATCCCTGCCCCGCGATCTGCGAGAGATTCGTCGAGATGAGGTCTTCGAGGCGCGTGCCGGAGCGGGCGGCGTAGTCGAGGATGGTCTGGGCCTGCAGCGCGTCGAGCGACGTGACGCGGCCGATCAGGTCGTCGCTGGTGGCCTGCGAGAGGTCGAGTTTCGGTTGCCCCGAAACCGCGAGCGCGGGCTCCCAACTGGACGCGGTGATGAACGCGGACCAGCCCGCGTCGAGCGCGCCGTCCGAGTTGTCGGGTGGCCAGGATTCGTCGCCGTCGTCCTCGTTCGCGTCGAGCACGCCGTCGAGATTCCAGTCTTCGCCGCGGACGAGGTCGCTCGCGACCCCCGCGACGAGTTCGAGTTCGTAGAGGGATCGCATCGGGCCGTTGCGCGGCTCGTAGGGCGACGGAAGTTGCGAGTAGTACCCCGCCTCCGCGCCGAGCGCGTTCGGCGTGTCGTCGTCGTCGATCCAGTCGAGGATCGAATCCGCAACATCCTCGGTCATGCTCTCCAGTTGCATCAGATCGTTGGCGCTCATCAGGTTGATGTTGACCTTGGCGTGCGGGTCGGCGGGGCCTTCGCGCTGCTCGGCGTCGTTGCCGCTGAGCGCGTGCGTGATGCGCCATGAAGCACCATCGACCGCTCCCGTCGCGGCCTGGATCATGCCGTCGGGGATCGCGTAGGCGGAGCCGGTCACGCCGCTCTGGAGCGTGGCCTCGAGCCGCGCGAGCGTCGATTCAACTCCCGCCCTCGCGGCCCAGTGCGCGCGGAGGCGCGCGAGCGTCTCGCGCCCCGACGCCGCCTGACGGAACGAGACCGCCTGCACGCCCGCGAGGATCATCGTCAATACCGACAGCGAAAGAAGGACGATGACGAGCGCGAAGCCGCGCCGAGGTGACAGTGGAAAGTGAAAAATGAAAAGTGGAAATGAAGAGGGAACCGACTTCATGGCGCGGCTCCCTGTGATTCCGTGCTGACCGTTGCGTAGGGAGCCGGTGCCCGATCGATGGCGACCGTACGGCGCGCGGCGGCCTCGGCTTGCTTCTCGCCTTCGCTGCGCGCAAGCGTGGTGATGCGGAGCGCGTGCGGGTAGCCGTCGCGGTCGGAATCCCATGAGGAAAGCCACGATTTGCCGTCGAACGCTTCGATGGAGAGGGCCGCGATGCCTTGGACGATGGGCGTCGCGATGCCCCCGCCGTCGGGGGTCTCGTCGGGAACCGGATCGGCGCGCCGCCAGAGAACATAGCCGGCGGCGGCGGGATCGGACGGCGTTTCGAGTCGGTACTGGATTTCGTACACGCCGCCCTCGCTCTGGTCGCTCGCGGGACGAGCCTGGCGCGGTGAGCTGCTAAAGAGGAGGATTTCGTCGCGCTGGCCCGCGAGGTCGCCCCCTTCGCTGTCCACGAGCAGCACGCGAGCATCAAAGAGATCGCCCGAACGGATGAGGTTCTGCGCATCGAGCGCCACGCGATCGGCGGCGGCGGCGGCGCGGGCGAAGGCCTCTTGCCTCGCTTCCGAAGTTGCGCGAGCCCGCAGCGCCTGACTCAGCGAAACCGTGACAGCGCCCGCGATCGCCGCGGCGATGAGCGTGGCGATGATGAGTTCGATGAGACCGAAGGCGCGACGAGCCCTTTGCGCAAGCAAAGGCTGCCGATCGGCGTTGCAATCGTTCCGTCCTTGCTTGCGCAAGGGGCTCGTAAAGATTGCATCACCGCGATTCACGCGACAGCGTCTCCTTCGGCTTGCGGTCCGGATCGGGCGCTTCGCCGACGCGGGGGGCGATCATGGTTTCGAGTGAGACCGAGCGCGGGCGAGCCGCCCGCGTCCACGAAACGACGGCGCGCACACGGTAAGGCAGCCCGCCGGTCGGCGCTTCGATGGCTACTTCGTAACGATAATCCTCGAACGGCGGATCGCACACGCCGGCAAGCGGGAACACGGACGGGTACCCCTCCGCGCCGGCTGCCAGAACAAGATTCAGGCGTTCGTCCGCGAGCCGCGCGGCGGTTTCGATGCGCTCGCCGTCGGATTGCGACGAAACGGCGCGGCCGATCAACCCCAGGATCGCTGAGACGGCGATGCCCAGGATGATCGACGCGACGATGACTTCGATCAACGCAAAGGCGTGTGCGCGGGGCGATAGCCGGGGCGCACTTACCACGGCGAGGCTCCCGAGCCTTCTGAATCAAGGTCGATCGGGCGGACCACCTGGAGCGTTGCGCCACCGATGTTCATGTCGGCCTGCACCGCGCCGGGCAGCAGCACGATGCTCCATGTTTCAGGAGTGCCGGGGCGCTCCAGCATTAACTCGATCATCCCTCTCGGTTCGTACTCGGGGAACTCGACGCGAAAACTGCCGGCGTCAAGAATGTGACCATCGATCGCGGCGCTGCGGAGCGCGAGCGGCCCGAGTTCGACGACGGCGGTGAGGGGATCGGATCGCCACGCGTGCGAGCCATCGGTCGCGGCGCGGCGGGTATCGAGTGTCAGCCTCTTCGATTCGGTGTTGTACGCGACCGAGAGGCGCTCGGAGCCGAGGCTGTCGCGGTGAGCCGCGATGGAGAGGAGGTTGCGGATGTTCCGCGCCGCCTGTTCGGCGCGGCGCGAATCGTCGCCTGCGAATCGCGGAGCGACCGCCGCGGCGACGACCGACAGGATCACGATCACGACGATGAGTTCGATGAGCGTGAAGGCGCGGCGACGAGCCCTTCGCGCAAGCAAACGAGCCCCTCGCGCAAGCGAGGGAGTTCCGTGCAACAGAGGGAACCCTTCGCTTGCGCGAAGTGCTCGTAGTTTTCGAGGCAATCCGATCATGGTTTCACGATGTCCGCGTTCTCGCCCTCGCCGCCCGGCTTGCCGTCGCCGCCGTGGGACACAACGTCAAAATCAAACGTGTTCTTGTCCCCCGGCATCTTCAGGACAAACTTGCCTCCCCACGCGTCGAGAAGTTTCTCGGGGTTCTCGACGTAGGGCTGCCACTTCGCCTCTTCGACGTTGCCCGGGCGCTCCCAGAGGATGTCGATCGTCGCCCCCGGCTCGGGCGCGCCGTGGTCCGCGATGAACAGTTTCACCGCCGTCGCGAGCGAGGACGCATTGGCCTCGCTCACCGACTGTTTCGACTGCCCGATCCGGCTGAGGAACCGCGGCGCGATGACCGCCGCCAGCACGCCGAGGATCACCACGATCACGATCACCTCGATGAGCGTGAAGCCGCAACGGACGAGCCCTTGGCGCAAGCAAAGGGTGTTTGCCGGGGCTCTCGATCCTGATTCATCCCTTGCTTGCGCAAGGGGCTCGTATGGTTTCATCCGATGCTCTCCTGGAGTTCAATCAGCGGCAGCAGGATCGACAGAACAACAAATCCAACCAGGCACGCGAGGACAATGATGAGCGCCGGCGGGACGATCGTCGTCACGATCTTGATGCTCTGCTCGGTCTTGTCCTCGAACGCCGTCGCGGCCTGGTCCAGCATCTCATCCAGTTTGCCGGTCTGCTCGCCCAGGCTGATGATCTGCACCAGCAACGGCGGGAACCAGCCTGATTTTTCGAGAGGTTCGGCGATCGTCTTGCCCGCCGCAACCTGGTCGCACACATCATCGATCGCGGCCCGGAGCGCCCGGTTGCCCAGCACATCGCGCGTCACGCGCAGCGACGCAACGACCGGCAGCCCCGCCGAGATGAGCGTGCCGAGCGTCCGCGTAAAGCGCGCAACGGAGACATCCCGCAGCGCCGCGCCGATCACCGGGATACGCAGCACCGCGCGATCAACCGCGAGCCTCGGCCCCGGCTGCGACAGCAATCGCGAAACTCCCCACGCCGCGCCGATCGCAAGCAGGATCAGGAGCCACCAATATGACCCGACGAATAACGCGACCCCCTGCACGATCCGCGTCGGCAGCGGCAGCACCGCCAACTGCCCCGCCACCGCCCCCAGCACGCGGGGCACGATCACCGTCACCACGATGACCACCGCGATCGTCACCGCCCCCGCGATGATCGCGGGGTACAGCATCGCCGCGAGAAAGGACGAGCGCATCTTCGCGTCGCGGTCGAGCAATCGCGCCGCCTGCGTCAAGACCTCCCCGAGCCGTCCCGCGACCTCACCGGCGTTGACGAGGCTGATGACGAGGTCGTCAAACGGTCGGCCGTGCGCACGCATGGAATCGCTGAGCGACTTGCCGTGCTCCACATCGTCGATGAGGCGGGCGAGCATCGCCTTCGACGCCGGCGAGCGCCCCTGCCGCGCGATGATCTTCAGCGACTGCACCAGCGGCAGCCCCGCGTTGACAGCGGTCGCGAGTTCGCGCACGAACATCGCCATCTGCGCCTTCGACATCCCCGCCGACCCCGAATACGAGCCCTTCGCGCGAGCGAAGGAACTCTTCAACCCCTTCCCCCCCACTTCCTCGACGCGCACCGGCGCTTCGCCGCGCCGCACGAGCGAACGGATCGCCGTCGCGCGATCCGGCGCGTCGATCACGAGCGCTCCGTGGCGCCGCGCGGGTGGGGTGGTTTCGTAGCGGAAGGTGGGCATGGTGAGTCAACTGCGAGCGAAGGGTGCCACCACCCGTCCGTCCTCGGCGGGTGGTGCCTCCCCGCGAGATCGCACCACCGATCCCGGCGCGCCGGGAATCGGTGGTGGCACCCTGGGGAATGGTTCACTTGCCTTCATCCAACCGCCTCCCCCGCGTCCTGCGTCGCACGCAACACTTCTTCAACCGTCGTCAACCCTTCCGCGGCCTTGATCAACCCGTCGCGCCGCATCGTCACATGATCCGCCGACGCGGTGCGGAGCAACTCGTGCGCCGGCACGCGCTTGCCGATCGCCGCCCGCATCTCGGGAGTCACACGCATGATCTCGTAGTACCCGATTCGGCCGCGGAACCCGGTCTTGTCGCAGCGCTCGCACCCGGCCCCGCGCACGCACCGCCCGCCGGGGAACATCGCCAGTTCCGCGGGTGAAAGCCTATGACGCACGGCGTCGGAGATCGGTTCGGTACGTCGGCACGCCTCGCAGATGCGCCGCCCCAGCCGCTGCGCCAGCACCCCTTCGAGCACGCTCGCCAGCAGGAACGGCTCAACACCCATATCCAGCAATCGACCGACCGCGCTCGCCGCGTCGTTCGTGTGCAGCGTGCTGAAAATCAAGTGCCCGGTGAGCGCGGAGCGGACGGAGATCTCCGCCGTCTCGCCGTCGCGGACCTCGCCCACCATGATGATGTCCGGGTCCTGCCGAAGGATCGACCGAAGCCCCGTGGCAAAGGTCAGCCCGCGCTTGGGGTTCACGGGGATCTGGTTCACTCCCGACAGTTCGTATTCCACCGGGTCCTCGATCGTGATGATCTTCTTCGTCGGATCGTACAAGCGCGACAGCGCCGCGTAGAGCGTCGTGGTCTTCCCCGAACCCGTCGGCCCGGTCACCAGCACCATCCCGTGCGGCAGCGCGATCAGCCGATCCATCTCGCGGCAATCCTGCTGGCGCATCCCGAGCGACGCGAGATCGAGCGACACCGATTCCTTGTCCAGCAATCGCATCACCACGCTCTCGCCGTAGATCGTCGGCACCGTGGAGACGCGGATGTCCACCTTCCGCCCCTCGAAACGCAGCGTGATGTGCCCATCCTGCGGCACATAGCGCTCCGCGATGTTCATCCCGCCCATGATCTTGATGCGCGACGTGATCGCGGGCTGGAGATGCTTGGGCGGCGAGGGCTGCTCGACCAGCACGCCGTCCACGCGGTACTTGACCGTGAGCCGCTTCTCGAAGGGTTCGATGTGAACATCGGACGCGCGCCCCCGGATCGCTTCGAGGACCAAGAGGTTGACGAGATTGATGAGCGTCGGCTGCTCCGCCATCCGGTGCAGCGCCTCGGCCTCGATGGTCTCGAGATTGGCGATGCCGTCGTCCATCGGCGCGCCGCCGGGCCCCGCGAGCCGCGCCGCCATCTCCGCCGCCGTGATGCCGTAGGCCTCCCGCAGCAAGTCCTTGAAGGGTTGCTCCGCGAAGGCGTGCGGCGACACGGGCATCCCCGTGACCACCGAGAGTTCGTCGGCCGCCGCGAAGTCCGTCGAGTCGAGCATCGCAACGTGCAGACGACCGCCCGAAATCCGCGTCGGCACGGCGCGAAGGCGG
Organism: uncultured Phycisphaerae bacterium; assembly: GCA_947085435.1. Taxonomy (GTDB): domain Bacteria; phylum Planctomycetota; class Phycisphaerae; order Phycisphaerales; family UBA1924; genus JAEUIV01. The sequence continues at coordinate 77,551 of CAMTWL010000010.1, forward strand.
ATCGCCTGCTCCGCCTGGATCAGCCGCGCCGCCGCGGAATCAAAGTCAGGCTTCCCGTTCGCCGCGCCGTTGAGCGCGGGGCGCGCGATCGGCCGAACTTCGGCGGGTTCGAGGATGTGTTCGGCGCGATCGTCCGGCATCGGTCCCTCGTCGGCCTTGGGCAGTGCCTCGGCTCCATCGGATGGTAGTGCGGCGAGGGTCATGGGGCTTGACTTCCGACGAGAAACAAACCGGCACGGACAACAACGTGCCGGCCAAACGGCGCTCGGGATGCTTTATTTCATCCTGAAGAAATGCGAGAGAAGCGAAAAGCGCCTGCCGCAGACGCCTGAGCATCGCCCGGCTCCGCGGGCGATGCTCAGGGTGACCCCCCGCCTCACTCCCGCTTCGGCGCATCCTCAGGTTTGCCTTCGCCCGTCTGATGGACCTCGACAACTACCTCATCGCCACCGTCCTCGCCCGCCGCCCGCTCTTCGCCCGGCGCGAGTCTTTGGACGAACACCGCCGTCGCCCCCATCGGCTTCCCGTCGGGGCCGATCTCGGCCAGATGCATGACCTGGACGGCGCTGCCCTCCGCGGTTACTTCATCTTCCTGACCGCCGGGGCCCGCGATGAGAGCGCCGCCGTTCGCACCGCCGCGCATCGCCCTCGGGCCGGCACCTTCACGGCGCTTCGGCAAACGCTCGCGCTGCGAATCGCTCAAAATACCCTTCAGGTTGTCCAGCGCCTTCTTCTCCATGTCGCGCTTCGCGCTGCGAGCCTCATCGACAGGGTTCGCTCTGCCCTCTTCCTGTCCCCCCGCGCCAAACGTGCGGAATCTCATCCCGCCGCCGAGCGCCGACGCGTACCCCTCGGAGGTCGCCTCGTACTTCTCGGTCGCGTCCATCAGCGCCTTGTTCGCACGCTCGACTTCCTGCGCGTACGAACCCCGCATCGTCGCAATCTGCTGCTTCTGCTCGGCGGTCAAATCCTCGAAGTCCGCCGCCGCGGCCAGCGAGTCGGCCGTCAGAGTCTTGCGGAAAACATCGGGGAACGACCGGCGCGTAAACTCTTCACTGAACTTCGCGGCCTCGTCCGCCGGCAACGCCGACGCCAGTTGCCGCGCGTACCGTTGGTTCGTTTCGCGGACCTTGAGCCGCGCTTCGCGGGCTTTTTCGCGGAGTTTCACGAACGCCTCGTCCTGCATCGCACGCTCCATCGCCGCCGGCCCGTCGCCGACGCGTTGCTGCGCCTCATCGACAATCTCGTTCCGCTCGACGAGCGCCCGGTCCAGGTCCGCTTCATATTGATCGAGCGTGCTCTTGGCCTTTGCGGGGTCAGACAGCGGAAGTTCCTCCGCGAGCCGCACAAGGTCCACGGACTCGCCGCTCAGCCGACCGCGCGGGATCGTCGTGTCGCGCCGGTAGGTGCGCTCGACGTTGCCCCACTGGCCCTGCTGATCTTCCGAAAGAAGCGACTTGAAATCGCTCACGAAGGTCTGTTCCATCTTGGCCCGCGCATCGCGCTGCTTGCGCATGATGGCGGGCATCCGGTCGGTCCAGATCGACGTGTCCTTCGACTCCTGGAACTCCTCGCGGATCGACTCCATCTCGTCGCGCATCTTCTTCGCCCCCGCGTCCCACTCGGCCTGCATCCCCTCCAGCAGCGCCGTCGCCGCCTCCTTCTGGTCCGCATCAAAACCCAGCAGGTCCGCGTACCGCGCCACCTGCTTCGAGTTCACCGGCGGCTCCCGCCCACCCCCACCCGGCCCGTCGCCCCCGAACAACTGGATGTTCTGCCCGCTCGCCGCCGCGGGGATCGACCCCAGCAGCGCCGCCGCAGCAACCACACCCGGCACCATGACCCAACGCCAGCCCGATTTCACGTTCCGCATGATTCAGCCTCCAAAATGGGGAACCACGACACGGCACAATACCCGCCCAAGCCCCAAACCGCCCTGGGCCGATGCGGCACGCCAAATGTGGACGCACGAACTCTGCTCCTCCGTCGCGGAGCGGAAATACCACCCAGCGACATCCTCAGGCTATTCCTCGAATACAGGTGGCGTGACGGGTCGAAGCCTTCGGTGTTGCGCGGGCAAGCGAGCGACCTGCTCGTCCGTAAGCACGCTCATCATCTTCTCGACCCACACCTTTCCCATCGCCCCCCGATCCGAGAGCAGCGTGGCCAGAGGGCCGCTCCACTGCTCGCGTTGCAGGGTTTCCTGCGCGTTCGGTTCGGCCTCAATCTCGCACATCCGAGCAAGGATCTTCTTGTTCCACTCGATCTCTTCCTTCAGGAACTTCGCGACCGCTGCGTCGAGTGACGCCCGCTGCACCGGCGTCAACACGCCGATCCGTTCGACATCCTCCCGCAATCCGCGAGGCTTCGGAACCGTGAAATCGCGAGTGCGCAGGCGCGAGTCCTCCGTAAGTCCCGGCACCCCTTCAAAGTAGTAGCGCTGCTCGAATGCATCGCGCTGATCCTCCGTTAATGCCGCGGCGATCTGCGAAGCAAACGATCGGGAGACCCGGCCCAACTGTTCGGCGACAGGACCCAACTCGGCGTACCGCTCCCTCCACGCCGTTCGATACGCCTCGCGCTCCCTCGCCTGCCTTTCAGCCGTCCATTCCGTCAGCATGGCATCGCCTCGCTCCTTCCATGCAACAATCGCTCGCGTCGATGGATCCAGTTCGGACTCGTACCGCTCCAGCACCACACTGAGAGGTTCCGGCTTGGCCTCGTCGCCCAAGACATCGTCAACGAGTCTTGCGAGATCAATCGCCCCGCAGACCATCGGCCCGCCCCACACACCCATCCCCATGTTTCGCCTCTCGCGTCGTTCCAGACGAACGAGGACTCGTTCTCGTTCCGGACCAAGCAGGTGCGCCACCGATTCGCGCAGCTCCGCTCGCAGCGCTGACCGTTTCTTGCCGTACCGGCCAATCGCGTCCAACGGCATCTGACGAACTTCCAAATCTTCCTCATGCCCCGAATCTCTCCACGCGCTCACCGCTGTTCTGAACTGTCGGTCTCGATTCGCCGCCACCATGAACTGCTCGCAGTACCCTTTGTACAGGTCGTTCAATGAGCCCTTCTCCTCATTAGTCAACTTCGCCGCCGCCGCGAGATCACGCATGTCAGCCTCGCGCACGTCCGGCTGAACCACCGAGTCATGGCGATCCCGCTTGATGACGGATTCCCCTTCAACCGGCGGCGCCTCGAAGTCGGGCGGCACGGGGCGCTCGATCGAGCGATCGCAATGACCCTCCAGCAACTCACGCTGGGCCTCGGTCAGCACCGGGCACAGCAACGACGGCAGTTGCCCCTGCTGGCGCTGCAGAAGTTCATCCAGCGGCCAGTCGATCGATGAAGCGTTCTTCTTCGCGATCTCTTCGAGCGGCGTCTGGATGTAGGACTCGACTGTCTGAACGACGAGCGTACGCCGCTCCGCCGCGCGCCGGCCCCGAATCTGCTCAATCGCGGCCGTCTGCTCCTTCGTGAGGCCACCCTTCGATTCGATGTGCGTCAGCAGCGAATCGGCAACCGAATCCCGCAACAGCGCTTCGACAAACGCATCGTCAATTCGAAACCAGACCTCTGGCGCATACAGCGGTCGCAACCTGCACCGGTATTCCCAGCTCAGCCGCAAGGACCGTTGGATCCGGCTGATGTAAGCGGTGTTCGCTTTGACTTCCAAGTCGCGCCGCGATCCTTCCGGTGCCGCGGGGTCCGCGTTCAGTCGCTTCCATTCCGCGGCATTCTCCTCCCATTCGCGATTGTACTCGTCACCCAGCAACGCTGCTTCCCGCTCAAACTTCTCCAGCACTTCCGCCACGCCAATCGGGAGCGGCCCATCTCCCGCCGCAAGGTCCGCCGCGTGAACGAGGTCCGCCAAGTGACCGCCGGTCCACCCCATTCCGCCGGCCGCGCGCCGACACCGCTCCCGCCGCCTGAGCCACTCCATGTGCGTCCCGGCCTCATCCGGCGCCAGCGCCACCAGGTCGTCGTACAGCCGCTCCTTGAGCTGATCGACGTGCTTCTGCCACGCCTCCGTCGTCGATTTGACCTTGGCCTGAAGTTCAGGATTCGTCCAGAGCGATTGAATATCGCCACCCGAAATGAACTCTTCGTACCGACTGCGTTTGTTTCCCGCCCCGAGATACGCGCGGTCGTAGTCCTCAAGCAGCGACAGCGCCGCCGACCGCTGCTCCGCCGACAACCCATTCATCCGCACGAACGCCTCGATATCCGCCAGGACAACCGGCGCACCGTATCGAACATTCGAAAACTCATCATCATCCTGCGCCTTTGCGCGGCCGAGCCCCAGAGCGAGAATCAAAGCCACCGTGAAAGCCGCTCTCCTGACATGACGCGTCATCTTGTGGCTCCCTTGTGACCGCCATCAACCCAAGCGCACCGCCGAGCTTAAGTCTCCCCCCGCCCCCGCTGCGGCCCCGCCCTCTCCCCCTCTCCATCCTCCCGCTCACGCCTCTCCGGCAGCCGCTTCACCTGATCCTCCGTCAAAACCCCCTTCAACTTCTCCACCGTTTTCTGGTCGAGTTCCCGCCGCGCCGTCCGGCCCTCCCGAAGCGCCGGCCCACCGCCACCCCCCATCATCTCCATGGGGGTGAAGGTCATCTCGTTGTCCTCAATCGCCTTGGCCCATTTTGCGTTGGTGGTTCCCGCGTCGCGCTCGTAAGCGCCGCGAAGTTCGGCCACCTTCGCCGTCTGCTCCGCCGTGGCATCATCAAAGTTCGCCGCCGCGTCGATCACACGCAGCGCGAAACTGTCCCGGTACACGCGCGGGAACGACCGCTCCTTGAACTCCTTGCTGAACTTCTCGCGCTGATCTTCGGGCACCATCCCCTCGATCAGTCGCGCGTAGCGCCGGTTCACATCGCGGACCTTTACCGCCGCCTCACGCGCCTTGTTGAACAGTTCGCCGACCGCCGCCATGTCCCCCTGCCGGAAGAGCGCCATCCCCTGGCCCATCCCATCTTCGTACTGCTTGTTCCGCTCGACAAGCACGCGATCGAGTTCGAGTTCGTACTGACTCAGCAAGGGTCGGGCCTGCTCCATCACCTCGGCCGGAAGTTTCGAGTCTTCAACGAGTTTGATCACGTCCACCGTCTCGCCGCTCAGGAGCCCGCGCCGCAGCGTCGTGTCGCGCCGGCGCATCCGCTCAAGTTCCGGCCACTTCGCCGCCTGCTCCTCCGTCATCAGGTCCTTCACGTCGCGGAGCAACGTGCCCTCCAACTCTTTCCGCTTCGCCTGGAACGCCTCGATCCTCGGCCGGACGTCGTCCCACACCGTGAAGTCCCGCGTATCCCGGAACTCCTCCCGCGCCGAGTCGGTCGCCTCGCGCATGTCTTTCGCCACGCGATCAAACTCCGACTGATACCCCTCCAGCAGCGCCCCGGCCGCCTCCTTCTGCTCGGCCGTCATCGTCAAAAACTCGGCGTACTTATCGAGGTCATGCGTGCTCACCCCCGGCTCAAACATCTGCCCGCCGCCAAACCCGCCGGGTCCGCCCCCCATCATGCCGGGCTGGGCAAGGGCGGGCGAAGCCCCAAAGAAGACGAAGGCGGAGGCCAGACAAACCGCTACAAGAACTCGGATGCGCATGATCGGTCGTACTCCGGTGGAGGGGAGCAGAACTGTAGCCGGGCGTCCGGCCGGCCATGGCCGCGTCCTGCGCTCCCCGCTCTCGCCACGCCCTTCAACAGATTCACTTCTCCTCAAACCTCCGCTTTGCTCATGCGTTGTCCTCTCGCGTCCCTCTTCGTCTCCGATGCGCGGGCTTCGGCTTCTCATCAGCGGATTTCAACGATCGCACCCGCTTCGATTCCTCCACAAGCCGATCAAAATCGCTTGTCGGCTCGCCCGCCCCGCGCTCCAGCCGGGCCTCCTGATGCTTCTCGAACTCGCGCGTCGCGTACTCCTCGGCCGTCGCCGCCGACACCTTCCCCGCGTTCGCCAGGATGTTCCGTTCGTTGAAGGTCAGGAAGCCGTCGAGTTTCTTCACCCAGTCGCCCATGTGCAGCGGGTTCCGCCGCCGCGCCTGATCCTCCGCATAGTCGAGGTACATCGTCACGACGCGGTTCAGTTCCGTGATCTCCCTCTGACTCAGGTAGTTCTTCGCGACCCCCGCATCGCTCCGCCGTATCGACCCGCCGGGCGCGTTCTTCCACGTCGTCATCCCCATGTTCGGCTTCGCGGCGTCCGCACGCTCCACGATCGTCTCCGCCGCCGTACGCCCCGTGACGGCCCAGTGCAGTTTGTTCTGCACCGTCGCGTAGAACTCTCGCGTGATCGAGCCGTTCGGTTCGTAGTCGATGCTCGTCGCGTACAGGTCGGTGATCTTCTGATAAAACCGCCGCTCGCTCGCCCGGATGTCCCGGATGCGTTCGAGCAGCTCATCAAAGTAGTCGGCCCCGAGCGTCTTGCCTTCCTTCAACCGCTCGTCGTTGAGCACGAAACCCTTGTGCAGGTACTCCGTCAGCGTCGCCGTCGCCCATTGCCGGAACTGCGTTCCCCGATCCGACCGAACCCGATACCCCACCGCCAGGATCATGTCGAGGGAGTAGTGCAGGGTCGCCCGTTGCACGGTTCTCGACCCCTCCAAGCGAACCTGTAAGTATTCCTTACAGGTTCCCTCCTCGGGCAACTCCCCCTCCTCGTAGACATTGCCAACATGGATCGTGATGTTCTGCGGGGTTGTCTGGAACAACTCAGCCATCTGCCCCTGCGTCAGCCAAACGGTCTTACCCTCCAGCCGCACCGTCAGCCGGCTCCGCCCGTCAGTGGACCGATACACCAGCATCCCAACCGGGGCCGATCCCACGGCTGAATCCAAAGGCTGATCGACCCGTGCGCCGAGCGCGGTCGAGTCCGGCTGGGTCGGCTTGCGTCGCTTGGCCATTCAGCACACTCTACTCCTCCTCAAACCGAGGCCGCGCCACGCTCCCCTGCGGCCGATACGGCTTCGGCAGACGCTCCCGCTGCTCGGCCGTCAGCGTCGCCAGCATCGCGTCCACCGTCTTGCCGCGATTCTCGCTGACCTCTTGCTCAGCGCCGTAGATGCCCGATTCCCCCATCGACTGCATCCGCTCCATCGCGTTGGGGTTCTCCTTTTCCGCCTGCACCAGTTTGTCGAAGACCTCGCGGTATTTCGCCGCGGCGTCCTTCGCGTGCGACAGCACCGAGCCGGCGAGCGACGCCCGCTCCTCCTCCGTCAGATCGCCCAACGCCACCGCCTCATCGAGCAAGCCCCGCGGCGTGCGGCGGCCCGATTCATCGTTCCCCATCATCCCCATCATCGAGAACGGCGACGCCGCGAAGTAAAACGTCTGCTCCGCCTCGGGCCTCGTCTCCTCGGGGAGCGTCGGCAGCACCTCGCGGAAGAACTTGATATTCAAGTCGCGCGCCTCGGCCGCGAGTTTCGACATCTGGGCCATCATTTCCTGAGCGGCCGCCATCTGTGCCGCGGCGTCAAGCTCAACCTCCTCCTCGGCCATCTTGCCCCACTTTCCCATTTGCTCTTTCTCGTAGTCGCGCAGCCGATCAACCGCCGGCGCAATCTCCCCCTCGTACCGCAGCAGGATCGCATCAGCCTCGGCGGGCAGCCCCGCCTTCCCCATCACGCCTTCCAGCAGCCCGACCAAATCAATCCCCGCACCGGCGGTCATCATCCCGACCTGCGCGTTCAGCGCCGAGCGACGCCGCACGCGCTTCTCCAAACGGTCGTACGCCGCCGACTGCGCATCGGTCAGGATCGCGCGGAGGTCCGCCATGGTCTCCTTTTCGAGCCTCTCGGTGTATTCACCGAACCTCAGGTACACCTTCGTCGCCGCCTTGTTCGTTGCGTCGCCCGCGTCGCCCTGCATCGCACGCTCGGTCATCGCCTCCTGATACGCCGCCATTTTTCGCACGGCCCTTCTCTGCCTCGCGGTGTACGACGAGAGCAGGTCCTTCGCCGATTCGCGCTGGTCGTCGTCGAGCCCCGCCACACGGATGAAGAACGTAACGTCCGCATCCTTCAGCGAACGCATCCCGAGGAAGCCCTCCATGTTAAACATGCGCCCTTTGCCCGCTTTCCGCGGCGGCTCCATCTCGTCCTCCGCCTCAAAGTTGGGCACGCGGAGCGCGGTGGCGCTGATCGGCGGGCCCGCCGCCTCGACCTGCTCGGGCGTCAGCACCCCGCGGATGTCCTTCAACGTCGCTGCCTGCTGCTTGAGACGCTCCTGGTAGTCGATTCCAAACTGCATCCCCATCGGACTTGCGCCGTCCCCTTTCTCGAGCGCCGCGATCCGCTCGTCGAGCGCGCCGCGCATCCGGCGGCGCTCGTCCTTCGACCACTCGCCTCGCAACCCGACCAAGCGCGACCGCTGGTCAGCCGTCAAATCCGCCACGCGCAGCGAAAGATCAAAGGCCCGCCCCGAATCCGCCAGCATCCCCGGCACCATCTCGGACATCTCCCGCAGGTACCGCTCCTCGAATCGCTCCGCCGCGTCGGCGGGCAACAGCCCGGCAATCTTGGCCGCGTACCGCTCGTTCAGTTGCGCGCCCCGCAGACGGAAGACATTCTCCCGCTTCCGCTGCTCGAGCAATCGGGCCTGACCCTTGTCCTCGGCTTCGGGCTCATCCTCATTCTCGTTTTCTTCGGCCTTCTGCTGCGCGATCCGTTCGTTCGTCGCCGCCGTCTGATCTTTCCGCGCTTCGTCGATGAGTTCGAGGACCTCGCTGTAATACTTGTCGAGCGTGGTAGCGACGCCGTCGCTCCAGGCGGTCCCGCCCAGCGCCTGGTGCGCGATCAGAGCCAAGTCAGTCTTCGCCCCGTAGGAACGCGAGATGAGGCCGGATGTCTCGCACACCTTCCGCCTTTGATCAAACCACTTCCACCCGGGTTCCTGCGCGTCGGTCAGCACGGCGCGGAGATCCTCGGTGAGTTCCTTGTTGATCCGATTCTCAAACTTGTTGAAATCCGATTGCACGGGATCGAGTTGCTCGCGGACCTTTTCGTCCTGCCACTCGCGCTGCATGTCGCCGTCGGTCAGCGAATCCGTGTATTCCTGCATCAACTCGCTCGCCGCGGTGTGCCGCTCGGAGTACGCCGCCCACAGTTCGAGCGCCGCCTCGCGTTGCTCCGGGGTCAGCCCCGTCGTGCGTGCGAAGAACGTGACGTCGCCCCGCGAGATGTCCACCCGGTAGCGGCTCAAGCCGTCTTCCATCGTCCACGCCGGCGCGTCGTCGTCGCCGATCGCATCCTGGGCACGCACCCTCTCCGCGAGAAGCGCCCACGAAATCAACACCGCGGTCAGACCTTTCAGCGCGACATGCACGTTTTTCATGGAGTCCTCCGAATCGTGAACCCGTCAAAACTCTACCCGCGGCAGCGCCGCCGTGGAAGACAGCCACGAAAGCCGCTGCCGCTGAGCGGGCGTAAGAGCCGCCGCGACGCGCTTCCGCGTTCGCTCGTCAAGGTTCTGCCGGGCCGTGCGGTCATCCCCGGCGGAATCGCCGCCCTCCCCCGCTTTCGCAAGCATCGCCCGCGCGGTCAACCCATCCTCCGCGCGGCGTATCCCCTCGGCCCATCTCCTGTTCGCCTCAGGCAGCGCGGCACCGTACTCGGCGCGGATCGTCTCGATCACGCCGCGCTGCTCCGCCGTCAGATCCGCCAGTTTCAGAACCTCTTCAAACCCCTGATCCGCCGCCTCGCAGTTGAAGACCTCGGGATAGCACGCCGCATCAAACGACCGATCAAACTTTTCGCGCGCCTTCTCCGGCAGCGCCCCAAGCACCCGCTCGCCGAACACGAAGTTCACCCGTCGCACCCGCAGCCGCGACTGATGCTCCCCATCGATCGCCCGTTCGATCTCCGCCGCCATCTCCGCGGGAGATAGTCGGCCGTCGGCCTTGGGACGGGGACGGTCCAGAAGCGCCTGCCGCGCCACAATCGCCGCATCGATCTCGATCGAATACTCGTCGATGACCGCCGCCACGGCCTCCTCGATCGGCGCGCCCGGCGAGAGCGCCTCCACGAGCCGTTCGATATCCACGTTCTCGCCGTGGAGCGTCCCCTTGGGCAGCAGGTCGCCCCGCCGGTACCACCGCTCGAACCGCGGCCAACGCGCCCCCTGCTCCATCGTCAGCAGCGCCCGCATGTCGGCGATCAGCCCGTCGCGCAGCCCCCGGCAGTGCCGCTCGAACCGCGCGGTTGTGTCCAGAAAATGCGTTCGCTGCTCGGGGGTTTCCCCTGGTTTCGCCGCGTTGTCGTAGGCCTCGCGATAGGCCGTCATTTTCTCGAGCGCCTGCGCGTGCTGCATCTGGTACGCCGCGAGCAAATCCAACGCCGCCCCCTTCTGCGCAGGGTCAAGCCTCAACTCCCGCGCGAATCGTTCGACGTGCTCGGCCGTCACCTTCACGTCGTCCCATTCGTTGCGGCGGTCGCAGCCGGTGAGACACACGAACGCCGCAAGCACAATCATGCACCGCGCAAACAACGTCATCACGATCCCCCCTTTCCCCGCTCGCCCATCTCCCTCCCCCGATCCCGCGCCGCCGTCAACGCCCGCACCACCGCGCCCATCACCAGCGCATCGTCCAGCACCCGGCACGCCGCCTCGGTCGTCCCACCCTTGCTCGTCACCGCGGCCCGCATCTCACCAGCCGTCTGATCCTTCGACGCCGCGAGCATCGCCCCGCTCCCCGCTATCACCTGCCGCACCACACGATCCGCAACGTCCGGCGCAAACCCGAGCGCCGCCGCCGCCCGCGCCATCGCCTCCGCCAGATAAAACACATACGCCGGCCCGGACCCCGCCACCGCCGTGAACGCATCCATCAGCGCCTCATCAACCCGCTCCACCACCGGCCCCACCGCCGCGAAAAGAGTCATGGCGAACGCCTCATCGCCCGGCCGAGCGCCCGCCCCGAGCGCCACCGCCGTACACCCCTGCCCGAGTTGCGCCGGCAGATTCGGCATCGCGCGCACGACCCGCACGCCGCCGCCGAGCGCCGCACGCACCCGCGCGCTCGAAGTCCCCGCGAGGATCGTGATCACCACCCGATCCGCCAACTCCAATCCCACCGCATCGCGCGCCACCTCATCAAGCGACTGAGGCTTCACCGCCAGCACGATCTGCGTGTCTCGCCCGAGCCTCCCCGCAAGTTCGCTCACCCGCGCAAGCCCCGTCGCCCCAAGCGAAACAAAGTGACCCCGCTTCCCCTCCTCCGGCTCAACAACGATGATCGACCCAGCAGACAACACCCCCGCCCGCAGCGCCCCCTCCACCAGCGCGCGAGCCATGTTGCCCCCGCCGATCACCGCGATGCCGGGCGTACCCATCCGGATACACTACCGGCACGGGCTTTCCAGCCCGTGGTCCGTGGCACGGGCTTTCCAGCCCGTGGTCTTTCGTGGCACGGGCTTTCCAGCCCGTGGTCTTTCGCCAGACCGCATCCGTGTTCAGAGAACCGCCCCGCGATGCCCATCCTCTACACGCTGGATTTCGAGAAACCCCTGGCCGAGTTCGAGGCGAAGATCACCGCCCTCGACGCGCTCGCCAAGGGCGGCCCCGCGCCCACGCTGAGCGGCGTCGCGTCAATCGTCGATCCCGCGATGCCCGCCGCCGACGCCGCCAAAGAAGCCGCCAACCTCCGCAAGCAGCACCAGCAGGCCCTCAAAAAAATCTACACAAACCTCTCACCCTGGGACACTGTCCGCGTCGCGCGCCACCCCAAGCGCCCGCAGTTCCGCGATTACGCCGCCATGATCTGCAAGGAGTTCGTCGAACTCCACGGCGACCGCCGCTACGGCGACGACCCCGCCATCGTCACCGGCTTCGGCCGCATCGGCGCCACCAAGGTCCTCATCCTCGGCCACCAGAAGGGACGCGACACCAAGGAAAAACTCGAGTGCAACTTCGGCTGCGCCCACCCCGAGGGATACCGCAAAGCCCTCGCCAAAATGAAACTCGCCGAGAAGTTCGGCCTCCCCATCGTCACCCTCGTCGATACCCAGGGCGCGTACCCCGGAGTCGAGGCCGAGCAACGCGGCCAGGCCGAGGCCATCGCCGTCAATCTCCGCGAGATGAGCCGCCTCAAGACCCCGATCGTCAGCATTATCATCGGCGAGGGCGGCTCGGGCGGCGCGCTCGGCATCGCGGTCGCCGACCGGGTCGCTATGCTCGAGCACGCTTGGTACTCGGTCATCAGCCCCGAAGGATGCGCCGCCATCCTCTGGAAAAAAGCGAACGATCAGACCAACAACCTGGCCGCCAAAGCCCTGAACCTCACCGCACGCGACAACAAACGCCTCGGGATCATCGACGAGGTCATCAAAGAGCCGATCGGCGGCGCCCACCGCGACCCGAAGGCCGCCGCCGCCGCGCTCGAAACCTGGATCCTCGAATCGCTCGCCGCCCTCAAAAAATATAAACGCACCAGCCTCCCCGACCGCCGCTACAAGCGGTTCCGGTCGCTCGGGAAATACAGCGAAGGCACCCCGACACTCGCAGATGCGCTCTAATCGGGCTTGCACGAATCGACGCCTCGTCCGAAGGCCCGGAGGGCCGTCAGGTAATAGCCCAGGGTGCAGCGGCGCTCCGCCGCGGAACCCTGGGATATCGCCGCGCAGACATCTCTTCTTTTTATTCCGAACAGCCCCGGAGGGGGCGACAGGCTCGCCCGCGGATGTTCCCGCGCTGAACTCCGGATCGTGATGCCGAATCGAACAGCCCCGTCAGGTTCTCCAAACCCCTCGCGTGGGTTCATGCAAATTAAAGATGATCTTCGAGCGAAGCGACACCCGACACTTCGCCCAAGGCGGCTCAGTGTCGGCTTCTCCGACGCCCGAACTTCTCTTGGGGTCCTCATTCGTCAGGCTTTCCTGCCCGTCGCCATGACCCCACACCCCCCTTGACTCGGGAGCCAAAATCATCTACTTTGAATGATTCGACGCCGTACGCCCTGTTTGCGGTTGACCCGCCGACTCCGGGCCTCGTGAGACAACCGTGCCGAGCAAGAAGTCCACAGCACCATCCAAATCGGCCTCGTCCGCGAAGTCAGGCAGCGCGAAGGATGGAAAATCCACGGCGAAGGGCGCGACAAAGCCGGTCGCCAAACCGGCCTCAAAGCCCGCCGTCAAACCGCCCGCGAAGCCGCCCGCCAAGCCGGTTCCCAAACCAGTGAACGCGAAGGACGCCAAGCCCGCGGCCCCATCGCCGGTGAAGCACGGACAAAAACCCGCCGCGCCCGTCGGAAAACCTTCGGCCAAGCCTGAACTAAAGACCCCGGACCCGAAGGCTGCCAAGGTGCCCGCAGCGCCGCTGAAAACTGCCGTACCCGTCAAGCCCTTCGTCAAACCGAAGCCCATCCCCTTCACGATCAAGAACGATCGTGCCTCGTCGCCATTCAATCGAGTCCCGACCCCGCCGCCGAAGCCCGCGGGCAAGCCGGACCCGAAGACCGCGAAGCCCGACGCCCGACTTCTCTCCTACGGCCCCAAAGCAAAGTACACCGTCATCACCGCCGACGTCATGGCCGCCAGCCGCGCCGCCGCCGCCAAACTCGCCGCCGCCGCGGGGCTTCACCCGGTCAAAGCCACCGGCAACAGCGACGCCCCCGCCCGCAGTTACACACGCGTAACCAAAACACCATTCGACAAAAAAGAAATCGCCGAGTTCCGCGAGATGCTCCTCGTCAAGCGACGCCAGATCGAGGGCGATGTCAACGCCATGGAGTCCGGGGCCCTCACCGGCGGCGGGAGCGGCGCGCTCAGCCACCTCCCCCAGCACATGGCCGACCAGGGCACCGACACCTTTGACCAATCGCTCGCCCTCGACCTCGCCGCCTCCCAGCGAGGCCTCCTGAAAGAGATCGACGACGCACTCGCACGCATCGAGGCCGGCACCTACGGCATCTGCGAAGAAATGGGCAAACCCATCGGCGTCGAACGCCTCCGACACACACCCTGGGCACGCTACTGCATCGAGGCCGCTCGCCTGCACGAACGCGCCGCATACTTCCGGTAGCACTCGGATGCACCAGCGCGAAGTGGGTTCTCACGCAGAAGAGAAGCCGCCACTGCGCGAGTCTTCGAGCAAAGTGGAGGATGGTGAGGCCGAAAACCCCTGCACCGCCAACATGAGCGCCGAGTCCAACACACACAACCCCGATCCGACCCCGACCAAGGCACCACCACTCCGCCGTTCCAGCGCATCGCTTCGAGCCTGGATCACCCTCCTCCTCTCCGCCATCCTCGCCCTCGCCGCCGACCTCGGCACCAAACACGCCGCCTTCGACCGCATCGCCGATCAACCCGTCCGCGTCACGCGCGAGCAAGTCCTCGAAGCCGGCCCGCACCGCCTCCACACCCTCATCCCGACGCACGCCCCCGTCGTCGTCGTCCCCGAACTCCTCAACCTGCAACTCGTACTCAACGCCGGCGCGGTCTTCGGCGCTGGACAGGGCAAGCGGTGGGTCTTCGTCCTCTTCACCTTCGTCGCCCTCGGCTTCTGCCTGTGGATGTTCGCCAGATGGACCGATCGACGCGACCACCTCTCGCACGTCTGCATCGGCCTCATCCTCGCCGGCGGCCTGGGAAACCTCTACGACCGACTCATCTTCGCCTGCGTCCGCGACTTCCTTCACCCGCTCCCCAACGCCCGCCTCCCCTTCGGCCTCCACTGGCCCAGCGGCGACAACGCCCTCTGGCCCTACGTCAGCAACGTCGCCGACGCCTTCCTCATCATCGGCATCGCCCTCCTCATGCTCCGACTCTGGCGCACGCCGGCTCAACTATCATCACCCACAACCTCATGCCCACGCTCCCGCCCAGCACCTCCCCCGCCATCCGCACCGTCATGATGCCCCGCGACACCAACCCGCAGGGGTCAATCTTCGGCGGCGTCCTCCTCTCCATTATCGACCAGGCGGCGTGGATCGAAGCCCTCCGCCAATCCAATCGCCGCTACGTCACCGTGGCGATCAACACCGTCGAGTTCAAGCAGCCGGTCATGGTCGGCGACATCCTCTCCCTCTGGGCCACCACAACAAAGATCGGACGCACCTCGATCTCGGTCCACGTCGACGTCCGCGCCAACCGCCCCGAAACACACCAGGACGACATCCCCGTCACCGAGGCCGACGTCGTACTCGTCTCCGTGGACCCGAGCGGAAAGCCTGTGGAAATAGGCACTGGGCACTAGCCACTGGGCACTAGTGGATCAGCGCGTTGTATCTTCCAAATGCCTATTGCCTAGTGCCAAGTGCCTTCCCATGCGACACATCGAACTCCTCACCACCGGCGGCACCATCGAAAAAGTCTACGACGAGGCCGCGGGAACCCTCGTCAACCGCGGCTCCATCGTCCAGCGCATGATCCGCCGCCTCCGACTCGAAGACACCCAGATCCGCATCCGCGAAGTCCTCGCCAAGGACAGCCTCTACATCACCGACGACGAACGCCGAATGATCGTGGACGCCGTGCGCGAAACCCTCGCCGCCACCCCCGCACCCACCGGCATCGTCATCCTCCACGGCACCGACACCCTCTGCCAAACCGGCGACCTGCTGGTTCGTGAACTGGGTGCCACCACCGATCCGGCGTCTTCGACGGTCGGTGGTGCGAGCGTGACCGTCGGCACCACCCGCCGAGGACGGACGGGTGGTGGCACCCCAATCCCCATCATCCTCACCGGCGCCATCCGCCCCTACGAAATGAAACGCTCCGACGCCCTCCAAAATCTCACCGAAGCCCTCTTCGCCGCCAGCCTTCTCGCCCCCGGCATCTACCTCGCCGCCCACGGCCGAACGCTCAAATTCCCCGGAGTCACAAAGGACCGGGAGCGCGGAACCTTTGTGAAGGCGTAATACGAACCCCAGCTGTTCCTTGCACCGTGTCTGAGCCTCCTCCCCTGGTCGCCGCAGCAACAGGAGCAAGCCTGCCCGCCGTGGCGGAACGGAGAGGCCGTGGCACCCGAGACCACCATCGAGCGCTCGCGGTGTCCCTCCCCCAAGCCCGGCACGGAATGCCGGGCCACCAAGACCCCCTCCCAAGAGGAGGGGGAGTCAATCACGGGCGGGACGCCCGTGCCACAAAGCCCACTCACCCACTCACCCCGACCGTCACCGGCACGCTGCCGTAGATCTCCCGCGTGATCACCGGCGCGCTCACGCGGATGCGGCGGTCGGCCGGGTCCACGCCCCGATCTCGCATCATCTTCTTAAGTGTCGTGGGGATGTTGAACTCCGTGTCTTCCTCGAAAATGTCGCGGAGCTCGATCGTCCCGCCGAACTTTTTAAGTAATGTCCGGCAGAGTTCCGCGACCAGGTCCTCGGGCGCCGACGCGCCCGCCGTCACCAGCACCGTCTGCTCCGCGCTCAACAGCCCCTCCGGCAACTCCGACACATCGTCGATCAGGATCGCCTCCACCCCCGCGTTGCGCGAGATCTCGGTCAGCCGCACGGAGTTCGAGGAGTTCTTCGACCCGATCACCAGCACCACGTCGCACTCCGGCGCGATCTGGCGCACCGCGTGCTGCCGGTTCGTCGTCGCGTAGCAGATGTCGCCCCCCGGCGGCTCCTTGATGTTCGGGAACATCTTTTTCAACGCCGAGATGATCACGTCCGCGTCGTCGGTGCTCAGCGTCGTCTGCGTCAGGTACACCAACTTGTTCGGATCGCGGATCAGAAGATTCGGGATGTCCTCGGGGCTTTCGACGACCTGGATGGCGTCGGGCGCCTCGCCGCGCGTGCCCTGCACTTCCTGATGATTCATGTGCCCGACGAGCAAAATCTGGTAGCCCTGCCTCGCGTAGCGGATCGCCTCCATGTGGACCTTGGTCACAAGAGGGCACGTCGCGTCCACCGACCGCAGCCGCCGGTCGGCCGCCTCCTGCCGCACCGCGGGGGACACGCCGTGCGCGCTGAACACCACGATCGACTCGTTCGGCACGTCCAGCACATCCTCGACGAACTTCACGCCGCGAACCTTGAACCGCTCGACGACGTGCTTGTTGTGGACGATCTCGTGGAAGACGTAGATCGGCTCTCCCGGGCAGAGGTCCAGCAGTTGATCGACGACGTCGATCGCCATGTGGACGCCGGCACAGAAGCCGCGAGGGTTGGAGAGAAGAATCTTCATCGTGATGAGCGCGCTCCGAATCGATCGCCTATTGCCCAGTGCCAAGTGCCTGCCGCCGAATCATAGCGGCCCCGCCGTCTCGACTTGCACCCCCGGATCGGCGATGATCCCCGCATCGTGACCGCCTCCGCCGTCGCCAACCTCAAGGCCCTGCGCATCGACGCCGAAGAACCGTCCGCCGGGCCTCTCTCGCTTCCGCAAGCCCGCCAGCAGGTCCGCGCCCTCGCCGACTCGCATTATGAGAACTTCAGCGTTCTCAGCCGACTCGTCCCTGAGACGCTCCGCGACGACTTGGCCGCTGTCTACGCCTACTGCCGCTGGTCCGATGATCTTGCCGACGAAACGGGGAATGACGCCGCGGCCCGCGAGCGATCGCTGACTCTGCTCGCATCCTGGCGAGCGCAACTCAGCGCCTGCTTCGCCTTCGCGCGAAGAGAGTCCGATGCCACGCCACGCCACGCCGTCTTTATCGCCCTCGCCGACACCATCAAGCGCCGCGAACTCTCGCACGAACCATTCCATCACCTGCTCGACGCCTTCGAGCAGGATCAACGCCTCACGCACTACGAGACCTGGGCGCAAGCCGTGGAGTACTGCACCCGCAGCGCCGACCCCGTCGGCCGCATCATCCTCATGCTCGACGGCCGCCGCCTCGACGATCCGAAGAACGCCGACCTCTTCCGCATGTCCGACGCCACATGCACCGCGCTCCAACTCACCAACTTCTGGCAGGATGTCCGCCGTGACCTCGTCGAGCGCGATCGCATCTACATGCCCATGAAAGACACCGGCATCGACGCCGACATGCTCCGCCAGTGGGCCGCGTCACCGAACGACCCAGCCGCACGGGTGGCGTTCATCCGCGCGCTCCGCCCGCTCGTCGAGCGAACGCGCACGCTGTTCGAGCAGGGCCGCCCGCTGCCCCGCGTCCTTGCCGGGCCTCTCAGCCCCGTCGTCTGGCTCTTCGGCGCGGGCGGCGAATCCGTTCTGAGCGGCGTGGAGCGGATCGGCTGCGCGACCCTCTGGAATCGCCCACGCCTCTCCAGACCGCGTAAACTCTGGCTCGTCGCCCTCGCGGGCGCGATGAGATCCGTCAACTGGTTCAACCGAGGAGCACCTTCGGGATGAGAGAGGCTTCGACCGAATCCCGTGATCGAATCGCACACTCCTACATGAAGTGCGCCGACATCGTCCGCGCCCGCGCCCGCAACTTCTACTACGGCCTCTGCCTCACACCCGAACCCAAACGCTCCGCGATCTACTCCGTCTACGCATGGATGCGCCAAGCGGACGACGAGGCCGACAGAGCGGGAGATCCCGCCGGAAAAATGGCACGCCTCGCCGACTTCCGCCAACGAACCGAACAGACCGTGGCACGAGCTTTCAGCCCGTGCGGTTTGCATCGGGCCGAACCAGTCCCGACGAACGCCGGGCCGACCACCGCCGATCGGGCCGACTTCGTCTGGACCGCACTCGCCGAAACCATCCGCCGCTTCCACATCGATCCCGCCCATCTCCGCTCCATGCTCGACGCCCTCGAAACCGACATCGAGCACGAATCACGGGCCGCCGCACGAGCCGACGGCAAACCGATCCTCATCTGCCGAACACGCGAGGAACTCGAGCGCTACTGCTACCGCGTCGCCTCCACCGTCGGCCTCGTCTGCCTCACGATCTGGGGATTGAAGCCTGGGACCGACGCGGAAGCCGCACGCCGACTCGCCGTCCAGCGCGGCCTCGCGTTCCAACTCACCAATATCCTCCGCGACTACGCGGAGGACTTCGACGAGGGACGCGTCTACCTCGCCGCGGAGGATTTCCAGGCCGCACGCCTCTCGCCCGACGAACTCCGCAACTGGTCGGCGCCGCCCGCGTGCGAAGCCATGGTCAGCGACATCGCCGCATGGGCAAGGCGGCAATACACCGAGTCCGCCCCCCTCGACCGCATGATCGATCCCTCCTGCTACGCCACCCTGCGAACCATGACACGCATCTACTCCGGTCTGCTCGGAGTCATCGAGAATCATCCTTCACGCATCGCGGGGCGAAAGCGCATCCGCCTGCAATCCATGCACAAGGCCGCCATCGCGCTCCGCGCCTGCGCGCGGGCATGGGTCAACCAGCACATCCCAACCACCTCGCCGCTCTACGCGGTGCTCACGCCCGCTGCACGTCGCTAAGACATTTTACCGCAGAGACGCAGAGAACGCAGAGGAGATCAATGGGTCCAAACGCGCGACCAACCGATGACCCGAGCGCGACGGTCCATTCGCCTGCCTTCACTGCCTTGACCCATGATTCATGTCTTCCTCCGCGTCCTCTGCGTCTCTGCGGTGAAATGCCTTGACGGCTTCTCGCACAGCCGTCATCGTCGGCGGAGGCATCGCCGGAATCGCCGCCGCCCTGCGCCTCGCCGAGTCAGGCGTCGCCGTCACACTCCTCGAAACTCGCAAAAAACTCGGCGGCCGAGCCACCTCCTTCCTCGACACCCGCACCGGACTCACCATCGACAACTGCCAGCACGTCGCCATGCGCTGCTGCACCAACTACCTCGACCTCTGCCGGCGCCTCGGCGTCCTCGACAAACTCCGATGGCTCCGCGAGACATACTGGATCGAAGACGGCGGCCGGGTCAGCGTCACGAAACCGGGCCCGCTGCCCGCGCCCGCTCACTACGCCGCATCCTTCCTGAGCGTGCGATTCCTGAACGCACGCGAAAAACTCAAAGCAGCCCTCGCCATGAGCGCCGCCCTCACCGCCGACCGCCGCGAATGCAAGAACGCAACCTTCGCCGATTGGCTGCACGCTCAATCACAACCCCAATCGCTCATCGACAAGCTCTGGGCCCCCGTCATCATCAGCGCCTGCAACCTCACTCCGGCGCGAGTCTCCGCCGCCAGCGCGCTGCACGTCTTCCAGGAGGGATTCCTCGCCCACCGCGACGCCGCGCTCGTGGGCGTCGCCGCCGTCCCGCTCGTCGAACTCTACGACTCCGCCGAGGCCGCGCTCGCCCGCGCCGGCGGCCAGATCCGCCTGGGCACGGGCGTCGAATCTCTCTGGCCCGACCGCGTCCTCACCACCGCGGGCGAGGAACTCCGCGCCGACGCCGTCATCTGCGCCGTCCCCCCCGAACGAGCCGTCCGCATCGTCGCCCCCGAGATACAGCAATCCGATCCTCGCTTCGAGCGAATCGCCCGCATCACCCACAGCCCCATCCTCGGCGTCCACCTCGCCTTCGATCGGCCCGTCCTCGCCATGCACTCCGCGGTCCTCGTCAATCGTCCCACGCAATGGCTCTTCCGCAAGTCCCCACCGAACGAACCCGCAACAATGCTCGGCTCGCACGTCCACGCCGTCATCTCCGCCGCCGACGAGTGGATGCCGCTCGACGAACAGGAGATCACACGCCGCGTCCTCGCCGACCTCCACGCCTGCCTCCCCGCATCGCGCGACGCGAAACTCCTCTCATCACGCCCCGTCAAGGAAAAACTCGCCACCTTCGCCCCCACCCCCGAAGTCGAAGCGCTCCGACCGACCACCACCGGCCCTTCCGGCCTCATCCTCGCCGGCGACTACATCCAAACCGGCTGGCCCGCCACAATGGAAGGCGCCACCCGCAGCGGTTACATGGCCGCCGCCGCCATCCTCCAACGCGACGAACGCGACTTGCTCGTACCGTCGCTCACACCGGCCAAGTTGGTCTCGTGGCTCGCGCCAAGCCTCGCGCAGTCTTAAAGCCTCCTCCCCCGCTCCCAGCGGGGGAGGTGCGAGCCTGCCCGCCGTGGCGGGAGTCTTCGAGGTCGAAGATCCGCCGTGGCGGGGCGGAGGGGGCGTCGGTCGCCGCACGCTTCAATCACAACTTCGCGCATGATCTAAATGGAATCCGTATGAGACACATCACGCCCCGCGCGGCGACCGCTTCTCCCGCGTAATCTGCGCATACGCGCTGTGATTATGGATCGACTCAAAGTTCTCGCTGCTGATCGAGTACCACGTCACGCGATCGTCCGCGTTCAGCGCCACCGCCAGGTCGCGCACGATGTCCTCGACAAACTTGGGGTTGTCGTACGCCTGCTCGGTGATGAACTTTTCGTCGGGGCGCTTCAGCACCGCGTACACCGGGCACGACGCCGACCGCTCCAGGTACCCGACCAGGTCCTCGATCCACATCGTCCCCTCGAACCGCACCCCGGCCTCGATCTCGCAACGCTGGTTGTGCGCCCCGTACTCGCTGATCTCCTTCGAGCAGGGGCACAGGCTCGTCGCCGGCGCCCGCACCGTCATCACGAAGTCATCGTGGTGGTTGCACGACGCCTTGAACGTCACCTTGTAATCCATCAGCCCCGGCGCCCCCGTCACCGGCGCTTTCTTCTCGATGAAATAGGGGAACGAGACCTCCAGGTGCGCCTCCTCCGCGTTCAATCTCTGCCGAATCTCGCGGGCCACAACCCCAAAGCACGCCGGCGACAACGGCTTCGCGTAGGTGTTCAGCACCTCCAGAAACCGGCTCATGTGCGTCCCCTTCTGATGATCGGGGAGCGACACATACATGTTCACCGTCGCCACGGTCGTCTGCTGCCCGCCGTCTTTGGTCTTCAGCGTCAGCGGATACATCACCTGCTTCACCCCGACCTTGTCGATCGCCACCTTGCGCGAGTCGCCGGTCGATTGAACGTCGGGAATGGCGGCGGGATGAGCGTGCATGATGCCCATCATAGGCGGGTGGCCCCGATTCCCCCAACCCCCGTCCCACCGATTCCCTTCAGGAATCGGTGGCGGTCGTCCAAGGGGCCTCGGTCACTTCGGCGGGTGGCCTGATTGCTCTCTTCCGCGTGGCACGCTTACAGATCAGACCAACCACGCGCCTCCAAACCCCGCAGGGCCGTCAATCCATAGCCCAGGCCTGCCCGCCGTGGCGGGGTGCAGCCGCGCTCCGCCGCGAAACCCTGGGATCAACCAACCCACCTCCCATCTTCCGAGCCACAGCGGGGCGACAGCCTCGGCGGACGGCCCCGAGCGATGACGCCGTGAACCCTCCCACCGCACCGCGGTCCTGAAAAATCCGGCAAGGTTCCACGCCTCTCAGCCCGCAACGCGGGCGCTGGTCCATTGCCCCGGACGAAGCCCGGGGTCGCCGTCTATGAAACCCCTCTTCGAGCCCTCGGAGAGGGCGAAGGAATCCTCGCCAGCCGCTTCTCATCATCTCCGGGTGCCGCAACGCGGCATGAGGGACTGCTCTGAGCGGTCGGTGTCTTCCTCCAAACCAACGGCACCCGCGAGAAACGCGCCGACGATTGAACCCTGCGCAGCCAAAGACATGCGCCCGCGCACACGCCCGCGGATCTTCAGCCTGAAAGGCTGGTAGTTCGTAGCCGGGGGCAGAGCGAGTCATTCCGGGGGCGAGCGCCGCCCCCGGAAAAAAGGTACTTCAACGATCGCAACTCTTCAGCCGTTTGCAAACCGAGGCTCGGTCTTTCGCAACATGCCTTTGTTGTCAGCCTGAAAGGTCGGCTCGGCGACTCGCCGTGTGCGAGCTGGTCGTTCGTAGCCGGGGGTGGAGTCTTCGACACCCCCGGAAAGCAACCCCCCACGCTCTCTTCCGAACCCCGAAGGGATGCCACTCGATCGGAACAAGTCACCACGGGACCGTTTGGAGAAGAGGTCGTTGCATTCCGCTGAAGAGCTACCAACGATCTTTGCACCCTGCAAGGGTGCAAGTAGAAACCGCTCCGCCGTTCCAAACCGCCTGCAACACGACCAATACTCCTCCAACACCCGAGGACCACCGATTTCGCAAAGCCGGAATCGGTGGCACAGGAAAACACATTCGGGGCCCCCCGCCGAAACGAAAGCAATAGCGGGTGCCCCGGTCTTGGTGTCCTCACCAAGGCCGGGCGGCGCGTGGCACGCTTGCTGCTCTGAGCAAGCATGTGCCTTCAAGGCCCGGAGGGCCGTCAGTCAATAGCCCAGGGTGCAGCGGCGCTCCGCCGCGAAACCCTGGGACCAACGCCACCCCAACTCCTCTCTTCCGAGCCCCAGCGGGGCGACAGTTCGAGACCGACCGATACTCCTCCAACATCCGAGGACCACCGATTCCGCAAAGCCGGAATCGGCGGCACAGGAAAATACATTCGGTGCCACCGGCCCGCCCTGAGTAAGCACGCGCTCCGAAGGCCCGAAGGGCCGTCAGGAAGTAGCCCAGGGTGCAGCGGCGCTCCGCCGCGAAACCCTGGGATAAACGCTGAAGTTTTCGAGGTTTTCGCCGCAACGCGGCGCGCGGGTGTTGCCAGACCCCGCCGTCCTCGGCGCGGGTCTGGAACGGCCTGCTTTTTCAGCCTCTTGTGCCCTGAAGGGGCACGCGCATCGCACGGAATCAGATGATTCAGTTCACGCCGCTGCGTGCCACCGCACCGCTGCTCTGAGCGGTCGGTGTCTTCCTCCGAACCCCTGGGCGCCCGCGAAGAACGCGCCTACCATCGCCAGAACCCCCCGCATGGAGACCCGCCGTGCTGTCGATCCTCAACCCACCCACCGGCATCCCGGCGCGCCGGGACCAAGCCTTCGAGACCGACCGATGCTCCTCCAACGGCGGGGGAACACCGATTTCGCACAGAAAAATGCGAACGGTGCCACCCGCCGTAACCCCAGGAAAGACGAACCCCCTCCCCTCTTCTGCACCCTGAAAGGGTGCTCGTCGGCTGGGAGTTTCTGCATTCCAGAATCGTGGCCCTGAGCATTGACCCCCGACCAGGGCAATCGCATTATCCGAAATTGCGAAGAAACAACCCTTGTTCCTGCTCCGCCAACGAGGCTAATTTTTAGTGTTTGGTAAATGTTAGTAGACAATACGATTGCCCTGACCCCCCGACCGTGCCACCAACCCCGCTCTGAACAGGGGACCACCGATTTCGCAAAGCCGGATTCAGTGGCACAGAAAGCTCCATTCGGTGCCACCGGCCGCAGGGAGATACAATCGAGGCCACCCGGCGCAAGATTCGGCCCATTCAGGTAAGATCGTTCCCAGAGAACAAGCGAAGCTTCGAGATGGCATCATCACTTTGAGTCTAATGCCGTTGGCACACAATACACCACCTCAATTCTCACGACCCCCTGTTACCGTCCGAGAACAGTTGGACGCTGCGGGACTAGTTCCGGCGGTCGATTGCTTTACCCTGTATACTGAGGACTATTGGAAACCTGGCACGCTAATTCCTCATGAAATCGACCCCCACCTCTATTATCCCGAGTCGCTGTATACCAGCCCCCTGCCAGAATTTCACGCTTCCATCAAACACAGGATAATTGAATCGTCAGAAACTCGCAGCATCGCTTTAGGTAATCACACCTACCGCGTACTGATCGACCGCCATCGCACTCTCGGCTTAGGTCCGGGCACGCCCCCAAGCGTGCTCCCACAGGCTCGATCGCTTCCATTTGACCGAATCCTAGAACCATTTCGCAAGACACACCCCCGCCTCTTTGGTACGTTTGCACAACGCGAGGACATCATATGCCGAGCAGTTATTATCCCAACTAAGCCGATACTCAAAGGATGCAGCATTGAAGAAGTACTGTTCCTAAACTATCGCAGCGATGTATGGGACGCGTTGTCCACGTCCAATTATATTGATAATCTATGTCCGGTTCTTGATATAATATTCACAAATCTAAAGAACGCAATCAGGTCACGCGTAGAAAGAATGCTGAGTCCCGCAGTTCGTTCCCTGCGAACGCTCCATGAGCTACTCGGTGAGCTTGGCAATCCCGTCAGCGCCGGACACTCGCGATCACTTGAAGAAGTCTGCGAGGACTTAGCCAAGACGATACATCGACAAATGCGGTGGAGGTCTCCCCTTGTGGCGCAATCAAACCATCCAGCAGTCGCCGTGTCCACTCTCAAAGAGGAACGGACTATTGTCTCTATCTATAAATTAGATGCAAGCGGTGTAGATTCCGCGACTCTCAGCAATGCTTCGCCGACACAGCCAGCCGATCAAAAGTCTGTTGTTCTTCGGAAAATGGGCTCTGAAGGAGCTACGCTTCACCAAAAATCAGTTCAACCAATATCTGGTGGGCATGCCGACGCCAGCATCACTGTTTGCGCGACACTGACAGGCAATGCAATTCTTCTTCAGCGGGTTGACGAAAAGCACGAGACGCATGTTGCGATCAGCAAGGAGGAATACGAGGCCCTTACTCAAGGCAATCATCCAACTACGCTGGGGTTGAGCAAGGGTACACTTCTAGTCAAACTCCCGACTGACACAAGACGCGGAGGGGGATATGTTGTTTACACGCCGAGCGATCACCTCGATCCATCGGCTTGGTCTCTAAATGATTCGGACGCCCAACTCATTCAGCGCACATTTGGTTCTGTTATTCCTCGCCTATCACAACATTTGTGCGTCAGAAGCACGGACAACTACTCTCGCATATTTGGTGATCTTGATCAGGACTGGAAGCGCCCTTGCGCTGAGGTGTGCGTTCCCATCTTCGTTGCAAATCACCCCGTTGGCTGCGTAAACATTGAATCTAACATGGTTGATCGTTTCGACCCCAGCGCTATAAATATGCTGATGGCACTTGCCATGGCTGTGGGCTCTATCGTACACCGAGCGACTCAGGACGCCACACTAGAAGACCTCCGAAGTGTGATTGCCGCGATCGCTGCTCCGCGCGAACTGGGCAATAGCCCAGTAAAAACTTCTGATGATCCAATGCTGCGTCTCGTAGTTAATCTTGCCGACGCTGTGCTTTGCAACAGGCTCACGATAATCGCTAGGACAGGCGACCCCGCCAATCCGTACGAAATTGTCGCTTCGTCTGACGAGCGTTATGGTGCGGGCGCAGTGGATTTACAAATCCTTCAAGTGCCAGAATTTATTGAGAACATTTTCACTATTTGCGGATCGCCGAATGCGCGACATTCTCGAGAAACGTCCGTCGCCGTTGCCATTGAGAATCTGACTGATGGGGTTGCATTCAATGAGTTATGCGTGACTCGAGACGGCGCAACTTCAACAGCCGAGTTCATACCGATGAAGAATCAAGGGTTTGTGGATCATGCCAAGCAATGCGAGGAAGCGCTGCCCGCCTGGTGCCGACTTGCGATTGCTCTTCCGATCTATGATATCGGCAATGCTGGGCGTTTGGGCGTAGTCTGGCTCGAGTATGTTGGTGCCATCGCGCTGACACATCCAACCGAATGGCGTCACAAAGTTGCGTTGGCCAAGTATACGGAACTGCTGGGAAGTGTCCTCGCTCCTTGCGCGACCCTTCTTACTCTTGCCAAGTCCGATTTCCTTCGCGAGATACAACGATATGTTGACGTCGCGCACTCAACTGCCCATCAAGAGATTGCCTACTTGGGCCTGTGCGTAGAGGGCCTACTCGGAAAGACATCTACATCACACAAGGAAAGCGCTGAGTGGTTGATGTTGCTTCGACTACTGATTGTGCAGATGGACGACGAGCGAACATTCGCTGACATGTTCAAGAAGTATGGCGGCGCGCCCAAAGAAGAGCAGTTTGGATCTCTCGTTCATGCTGATGTGAAGGTGAATCTCCGAGAGGCATTTGAGCAAGCGTGGCATATCAATTCGTGCATGCTGCATCGAACAAATTTGGTGGCCGAGTTTTCCCAGATCCCCCAGTCTCTGCATGTGTTAGGAGATTCTACAGCCGTTCGCACGGTGGTAGCCTCTTTAGTCATGAATGCACTGACACACTGCTATGATAAACCGCCTACAAAGGCACCCCCATCAGGTTATCATTTGCGAGTGAGGGCGGTCGAAGATGGGTGTTGTAGTCGTGGCTATCCAGTATGGCGTATCGAGGTTGAGGATGATGGGCCAGGCTTCGCAAGCGGGCACGCCGATCCTGATCGTGGACCTCTAGCGCGAATGCTCGAGGTCTCCGGGCGAGGCTGGCCGAATGTTCAAAGAGTTTCATTGGTTCACGGAACTCGCCCTGCCAAGCGTGCGAATGTTGAACCGCGAGGTATGAGAGTCTCGTTCTGGCTGCGGGCGCATCCAAGCGTTCCCGGATTGTCGGGCAGCGCGACAACGGGACCAGCATAGGAGCCACAGATGGAGTTTCTAGTCCTAGACGACCAAGAAAAAGCCTGTCAGGCAGTTATCGATCACCTCACCAATGCAAATGGCGGGGTCGGCTGCCAAGCGATTTTTGGAACTGATCCGTCTGCGATCATTGAAAAAGCTAGACAGCAACTCAATGCTCGCGCCGTCAATGCCGGCTGTGCGCCGTTTCAAGGACTGACGATTGACGTCAATTGGGGACAGCCAAGAATGAAGGACGACCTTCGCGGTCTCACAGACATTTTGGCCACGCTGCTTTCCGAGGGATATCGGCGAGGTGTGCATTGGGAAAAGCTGGCGATCCTTACGAGATACGCCTCCGATCCAAACGCACGCATGGCGTTGTGCGGAGCGTTGGCCAATCTTCGACATTATCTTGGCGACGTTCCGTCGCCGACTGTGCGGGTGTTTGACAAGAACGAGAGCGATTTGTTGAAGATGGCACGGTGGCTCATGGATGCAAGTCAGCCCTCCGCGCCCTCCGCGCCTCTGCGGTGAATCCTCTTCGCGAAGCCCCGCGCGGTACAACATCGCCGACATGCTCCTCCAAGGCCTCCTCCTCATCGACCCCGCGCGGCCACCCGAACCCGGCTACCTCCGCATCGACAACGGCCTCATCAAAGAAGTCACCTTCGGCGACCTCCCCCGAAACTCCGGCCCGCCCGACCTCGGCTCACCCAATCACATCATCTGCCCCGCCTTCATCGACGCGCACTTCCACTTCCCGCAGATCAACTCCGTCGGCTGCGACGGCATGCCCCTCCTCGAATGGCTCGACAAAGTCATCTTCCCCGCCGAAGCATGGTGGGGCCGCGGCGCCGCCATCCCCGCGACGCGCACCGCCGTCCGAAGACTCACCACCGAGGGCACCGTCGGCGTAGCGGGATACCTCACCAGCCACGCGCAAGGCTCCGCCGAGGCCGTCGATCTTCTCTCGCGCACACCCATGCGCTTCCACGTCGGCCGAGTCGCCATGGACCGCAACGCCCCCGACGAACTCACCAAAGAAGACCGCGAACGAATCAAACTCAAACCCACCCCCTCGCCGATTCTTTCTCGCTCGGGTGCCACTGGTGGCTCGTCCACCAGTGCGATCGGCCCCAGGCAATCAATCAGCGCCAACCCGCGCTTCGCCCTCTCCTGCACCCCCGAACTCCTCGCCGAAGTCGGCTGGGCCGTGAACTCTCGTCAATCGTCATCAATCGGTTGCTATCTGCAGACTCACCTCGCCGAATCGCAGGAAGAGTGCGCACAAGTCAGGCGCCTGTTCCACATGGAACACTACACCCACGTCTACGAAAAGTTCAACCTGCTCACCGACCGAACCATCCTCGCCCACTGCATCCACCTCGCCGACCCCGAATGGGAACTCATCGCCAAACGAAACTGCATCGTCGCCAGTTGCCCCGGCGCGAACCTCTTTCTCAAGGCCGGCCTCTTCAACCTCGATAAAGCCCGCGATTTCGCGGTCCGCCTCACCCTCGGCACCGACGTCGCAGCCGGCCCCGACATCGCCATGCCCCGCGTCGCCCGGCAGTTCATCGAAACCGCCAAACTCCGCGCCATGACCGTTGGCGCCAAACACATCCCATCGCCCGCCGAAGCATGGAACCTCATCACGCGCCAAAACGCCGACGCCCTCGGCTGGCCCGACGCCGGCCGAATCGAAGTGAACGCCGCCGCCGACCTGCTCGTCCTCCGCGTGCCGGACTTGTGGCGCGACGAACATCTGGTCGGCCGGTTGATCTACAACTGGTCGCCCGAACTCATCGATGCTCGCGTGTTTTGCGGGCGCATCTTCGATCCCGCTACGATCATGTCGGCGTGATTATCCCCTACGGCACAGACCGACCGCTCCATCGGCCCACCGTGGTCACCTACTGGATCATCGGCCTCAACATCGCCGTCTATCTGGCGCTCGCGCTCGTCGAGCGGCAATCGCCGAGCAACTTTGAACTGTTGCACGCCCGCTTCGCCCTCGATCCGAATCACTTTCATTGGTGGGGCTTGTTTTCGTACCAGTTTCTGCACGCCGGGCTGATGCACCTGCTGGGCAACATGATCTTCCTCTTTGTCTTCGGCGGGAACGTCGAGGACAAGATGGGACGCCTGTGGTTCCTCGCGTTTTACCTGCTGGGCGGCGCGGCGGCGGGCGTCGCGCACTGCCTGTTCGAGCCGCCGATCGGGGAGTTTGCGGGGGTGCAGATCATCCCGGGCGCGGTCGGCGCCAGCGGCGCGATCGCCGCGGTGACCGGCGCGTACATCGTCTTCTTCCCGCGAACGACCGTGCGCGTGCTGTGCCTGATCTTTGTCATCGGGACGTTTCACTTGCCGGCGTGGTGGCTAATCCTCGGCGCGATCGCCAAGGACGTCTTCGGCCAGGCGTGGAGCGGCGGGCAGGGGGTCGCGCTCGTCGCGCACCTCGGCGGGTACGCGTTCGGCATCGGCGTGTCGCTGATGCTGATCGGACTGCAGGTGCTGCCGCGCGAGGACTTTGATCTGTTCACGATGCTGCGGCAGGCCAAGCGCCGGCGGGAGTTCAAGGAGTTGACGAGCGCGGGGTCGTCGCCCTGGCGCTCGGACGCGGCGGCGGCGAAGTCCCGCTCGCGGCAGGCGAGCCAGGACGCCGAACAGAAAGCGATGGAGCAGCGCGGCCGCGTGCTGAAACTTGTGGCCGAAGAACGAATGGCTGATGCCGGCGAGGAATACCTCACTCTGCTCAACGAGTCCGGCGAGGCGGCGCTCCACCGCGACGCGCAGGCGGCGCTCGGGCACCACTTCTACGCGGCGGGCCGATGGCAGGACGCCACCGTGACGTACGAGATCTTCGTCAAACGATTCGCGACTGATCGAGAGACTCCCGGGATCAAGTTGTTGCTGGCGCTGGTGAACACGCGGTACCTGAATGATCCGGTGCGGGCGAAGGCGTTGCTGAAGGAGTTGGAAAGCGCGGCGTTGAGCGAGGAGCATCGTGGGTTGGTGGAGGTGTTGAAAGGAGAGTTGGGGTGAGGGCTCCTTGGTCTCGCACAAAGTAGAGCGAGGACACGCGTGATCTGTCGCTCTGTCACGAACCCGGCCACACCGCGGCCACTCATCATCTTTGAAAACGTGGGCTCATCAACAAGAGGCCTCTCCGAAAAACCCACCAAAGTCCGCGATCGCAAAGAGCCGCCCGGCGTGTCGGTGCGTATGGGTTGACGCCGCGGCGTGAGCTCCGCGTGCCCAGGAGAACGACCCAACAGGGAGCCGTGCCCGGTGGACGGGATGACGGCGAACCTTGGCGGGCCGCGGACGCCCGGTCGCCGCGGCGACCACCCCTTTGCGCGGATGAAACAAACCGGGTACCGACGAGTCCGCTCCCGAGGGCTCCTGTGCTGCTGGTTCAGAGTGTGGAGGCGATGACACGGTCGCCGGCCTGGATGGTGATTTCGCGGCCGAGGAAATCCACGCGGCCTACGGATTCGTTCTGGTCGACGCGTTCGATGACGAGTGAGGCGAGGAAGCCGCCGTCGCGGGTGATCGA
>CAMTWL010000011.1:0-25355 GCA_947085435.1 uncultured Phycisphaerae bacterium
CGCCGGCGACAACCTGGCGCTGCTCATGCGCACGCTGACCGGGATCGGCAAGCCGCGGGTGATGCAGGGCGTGGGCAACGCTCTGGCCAAGGCTCTGGGCAACGCGTTCGGGGCCGCCGCGAGCGCCTTGCGGGCCGTCGCGATCGCCGCACGCCGGCTCGCGGCGCTCATCGGTCTTGTGTGAACCCTGCGCGCCGCCGCAGCCGCGGCGCGCCTCCGCACACGCCGGATCGGTGAATGGCGCGATGCGGGGGGTTGTTCAACAGGCTGTTAGCGCTGCTCGCTCGCTTCGAGCCCTTCAGCGTTGTTCTACACTTGCGACGACGCCGACCGGGTGACCGACTTCCAGTATGTGCAATCCACCGAGGCGGGTGGTCGGTGGCTGTTTGTTTACCTCCGATTGTTGCTCTTGCAAGCGGTTGCCTCCGTGACGGCGTGGGCCGTTTGCGGAAGTGGCGTTCCTGCACGGGCGATTCGACGGTTCGGGAGACCAACTGGTCGTACAACGATGCGTTCGAGCGGATGTCGGGGCGCTCGATCACGTCGGATGAGCCGGGGTTTAGCCTGGTTCGCGGGTTTGACGGCTACACCTACGACGCCGCGGGGAATGTGACGGGGGTGCGCGGGCCGGACTCCGCAGCGACTCTTCGAGAAGCCTGCCCCACCAGAATCACAAATCTCGCCGGTAGCCCAACTCCGCGGAGTTGTTGGAGTCGGTGAGTTCGCGGCGGCCCGCGCGCTCGAAGCCGAGGGATTCGTACATTCGGTGTGCGGCGTCGAAGCGTGTGTCGGACCAGAGTTCGATGGTGGCGCAGCCGGCGTCGCGTGCGGCATTCAGGATGTGCTCGGTCATGGCGCGGCCGACGCCTCGGCGGCGCCAGGTCGGATCGACGTACATGCACTTGAGTTCCGCGATCGGTTCGGCGCGATCGACGTGGACATAGAGCGCGGCGGAGGCGCGGACGATCCCCTCGTCGTCGGTGAGAACCCAGAGGTCGCCTTGGTGGGAGCGGAAGTAGGTGGAGGGATTGGCGAGGTGCTGCTCGCATTCGTCGTTGAGGTTGAGAGTGAGGGCGTACTCGCGGTAGCAGCGTTCGATGAGGGCGTGGAGCATCGGCGCTTCGCCTGGGCGGATGGGGCGCGGAGGGGGCATGCGGTCAGTTTGACACATTGGGCGCGGGTGGTCGTGCGCCGGAGCATCCGCCTCTTCACTCGTCCCGGCGCGCCGGGACGCTCAGAGGCGGCTTCTCAGCGCCTACCCGGACCCGCGAACACCGAGTCGGGCAGGCTGGAAGCCTGCCCCACCTGGGGACTAGGCGAGGAAGTCGTTGATGAGGTTGTCGAGGGCCTTGTCGAGTTTCTCGTCGGTGAGGTAGGTACCCTGCTCGATCTCGGATTTCACGCGGTCGACGACGTCGGGTCGGAAGTCTGGCTGGCTGCGGAGGGCGTCGAGGAGGCGTGCGCGTTCGGAGAGATCGACGGTATCGATGGGTTCGGCGGGGAGGTGGACTTCGACCGGGGGACGCCGGTCTACGGTGCGGACGGGGTCGTTTCGGACGGCTGTGTTGGAGGCGATCGGGTTCAATGAGTTCATGGCGCGGAAACTCCGTTGGACAGTCGCCTGCCTTGGCGTGCGTCTCGGCCTTTCAGGTCCGTCGGCAGGGGTCCAACCCTGCGGCCGAGCGCGTGTTGAGGTTGTGCGGTCTACGAGCCTTCGCGGTCATCCTTGGCTGCGTCGGCGTTAACCTGTATCGACGGGCCGGGATGGGTGACTTCAACTTTGTTTCGATGTGCCCGAGTGGTTCAAGTGCTTATGCTGCAAAGGGTTAGGGGAATAACCGTGGTGCGGACGGAGCGAGAAATGTTCAAGAAATCGTTCATTTCGGCAAAGTCGGTGGGGTGGAAGTTGGGGGTTCATTCGGCGGTCGTGTGCGTGCTGATAGTGAGTTGCCCGGTGCTCGCGCAGTGGCCTGAACGGTCGAAGCCCAGGCCGAGCGCGGTGCCGAGAACGATGAGTCCCGAAACAGCGCCGGGGCCGAAGCGCGAGGCGGAGGATGCGGTGCCGGCGCTCAAAGCGTCGGGGTGGTCGATTGTTTTGGAGTCGCATTCCGGGGCGGGGGCGATGGCTCGGGCGCAGAGTCGTCTGTCGGCGGTGTCGAGCGATTCTGGAAGGAGCGATGCGTTTGTGCGTGCGACGAGCCGTGGGGCGGCGATCGTGGCGGGGGCGTACGGTGGGCCTGAGGCGGCCGAGGCGCGTGCCGACCTTGCGTTGGTTCGCGGGCGTTTGGTGGACGGGAACCTTGCTTTTTCGCAGGCGTTCTTCGCTCCGCCTCGGGAGGCGGTCGATCCGGGGCAGGTGCCGGAGGTGAACCTTCTGTCGGCGAGGCAGGTGTTCGGGAGGGGGAAGGAGTACACGCTGCAGATCGGTTTTTATCAGTCGAAAAAATCGGACGATGCGAAGCGTGCGGCGGAGCAGGCGGCGCTGCAGCTGCGGCGCGAGGGCGAGCTTGCGTTTTACTACCACGGGCCGACGATGAGCGTGGTGACGGTGGGGGTCTTTGGCGACGGCGACTTCGATCAAGGGTTGCGGCCGAAGAACGCGGCGATCCTGGCGTTGCAGGAGCGGTACCCGCTGAATCTGCACAACGGAGAGTTCCCGGTGATCGAGAAGCGCTCCGGGCTCCCGGATGTTCGTCAGCCGAGCCAGTTGGTGAAGATTCCCTAGCAGCCTGTTGAAGAAGTCCAAATCTCTCGAATTCGAGGCCCCTGGCGGGGTCAGAACGAGGTTTCTGACATGCGGCTGGGAGTTCTTCAACAGGCTGCTAGGGGGGGTTCCCGGATCCCTGAATCGAGGCCCGGAGGCCGCTTCGTTGCTGGTAGTTCGGGCAAGATGGAGTCCGAGGAGGCGTCCGATAGGTGGGTCTGGATGACGAAAAGCGGTAATCCTTGCGGATCGTGGCGAATGGGGGTTGCCCGGCGGCTTGGATTGAGTATGTTTGTAGGTGGAGTCCTCGGTTGATCCCTGCACAGGGGGTGGCCGAAGACAGAAATTTTGTTTGGAGAGCGGGATGGGCGATATGCCCTGTGTGCTTTGTTGTTCTCCGATGTTGAGCGGGATGTTCCGTCGAAAGGCGGAAGGTTCGCGCGGCACGGAGTCGATGGAGTATCCAGGAACCGTTCCTCTCGAAGGGAGAGATTTTCGGTCGATCCGGCACGCTTGCACCGGGGCGTTGGTGTCCTTAGCGGGACGAGTAAGAGGCGAAGCATCCCCCATTTTGTGACGCATGGTTAGCCGGTCAGACCCGGCCGCCCGCGAAAGGCATAGTCGCGGGCGGTTTTTTTTTTGGAGAGTGGTGGTAGAGGTGGTTGGGGGCATCGCTCGCCGCGGCGAGGCACCCGAGAATCACCTGCGATCCGTATGGGGATCGCGATGTGTCGCCCGCGTTGCGGGCTGAGGAGATTCCGACGACGCCCTTCCCACCGGCTCACGCCGGTGGCAAACGGCTTGCGCCGCCTCCGGCGGCTGGCGGAAGCCTTGCTACTCGTTCGCGTGTTCGGCGGGTGGGGCGATGAGGATGAGCGGTCGGGTGAGGACGACCCAGTCGCGGATGGGGCCGAACTTGCCGGGGTCGATTGTGATGGCGAGCGTTTGGCCGTTCACAGGGAACGTGAGCGGGGCGGTGGGGTTCTCGGTGCTGAGTCGTCGGCGGGTGTACTCGCTGCCGTCGATGGTGACGATGAGGTCGCAATCACCCCAGGGTTCCGAGCCTTCGGCGAGGGAGGCGGTGAAGGCGATGCGGCGCGAGCCTTCGGGGAGTTGCCAGGTGATGGACATGGGGCCGGGGAGGAGGAGGTCCCTCGCGTCGAGCGGGGCTTGCACGGAGGGCTTGATGGGCGGCGCGTGGCGTCGGCCTTTGGCGGGCGACTGGGAAGTTGGGGTGATGCCGCTGAGCGGGAGCAGACGTGCGGAGTCGAAGGCGATGGCGCGGAGTTGGGTCCAGTTGATGGAGGCGATGGTGCCGTTGGCGACGGTGAAGGTTGAACGGAGCGAGGCGTCGATTGTGATGTGATCGACGGTTGCGACGGTGCCGCCGTCGAGCCAGACGCGGGTGCCGGCGGGGGATTCGCGTGGGTTTGAGAGTTGAGCGCCGACGACTCGCTCGGGTGGGAGGTCGTTGATTCCGGATTCGGTTTCGATGCGGATGGGATCGCCTGCGGAGGCGAGGAAGCCTGTGAGTTGGTCCTGGTTGTTGAGGAAGAGGGTGTCGTACTTCGGGGCGGTGGTGATCGGCGTGCGGAGGTTTTCCGGGGCGGCCGGGCGCCAGAAGGACCAGGTTTTTTCGATGGGGAAGATGAGTTGGCCGAGGGTTGGGTGTGTCCAGGCGAGGGATTGGTCGGAGCCGCCGGTGGGGAGGAGGTCGCCCTCGAAGCGTTGGGCGTCGGTGAGTTCGAGGAGGCCTGTGGTGAGGGATTGGAGGGAGCGGTTGCGTTGGGGAATTCGTTCGGGTGTTTGCTCGGGGATGAGGGCGAGGATGGAAGGGCGCGCGAGGGTTCGCTGTCGCTGCTGCTCATCGACGAAGGCGAGGACTCGTTCGTCGAGCGAGAGAACGATGATGGAGCGTGTGGCGAGTTGGTCGTCGATGAGGAGGGCGCGGGGTTCGGAGGTGGAGAGGGGTTCGGCGGCGAGGGCGGGGGTGGTGAGGATTAAGAGGAAGAGATAGTGCCACTGACTTGTCTTCAGGTCAGAGAAGAATGCCCATAACTCTTCAGCCGTTTGCCAACCGAGGTTCGTACTCCCTTGAAATGCCTTTCCCGGCGCGCCGGGATTCAGCCCGGAGGGCTGGTCTACAGTAGCCGGGGGTGGAGTCTTCGACACCCCCGGAGAGCAACCCCACACACCCTCTTCCGAGCCCCGAAGGGGCGCCACGCGATCGGAACACATCACCACAGCCCTGTTCGGCGATGCGGACTTTGCATTCCGCTGAAGAGTTAAGAATGCCCAAAGGCGGCGAACCGCACTCGATTGGAGCAGTTGTTGCGGTGCGCTCCGCGTGCCCCTTCGGGGCACGAGAGCCTGTACGAACAGCCTGTACCAGACCCGCGCCGCAGACGGCGAGGTCTGGCAACACGCGCCCGCCGCGTTGCGGCGAATGCCAAGGCGATTCCAAGAATGTTTCAGGGACCTGTCACAGGTTCGTGTACGGCGTTGGGCGGCACTGACCCGAAGACGGGTCAGTGGCACAAAGAGTTCTTGTAATCTGTTTTTCCAGCGGCTGGCGCCGCTGGCAACCATCGCTGCGCCCATTTCATGGGCGAAGGCGGGGACGTGACGCCGCGAACAGATATCGGTGGTGTTTGGGTTCACTTCTGGAAGATCGGCAGGTAACGCTTGGGCATTTGGAGAATGATGAGGGCCATGGAGGTACCGTAGGCGGGTCCGGCGTAGGAGTCGTCCCATGTGCCGTCGGGCTTCTGTGTGGCGATGAGTTCGTCGCGGATGGCGGGCCACCAGGTTGCCCAGCGTTCTCCGCCGGCGAGGTACATGGTTTGTACGGCGTAGTAATGGCCGTAGAAGTAGTGACTGCCGGCGGGGAGTCCCTTGTTGGGCGCGGCGTGGTCGATGAGGTAGGTGAGTCCGCGATCGATGGCGTCGTCGGTGTAGATGCCGGAGTAGTAGAGGGAGGCAACTCCGGCGGCGGAGCGGGGCCAGGCGCTGCCTCCCGACATGAGTTGGTAGCGGAATCCGCCGTCGGGGTTCTGGCAGCCTCGGACGTACTCGACGGCGCGGTCGATGGTTGCTTTGGGGATCTCGATGCCGGCGTTGCGTGCGCTGCGGAGCCCCATGATCTGGCAGATGGTGACGGAGACGTCGGCGTCGTTGGGGACGGGGTTGTAGCGCCAGCCTCCCTCGGCGTTCTGTGTTTCGACGATGAGCCGGCAGGCTTTGACGAGGGCTTCGTAGAGGCGGGCGGACTGCGGGGTGTTGGGGCCGCCGGCGGTCATGCCGTAGATTTCGCCCAGGAAGAGCGTGGCGAAGCCGTGGCCGTACATCGGGCCGTGCGAGGTGTCCTCGGCGATGAGTCCGGTCTCGGCGACGGCGGTGAGGAGGAAGTCGAGGGCGCGCTGGACTTCGTCGGCGTAGGGGCCTCGGCCGGGGAGGTTGCCGTCGGCGAGGTACGCGATTCCGGCGAGGGCGGTGATGCCGACGTGTCGCTCGAAGCGCATGCCGCCCCAGGAACCCTCCTGGACTTGCAGGGTTTTGAGTGCGCGGAAACCTTTTTCGACGGCGGCGTTGAGTTCGGGGGTGATCTCGTTTTCGAGCGGGGTGTTTTCGGCGGTGGGGTTGGCGGTGGCGGGGGGTGGGGGTGGGGCGTCTTGTGCGCGTGCGATCGAGATGGTGAACAGCGGTGCCAATATCAGAACGACATGTGCGAGGACCAAACTTTTTCCGTCGCGCGCTCGCACGCCGGGACCGATCGAGGTTTGCTCGCCGATTTCATGAGCGTAACTCTTCAGCGTAACGCAAAGGACGCTTCTCCAAGCGGGCCTGCGGCGATGGTTTCCGATCGTGTGGCACCCCTTCGGGGTTCGGAAGAGAGTTTGTGGGGTTGCTTTCCGGGGGTGTCGAAGACTCCACCCCCGGCTACTACAGACCAGCCCTCCGGGCTGAAGAGCAAGACATTTCAACAGTGCGCGAACCTCGGTTTGCAGACGGCTGAAGAGATACTCATGGGCAAAGATGAACTTGAAGCGGAGATGACCAGCGGCTGGCGCCGCTGGCAACCATCGCCATGCCCATTTCATGGGCGAAGAGGGAACACCGAAATGTCCAGCAATCAGCCCTGATCCGTTCACTCTTTGGCCTCCTCGGCGATTTTTTTGTAGTAGGCCTCGGTCATGGCTTCGTAGAGGGAACTGAAATAATCGCTCGAGCCTTCGAGGAGCGAATCGCGGACGCGGTCGGGGAGGTTGCCCCAGGCGGCGCGGGCGGTGTCGAGGCGGGCCTGGCGCTGGGCGGCGGTCATGGCGGGGGGCATGGCTTCGCCCATGTTCTCGCCCTCGCCGGCTTGGGGGTTCTCGCCGCCTTTTTGTTGTTTTTGCTGGGCGGCGCGCTTGGCTTCGCTGTCGGATTGGCTTTGAGAAGACGAAGAGGAACTCGAAGAACTGCTGCTGCTCTGCGATTGCTTGATGAGGACGTCGAGGTTGCGGAGAATTTCTTCGTGCAGGCGCTGGGTGGCGATGCCGATGTCGCCCGCGCGTTCGATGCGGTCGGCGGTTTCGCCCATCTGGCGCACGGCGTTCTCGAACTTCTCGGCGAGTTCCTTGGCGGTGAGTTTGCGCTCGAGTTCGAGTTTGTTCTGGTCGAGTTCGGCGTTGCCTTGCGGCGCGTCGGGGGCGGGGGGGCCTTCGGGGATGGGGGGGATGGTTTTCTTCTGGGAGGGGAGGCCGAGGAGGTCGTCGAGGTCGGGGAGAGGGTCTTGGGTTTTTTCGGCGGGGGGAGGAGTTGGTGCTGGTGGGGGCGCGGGGGATTGAGCGAGCGCGGCGCAGGCGATGAGGAGTGGCGCGATCGACCCGAGGCTTCGTCGTCCCGGCGCGCCGGGACTCAGCCTCGGCGTGAGTTGCGCCTGGGGCGCTCGCACGGCTTGCCCTTCGGGACAAGCCGTGGCACCCATTAATTCACTCTTTGGGCGCATCGGGGCTCTCTTTTTTGGGCACGGTGGGTGCGTTTTGTTTTTTGATTCGTTCGACGAACTCCTGGCCGACGGTGGTGAGTTCGCGTTGGGCGTTGCCGAGGTCTTTGATGGTTTGCGGCGGGGCTGTTTCGAGTTTGCTGGTTTCGATGGTTTGCTGGGCGAGGTCGGTCTGCATCTGGCGGAGGAGCATGAGTTCCTTGACGGGCGGGAGGAGGGGTTCTTGTGCGGCCCCGCCGCCGCCGCCTCCGCCGCCGCCCGCGCCCTCGGCGAACTTCTTTTCGTCGGGCTTCGGGTCGTTGAGGGCTTCGATGATGTTTTTCAAGGTTGTGATGAGGGAGGATTGCGAGGCGAGGGAGTCGGTGATTTTGGCGTCGGTGAGCGCCGCGGCCGCGGCGCGGCTGAGTTTGTCCAGGCGGACGTGAGCGAAGTCGAAGACCTTGGCGTCCTGGAGTTCCTTTGTCTGCGTCAGCATCTGCTTGAGGTCGGCGCCGATGGTTTCCTGGCGCTCTGAGAGGGCTCGCGCGGTCTGCTTGTCGCGGCGTGAGAGTTCGGCGGCTTGCCCGAGCGGTTGCGTCTCGTCGCGGACTGAGACCTGGCGTTCGAGGGCTTCGCGGTAGAGTTTTTTCAGTTCGGCGAGTTTTTTCTTGCGTTCGCGGTCGGCGGCCGCGGCGTCGATCTCGTTGGCCTTGGCGAGGGCTTGCTTGAGATTCGTGAGGCTGCGATTCTCGAACTCGCGGACCATGGTGGCGCCGACGATGGGGCGGCGGATCTCGGTGATGGCGCCGGACTGTGCGTCGGCGGCGCGGGAGACGAGCGTGGCGACGGGGGCGGCGTCCGGGCCGACGGCTTTGATCTGGTCGAGCGCGCCGAGGGTGTTCTGATTGAGACGGATGGCGCCGTCGTCGAGGCCTTCGAGGCCTTTGTTCGCGCGGGTGGATGCTTCGAGGGCGGCGAGTTCCGCTTCCTGCTGACGGATGAGCCCTTCGAGGGTCTCGATGATGCTGGCGAGTTCGCGGCGGAGAACCTCGTCGCGGGCTTTGTCCACGCGGTTGAGGTCTTCGAGCATCTCTTCGAGCGCTTCCTCGGCCTGTTGCTGCTGGCGCGAGGCGCGGGAGGTTTGGTTTTGCTGGGCTTCGCTGGCGGCGTTGCGCATGGTCTGGGCGACCTGGGATTGTTCGGCGCGGCGGGCGGCCTGGGCCATGCCCTGGGCGGCGGCGGGGTCTTTTTCGCGGAGGGCTTTCTCGCGCTCGCGGAGGTCCTTGGCGAGTTCGGCGGTCTGGTCGGCGAGTTGCGATTGCTTCTCGACGATCTGGTCGAGGTCGGTGCGCTGCTCGGGGGTGAGTTGGTCGGCGGTCTTGCCGGCGGTCTGCTTGCCGGTCTGCTGGGTCTTTTCGCGGAGTTCTTTTTGTTCCTTGGCGAGGCGCTCGATGGTGTTGCGGGCGAGCCAGTTGTCCTCGCCACGGTCGAGGAGTTCGATGAGGCTGCGGAGATCGTCCTGGACTTCCTGCTGGGCCTCGGCGGCTTGTTGGAGGTCGGGGTCGGTGGTGCGCGCCTCCCCCCCCGGGGGGGGCTGGTCTTCGGTGGGCTGTGGTTGTTGAGGAGGAGACTGCCCACCTTGTTGTGGAGCGGAGGGTTGGCCCGATGGTGCGCCGCTTTGTTGCGGTTGTTCGGGTGATTGAGACGGGGAGTCGGATGAAGATGGCGAAGAGGGCTGACCCGATGGCGGGCTGCCTTGTTGCGGGTCGCCGGCGGAGTCAGCGGGTTTGGATTGTGCGGGAGAACCTTTTGCGCCGCTCGTTGCTTGATCGGGTTCGGAGCCATCCGGCTCAGCCTTCGCTGTTGGAGATCCCGACTCGGGCAGGCTGGAAGCCTGCCCCACCGGGGGTGAAACCTGCCCCACCGGAGAGGCCGATCGTTCGAGGGATTGCGAAGCCCGGCTGGAGGCTTGTCCGGCGTCGTTGATGGTGGACTTGGCGCGGGCGAGGAGTTCTTCGAGGGCGCGGTCTTCGACGCGGTTCTCGCGGACGCGGTCGGCAAGACGCCGGACGGTATCGGATTGACGGGCGAGGCGTTCGCTGATCGCGCCCTGGCCCTTGCGGACGGCGGCGTCGGCGCGGCCGGATTGGGTTTGGGTGCGGATGCTTTCTTGTTGCTCGTCGGCGCGGATGGCGGCCTGGCGGACCTCGGCGAGCGTGCGCTGGACTTCTTCGACGAACTGGGCTTCGGAGATGACGCGGAGGGTGCGCGGGGCGGAGCGCGTCGGCGCGGCGGCTTCGTCCGAAGCGGCGCGGGCGTCAATCGCGAGGGCGAAGAGTCGGACCTCATCGCCCGGCTTGAGGTCGAGGGGCTTGAGGTCGAGTTCGATCGAGGTGCGCTCGATGGCTTTGCCGACGGATTCGAGGCGGGCGGATTGGATGGGTTCGCCGCGTTGTTCGAGTGCGCCGCCCGGCGGGCTTTTCGCGCCGGGTTCGCCGGCGGGGGTCCAGAGGGATTGTTCGAGGGCGATCCAGGCGAGGCCGACGTCGTCGCGTCCTTCGGCGGTGATGGGGACGACGGCGGTGGGGAGGACGGTGCGGTCGGAGCCGGGCTCGACGATGGTGGCGGCGGCGGGTCGATCGGCGAGGGCTTCGAATCGGAAGACGGCCTCGTCCGTGCTCTCGATGCCGAACTCGTCGCGGAGACGGATGGGGAGCCGGAGCGAATCGGCGAGGGTCCAGCGGATGGTCCAGGTGGTGCCGGCGCGCTTGATGGAGGCGCGGCCGGGGGTATCGAGGGGTGATTCGGGATCGACGAAGAGTTCGGCGACCGACTCGGGCATCTCGACGGGTTTATTGAGGGTGATGGTGAGTTCGATCTCGGAGCCTGCGAGGGAGGGGGGGGCGACGGCGCGGTCGTCGGTGCCCGGGCCGAGGTCGGCGGTGAGGGGTTTGACGCGGCTTTCTTCGGTGTTTTCCGAGGCGAGGATTTGTTGCGCGTAGGCGGGCGGGGTGATGACGGCTTTCGCATCGACGACGGCCGGCGGCGGGACGAGGCGGATGCGCCGCCAATCGGTGGCGTCGTCCTCGGTCTCGAAACGGAACTCGACGGCGTCGGCGGCGGGCTCGATGAGTCGCTCGAAGAGCGCACCGGGTTCGGCGAAGGGGGTCTCGACCTCGCGCTCTTGCCAGGTGAGGAGTTCGCGTCGCTCGGGGCTTGTGATGTCGGCGTTGATGAGTCGGTAGCGGACGGCGACGTAGGTGGAGTCCCACGGCTTGTTTGACTTGATGACGGCGGCCTGGAGCGGGAGGGCGGTGCCGCGGGCGTGGACGGATGTTTCCGTCATGTCGGCGACGCCGGTGAGTTTGGGCCAGGCAGCGCCGGCCCAAGGCGCGGCGAGTCGGAGCGCGCCGATGGTGGTGAGTTTGGGCGAGATTGCGAAGAGGGCGGCGGCGATGGATGAGGCGGCGATGACGGCACCGGCGAAGCGGAAGGTGGTGCGAGGTTTGATGAGGCCTGAGGAGTTGGAGGTGTTCCAGAGATTCTCGGCGCGGCGGAGGACGGTGAGGGCGAGGCCGGTGGTGAGGTTCGGGCCGTAGTTGTGCGCGAGCGTGCGACTCTGGCGTGAGGCAGCGGACGCCCCCTCCGCCCTCGAAGACTCCCGCCGCGGCGGGTGAACTTGCACCTCCCCCGCTGGGAGCGGGGGAGGAGGCTTCAAGGCAGCGCGAGGGGCATCGGTTTCTAGTTCAAAATCAATGGCGCTGGCTAGGAGGCCACGGACTTCGGGGCGTTCGCGTTCGATGCGGAGGGCGAGGTTTGTGAGCGAAGGGTTGAAGCGCCAGGCGGGGCGGAGGTAGCGATGGATGAGGAAGGCGATGAAGAAGAGGCCGAGGGTCCAGTGGAGCGAGCGGATCCAGGTGGGGAGGCGGACGAGGTAGTCGGTGACTCCGAGGAGGACGGCGGCGGCGAGAAGGGCGGCGACGATGATGAGGATGCGATTGATGAGGAGGACGGCGCGGATGCGTGCGCGGAGGGAGGAGAGCGCGGCGGCGATGCCGGTGTGTGTGGGGCGAGATGAGAACGACGGTTCGTGAGCCATGGAACGAGTTGCTCCGAAGTTGATCGCTGAGCGAGGCGGGGGCTTGTAGTAGATCGGCGGAGTGGGGCGTAGGGAACGGGGATGATCTGAAGCCTGTCAGGTCAGTTGAGTCACTATAGAAGTCCGGGCGGGATCATCCGCCACTTCGCCCAGGGCGGCTCAGTGGCGGCTTCTTGGAAGCCCGACGAGCGATCAGGTTTGATGTCAGATAAGCCGGATAACTCTACGGCCGACCCACTCCAGGGTGGCGAGGGAAAGGAAAAGGATGAGGGCCAGAGGAGTGTCCCAGAGGGGTTCGGTGCGTTCGTTGAGCAATCTGATTTTTCGGTTCGGGATGCGCTCGGGGAGCGATGCGAGGTCGCTGGTCTGGATGACGGTGCCCTCGGTCTCGGCGGCGAGGCGGCTGAGGAGCGCGTGGTTGGTCTCGGGGCTGCGGAGCTCATCGTCGGGGAGGGTGACGATCGCTTCGGCGGAGAGTTGGAGGTTGGCGAGGTTCGGGTCGATCGGCTCGGCGGTCCAGGTGCCCGGCTCGGGGGGGATCCAGATGGAGGAGAAGACGCGGCCGTCGTCGCGCTCGGGGCGGAGGGTGAGTTCGGTGATGGTCGGCGCGATCGGGTCGTCGGGCGATATCGATGCTCGCTTGGTGAGGCGGACCTGGACCGAGGCGAGTCTTTGCTCGACGAGGAGTTGATCGAGGAGTTCGACCGCGACGCGGACGGGCTGGTCGACATCGGTGCGGCGGGGGGTGA
Source organism: uncultured Phycisphaerae bacterium (assembly GCA_947085435.1). Lineage (GTDB taxonomy): Bacteria > Planctomycetota > Phycisphaerae > Phycisphaerales > UBA1924 > JAEUIV01. Next base: position 12,519 of record CAMTWL010000011.1, read on the forward strand.
GTTCGATGAGGGCGGCGCGGCCGGCGCGCGAAAGACTTTCGCGGCCCAACAAACGGATCATCTGGAGCCAGAATCGTTCGGGAAGGGTCTCGCCGCGGGCGTAGCGCCAGCGCCAGATCTCATCGGTGGCGACATAGAGCGAGCGGCCCGCGCCGTAGCGCATGGAGAGGACGAGCGGCGCGGAATCCAAGTCCGCCTCGGCGAGGGTCTCGGTGGTGGGCTTGAGGCCGTCACGGCTGATGCGCTGGGCCCAACGGAGCGATGACCAGCCAGCGGCGCGATCGCTGAGGACGGCGGGCCAGGGTTCGTCGGCGGTTTCGCCGAGTTTGAGAAGGCCTAGGCGTTCGGCGGTCGGAGTCGGACGGAGCGTGACGGGTTCGCCGATGGGCTCGCCGTCGGTCGCGTGCTTGGTGAAAGGCAGCAGGTCGGCGAGGGGCGACTCGAACCATGCGACGGGTGTGGCTGCGGGGCCGGCGATCCAGAGGAGGCCACCGCCGCGACGGGCGATGTGCTCGCGGAGTTGGACGAGTTGCTCATCGCTGAAGACTTCGGGGCTGACATCGCCCAGGATCACGGCGTCGTACTCGGCCCATTCTTCGGGCGAGTCAGGGATGGAATCGATCTCGATGTCGCCCTCCTGCATGTAGCGGCGTTCGGGGGCGAGGATGAGGGTGGAGCAGGTGATGGATTTTTCGCGGATGAGAAGGTTGCGGAGGAAGCGTTGCTCCCAGCGCGGGTAGCCGTCGATGTAGAGGACGCGCATGGGTCGGTCGACCATCTCGACGGTGAACTCGGCGCGGTTGTTGCCCGAGACGAGGTCGGGGCCTTCGGGGAGGACTTCGACGGTCCAGGTTCGCCCGCCGGTCTGATCGGGTCGTGTGGTGAGGGTGATGGAGTGGGTGGGCGTGTCGAAGGAGACGTGGCGTTCGTCGAGTGTGAGGCCGGTGGCTTTGTCGATGAGGCGGACGAGGGCGCTGGCGGTGGTGGTGTTTGAGCCGAGGCGTTCGAGTTCGACGCGGACGGGTGTGGCGTCGTTGACGAAGGCGACGCGTGGTGCGTCGGCGCGGCGGAGGGCGAGGTCGGCGATGGGCTCTTCGCTGCCGAGCGGGACGACGTGGACGGGGACGCGGTCGGCCTGGAGGCGTCGGACGGCGGCGCGGGTCGGTTCGGTGATGCTTCGGCCGTCGCTGAGGATGACGACGCCCGCGAGAGGTCGTGCGGCGGCGCGGGCAAGGGCCTGGTCGAGGGCGGCGCCGATGGAGGTGCGGCGGCCGATGGGTTCGGCGAGCGCTGCGGTGAAGTCGGGTTGTTCGGCGTCTGGGGTGAGTTTAAGGTCGAACGCGCCGGAGTCGAAGCCGAGCCATTGGACGACGCGGTCCTTGGCGAGCGAGGACCACATGGGCCAGTGTTCTTCGAGTGCGGCGCGGACCTGGGCTTCGCGCGTGGGGCGGTTGGTGGGGTCGTTTTCGGCGGGGGCATCGGCGATGGTCATGGATGCGGAGCGATCGACGAGGACGAGCACCCAGTCGCGTTCGACGGACTCTTCGCGTTGGACGAGTTGCGGGCCGCTGATGAGGAGGACGAGGAGGAGGAGGAGCGCGGCGCGGAGCGTGGCAAGTACGAAGCGGGTGAAGGCGGGGCCGGTGAGGCGCGAGTAGGACCAGAAGGAGACGGCGATCGCCGCGCCGATGAGGCCGACCCAGGCCCAGGCGGGGATGGGTCGCTGGAACCCGATGTCCACCCCCTGCGCGCCGAGGCGGAGAGTGTCGAGGTCGAGGAGTTTGGTGAGGAGGTCGGACATGGGGACGGGAATGGGGTTCAGGGTTCAGGGTTCAGGGTTCAGGGTTCAGGGTCTTGGGTCTTGGTACTGATTGGTCTTTGCCTTGAACCCAATCTTCCTGCCTTCCTCTGTGCTCTCTGCGTCTCTGTGGTGAATGTCTTTGTCTTGGGTTTTGGGTCTTGGTGAATCAACGGGCGAAGGCATGGCTGAAGTATCGGGCCATGATGAGTTCGGCGACGGCGAGGATCAGCACCGCGATGAGCAGGGGGACGCTGAAGGGTGATTCGATCTGCGAGGCGGCGAGCATGGGTGTGGCGTTGGATTGATCGAGCCAGGTGATGCGTTCGTCGGCGGCGGAGGCGTCGGTGGCAGAGCCGAGGGATGCGGCGAGCCAGGCGCGTATTGAGGATGGGTCTTGTGGTGTTGTACGGCCTGCATCGGGGTCCGGGTTGACGGCGATGAAGCCGCGGGGTCGGCCGGCTTCGTCGGCGGATTGCCAGAGGCCGGCGCGGCGGATCGGTTCGGCTGAGATTCCGGCGGGGGTGACGGCGATGGTTTCGCTCGCGCTCTCCGCGCCTGGGAGCGCGACGGGGCGGAGCGATGTTGACCGCGCGGGGGCGGAGACGGGCGCGCCGGCTTCGGAGGCCCAGGTTCCCGCGGCGCGGCCGAAGCCCTGGCGGGCGATTTCTTGAATCAAAGGGACCATGAGGGGCTTGGCGGGAAGATCGGTCCATTTGAGCGCGGGGGCGGAGGCGAAGTAGACGACGAGGCCGCGGGAAGTGGCGGGTTGCGATTGAGTCGTGCTGTCCGATTTTTCTTCGCCGGGCTCGGAGGCGATGAGCCAGGGCGAGCCGTCCTTGAGTTTGAGGAGAACTTCGGTCTGCGGGCCAAGGTCGTCGGGCGGCACTGTGCGCATGACAAGGACGGGGCGAACAAGGCTCGGGAGTTCGGCGGCGATGAGGGCGAGGAGCGGCGAGTTGACGGCTTGCTCGTCGAGGGCGATCGGGTCTTCGTATTGCTTGGGCTCGCGTGCGAGTCGCCACGAGAGGCCGAGTTCGCGGGTCATCGCATCGGTCCAGAGGTGGACGGTGGCGTCGGCGGCGGGGCTGATGATGAGCAGGCCGCCGGCATCGACGAAGCGGCGGAGTTTGGACCAGTCTTCGTTGCGGATGAGGTCGGGGGCCGGCGCGAAGACGGCGTCGACCGAGGCGAGTGTCGGCGTGTCGATGGAGGTGGGTTCGATGTCGATGACGTCGATCGGTGTGCCGGGGGTTGGGCGGAGGGCGAGTCGGAGCCAATCGGCGGGGGCGAGGCGGTCGAGGGAGGATTCCGCGCCGAAGCGCGCGCGGGCGACGATGCCGACGCGGAGCGATTCGCGTACGCCGACGGGCCTGCGGAAGGTGTTGTCGGCGGGGAGCGGGTCGCGGTCGATCTCGGCGACGAGGACGGTGCCGAAGGCGGAGTCGGCGGCGCCGGCGGCGGCATTGACCTGGACGGCGACGGTGGCTTCGACCTGGCCCGGTTGCCAGCGGACGACGGCTTGCGCGGGCGGGGCTTCGGCCGAGCCGGTGGTGTTGCCGTTGGTGGCGCGGAGGCGGATGGTGGACGCGGCGGAGTCGGCGACGCCCGGGCCGGAGCGGCGGAGGGTGAGTCGGACCTGCTCGCGCTCGGCGCCGGCGGCTCCGGCTTCGTTTGATGCGCCGGTGAGGATGAGCGGTCGGAGTGGTTCGACGGCGGTGACTTGGATATTTGTCGGCGCGGCGCCGGCGTCGCGCGGGCGCGCGACGAGGAGGCGCACGTTGGAGTTTTCGGCGAGAGACAGCGGGAGCGGTCGTGCGGCGTCGGCGCTGCCGACGTAAAAATCGCTGAGGACGACGAGCGTCGTCGGTCGCGCGCGAGCCTCTTCGTCCTTGTCGAGCGCATCGGCGATCCGTTCGAGCGCGCCCGAGAGGTCGGTGGCGGCGTCGGTGGGCTGGGCGTCGTCGATGATGCGGCGGACGGCGGCGATGTCGGCGGAGGCTGGCGCGACGACGGCGGAGGCGGGCGAGCCGAGGAGGACCAGGCCGGCGCGATCGGACGGGCCGAGGGAGGCGAGGAGGTCGAACGCGATTTTTTTGTGACGCGCGAGTGCGGTGGTGTCGGCGGCTGCTCCTTCGCGTGCGGAGGAGGCGAGGCCGGTGTCGAGGAGGATGTAGACAGCCCGGCCGGTGGGGCCGGCGAGGAGGCCGGCGCCTTGGAGGAGCGGGCGGGCGAGCGCGGCGGCGATGAGCGCAACGAGGAGACAACGGGCCGCGAGAAGGAGCCATTGCTCGACGCGGAGGCGCTGGCGTTGGCGGCGGTAGGCCTCGATGAGGAAGCGCATGGCGCCCCACATGACCGGCTTGCGTCGCTGGCGGAGGAGCAGGTGGATGATCACGGGGATCGCCACGGATGCGAGGCCGGCAACAAGAATTAGTGGATGAAGGAATGAGATGTTGACTATCCCGATCGTGGAGCTCGCCGCGGCGAGCAGAAGAGGTATTTGGGGGGGCGGTTTTCCGGGGGTTACGCTCGAAGACTCGCTAGACCCCCGGCTACTACAGACCAGCCCTCCGGGCTGAAGACAAAGGCATTTTCAGGCAACACGCAACGCTACCCACTCTTGCTCCTTTTTAGTACGGCGTTGCGTCTTGCAACAAACGCGGCGAGTCCCGGGCCGAGCCAGTCGTGGGTGCCGACGCGGAGGTAGTCGAAGCCGAAGGAGCGGGTGATTTTTTCCACTTGTTCGAGGTGCTTGTTGAAAATGTCGAGGTAGGCGGCGCGGACGGCGCGCGGGTCGATGCGGAGGCGGCCCTCGCCTTCCAGTCCCTCGAACGGCGCGGTGTCGGTGTAGTCGAAGGTTTGCTCGCGGCGGTCGACGATCTGGCAGAGGATGGCGTCGTGCTGTCGGTGGCGGATGCGTGCGAGGGCGGTGCGGATGCGGGCGGGATCCTCGAAGAAATCGCTGAGCAGGACGATGAGGCAGCGGTTGCTGAGTTTGGCGAGGGTCTGGTCGATGACGCGGCCGAGGTCGCTGGGGCGCGAGACGGGGTGGTGTGCGAGGATGCTGACGATGCGGCGCCAGTGTCCCTGCGCGCTGGATCGGTCGGCGGCGTCGACGAGCGAATCGGCGAAGACGCCCAGGCCCACGCGGTCGCCCTGGCGGAGGGCCATGTAGGCGAAGGCGGCGGCGGAGGCGGTGGCGTGGTCGTACTTGCTCCAGATGAGTTGTCCGCTGGGGCCGTGCTTTTGGGCGAGTCCCGAGGCCTCTTCGAAGGGGCGCGAGCCGAAGGCCATGGAGCCCGAGCAGTCCACGAGGAGAACGAGGTCGAGGCTGGTCTCTTGTTCGTACTGCTTGAGATACAACTTGTCGGAGCGGCCGAAGACTTTCCAATCGAGGTGTCGGATGTCGTCGCCCTTGACGTAGGGTCGGTGCTGGGCGAACTCGACGGAGAAGCCTTTGTAGGGGGAGCGGTGCATGCCGCTCATCACGCCCTCGACGATCATTTTGGCGCGGAGCTCGAAGGTGCCGAGGCGGGCGAGGGTCTGGGGGTGGAGGTAGAGAGTGGCGTCGACATCGCTGGGGATGGCGGCGGGGTTGAGGGTGAATGAGGCGTAGGGGTCGGGCATGGGTGGGAATGAATCGTATCGGTTACCGGCGGGGTAGCCCCAAGAGGCACCCCGAGATCGCTTATAAACTTCAGGGTTCGGACTGCCCGCCTCTCACGCCGATTTCTGCGAGCCGTTCCTTCAGCCAAGCCCGCCCTGCGGTCGTCACCTCCACCCGCTCGTCTTGCTCCTGTATCCAGCCCGAATTGACCATCGGAACAATCGCCTCAGCCACTGCCTCCGCCAGCAATGGCGAGAGTCCGAGCAGGTTTGGAAAGTCAGCCACCCTGCACCCGTCAGCCGGAATCGCGTGCAGCATGCACAGGCTCTCAATCTCGCCTCGGGACACGACGACCCGATCACCCTCAGGCGCGTGGTTCATGTACGGGCCTCACTGGTTCGGTGTTCCGCGATCTGCCGGTCGTATGCCTCGAGGATTCGCGCGAGCAGGCTCATCAGGGGCCGAGGCCGTCCGCTTCCGCCGCGTCCCTCACCCGATGGACGACTGCGGGGATCACGACGCTCGCGGAGAGCCTCCTGAAGATAGGCGTCAACATTGCCCACGATGAACAGCCCCTGCATTGCGCGGGTCAGCGCCACGTTCCATCGCTTCGGCATGTCGAAGAACGGAGTTGCTCGACTCCGCACCAGGCTGATCAGGACGTATTCCGCTTCGCGGCCCTGGCAACTGTCGAGCGTATACGCATCGACATCGAGGCGGTCGATCTCGCCGCGTGCCCGCAAGTCGTCGATCGTCTCGGACAGCATCGCCTTTTGATCACGGTACGGGGTGATGACCATGATGCCTGGCTTCTTTGCCTGCGCGGGTACGCTAGCGTTCAGGTCGGTGAGCAGGCGGCAGATGCGATCACTCTCGTAGCGGTTGGTCTCACAGCCCGCATCGCCCCCCTCGGACACCTGAACAAACACGACACGACAATCGGCTGACTCGTCCGGCTTCCCGTCGTGCAAGGCCTCGCCGAAGTAGAACAGTTCGCGGGGAACCCGCGACAGGCTGGCATGCATCCGGTACTGCTTCTTCAGAACTCCAACAAACGGCCCAACGGCATCGCCAAGATCGGGCGGCGAAATGGCCTTCAACTCCAAGAGCGGCGACACGTCGAAGTACTCGGCTGGAATACCGGTCAGCCAGTCGTACACCGAAACGGTGTTGATGCCGTAACGGGCGGCGATCTCGCTGCGGAGCGCGGACTGATTCATGCCCTCGAGCGCTGCTCCGACGTGACCATTCAACGAGGCAATTGCGGCGTCGGAGGGAAGGTATTTCTCTAGGCCATTGCGGAATCGCACGATGGGGAGCTTCTGCTCGGCTCGTTCACTCCACGGCTGGGCGTGATAGACGTTGAACGCATTTTCGAACACGAGAGCCTGCGCGCGATACCGAGTTTCTACGAGCCTTGTGCCGCTCGCAAAATCGGGCCGTGCCGCGCGAAGTCCGCGTTCAACCAGCAGTGGCAGCGATCCGCGTTGATCAGGAGCGTGGGTACGGTCGCGGTTTCGCACTGGAGACAAAGCCTCGCAAGCGGCATCAAGACCCTGCAAGCCACACACCAGAATGCCCTCATTCGCTCCGTCCTCAAGCGTTGCCACGGGTGGCGAGTCATCGAGTTTAACGGCGGCGATATGCGCACGGATCGCCGCTGCAGCTTTGGCGGGCTCGGACGACACCACGACCAATCGCACCGCGCGACGCTCGCGGGGTTTTGTTCGCTCTAGGATCGCTCCGACAGAACAGACGAGTTCCAGTTGTGGGTGCAGCACGTCGTCGAGCGTCGGTCCGTTCTCTTCCGAGTTGTTGTACGGCGGCAGCTGCTGTGGGTCACCGACAAGCACCCAGCGCTTCGCCTTGACCGCGATCGCCAGAAACTCGGGCAGCGTCATCTTGGATACTTCGTCCACAATCAACAGATCGAATGCCCCCGGACTGGCGGCCTTCACCGGGGCATACGAGAGGATTCCGATCGGCGTGCCACAGATCACTTTTTCGACGGCAGCGATGCTCGACGACAACGCGGCGATGCCCTGGGCATTCGCGTCTTCCTTCGTATACAGAGACTCTGCCGGCGGAACAGCCGTCGTCAGCCGTTGTTGGACTCGCCGGGAGATCGCTGCGCCCCGGAGCTGTCGCTTGCTTCCGACCCAGTACTCCGTTGCTCGCTCGGACAGCTTGTTCTTGCGGGCGGAGTAGCGAACGGGCATGGTGTGCGGTTCAAGGCGATCCTTTGAAAGATCCTCCATCTTCGGGACGAGCTTCTCCACCACATTGTCAACGGCGACATGGGTCGGCGAGACGACCAGCACACGATCCCCGCGCGCGACGGCGCGACGAATGACCGACGTGATCACCGTAGTCTTGCCGGACCCGGGCGGCCCCTGGATGACGGCGAAGTGTGGCGTGGACATGGCCTTGGCGATGCACTCTGCCTGAAACTCGTCGAGACGCTCGCCGGACACAAACGGTTCAGGGGTCGCCGCAGGCGCAGCGGCCGTGAGCGCTTGTAGCCGCGAGACATCGCAGAGCCCTGCCAGTGTCCTCAACGGGCCGAGCGGGCCATCGTCGGTTGCCTGCTCCACGGTCTCAACCGCATCGAGCTGCCGCTCGATCTGCACCAAGTTGGGGACAATGGCGATGTAGCGCACATGGGTCGGTGATGCGGGAGGCGCACCTAACGTCAGTTCCACCACTCGTTCGCTGCCACCGATGTCCTCCAGCCTGTAGGCAACCAATTCTGCCGCTTCAGGTCTTGGGTTGAGAGCGAGGAACTCTCGCGGTGAGCGTTCAAGAAGCGTCTTCTGCTCGTTCGTCAGAAATGTGACCGGACTCTCGACGGTGCTCTTGACGGTCTCCAGTATTTCCTTCTCGCGGCCGCGCCACCGGTCGTCGTAGTCGATCTGAATTCGAACGACGCAGGTGCCGTCCTCCGCATTCTCTGTCCACGCGCTCCCTTGTCCAGAGCGCCCGGCGGTGGGCTGGCTGTCCCGAGCTGCCATCTGGAGAGCACGAAAGATGTCAGGGCGACCGGAACGACCCGCGTCCTGCTCAGACGACCCGGTAACCGGAATGGCCGCGACGATGGGTCGTGCCAAGAGCCGTTCGAGCTTCGCCTGCAGGCTCGCACGAATGGCGGGGATCAGGTTCTTGCCTCCACTGGGATGAGACGCCTCGTTCCTCATGCAGGGCAGATGGTATTCGAGTTCGCCCCGTCAGATCCGGACGCCGCAGGCACGCGGCGGTGGCGCAGCCGCGAGGGGGAGCGGTCGCGGTGGGTTGCTCTCGCCGCCCGGAAAGGAACCGGGCTCGATCTGGGCGGTAGGCATCATCCATCCGGGCGAGGAAAAGGAGATGACTCATGAAGCAAGCGATGCTCCCCGTTGCGTTGGTCGTCGGATTGGCTCTGGGCGGCTGCGCATCGGATCGGCTGCGAGCCGCACACCCCGCCCGCGGCGGCCTCGCCTCGGCACCGATCGAAACGCCCACGAAGATCGAGTACCCGGCGGGTGGCGAAGGAGTGATCGTGCGCGCAGGCCCGGTGTTCATCGCGGGGCAGCCGACGGAGGAGTCGCTGCGTCGGCTGGTGAAGGACGAGGGGATCACGGTGGTGATCAACCTGCGGGGCCAGAAGGAAATGGACGACCGCAAGGCCGTGCCGTTTGACGAGGCGGCGGTCTTGAAGGAGTTGGGGGTGGACTATGTGCATGTGCCGCTGGGCCGGCCCGATCATCCCGCGACGCCTGCGAAGGTGGACCAGGTGGCCGAGGCGCTCTCGCAGCACCAGGGGAAGGTGTTGCTTCACTGCGCGTCGGCCGGGCGGGCGTCGAACATGTGGGCGGCGTACCTCATCCGTCACCGGGGCGTGTCGCCCGAGAAGGCGATCGCGGACGCGGCGCTGATCCAGCCGAACCGGCCGATGTACGCGGACCTGGTCGGGGCGGACGTGGTGGTGGTGCCGAAGTAATGTAATACGAGTCACCGGCTTGTAAGTGTCTGAAGGTGGTAGAAGGCGTCGCACCGGCGGATCCCGACGCGCCGGGACCAGTGGCACCCGAGAATCACGGAGGATTCGTCCTACCCCTCGCGCCCGAGCTGCTCCCGGGCCCACGACCACGCGGCGACGGTGCGGGGGAAGCCGCAGGTGTTCATGGCGAGCAGGACGGCCTGCTCGATCTCGGCCTCCGTTGCGCCGTGCTGCGCCGCTCGACGGACGTGGCTCTTCACGGCGGACTCAAGCCCCGCGCCGATGCTGAGGCCGATCTTGATGAGAGAGCAGGTCTTGGCATCGAGCGGCCCGGCGGCTTCGACGGCTCGGGCGACCGATTCGTGCGCGGCACCGAGCGCGGGGAATCGCGTGATGAACCGCGTGAAGGTGCCGGGCAGGGCGGGCCCGGGCGTCCGGTCGTGTTTCGGCGTCTTTCGCAAGGGTTTGGGTCGATTCATCGCAGGCTCCGACTGAGCGGCCGGTGTGCGTGCCCAACGGGTGCCAAACCGGTCGGCCCAGAGCACGCCGAGTGATTGCGAACTCCGCGTTGAGTGTAGTGCTTCAAGCCCGAGGCGGCGTTGTTCTCACCGCAACGTTCCGGGCAATCGCACGATCCGATTCTGGAAAAAACGGGATCATCCAGCCGGAGTGCCGGGTAGAGTCTCATACGAATCCCACTTGATCCCCGCGCGAGGTCGTGATCGGAGAGTCGGCGGCCGACGCCCACTCCGCCCCGCCACGGCGGATCTTCGACCTCGAAGACTCCCGCTGCGGCGGGCAAGTATGAGCGGACAGCCGCGAAGATCGTCCGAAGCATCACCCCTCTAACTAACTGCGCAGAGATCAATAATAATCGTGCCGTGCGGTTTGACGGTGCCGCAGGCCTGTTCTCCGGCTGCGCGGCTCATGCTCGCCGATCCGTCGGGTCGCACCCTACCCGTACATTCTCCATCGTGACCGCCCTCGCACCCAAACTCTCCTCCACCCGCCGCGCCGCGCAGCACCGAAAATCGCGCCAATCGCGGCCTGGATTCCGGACTATGTGCCCGCGAACAGCCAATACCCGCACCGCGCTCCCCGCGCCACACCGAAGATGACGGCGCTGTCCACATGGTCGCCCAGAGGGAGCATAACGGCCCCCGCGACGAGAAGGATGTACACCAAGGGCGCGTGAAACTGGAGCAGGAACCGCAGCCACCACGGGCGGCCCTTCCTGGCGGTGATGATGTTGGCGCCGAACCGGGCCAGCCGCGCCGCGGCCTCGGCGGCGAAAAGCCCGGCGTGGGCATCGGAGACCAGTTCTCGCACGGCGTCCTCGGCGGGGACAGCGTGCCAGGCGCGGGAAGGGAGTCCGTGCATCGGGGTGAGCATAGCGGACGCCCGGAAGGCCAGGGCAATCGCATTATCTGATTTCCAAGCAAGTCTTGCAGCACCCGAAAATTCACGAGTGAGCGAAATCCTCCATCGTGCATTGATAATGCCCATTCTTTGATGAGCGGCAAACTACGCGCTGCTCGTCAGCGCAAGGTTTGCACAATAATGCGATAGCCCTGCCCGGAAGGCGACGGATCGGTGAAGGTTCCGCGATCGATTTGAAGCGGCGGCGCCCATCTGCCATTACAACCGACGCGTCGCCGCCCGGAGCATCACCAGTTCGGTGAGGTTGTCGGGCGTCACCAGGCCGACGATCCGCCGGCCGGATGGCGCGGCGGGGTCGGGGCGCGTGACAGCGATCACGGGGAAGCCGTCAATGCTCGCCGGATCGCCCGCGTGCGATCGGTCGGCGCCGGGCGCTTCATGCAGGACATGGCTGGCCGGATCGTGAGCCGCGCGCAACTCACGACCGATGGGCTGGGCGTGTATCCCCGCGCCGTCGCGGACGGCTGAAGAGTTACCTAGTGTCAAATGCTACCTAACGTTTCCCAATCACGGAGAAAAAGGAGGAAGCAACGGACGAGAACAGTTTGATTCATAACCTGAGTGTTATGAGACACTTGCAAGCAGGGAGACATGGGGAATGGGTAAAGGATGCCGACGCGAGCGTCGCCGGATAACCCGCCGCGCGCCGTCCACCCAAGTTAACATTTGCGTTTTTATTGACATTAGTGTTTGCCATTGCCAGTGGATGGTGCATATTTGGGCTGTTCCGTTCCGCGCGATGCCGCGCATCGTTCGGGCTGGAGACGTTGGCTCATCCGAAGGGGCGATCCCTCACAGAAGGAGTTTCGAGATGACAAAGTGGACGAACCGTTTGATTCGGCCGAGTGTTTTCAATGCGCGCCGCGCCTGCTGGATTCTTCCGGTGGTCTGCGGCGGGTTGCTGCCCCTTTCGAGGGCCTCGGCTGAGATGTTCGACCCGACGATCCTGCTCGGGCTTGTGCCCACCACCAACGCCTTCACCTACCAGGGGCAGTTGCGTCTGAACGGCGTGCCCGTGGCCGGGCCGTCCGACTTCATCTTCTCGCTCTGGGATGACGTGTCGATGGGGAGTCAGGTGGGACCGACCCTCGTGCTTCTCAACCACAACATGATCCGGGGGCTGCTGACGACGGACCTGGACTTCGGCCCGGGCGCGTTCGACGGCAACGGCCGCTGGCTTCAGATCGAGGTGCGCTCGCCCGCGGGGGCCGGGCCGTACACCTTGCTGAACACGCGCCAGCGCATCGCCGCCACGCCGTACGCGCTGTACGCGTTGAACGGGAACCCCGGGCCGATCGGGCCGCAGGGCGCTCCGGGCGTGAATGGTACGAACGGCGCAGCGGGTGCGAACGGTTTGGATGGCGCCCCAGGCGCGAACGGCGTGGACGGCGCTCCGGGCCTGCAAGGCCCTCCCGGCATGAACGGTTTGGACGGCGCTTCTGGCGCGAACGGGATGAACGGCGCTCCGGGCCTGCAAGGCCCTCCTGGCGTGAACGGCTTGAATGGCATGGACGGCCCTCCGGGCCTTCAAGGCCCACTCGGGATGGACGGCCCTCCGGGCCTTCAAGGACCTCCGGGCATGAACGGCTTGGACGGTGCTCCGGGCGCGAACGGCATGGACGGCGCGACGGGCGCTACGGGAGCCGCAGGCGCGGACGGCATGGATGGCGCGACAGGCGCGACGGGTGACCCGGGTGCCGCAGGCGCGAACGGCGCGAACGGGACGAACGGCGTGGACGGCGCGACGGGCGCGACGGGTGACACGGGTGCCGCAGGCACGAACGGCACGAACGGGACGAACGGCCTGGACGGCGCGACGGGCGCGACAGGCGCGACGGGCGCGACGGGCGACACGGGTGCCGCTGGCGCGAACGGCACGAACGGGACGAACGGCGTGGACGGCGCGACGGGTGCGACGGGCGCGACAGGTGACACGGGTGCCGCAGGCGCGAACGGCACGAACGGGACGAACGGCGTGGACGGCGCAACGGGCGCGACGGGTGACACGGGTGC
>CAMTWL010000012.1:0-14720 GCA_947085435.1 uncultured Phycisphaerae bacterium
CGGCGGCTCAACCTAAGTTCGTCGCAACGCCGAGATGCGTAAAAGGGCGATGACGCCTCACCCCCGGTACGCGGCGCGCATACCCATCTTCCGCGACCCCGGAGGGGTCGGCCATTCCACGTTGTATTGTTTCAACAGGCTGCGCATCTTATATTCAAGCGTGATCGTCCGATGATGCTCCTTCCGCGTGGCGACGTGCTGGCGCAGTCGGCCGACCCCTCCGGGGTCGCAAGAGATTGTTGGCGCGCCGCGCACCGGGGGTGAGGCACCCCCGGCTACTACAGACGACCCCGATGGGGTCGCGGAAGATCGATTGGTGTGCCGCGAATCGGGCGCCGTCAACTCCCCGCCTGGATCAGATCGTCGTTCCGATCCAGTGTTTTCCAGTCGGGATCGCCCGCCCAGGAAGCCGGGTACGCGGCTCCGACGGGAAGGTAGCGGTAGTGGGCTCCGGGCGGCGTATCGCCCGGCGGCAGATCGTTGTTGAGAAAAACGCCGTCAACCCCGGCGGATTGAATGAGGAAGTCGCCTTTGGGAGAGAGCGGCGCGGGATAGAGCGGGTCGGTGGTCAGGATCGCGGGGTCGGGGAACACCGGATCGCCCAGCAGCGCGGCCATGGTGCGCTTGTAGTTCGCGTTGTCGGCCGGGAGCTCTCCGGCGGCGTTGCTGCCAAGAGCGCTCGAACTTTTCTGCACCGGCGCGGCGAGATACCCGCGGTTGGTCCGCCAATAAAAGCGGGCAGGAACAGGACCCGACGAATCGCTTGCTGCAAAGTCTGGCTTGGGGTCGGTGCCCGCGGCCTCGTTCCTTGACCACAGAATGATGGGCCGACCCCAGGCGTCGATGATGTCCGGCATCTCGAACTTACCGCCGCCGTATGTCACCGAGTCCTCGATCTGGTCTTTCCCCGCCCACGCCGGGGCCATGCCGCTGGACTGTGGCCCCTTGGTGCCGACCCCCTTGGCGACCATGTTGATGAACCCCGGGCCGTCGGCCGCGCCGACGAGCATGGTGTTGATGACCACGCACTTGGGGCCGCTTGGCAGATCAATGCGGACCTTGATGACGTGGTTCCCGTCAGCACTGGCGCTGCACGGATCCCCGCTTGTTGGCACCACGCCCCCCGCGAGGTCCAGCAGCGCGTTCTCCATCTGGGTGAAACTGGTCGTGTTGCCCACGTTGCCCAGGTCCGCCTGGCTGAAATGGCCGGGCAAGCGGTTCTTCAGGCTCTTGAACTGGCTGATGGCGTTGGAGACGGTTGTAATCAGCGCGGTGGTCGTGGTCTTCCGGGCCGAGTTGCGCGCACCGCTGATGGCGGGGACCAGGATCGCTATCAGAATCGCGATGATCGAGACCACCACCAGCAGTTCGATCAGGGTGAACCCACCGCGACGAAAAATCTCGGATCGGCGTTGTGAGTCTGGCATGAAGCCTCCGGGTTGATTATTCGGCGATCCGCCGGGCTGCCTCGGCGTGGTCAATCGAGTGTAACAGCCTGAGTCTGGGGCAGTTAGATCATTCGCAGCCGCCGCCCTGCCGGTTCCAACCTCCGACAAGAACAACTCCCGAACCTGTCGAAAGAGATTTCACCATGCCGCGGCGGAGGCATGAAGGCAAGGGCATTTGCCACAGATGTCCCAGATGGGCCCAGATTGGGAGTCAATACAGATCGGCACTCATTCGTTGGTCCCTGCCCTGGGTCTGTTCCTTGACTTGGCCTTTATATCTGGGCCTCTCTGGGACATCTGTGGCAACTGCCTTTGTGTTCGCTTCTCCATGTTCTCCGTGCTCTCCGTGTCCCGCCGCAGCGGATCTGCGACTCCGTGGTGAATACTCCCGATCACTCGTCCCCAGGCCGCCGCCGCATCTTCTTTGTCTCGGACGCCCGTTTCTTCCCCTCCGCTCGGCGGCGTTCGCTGCCCTTTGTCGGCTTGGTCTTCACGCGGGGCTTGGGCTTTATGCGGGCTTCCTGGACCAGTCGCCGGAGGCGGTCGATCACCGCCTCCCGATTGGCGCTCTGGCTCCTCGATCCTGATTCGGTGAGGACAAGTTCCCCCTGCTCGGTGACTCGGCGGCCCGCGAGCCGGCGCAGCCGAACGAGCGCTTCGTGCTCCAGCCCCAGCGCGGACAGCCACACGCGCATTTCGATCTTGGTGCTGACCTTGTTGACGTTCTGCCCGCCCGGCCCGGACGAGCGCACGGCGGTGATCCGCAGGTGGTCCCACCCCACGCGGACGCCGCCGAGCGAGAGCGATCTTCCCGCGATCTCCGGTGGGTTGTTGGGCTCGTCCGCGCTCATGTACGCGCACAAGATACCCTCAGGCGATGACCACGCGACTCACCGCCGTGTTGCTTTTCGCCACGTCGCTCGTTTCTCACGCCGCCGTGGCCCAATCGTCGGATTCGACGCCGATCGACGCCGCGCCGCAGTGGGCCGACTGGACCATCCGCGTCGAGCCGATGGTCTGGGCCCCCGCGCTCCGCGGCGACATCAAAATGCCCGGAGCCGCGTTCGTCGATGTGGAAGCGATCAACGCGGACGGCGTCGAGGTCACCCCCGCCGGCCGCGTGACCATCCGCGCCGACAAGTGGTCCTTCCTCTTCCGCGGCTTCGCGTTCGCCCTCGACAACGACGCCACGACGTTCGACCTCTCCGGCTTCGACCTCGCCGCGGGGTACAGCGTCTGGACTCCCATCAATGACACCGAAAACGAAGTCCGCCTCGCCTTCGATCTCTTTGGCGGGGCGCGCATCCACAGCCTCGACGCCTCGATCGGAGCCGCCGATTCCGATAACACCTGGTTCGAGCCGATCGGCGGGGCGAGGGTCAATCTCGACCTCCCCCACCGCTTCGACATCATCCTGTCCGTTGACGGCGGCGGGTTCACCAGCGGCTCGGATTCGTCGTATTCGGTGGACATCACCATCGCCTTTTCCTGGATGCCCCTCCAAAACGTCGGCCTCGAGATCGGCTTCCGCCACCTCCAGATGGACCTCATCGAAGGCGAAGGGACCGACGAGTTCGAGTTCGACGGGGCGCTGGCGGGGCTGTTCGGCGCGGTGGTTTTCCGGTTCTGAAGCCGACTGAAACTCGGCCTGTGGGGGGGAAGTGTGGAAACCCCTGAGTGTTCGCCAAAAAAACGGGTAGGCCGCTCCTGTGCTTTTCGCGCGGCGTGAAAATATCGTTTCCCGCCTCAAAAAAAGCCCATCTTTCCTTGCTCTTGGCGAGTTTTTGAGGTATTCTCCACTCGGACACAGGGAGAACGTGCGCCCCGCGCGGATGTGGTTCCGCGCTGGCGCACTAAACAGAAGGAGTTAGCACATGAATCTTCGTACCGTGGCCGCCGGTTTCTCGGCGGCGTTGTTTGTTGTTTCGGCCGGTGCCGCATTCGCCGCGCCGCGGTCTTCCGCAGCGCCCGGCGGTCCGGGCGAGGCCGACGTCATGCACGCCGGCACCGGCGATCGCGCGGGCTTCCTCGTCTGGGACCAGGGCGCGCCCGACCTGGTGAGCGGCAACGAGATGACGCTCTGGAACCAGGGCGAAAACTTCTCGATCCCAAACGCCACGGTCCTGACCGACGGCCGGTTCTGGACCGGTGAGTGCGGGGCGTTCGACGGCTCGTTCCAGTGGGCGATCTGGGAGGACGCGGGCGGCTCACCGGGCGCGTTTGTCGCCAGCGGCGCGCCGGGCCTCGGCCGGGGCGCCACGGGGCGCTTCGCGTTCGGTTGCCCGGAGTTTGAGAACACCTTCAGTTTCGGCGGCGTCGTCCTGAACCCCGGGAACTACTACCTCACCCTCCACATGAGCGCCGACTGCGGCACACGCGACGAGATCTACTGGGAAACCAGCGCCATCGTCGTCGCCCCGGCCGGCGTGGAAGATGACTTCTGCGACGGCGGCTTTCCCAGCAACGGCCAGGAACACGCCTTCCAACTCTTCGGCAAGCCCGCCTGCGACCCGCCCGCCGCGCCGAACAACCCTCTCCCGCAGACCGGCTCGACCGACGTCCCGACCAACACCCTCCTCCGCTGGAACGTCCCCTGCTTCGTCGGCAACCTCCAGAACCCCGGCTTTGAGTCCGGCGACTTCACCGGCTGGAACCCGGTGTCGAACATCCCGCCGGGCGGTGAACTCACGCCGTGGAACGTCTCGTCGGGCGGCACGGGCTGGTTCGGCAGCGCCTACCCCTTCCAGGGTTCCTTCTACGCCCAGAACGGGTTCGACGGCGGCGCGGGCCTCTCGTACGAGCTCTTCCAGGACGTTTTCGTGCCCCCAGCGGCGAGCGCTGTGCTCACCTGGCGCGACCGCATCCAGTGGGACAGCCTCGGAATTGGGTCCAGCCAGCCGCGCCTCTACCGCGTCACCATCCAGCCCGCCGGCGGCGGCGCGCCGCTCGCCACCATCTACTCGTTCGACATTGTCATGAACGGTGCTCCCTACTCCGACACCGGCTACGTCACCCACAACGTGGACCTGGCCGCCCTCGGTTTGACGGGCCAGGCGCTCCGCGTCCACTGGTTCCAGTACATCCCCGAGGAGTACACCGGCCCGGCACAGTTCGAGATCGACGCCGTCGAACTTGACTGCGAAGCCGCAGGCACGCCGCCCCCCTCCAAAGAAGTCTCCGCCGCGCGCCGCACCCTGTCCGACGAGGCCTTCGCGGCCAAGGTCGCCATGTACCAAGCGGTGAAGAAGGGCGAGTTCCGATCCCCCGCCGAAGCCATCGCCAGCGGCCGCTTCAACCCCCCCGCCAGCAAGAGCGCCCTCTCCAAGACCCCGAGCGCCGAAACCGATCCGCTCAACGTCTCGCCCGAGCGCGGCGTGGGCACGCTCCTCTTCGACGGCGGCAGCCCCGACCTCTCCAACGGCAACGAGATGACTCAATGGCTCCAGACCGAGGACTTCGACGCTTCCTCTGATTCGGTCGTCCACTTCGTCCGCTTCTGGACCTTGGAGAACGCAGGCTGGGACGGCACCTGCGAGATATCATTCCATCCCGAGATCGGCTTCTCGCCCGGCCCCGCCTATTTCGTCGGGACAGGGAGCCTTGTCAGCCGCACCGCCACGGGCCGGAGCAACTTCGGCCTGGCCGAGGTCGAGTATGTCTTCGCAATCCCCGGCGGAGCCTTCGTCCCGCAGGGACGCAACTGGCTCGGCCTGCACATGAGCGCCGACTGCGGAACACGCGATGATGTCTATTGGGAAACCACCAGCAACGGCTTCGGCTTCGGCGGCCTGGAGTTGTTCAACTGCACCGACGCGGCTTCCAACAACGGCACCCAGCACGCCTTCCAACTCTACGGCGAGGACGCCGAGTGCCCCGTCACCTACGACGTCTACCTCCGCCGACTCCCCTATGAGAACTTCCAACTCGTCTGCCAAGGCACTCCCCTCCCGGTCTGTGATCCGGGCCGCCTCGGCTGCGAATCGGACTACGAGTGGGTGGTCGTGGCCTACAACGGCGGCGGCCAGACCGTCGGCCCCTACTGGACCTTCAGCACCGCCGTCTGCTGCTGCCCGGGCGACGCCAACGGCGACCGCACCGTCAACTTCGCCGACATCACCAAAGTCCTCGAGAACTGGCTCCTGACCTGCCCGTAAGAAAAAACGTCACGCCATACGAGCCCTTCGCGCAAGCGAAGGATG
This sequence comes from uncultured Phycisphaerae bacterium, assembly GCA_947085435.1. Lineage (GTDB taxonomy): Bacteria > Planctomycetota > Phycisphaerae > Phycisphaerales > UBA1924 > JAEUIV01. The sequence continues at coordinate 5,648 of CAMTWL010000012.1, forward strand.
ACTCTGAAGGATGACTCTGCGTAAGCAGCCCCCGCGGCCCCCCTCGCACCGGCAAGGGGGGCCGCTTTGTTTTTCCGCGACCAAGACCGATTCGCCACGGAGGCCTTGGAAACACAGAGGGGCCAGCGCGGCGCGGAGTAAGCAAGAACCAGCCACAGATGTCCCAGATGAGCCCAGATCAGAAGAGCGATCGATGTGGTGACTGCAAGAATGGGTTTGAACGAAACCTCATGCCGCGCAATTGGCTCGTATTCCTCTGGGCCTATCTGGGTCATCTGTGGCAACCGCCTTGGCCTTCCTTCGTGCCCCTCCGTGCCCTCCGTGGTAAACATTCCTTCTCATGCGCATCATCGCCGGCGAATACCGTGGCCGTCGCCTCCTCTCACCCGAGGGAAACGACACCACGCGCCCCCTCCCCGACCGCGTCCGCGTCTCCCTCTTCAACATGCTCCAGAACCACTTCGAGGGCGAATCCTTCTTCGACGCCTTCGCCGGCACCGGCTCCTTCGGCCTCGAAGCCATCAGCCGCGGCGCCGCCCGCTGCGTCTTCATCGAAAAAGACCGCGAAGCGCTCCGCATTCTCAACGAGAACATCGAAACCCTCGGCGCCGCCGATCGCGCCGAAGTCTTCCAGGGCGACGCCCTCGGCCCCGCCGCCCTCTCCCGCTGCCCACGCCCCGTCCACGTCGTCATGTTCGATCCCCCCTACGCCATGCTCGAAGCGCCCCCGTCACGCAAACGGGCCTTCGACCAGTTCGCCCGCCTCATCGAGTGCCTCGACGACAAAGGCTTCGCCATCATGCGCACCCCCTGGCCCTTCATCGACGAGGTCGAACGCAAGGACACGCCGGATGTGATTGACCGGGTGGTGGTGTCGCTGGCGATCGCCGGCGCGGAAGGCCCGGAGACGCACGTCTACGGCTCAACGGCGGTGCATTGGTATGTGCGGAAGCGGGGCTGAGTTCGATTGCATCCGGACGCCGAGGCTGAGTCTGCGAAGCCTCGGGTTGCACGCGCCGAACCCACCCGAGGCTTCGAAGACTCAGCCCCGGCGTCCAACGGACGAGAGTTCTACCCCATCACGCTCTCAACCATCTTCCGCTCCCCAGGCCCCGAACCATCCACCGGGATCTCGCGCAAAAGCGTGTCGATCACGTCATCCGTCGTCACGTTGTCCGCCTCGGCGTTGAAGTTGGTGATGATCCGGTGCCGCAGCACGGGGTGCGCCACCGCCTTGATGTGATCCGGCGTCACATGGAACGACCCCGCCAGGATCGCCTGCGCCTTCGCCGCCAGAATCAAATACTGGCTCGCCCGCGGCCCGGCGCCCCACGACAAATAGTCCGTCACCATCTTCGGCTTCGGAGCGTCTTCCTTGATCCGCGTCGCGCGAACAAGCCGCAACGCATACCGGATCACATGCTCCGGCACCGGCGCTTCGCGCACAATGTCCTGCACGCGCTGCACATCCTGCGATGTCAACGCCGCCACCGTCTTCGCGTCGCTGCCGGTCGTCGTCCGCCGGATGATCTCGGCCTCCTCGTCCTCGCTCGGGTACCCGATCTTGATGTTGAACATGAACCGGTCCAACTGCGCCTCGGGCAACGGGTACGTCCCCTCCTGCTCGATCGGGTTCTGCGTCGCCAGCACGAAGAACGGCGTGGGCAACTTGTGCTGCACCCCGCCGATCGTCACCTGATGCTCCTGCATCGCCTCCAGCAGCGCCGCCTGCGTCTTCGGCGGCGTGCGATTAATCTCGTCCGCCAAAATCACATTCGCAAACACCGGCCCCTTCACAAACCGCAACTCGCGCACGCCGGTCGTCTTGTCCTCCTCGATCACCTCGGTCCCCGTGATGTCGCTCGGCATCAAATCCGGCGTGAACTGGATCCGCGAGAACGACAGCGACACCGACCGCGCAATCGTCGAGATGAGCAAGGTCTTCGCCAGCCCCGGCACACCCACCACCAGCGCGTGCCCCTTGCAGAACATCGCCATCAACAGCTGCCGCACCACCGCGTCCTGCCCCACCACCACCCGCGCAACCTCCGCCGTCAACTTCCGGTACGCCTCCCGCACCTCGGCCACCGCCTGCTCGGGCTCAACGGTGCGGATCACATGAGATTCAGTCAGCGGGTCGGGCATGGTGTGGGTCTCGGGTCGTGGATCGTGTCTGAGATGCTTGCTGCGTCGTTCCAAACTCTAGACGCCGAGGCTGAGTCCGCGAAGCCTCGGATTCCGCTTCGCACGCCCCCGCCCAGATCATATGGTCGGCCCGGTGTACGGTTTCCATGAGGCTATTCACCGATTACCGAACGCCTCGTTTCTCTCTGTAGCGGGCGGGGTGATTCGCAAGATCGATCATCCTCGTGCGACGTTCGCTCCCGTCGCCGCGCTTCACAGGAGCGCTCCGGCGCGGCTCTCTCGGGACACGAAACCTCGGTCGCCGCGATACGCTCTCCTTGTGCCCGAACTCCCCGAAGTTGAGACCATCCGCCGCACGCTCGCACCGCACATCGTCGGCCGGCGCATCGCCTCGCTCACGCTCCACCGCAAAGACATCGTCACCGGCGCCGCGCGCCGACCCGACCTCCTCCACAACTGCACCATCACCTCGCTCGCCCGCCACGGGAAGCAACTCGCGATCGTCGCTCAGCCGGATCGTCGGAGCCGCGAGCGCGAGCGACCGGTCGCTGGCGCTCGCGGCTCCGTCAGAGCCCTCGTCGTCCACCTCGGCATGACAGGCCAACTCCTCCTCCTCGCGCCGAACCAGCCGCCGACACAAACCGACCACATCCACGCGCAATGGACACTCGCCGACACCCGGGGGCGCGGCCGCACGACCGGCACCCTCCTCTTCCGCGATCCGCGCCGCTTCGGCGGCCTCTTCACCTACCGCTCCCTTGACGCCCTCCAACTCGCCTGGTCGTCCCTGGGACCAGACGCGCTCGAACCCCCGCCGCACGACCATCCGAGCCTCGCAAGGCTGTGGCGCTCCCGCCGTGCGATCAAGGCGGCGCTCCTGGATCAATCCTGCATCGCCGGCGTCGGGAACATCTACGCCGACGAATCCCTCTTCCGCGCCGGCATCCATCCTGCGCGACGCGCAAACTCACTCAAACCAATCGAGCGCGCCGAACTCCTCAACGCCGTCCGCGCGATCCTCCACCAATCCCTCGACTCCGGCGGCTCAACCCTCCGCGACTACCGCGATGCCCGAGGCGATTCCGGGTCGTTCCAATCTCGCCACCAGGTCTACGGCCGAGGTGGCGAGCCGTGCATCCAGTGCGGCCGCAGTCTCTCATCGAAATCGCTGGGCCAGCGAACCACCGTCTGGTGCCCGAACTGCCAGCCGATCCGGCCCAGGCAAGGCAGCGGTTATCCACAACTCTTGCCCATGCGTCCAGTTGCACGTTCCAATCGTTGAAAAACGAGCCGCGTTGGCCACGCACACCCCGCTCTGTTCTTACGAGGAGAGAGAAGAATTCTCTCTTACTCCTCGTTAAGGAACGAGCGGATTTGTTGATATCTCGGAACATCGGCCATAAACACGGCATTGGCAAGCACTTACCGATCCAACCCAATGTGTATGGCATGACGCTTGAACGACGGCAACCGGGTCATCCGCGACGGGCCAGACGGGGAAAGCGGCATACCCACCCGCTTTACACAGCCTCACACCAACAAGCCGCGCCAGCCCAGAGCAGTTTTTCCACATCCCCCTCACACCGCGGAACGTTCAGAATCATGGCCCTGTCGGCTGACCCAAGCGCGCCCCAGCGTTGCGGATCGGTCAATGACCACACGGAGGTGGCCGGCAGGCCTTGGGTCAGGTGGATGCCGGGCTACCGGAAGCGGGGGTCCGCACGCGGTCTTCGAGCGCTTCGAGCACCCGCCCGAAATCGCCGTCGGCGTCTCGTCGTTTGATGATCGTTTTCACGGCGTGCATGACGGTGGTGTGGTCCCGCCCGCCGAAGTACCCGCCGATCTCTTCGAGGGAGAAGCGGGTGTGCCTGCGGGCGAGGTACATGCACACCTGTCTGGGGTGGGCGATGGACTTCTGACGCCGCTTGGATTGCAGGTCGGTGAGTTTGACGCCGTAGTAGTTGATGACCGCGTCGATGATGTTGGCGATCGTGACTTCGGGTTTCACGGTGGCGGGGCCGGTTTCCAACGCGGTGCGGGCCAGCGAGAGGTCGATCGGCAGGCTGTCGGCGACGTGCTGCATGTGGACGCGGACGACCGCCCCTTCCAACTCCCGAATATTGCTCGTGACTTTGGAGGCGACATAGGCCGCGACGTCGTCTCCGAACTCCATCCCGCGGATCTTGGCCTTCTGCTTGACGATCTGGATGCGTGTGTCGTAGCAAGGCGGCTGCATCTGGACGACGAGGCCGGACTGGAAGCGGCTGACGAGCCTCTCCTCCAAATCGGGGATGTCGGTCGGCGCGGCGTCCGACGACAAGATGATCTGCTTGCCGTTCTGGAAGAGGGCGTTGAAGGTGTGGAAGAACTCTTCCTGCGTCCGTTCACGTTTGGCGAGGAAATGGATGTCGTCGATAAGAAGGATGTCCACGTCGCGGAAGCGATGGCGGAACTCCGACATCTGCCCGGCCTGCACGGCGTCCATGAACTGCGTGCCGAACTCCTCGCAGGACACATAGTAGATGACCGGCGGCGGTGTCCGAGCGAGCAGGCGAAGGCACACGGCTTGCAGCAGATGCGTCTTGCCCAGGCCGACTCCACCGTGAACAAACAACGGGTTGTAGGTACGGGCCGAGTTCGTACTAATGGAGAGTGAGGCGGCGTGGGCCAATCGGTTCTCCGGGCCGACGATGAAGTTCTCAAAGGTGTAGTCAGGGCTGATCACGAGCGCGCCGGGCCGGTAGCCCCCGGCGCGGTGGGGCGCATGGGCGGTGGCCGCGGCGGACTCGTGCCCCGACCCATTGGGGGTCGCGCCCAACTCCGCGTCGTCCGGGCCGAGGAATCGAACGGAAACCAATCGCCCGGTGACGGCTTGCAGCGCATCGGTGAACTGCGGGGCGCACTGGCGTTGGAGATAGCGCTGACGGACGCTCTGGTCGACACGAGCGAGGTAGACCCCTCCCTCCATGCCGACGGGGTCGATCTCCTCGAACCATTGCCGGCAGGTGTCCGGGTGATGGCTTCGGAGATACGACAGAACATCGTGCCAGACCACATGATCCGGCTTGGCCATGATTCGTACCTTCCGGCTGAAATGCCGGTGGAAGAGGCTCGGTTCCGCCCGTCTCTCTGTCGCCTCGCGTGGCCCCGAACGGATCGGCTCGGCGTGACACCCACCAGAGAGAAGCGTGCGCTTCGTGAATCAGAAACTACGACTGAATTGGGGTGCTGTCAACCGCCGCGCGCGAAAATATTCAACTGTTTTTTTATTATCGCCTCGGGCCGCGCTGCATGGGCGGTCCCTGCATCGCCTGCGTGCGTTGCACGTCGAACTCCTGCCGTTCGTAGCGGATTTTGTTTGTCTTGTGGTCCATGAGGAACTCCACCCGGTCCGCGTGCTGCCCCTTGACAAGTTTGCGGAGTTGTGTTCGCGCTTCGATCACATGGGAGCGCCTCGACAGATGGATGAGGACCAGTTTCTGGCATTCGAGGACCGGGAGCCACTCCGCGATGTCGCGCATGTGGAGGTGCTTGCCGACCTTGGCGCGATCGACCTGGTCATCCTCGGTGAAGGTGCACTCGGCGATGACCACCTGGCTCTTGCGCACTTCTTCGCGGATGAGCCACGGGCCGGGCGAGGTGTCCCCGATGTACGAGACCAGCGGCACATGCAGCGTCCGCGTGATATCCACCCCTTTTTCCTTGAGTTCGCGGAGTTTTTCCTGCGGCAGTTCGTAGTACTCGGGCTTCAACTTGCTCCGCTTCTCGTAGATCGTGTACCCCGCGCTGGGGCAGGTGTGCTCGACATCGAAGATGCGGATGAAGATGTTGTTCTTGATCTCGTAGACCTCGTCCTGCACCATCTCGACGAGGTTGTACGGAGTGACCTGCTCTTCAAGGCCGATGTAGCCCTCCATCATGGCTTTGATGGACGGGCCGATGGCCTTGGGGCACAGGATCGTGCCGGGGCCCATCCCCTGGAAGACGCGTTGCGAGCAGTAGTAGGCGAGGCCGCCGATGTGGTCCATGTGCCCGTGCGACACGGCGACGATCTTGCTCGCAAGCGCGGCGCGCGGGCACACCCCCATGTCAAAGCAGACATCCAGTTCGGGAACCTGAACACAGGTGGCTTCGCCGGCGATCGAGGTTCCCTGCACGCGGAACGGCGGAAGAAACAGGAAGCCAAGCCCGCCTTCCCTCGGCGGCGGTTTCGGGATCATCGGCAAACCTCCAACAGCCGGGCTTTCGCCCGATGTGGCCGAGACGGGTATCCGCCCGTCGCCTCCAATGCTAACCCCTCCGACCATTCACCGCTACCATCGGGCCGTGGGCATTGCTTCCAACGACCTGCCGATCAGCACGGTGCGGCGAGTCGCGCACCTCGCCCGGCTTGCGCTCACCGACGCCGAGTTGGAAAAGCACCGCACGGCCCTCGCCGCCATCCTCGGGTACGTCGAGACCCTCCGTGAACTCGACCTGCGGGACACCGAGCCGCTCTCCCATCCGTCGGACGCGACCAACCGCCTCGACCCCGATGTGCCGAGGGCGGGCCTGCCCGCCGGATCGTTTATGAAGATGGCACCCGAAAGCGCCCCGCCTTTCCTCGTGGTGCCGAAGGTTTTGGACGGCTAAGGCCGGCCGGGCCGAGAGTCGATCACAAAAAATCCATCGAAAGATGGATGGCCGAGGCCCGATTCACGAGTCATACTCTCGGGTCGGTTTGTGGCGTGCCCGATCGTCGGTGAGCCGCGGCGACGGCGGCTCGATTCGGCAGCCCGGACTTCCCGAGGATGTTGTGGACATGGTCCTTCACGGTCGATTCGCTAATGAAGAGGCTCCGAGCGATCTGCTTGTTGCTCTTTCCACGCGCCACCAGCGTTGCGACCTCTCGCTCGCGGGACGAGAGAGACGCCAGGCTTTCGTCAGCCACCAGCGCCTCTGGGAAGCGGAGCACGACCATCGGGCTCCCGAGTTCGCTCGACGCGGCGAAGTCCACCGTCACTCCCACGTCGAGCCGGACATCGTGCGCGAGGCGGACCAGCCGCTCCATCGGCAACGACGGAGAATCATTCTCGTGCATCGCGGCGACGAGCGTGCGGAGCCTCGCGAGCGCCGTCGAATCAATGGTTGGTGTGTGCCCGGCCATGCGTCGTGTTTCTCAGGATCAGTGTAGGCAGCAACCAGGAGACTCTACATGCCCCCCACCGTTACAGACCGTCGAATCGTCGAGGAACTTTTCAGAGCGATGCAGGCCGGCAGCGCGGGTGAAGAGGCGATGATGGCCCTCTTCGCCGCGGACGCGGTGTTCATCGAGCCGTTCTCGGGCGTGCCGATGACGCACCGAGGCCACGCCGCGATCCGCGAGAGTTTCCGGGAATTAGCGAGGGAACCGCCGCCGGACATGCGCTTGGTACTTGATCGGCTCGACCTCGACGGCCCCCTCCTTCGCGCGGAGTGGACCTGCACCTCGCCCGTTTTTTCGTCGCCGATGCGGGGGCACGATCTGTTCACGATCCAAGCGGGGAAGATTACTCGACTTGAGTTTGTTGTGACCGAGATGCCCCCGATGCCGCCGCACGGCGGCCACTGAACCAAACCTTGCCAAGGAGAACTTTTATTACCGGCCATCGAAGCGCTTTGCTGCTGACCGTTTCCGCGCTGGCGCTCGCCGCGGCGCTCTTTGCGCAAGCGGAGGTGCCCGCGCCACCACGGGCCGACCCATTCGAGCCGCTCCGGCAACTGATCGGCACATGGGAGGGAACGGGAGAGGGCGTATCCGGAGCATCGCGGGTGGCACGCGAATACGAAGCCGTGTTGGGTGGCCGTTTCATCCAGGCGCGCAATCGATCAACCTACGCCCCTCAAGAAAAGAACCCGAAGGGCGAGGTCCACGAGGACATCGGGCTGTTCAGTTTCGACCGCGCCGCCAAGCGGATCGTCCTGCGGCAGTTCCACGTCGAGGGCTTCGTGAACCACTATGTGCAGGAACCGCCGACCGAGAATGGCGTGGTGGTCTTCACCAGCGAAGCCATCGAGAACATCCCGGCGGGTTTCCGCGCGCGGGAGACCTACCGATTCACGGGGCCGGATGAGTTCACCGAGGTCTTTGAGATCGCGGAGCCCGGCAAGGAGTTTGGTGTGTATTCACGCGCGGCGCTGCGGCGGAAGAAATGAGAGGCGGCCTCGCGGCGGCGGCGCGACCGCAAGCACAACCATCGTTCTTCCATATACTGTTCCGGTGCCAAACACCTCCCTCCAGCACGAGATCAAGAAGAAGAAGCCCTTCGACTTCCCGGAGCAGGAGGCCTTCCTCAACATCATCCGCACGGCATCCTTCCTTGAAGCGGAGTTCGACGCGCTTTTCAAGCGTCACGGGCTGACCAACGCCCAGTACAACGTCCTGCGCATCCTCCGGGGCGAAGGCGCGCGCATGCCCAGCCTCGCGGTCGCGGAGCGGCTTGTCACCCGCGTGCCCGACATCACGCGGCTCGTTGACCGGCTCGAACAAGGCGGCCTCGTCAAGCGCGAACGCAGCACCGAGGACCGCCGGGTTGTCTACGTCTCGATCTCATCGAAGGGGCAAACACTTCTGGCGAATCTTGACGAGCCGGTACGCGACCTGCACAAGAAACAACTCGCGCACATGCCGAAGAAGGAACTGGTGGAGTTGTCGCGGTTATTGACCGCCGCGCGATCGCCGGCGTGACGCGGCATCGGTTTGCACGCTTTGACCCGAGGATTCGCGGACTCGTAACTCTTCAGCGGAATGCAAAGAGCGTTTCGACAAACGGCGCTGCGGTGATTGGTTCCGATCGTGTGGCACCCCTCCGGGGTTCGGAAGAGGGCGTGTGGGGCCGCTTTCCGGGGGCGGCGCTCGAAGACTCCCGCCGCGGCGGGCAGGCTGCTCTGCCCCCGGCTACGAACTACC
>CAMTWL010000013.1:0-70124 GCA_947085435.1 uncultured Phycisphaerae bacterium
AAACCCTCTCTTTTTCTGTTTGCTTTCCCGCCCCCCGGGCGGACGGGCTTCTCCGGCGTCCGCCCAAGGGGCGGACAAGCCAAAGTGTGGTGGTTGTGCGCCGCCGAGGGGCTTGCTCGGTCGCCGCGGCGACCCTCGCGGCGCCCCTCGCAACGGGCGTGCGCCCTCCGGGCGAAAGGCCGATCGCGCCCCCGCTGCCGGTCGTTGCAGGGGGCTGAAGAGTTACGCGGCTTTGAGCGTGCATCACTCACAGAACACCGATCGGCTCGCGCCCCGCGCGCGTGCGCAACCAGTTGATCGCCCCCAGCACCCGTCGCCGCCTGACGAGCCATTTCTCGACCCGGTACTTCCCCGGAAAATCCAGCAGGAAGAATCCGATCACCAGCGACAACAGCCCCTGCCCAGGCAGCACGAGCATCGCTATCCCCGCGATGATGAAGACGATCCCGATCGCGTTCTTCCCGATGTGGAACAGCACGCGCACCACGGGGTGATGGTGGGCCCACCTGCTCGGCGGCCGCCGCTCGTGCGCGAAGTAATCGGGCGCGATCCGCACCACCATCGCGGGCAGCGCGATCAGCGTGCCCACGAACATGACGGCGGACGCCCCCGTCAGCCAGGAGAGCAGCGTGCCATGATCATGGATCCAGTCGAGCATGAGACAGGATCAGCCGCGCGTCCCCTTCTTCGCTCCGCCGGACTTTGGAGTGGAGCGCTTCCCCGAGTCTCCCCCCAAGTGCGAGGGCTCGGCGCGGCTGCCGCGGTAGGCGCCTTTTTGCTGTGCCCGCGAGTTGGCGGCGGGTGGCCTGCTTTCCCTCTGACCGGGTGGCATGCTTGCTGCCCTGAGCAAGCATGGCCTTCGGCAGTCTCACACCCACATTCGATAATCTCCCCGCATGGGTATGCGCTTCGTCTACAGCGTCCTGAAGGGTGTCCCGCCCGCGCGCCTCGCCGAACTCATCGCCGAGGGATCGAAGGCGCTGCCGGGGCCCAAGACGCTTCGTTCCAACTGGGGGGACTACCCGTCGGTTCCCGACATGCGCTCTGTGTCGGCCGTCGCGGAAGGCGACACCGTCACCCTCTCCCCCGATGCATGGCGTCTGGCAACCGAGATCGCCCGTCTCACCGGCGCACCGCACCTCGAACTCCGCGTGCAGGAGGGCAACCACTGGGACTTCACGCTTTATCACCGTGGCGCAATCATCGCCGATTTCAGCACGAACGTCGCGTACTGGAACGACGACCCAGCCGCACCCCGCCCATGGAAGAAGGGCACGGCCCGGGACTTTGCGGATGTCTGGGGCGTACCGCTCGAACGCGTCAAGCCGTACCTCATCGACTGGGGTTCGCTCCATGAGCGCCGCTGGGTTTGTCCAAGGGGACAAGTACAGCACAGGACAGTGGGACCAGGTCTTCGATTTCATCCGCGCAGCGGGGGTGCCCGACTTCAAGCGCGATGCACCGTCACTCCAGTTCACCGTCCCCTGCTGGAAGACGATCTATCGTCGCCAGCCATGGTGGCGGCGAGCGATCCGAAAACTCTCCGTGTGGACGCGCGGTGTCTATCCCGATGTCCCGCGTCATACCGCGGCTGAAAAGGAACTGTGGCGCAAGCGGCGCGCCAACATCCGGATTGTCGCCGTGGAAGCGATGGGAATGTCCGAAGAACGGTGAATCATCTACGGCGGCGGGTGGCCTGCTTCCTCCCTGATCGTGTGGCATGCTTCTGCTCTGAGAAGCATGACGCCCCTCCAACATGCTTCTCAGGGCAGAAGCATGCCACACAGGCTCTATGCCATGACGCCTGGGATGTGCTCATGGTCGATCCGCAGCAGCCCCTTGGTGCGATCGATGTATGTCATCGCGCTCGACCAAGGCCACTCTTCAGGCCGCGCGCAGAGCCCATCCTCCACCGGATTTCGATGGATGTAGTGGATCATGTCCCAGATCGCCTTGTGCGTGAAGAGGTTGCGATCGAATCCGCCGCCGCGCTGCCAGAAGCGGAACGACGCCGAGCCATTCGGCTGCTCGTCCCGCATCCGATCGAGCATCGAAGGGTTCTCCCGCTTCGCCCACGCGATGACCCGCTGCGCCAGCGGGAGTTTGATCTTTTTGAGGATATCGCTCACGGGCGATGCGCTCTCGGGTCTGCCCGGATAGATCATCAGGTGCATGTGCGTCGGCATGATGCACCATGCCCATAGTTGGAACCCGTGCTTTTCTCGCGCTGCGGCGATCGCCTCGACGACCCAGCCTCGGAAACGGTCACTCTCGAGGAAAGGCTGATTCCGGAAGCACGACCAGTTCAGCGCGCGAGCGTCGTTCATGCCCTCGATGCGTTTGAGGCGCTTGTACTTCTGGGGCGGGCTGGGATCGTGGCCATCCATGCCTGAATAGTAGTGGCTGGCGCTTCGGACATGCTTCTCAGAGCGGCATGCTTCTCAGGGCAGAAGCGTGCCACACAGCCAGTCAGCCCACCCGCGGCCCCCGGAGGCGCTCCGCTCGGCCTTTCCGCAGCGATCCGAGGGGTCGGAGGCCGTCGCTTTCGGGGCTGTGGGAGGGCTGGCTTCCACCAAACTTTGTACTGTTCGTCCGGGGCAAGTAGATTGCGGAACTCTTGAAGGCTGGGCGTCGGACATCAAGGGCCGACACCACCCCCGCGAACCCGAGGAGACCACAGTGCACGACGGACGATTTCTACGAACGACCCTGAGCCGGATGCTGCTTGCGATCTCATGCGCGGCCGGCACGGTCGCGGCGGCGACCCTTGAGACCCGAGCCCAGGCGCCGGCTCAGCAGACGGACGCGCAGTTGGTGGAAGACTTCAACCACTATGTGACCATCGCCAACATCGAGATGGCCAAGGCGTCCGCCCAGGCGCTGATCGACCGGGGGATGGCTCCGGCGACGTTCGTCGGGATCGTCGAAGACTCGGCCACGATGCAGGAGCGCTTCGAGCGGGCCTACCGCCGCGCCATCCTGATGCCGGACCTTGAAGCGCTCGCCGGACGGCTCTACGGCTTGTACGAAGAGGGGCGGCTGTCCCGCGCCCGCGACCCGCACGAGATCGAGCGGAACATCGGGCTGCTGACCGGGATGGCCCGCGGGCGGCTGCTCGCGCAGCAGCGGCTGGCGTTCGCGGGTGAGTACGCCGTGCCTCAGATGCTGCTCGTGCTTCAGGCGAGGAAGGATCAACTTCTTTCGACCGAGGTCGCGGCGTTGCTGGGCGTGATGGGTCGGCAATCGGTGCAGCCGCTGTGCTCGGCGCTCCTGGGCGTCGATCCGGCGTCGCAGGAGATGATCGTCCGCGTGCTGGGGCGGATCGCGTATCCGAGCGTGCTTCCTTATCTGACGGAACTTCACGAAACCACCGCCAGCCCGCAGGTGAAGAGCGCCGCCGCCAAAGCGATCGGTGCGCTGGGCGGCAGCGTGAACGACGTGTCGGTCGCCGCGATGTACCGCGATCTGGGCGAGCAGTACTACGGCGAGCCGAAGAGCCTGACCTCGTTCCCATCGGAGAAGTTCCAGTTGGTGTGGTCCTACGCCCCCGCGACCGGCTTGCAGCCCACCGCGATCCGCAGCGAGGTCTTCCACGAGGCGATGGCGATGCGCCTGGCGGAAAAAGCGTTGGGAATCGACCCGACCGACCAGAAGGCGATCTCGCTCTGGCTCGCGTCGAACTTCTCACGCGAGATCGACCAGCCCGCGGAGTATGACAACCCGCTCTACCCTGCGGCCCGTCGTGAGGCGATGTACTACGCGGTCGCCGCGGGCGCGCAGGCGACGCAGCGCGTGCTGGCCCGGGCGCTCGCGGATCGTGACACGCCGCTGGCTCGGCAGGCGATCGAGGCGCTCTCGCGGAGCGCGGGGGTTTCGGGTCTTGTCGGCGGGGAGGGTGTGGCGCTGGTGGATGCGCTGTCATACCCCGAGCGCCGCGTGCGATTCGAGGCGGCGCTGGCGCTGGGGCGTGCCAAGCCGCGCGAGGCGTTCGCGGGAGCGGAGCAGGTCGTGCCGACGCTGGCCGGGGTGATCCGCGAGGCGTCGAAGCGTTATGCGGTGGTGCTGGCGTCGGAGGCGGAGCGGCAGCAGGCGCTGCGCAAGATGCTGGAAGGTCAGGGATATGTGGTGCTCCCGCCGGGATCGTCGCTCGATGCGGTGATGCCTTCGATCGCGGAGACGGCGGGAATCGATCTTGTTCTGGCGGACCTGACCGTCGAGGGAACGATCGAGACCATCGAGCAGGCGCGGAACAACTCGAGGCTGCGGGCGACGCCGATCCTCGGGCTGATGTCGGCGTCCGGGTACACGCAATACGCCGGGCAGTTCGAGGGGGATCGTCTGACGCAGATTCTCCGGCAGGGCGTGAGCGATGCGCAGTTGACGGAAGGTGTCAAGCAACTGGTCGAACGGGCTTCGGGTCCGGCGATCGACGAGGAGGAGTCGAAGTCCTACGCCGTGGCGGCGCTCGACGTGCTGCACGACCTGGCGATCGCGTCGGGCGGGGCTTCGGCAGGTGCGAGCGCGTTCGAGATCAATGATGCCGCCGTGCCTCTCATCACCGCGCTGGCGGAGGTGACGGGCGCGGTGCGCGTGCAGGTGGCGGACGTGCTTTCGTTTATCGGGCAGGAGCGGGCGCAGGTGTCGCTGATGGATGCGGTGATCAACGCCTCGGGCGGGGAACGGCTGGTCCTCATGACCAAGATGAACAACTCCGCCAAACGCTTCGGCAATCTTCTCGAGGCGCGGCAGGTGACGTGGCTCGTCGATCTCGCGGAGAAGGGGGCGGACGAGGACGCCACGCTCGCGGCGTCGCTTATCGGGGCCCTCAACCTCCCGAACGAACGGCTGGTGCCGTTGATCATCGGGGCGGGAGGCTCCGGGAAGTAAGACGGGTGGTCTGGCCCGGGTTATTCACCACGGAGACACGGAGGCCACGGAGTCGGAAGAATCATTTGCCACAGATGACCCAGATGGGCCCAGATCAGAAAAATCAGTGATGCAGGGGTCGGATGACTGGGTTCGGATCAAGCCTTCCGCCGCGCACTTGACTTGTATTCATCTGGGCCCATCTGGGTCATCTGTGGCAGGTTCTTTGCTTGCTCCGTGCTCTCTGTGTCTCCGTGGTGAATAGTCGGGGCAAGTCCTCGGGCTACATGCGATCCGCTTTTCGGGGTGAGATTCTCGGACAGTCACAGTCCCAAATGAACCCGCATGGCGGGGTGTTCCCGTGCGGAAGTGTTCCGTCTGGGTTGTCTCTTCCGCTCATTGTGGCGTGGATCGAAACGACTCACACCCATCTCCTTGACGCAACCCCTGATTCAATCCGATGTTTCATCCGTCTCGCCCTTCGGCGGGGCGTCGGTTGAAGCCTCGGATTGTCCCGGGCGGCCGACTTCATCGGGACGCGTCCGGCCATTTGTTTGGGCGGGAGCGAACAGAGGAAGCGGAACCCCGGCGTGCCGGGATTCGCCGCGGAAGTCGAGGCGGCAGCCTCAAGGAGTTTGACGCCATGCGCAATCGTCGTCCAAGCGGATTCACACTGGTCGAGATTCTGATCGTCGTCGTGATCCTCGGCATTCTGGCCGCGATCGTCATCCCGCAGTTCACCAGCGCCTCGCAGGAAGCGATCAAGGGCGCGCTGTCGAGCCAGTTGCAGACCATCTCGAGCCAGGTTGAGTTGTACCGCGTCCGCAACGCCGGCGCGCTCCCCGACGCCGACGCCAACCCGGTCGGCGTCGCGATCGTGGAGAATGGCTGGGGCGTGCTCGTCGCCGGCCAGTACCTGAAGGAGCAGCCTTTCAACGGCTTCACCGGCTCGTCCGTCATGGCGCTCGGCACCGAGGCCGACCAGCTCGCCGCGACCGTCAAGGTCGGCGACGGCTGGATCTTCAACACCTCGGCGGGCAAGGAGGGCGTGGTCTTCGCCCTCGGCTTTGACGGCACGGTGCTGTCGACCGAAGCCGGGTATGTCCCCGCCAACACCATCCCTTGATGGGCCGACGGCTCACATGACTTGAACATTCTTTCGCGGGCGGGCCCTTGACCGGGCCCGCCCGTCTTTGTGGGCTGTCTCGGCTCCGAGAACGGCGAACGATCCAGCAGGCGAAAACCCCGATGAGTACCACCAGCACACGATCCGCATTCACGCTGATCGAGTTGATGATCATACTTGTGATCCTCGGCATCCTGGCCGCGATCGTGGTTCCGCAGTTCGCCGGCGCGAGCCAGAGTGCGCTCAAGTCGGCGCTCGCGCGGCAACTCCAGACCATCGACGACATCATCGAACTCTACCGCATCAACAACCAGGGAGTACTGCCGACCGCCGACCCCGTCGAGCCGTTCGGCGGCGCGGGAGGATGGGGCGTGATGGTGGGCGGCGGGTATCTGAAAGACTCACCCTTTAACGGCTACACCGGAGGCTCCGTGGTCGGAGTCGGGACGACGCGCGCCGCGGCCGCCGCGCTGCCCCAGGGGACCGCGGAGGGGTGGGTGTACGTCGTGACCGGGAGCCGGCTGGATGTGTACGCGTCCGGGTTCGACGAACTGCTGAACAAGTTCAGCAGCGAGCCTTGATCGAGGGCGAGTTCGCCTTATTCAGCGATCTCCGAGCATCAATGGCGAACGCTCTTTGTATCTGCTTCGGCCCATGAAGAGCCCGTGAACGAATCGCTGAACAGCGCTGTCTTCACCCCGCAGGGGTGGTCGTGGGAACGGACGGCGATCAACGACCACCCCTCCGGGGTGAAGAAGATTTATTGGTGTCTTTGACCGGGGGTGGCGCTCGAAGACTCCCGCCGCGGCGGGCAGGCTGCTTACCCCCGGCTACGAACGACCAGCCTTTCAGGCTGGAGACATCTCCTGTCAGCGATTCATTCACAGGCTCTTCATGGGCGAAGATGTTCCACGTCTCGCGGTCCCAGCGGCTGCGCCGCTGGCAACCATCGCACGCCCGTTTCATGGGCGGAACCCAACGCCCGAGAACCGCGCAGCGCGCTGTAACGCTTGCGCGCTCTGCGATGCCGCGTTCGGGCGCTCCCCTGCTCAGGCGGGCCCCCCATTGAGTCGATTAACTCATCACCGGCGCGGAGGCATCGAGTGCTCGTGACGCGCTCGTTCCGGCGAAGGGAGCGATCGCATGGTCCGCCGTCCGCCCGCCTCGATTCGGAACTTCCGCAGCGCCTTCACCTTGATCGAGGTGATGGTGGTTGTTGTTTTGCTGGGGATCGCCGGGGTGCTGGTGATCCCGTCGATGTCGCAGACCAACGTGCTGCGGGTGCAGTCCACGGTCCGCACGCTCGTCGCGGACGTGGCGTTCCTTCAGGCCGACGCGGTGGCGTATCAGTCGCGCCGAGCCGTCGTGTTCGGCGTGGTCCCGAGGAAGAACGCGGACAGCGGCGCGTGGGAGTTTGTCGTGGGGAACGGGTACACCCTGGCCGAGGTCCGCGGCGCGGCACTCGATCTGGCGACGGACGCGATGACCGATCCCGACGACCCGTCGCGGCCCTTCGGGCGCGACTTTTCGGAAGCGAAGTATGCCGGGGCGGTGCTTTCGGACCCGTTATTCAACGCAACGCCCATGCTGATCTTCGACGAGTTGGGGGGGCCGGTGGCGGAACTCCAGGGGCCGGACGCCGGCAACGGCGGATCGGTGAGGATCTCGGGATCGGGGGCGGCGTTCCGCATCGACGTGCAGGCGTACACCGGACGCGTGCGCGTGACCAAGATCGCGGACATCGGAGACCCGCAATAGGTCATCGTCGCCAACCACCGAACGGAACGCACCAACCAAAGAGCCGACATGAACTTTTCTGATCTCCTGAACTCCCGCTACCTCCCGCTCGGCATCGAGATCAGCGGTTCCACGCTGCGCGTGCTCCAGTTGAGGCGTCGCTCGCGCGGGGGTCGCGGCAAGGAGGTCGTGGCCGCCGCGCGGATCGACCTCTCGCCCGGCGGCTCGGCACCGTACGAGCCGGGGAGCGATGCGCAGGTGCAGGCGATCTGCTCGGCGCTCGGCGCACGCCTCGCAACACGGGAGTTTCACGGAAAGACGTGCGTCATCTCGCTCGACGACCGCTTGATACGGGTCCGTTCGGTCCGTCTCCCCCACATGCCTGATGACGAACTCGACCGCGCCGTGGCCCTCGACGCCCCCGCACGCCTCGGGTTCCCAGAGAGCGAACCCGTCGAGATCGGCTGGATCCGCGCGGGAGAGGTCCGCCAAGGCGAGGAGTTCCGCGATGAGGTTCTCATCATCGGCGCGTCACGCGACCCGATCGAACGGCTGGTCTTCGGCCTGGCCGCGATCGGACTGAGACCGCTCGCGGTCGAGCCCGCGTTCGTCGGCGTGGCCCGAGCCTTCTCGCGCACGCTCCGGCGGACCATCGACCAGGACACCGTCAAGATCATCGCGGACGTCGGCCCGCTCTCGACAGGCGTCACCATCATCCGAGGCCGCGCGGTGCTCTTCCACAAGCCGATCGAGATCGGCGGGCACGCCATGACGAACGCCGCCGCCGCACGCCTCGGCCTGGAGTCTGAGTCGATCCTCGACCTCCGCCGCCAGCGCATGGCGGGCGCTTCGATCGAGGCCCGCGTGGAGCGCGCGATGTTCGAGGCCATCCGACCCACCATCATGGACATCGCCAACGAGGTGTCGCTGTGCCTGCGATACTTCGGCGTGTCGTTCCGAGGCTCACGCGCCGAATCGTGCCTCATCGCCGGCCGGGACGCCGCGGAACCACAGCTCGCACAGTTGGTGGGAGAGGCCCTCCGCCTTCCGACTTCGGTCGGCCATCCGCTCGAAGGGGTGGACCTGAGCCGAGTCTCGTCCCTGATCACGCCCGAGAACGATGCCGAATGGGCGGTGGCGACCGGCCTGGGATTGCGGACGCTCAAGATGGCGCAGTCAGCGACTCCCGGGCACCGCCGGCGGTCCGACCCCGCCAAGATGCCGACGCAGGCGCCGACGCAGGGGCGGAGGCACGCCGCATGAGCCGAGCCATCGACCTGATGCCGCGCAACTGCCGCGAGGTGCTGAACCGCCGGAGAATGGTCCGCCGGTGGTCGCTCGTGTACGTCCTGACGGCGACGGCACTCTTCGGGACGTACTGGTTCCTCTCCCTGGCGAATCGCGTCCGAGGGCAGGAACGCGACAGCCTGGCGATCAAGATGAAGATCAACTGGAGCCGGAGCGAGGTCGTCAACACGTTGCTGAAAGAGATCGAAGAAGTGGAGGCGGCGGTGACCCGGTACAACCGTCTCGCGTGGCCGGTCCGCGCGAGCGAGGTGATCGACGCGATCGCCGCCGCCGCGCCGCCCGCGGTGTCGCTGAGCGAACTGTCGATCACGCCGCGCGAGGAGAAGCCGTCCTCGCGCCAGGCGGCGCAGGGGAAATCGAGCGGGAGAAACTCGGCGCCGGCGAACGCGCCCGGCGCGGCACCGGACCCCCCGCGCGCGTTGATGGTGATCGAGATGGAGGGTGTGGCCCCCGACGACACGGCGGTGGCGCGGTTCGTCTCGGGGCTTGATTCTCACGCACTCTTCAGCCGGGTAACGCTCGATTTCACTCGGGCGAAGCCGCTCGGGGGCGTTGAGGTCCGCAACTTCCGGGTGACAACCGAGGTGGACCTTTCGCTCCGGTACTCGTTTGTCGATGCCCAGCCGGAGGACGATTGATGCAGCCCAAGCCGATTCATTTCATCGCCGGCTGGTTCGCTCTCGCCGCGCTCGGCGGGTTGGCGCTCGTCGTGCCGCCGGCCAAGGCGATGGGAAAACTCCGGCGCGAGGTGCGTTCGCTCCAGACCGAACTGGCCAAGCCCGCCGACGGGCCGGAGGTGCTCGAACGCCTGGCGAGCGACCTTCAGAGCCTGCGCGCGTTCGGCAAGGGGCGCATGACGCCGATCCCAAACGAGAGCGATGTCGCGGGGCTGATGGGGATGTTGGGCGAGACGCTGGACGACCTGGGGCTGAACCAGCGCGATATCACCACGCGCCCGCCCAAGTCCTACGGCGACGCGACGTCCATGCCCGTCACGGTGGTGCTCAACGGCCCGTTCACGAACATCTATCAGGCGGTCAGCCGCATCGAGACCATGCCCCGCCTGGTGCGCATCGAGCGCCTCCGCGTGACCGCCGAACTCCCCAAGGGTTCCGATGTCTCCGTCGGCGTCCGGGGGCGCGACCGCGAGGGGATTGTCCGCGCGGAGTTCTCCATCGACGCTTTCTACTCACCGGAACTCCCGGCAACCGATTCCGGTGCCCCAGGCGGCGAACAGGGGGCGAAGCCATGAAACGCCGACTGATCGCCCTCAAGGTCCTGCTCGAGCAGGAGAAGAAGAAAGCCTCCGCACTGGCGGCGCTCATGCTCTTGCTCGTGATCGCGCTGATTCGTGCGGGGCTGACGCTCGGGCCGAGCCGGGGCGTGGCGGCGCCCGCCGAGGAAGCGTCCGGGGTTTCGTCGCTGGCGAGCGCGGGGCGCGACGCCGTCAGCCGCGCCATCGCGTCCGATGACGCGTTCAACAGCGGGCGACTCATCGAGGTTCCCCGGTCTCCCCGGACAAGCCGGAACTTATTTGCCCTCGACACGGCGCACTTCCCGCTCGCGCGGATCGCGGAGAGTGGCGAGGGCGCGTCCCCGCCTCCCGGACAGTCGGAACAAGCGACACAGATTCCGGGCGGGGAGGGGCCGTCTGGGGACACGGGGGGGAAGCCGGTCGAATCGCCGGCGTGGAACGCCGATGACGAGGCGAAGCGCCAGCGGGCGCAACGGCTTGAGGAGACAACAGGTTGGAGACTCACAAGCGTCATGCTCGGCCAGAAGCCGACCGCCGTGGTGGAGACCCCCGGCGTCGGGGGTCGCGGCGCGCCGCGCTCGAACGTCCTTCGAGCGGGCCAGTCGCTCCGCGAGTGGCTTGTGGTGGAGATCACCGCTTCGACGGTGGTACTTGAGAAGCAGACGGTCCGCGTCAGATTGTCGATCGCAAAGCCGGAACATTGAACCAAACCGGGGGGCGGCGGGCATAAGCACCGCCCCGTATCGGAAACAAGGAGCCGAAGAAATGAACCTTTCCCGCACGGGTCGAGCCGATCGCCTGGCCTTCAGCGCCTGCCTCACGCTCTTTGTGGCCGCCGGCACGACGGCGCAATCCCAGCCGACCGAGACGCCGACTTCGGGCGCTTCGACCACCACCACGCCGACGACCACCAGCGGCGGTTCTTCAACCACCACGACCACCAATACAAACACCCGCGCCCCCTCCAAGCCCGCGACGTACACCAAGTCCGGCGTTCAGAGCGCGAGCAGCGCTCCGGCACCCGCCGCGGCTGCGCCCCCCGTCGCGGCATCCGCGAGCGGCCCGCCACAATCCACGAGTGCCCAGAGCGACCCGATGCTCACCACCCCGCCGCAGCCACGATTCCCCGAGGATGTTCCCGTCTACGACCAGCGGTCCGGCGAGGCCGACCCGAACGCCACGGCTCCGGACATCACCGTCTCCGAATACCAGACCGTTGACATGTTCGTGCAGGACGAAGACCTCGCCAACGTCCTCCAGATGCTCTCGCTCCAGAGCCACCGCAACATCGTCGCCAGCAAGGACGTCTCCGCACACGTCACCGCAAACCTTTACGGCGTAACGCTGTACGAAGCGCTCGACTCCATCCTCCACGTCAACGGCTACGGGTACGTCGAGAAGAACAACTTCATCTACGTCTACACCCTCGAGGAACTCGCCAAGATCCAGGCCCAGGACCGCCAGATCGTCTCGAAGGTCATCAACCTGAACTACCTGAACGCGAACGATGCCGCCGAGTTCGTTTCGCCGCTGCTCTCGGACAAGGGCCAGATCAAGACCAACGGGGACGTGGGGAAGTTCACCATCCCCGCCGACAATCCCAGCGGAGATGAGTCCTTCGCGCTCGCGTCCACGCTCGTGGTCTTCGACTATCCCGAGCACGTCGCGGAGATCGAGAAACTCATCACCAACCTTGATACCAAGCCCGCCCAGGTCCTCGTCGAAGCCACCATCCTCCAGGCGACCCTCTCCGAATCCAACGCCTTCGGCGTGGACTTCGCCTTCCTCAACGGCGTCAACATGACCGACTTCCTAGGGCTGGGCGGGATTCTCGGATCGCCGGGCACCCTCAACGAAGGCGCCGATTTCACTCCCGCCGACGGCCGAGGGTCGGCGGCCGTCTCCACCCCAGGAAACACCGCCGGGCCGGGCACGTTCAAACTCTCGATCCTTCACGACGACATCGGCGTCTTCATCCGCGCCCTCGACGAGGTCTCAGACGTCTCGATCATCTCGAATCCCAAGGTGCTGGCGCTGAACCGTCAGTCTGCAAAGGTCGAAGTCGGCCGCAAGATCGGCTATCTCAAGAGCACCACCAACAACGGCACCACCCAGCAGGACGTCGAGTTCCTCCCCACCGGCACCTCGCTCGCGTTCCGCCCCTTTATCTCGAAGGACGGCCTGATCCGCATGGAACTCAAGCCCAAGGTCTCCGAGGGCATCATCAACGAGTTCACCGACAAGGACGGACGCACCGTCACCGTCCCCGACGAAGTGAGCCAGGAGATCACCACCAACGTCATCGTGCCCGACGGGTCGACCATCGTCCTCGGCGGCCTCTTCCGCGAGCAAACAAGCCTGTCGCGCAGCCAGGTGCCGGGCCTGGGCGACATCCCGCTCATCGGCGCGGCCTTCAGAGGTCACGACGACTCCACCAACCGATCCGAGGTCATCTTCATGATCAAACCCACGATCATGAACGACCAGAACCTCCTGTCGCAAGGCGAAAAGGCCGTCGGATACGCCGAGCAGGTCCGCACCGGGTCGCGGCAAGGTCTCCTGCCCTGGAGCCGCGAGAAGCAGACCTCGCAGTTGAATGTCCGCGCCGAAAAACTCGCCGCCGAGGGGAAGAAGGACCAGGCGCTGTACGCCCTCCGCCGCTCCCTCGAACTCAGCCCCGCTCAGCCCGACGTCCATCGCATGCAAGAGCAGTTGACGGGGTCCAACAACGCCTGGCCTCATCGCAGCATGTTGCGGAGCATCGTCGGGGACGAGGCGAAGGCACGCGCGCAGGCGATGCCCGGCGCTTCGATGAACACACAGCCCTTCGTCGGCCCGCCGACGGCATCGTCGAACCAGCCATTCTTCAACGAGTTCTTCACGTTCATTCGGTCGCCCCAGAACGCGGAACCGGCGCCGCCCGCCGCACCCCAGTCCGACATCGCCTCAAGCCCCACGAATGAATGACGGCGCCTCCGTTGTTTCCCAACACTTGCTGAAAGACCACCATGCGATCGCTCCAACTCCGACCTCTCCGCTCCAACTCTGTGGCAGCGCTCCCGCTCTGCATCGCGCTCCTGACCGCCTCGGGCTGCCAGAGCGGGCACGGGCAGCACACCCAGCAGTTCAAGGAACAGACGCAGCAGCGGATGGACGGCGTCAAGGCCGCCACCTCGTTCGACATGGCCCGGCAGCAGTTCCTCGCGGGTGATCTCGAAAAAGCTCTGAACAGCATCGACCAGTCGATCGCGCTCAACGGCAAGGTCGCACGAAGCCATGTGCTCCGGGGCCGGGTGCTCATCGAGATCGGTCGCCTTGAGGCGGCGCTCACGTCCCTCAACGCCGCGATCGCCATCGAGGAAAAAAACGCCGACGCCCACTACTACAGCGGCATCGTCTACGAGCGGTTCAGCAAGTTCGACGACGCCATGCAGGCGTACCAGCGGGCGGCCGTCGCCGACCCGACCAACCCGCAGTTCCCCATCGCCGCCGCCGAGATGCTGATCGACCAGGGGCGCTTCGATGAGGCGGAAGCGGCGTTGACCCCGGCTCACTCGACGTTCCAGCACAACGCCGGGGTCCGCCAGACGCTTGGGCATATCGAGTCGCTCCGAGGCAACCACGAAGCCGCCGCCGGCTACTTCGGCGAGGCCGTCCTGCTCGCGCCCAGCGACCCCTCGATCCTCGAAGACCACGCCCGCGCCCTCTTCACGCTTGGAAAGTTCGGCGAGGCCGACGCGGCCCTCCGCCGACTGCTGGCGTTGAGCGAGTCCAAAGACCGGCACGATCTCTTGCACCTTCGCGCCCGCGTGCTCGTCGCCCTCGACCAACCCGTCGAAGCACGCGAACTGCTCGTCCGCATCACCTCTGATCCCGTCGCCGCGGCGACCGCCGCCGTCTGGAACGATCTCGGGAATGTCGCCCTCATGCTCAAGGACGGCTACCGCCTCCGTGAATCAGCCCAAAGGCTCATGGCCCTGACGCCACGCGCCGCCGAGGGATACCTCTTCATGGCCCTCTGGCAGCGCGACAGCGGCAAACTCGACGACGCCGCCAAAACACTCGGGCGCGCCGTCGCCCTGGCGCCGAATGATCCCATGCCGCCGCTCCTCCGCGGCATGATCCTCGCGGACCTGGGCCAGCCCGCCGCCGCGAAGCAATCCTTCGCCGAAGCCCTCCGCCGCGATCCGACCAACGAGCAATCGCGGCGACTGACGGCCGGCACGAATCCGAAGCCCGCGACCGGCCTCGCCGGTGCATCGGTCGATCAATAGCACGAAAGGCGGCATGACCAACACGCGATCCATTCTGTTCGGTTCGGCGTGGGTGATCGCCCTCGCCGCGCTGTGTACTGGTTCGGCGTGGTTCGCCCTTCGGTTGGTCGAGAACGCTCACGCTGAATCGTGGCGATGGCTCGCCGTGGGGACCATGCTCGCGGTGCCGCTCGCGTGCGCGCTCGCGGTTCAAGGATTGGCAAGGACGGGCGTCGTGAATCGCGCCCGCGCCGCCCTCGCCCTTGAGGGAAGCGTCGGCATCAACACCGGCGACTGCTCTGGTTGGTTCCGAACGCTCGCCGAGGCGGTCAACCGCCGTCTCGCCGCTGAGAGCCAGCGCACCGAGCAACTCACCGCCCGCCTTCGCGAGGCGGAGATCCGCCTCAGCATCGCGGAGGCGGAACGCCGTCACACCGAGACCATCCTGCATTCGCTCCGCGACGCGGTCATCGTCACCGATCCATTCAACGAACTGACGCTCGCCAACCCGTCGGCCGCCAAACTGCTCGGGTTTGACCAGGCGGGCTCGACGCACAAGCCGATCGAGGACATCGTCAAGGACGACGAGTTGCGGCGGATCATCAAGGAGGTACGCCAGTCCGGCATGCTCTCGAAGCAGCGGCACATCGAGCACACGATGCAACCCGCGGGGAGCGGCCCCAACGCCGGCCCGCCCGCCTCGTTCGACGTCACCATCGCGTGCCTGCCGCCGAGGACGCCGGTGGGCACGCCCGGCGCCCCCAAAGAGGTCGGAGGCGTGGTCACCATCCTCCGCGACATCACGCGCGAGAAAGAAATCAGCCAGATGAAGTCGGACTTCGTCTCGCAGGCCTCCCACGAACTGCGGACGCCGATCGCCTCGATCAACGCCTACGTCGAGATGCTCCTCGACGCCGAAGCGCGGGACGAGGCGACCAAGCAGGAGTTCTATTCGATCATCAAGGGCGAGGCCGAACGCCTCGCGCGCATGATCGACAACATGCTGAACATCAGCCGCATCGAGGCGGGGATCGTCTCCGTGGATCGCTCCGAGGTGGACTTCGCCAAGGTCATCCGCGAGGTCATCGAGATGATGCAGCCCCAGGCGAAGGCCAAGAACATCATGCTGCTCGAACGCATCGGCCCCCTGATCTACACCGCCGAGGCCGACCGCGACATGATGCACCAGGTCATCCTGAACCTGGTCTCGAACGCCATCAAGTACACCCCCGAGGGCGGCCGCGCAACGGTCTCGGTGGAGACCGACGACAACTCGCGATCCATCCTTGTCTCGATCCAGGACACCGGCCTCGGCATCCCGCCCGAAGCCATGGACAAGGTCTTCGGAAAGTTCTTCCGCATCGAATCGTACAAACGCATGGCCAAGGGCACCGGCCTCGGACTCAACCTCGTCAAGCACATCGTCGAGACCGTCCATCACGGCCAGGTCGGCGTCTTCAGCGAGGTCGGCATGGGCAGCCGATTCTGGTTCACCGTCCCCTTTGAGTTCCAATCCGGAAGGTCAGGCTGATCTATGAATGAACAACAGACCAATGACTCGGGCACGCTCGTGGGACGACTGATCGTGGTGGACGACGAGATGCACATCGTCCATGTCCTCGCGCTCAAACTGCGGAACGCCGGCTACGAGGTCCGCACCGCCGCCGACGGCGAAGAAGGCTTTGAACTCGCCACGCAGAACCCGCCGGACCTCATCATCACCGACCTGCAGATGCCCTTCCTGAGCGGGCTCGAGATGTGCGCAAAACTGAGAAACCACCCATCGACGTCGAAGGTTCCCGCGATCATGCTGACAGCAAGGGGACACGCCTTGTCGCGGACAGACCTCGATACCACGAACATCAGACTCGTGCTCAGCAAGCCGTTCAGCCCAAGGCAGGTGCTGGAAGAAGTCGAACGGATCCTGGGCCGACCGTCCGCCGGGGCATTGTCCAAGGAAGCCGCGTGACTCCCGAGCGCTCCCAGTCAGTTTCCGCCCCGGCACACCTGCTGTTGCAGGACCGCTGCCGCCTGATGGGGATCGCCTTGTGGCGATTCGACGCCGACGGAGCGCGCCTGTCGGGCCCGGACGAAGCGGGGGAACTAGGGATGTGGCTCCGCTCTCCTCCCGTCGAACGGTTGGTGGCCGAGACAATCCGCGCGTGGCGACTCATCGACGTGCCCGCGCTGGTCCGCCTCGCCGATGGATTCTCGCTCATCCCGATCGTTGAATCGCAGCGCCGCAGGCGCCGCGGCTTCTTCGCCGCGGCCGCGTTCGGCCCGGAACTGATCGCTTCGGGCTTCCTCGCCGGAACATGCTCCGAGTCGGGCCTCGATGCCGGCCGGGTTCAAGAGGCGCTTCGCGCCTGCGCCGTGTTCCCCACGTCCGTTGTTGAGCGCATCGCGCTGTGCCTCTCGTGGAGCCAGGCGGACCTCGACACCATCGCCCAAGACCAGGCCTCCATCGCCGACTTCAGCCGAAAACTCGCGGAGACCTACGAGGAGATCACCCTCCTCCAGAAACTCGGCCGCTCCATGAACCAGGTGGCCCAGCCCAGAAAGTTCGTCGCGCTCGCCTGCGACGAACTCCAGAAAACGCTCCCCTTCGAGTGGGTCGCGGTGCGCTTCACCGCCGAGCGACGCCTGGCGCGAGGCATGTCCGGCCGCCTCCACATCAGCGGCGAGGCCCCTTGCTCGCACCCGGACCTGGAAGCCCAGACAACGCGGCTCCTGGCCGGTCTCTCGCCGGTTGAAGCGATGGTGTTGGCACCGGAACATCGGGGGACGCTGGGACGCGGAACCTCGCAGTTGCTCGTCCACCCCGTCGCGCGCGAGGGCCAGGTCGTCGCCGCCATCTTTGCCGGGAACAAGCGGGGCGACGACCCGCACGTCAGCAGCACCGACATCAAACTCTTCGAGGCCGCCGCCGCCTATCTCACCATCCTTCTTGACAACTCGATCCTCTACGACGACCAGCAACTCATGTTCATCGGAACCCTCGAAGCCCTCACTTCCTCGATCGACGCCAAAGACCCCTACACCTGCGGCCATTCGGAGCGAGTCGCCGAACTCGCCGCCGCACTCGCCACCGCCCACGGCCTCGACGATGAGTCCGTCGAACGCATCCGACTCGCGGGAGTCATCCACGACGTCGGCAAGATCGGAGTCCCCGAGGCCGTCCTCTGCAAGACCGGACGCCTCACCGAAGCGGAGTTCGCCCTCATCAAGCAGCACCCGGAGATCGGCTTCCAAATCCTCAAGGACATCCCGCACTTCGAGGACCTGCTCCCCGGAGTCCTCTATCACCACGAACGCTTCGACGGCCGGGGATATCCGGAAAAAATCGGGGGCGCGGGCATCCCCCTCATGGCACGGATCATCGGCCTCGTCGACGCCTTCGACGCCATGAGCAGCAACCGAACCTACCGCTCCGCCATGCAGCGCGACCGCGTGATGGAAGAACTCGCCGACAACGCCGGCACTCAGTTCGACCCGGAACTCGTTGAATCGTTCAAGAAAGTCGGCCTCGCACGCTACGACGAACTCGTCGAGAAGCACCAGATCGAGAGCGAATCCGGGAACGGGGGCCTCCGCATCCGCCGGCCGCAGCCCGGGGGACCGGAGCAGCGGGGAGGGATTGCCGCATGAAGATCTCTCACCAGGACTACGAAACCGTCAGCGTCCTCACCCTCTCGGGCGATTTCACCCACGACGATGTCGAGCACTTCAAGCGAGTCGCAAACGAGCGACGCACCGCCGGCGTCAAGCACGTCCTCATCGATTGCGAAAGCCTCGAGTTCGTCGATTCCGCCGGCCTCGAATGCTGGCTCCGACTCCAGGAATCGCTCGGCGAGGCCGGAGGCGAGATGCGCCTGCTCCGCCCCGACCAACTCCTGACCCGCATCCTTTCACTCACCCGCCTCGACCTCGCCTTCGAGGCCCATCCGACCGTCGAGAGCGCCGTCAGGAGCCTCCGATGACCGCGCCGACCGCATCACCCACACGCCCCGCCGGCACCAGGCTCCAACTCGGCGATCGCCTCGTCGAATCGGGCCACCTCACACACGAGCAACTCCGACAGGCGCTGGAGGAGCAGGCTTCGCGCGGTCACTCCAAACTGCTGGGCGAAGTCGTCGTCGAACTCGGATTCGCCCCCGAACATGTGGTCATGGAGGTGCTGGCGCGGACCTACGACGTCCCGTTCGCACGCATCACCCCACGACTCGCCGACCCGCGAGCCATCGAATCGCTCCCACGCGAGTTCATCGATTCCCATGGCGTCCTGCCCCTCTTCTGCGTTGACAACGTCCTCACCGTCGCCGTCAGCGAACCAGCCAATCTCTTCCTCGTCGAAGAAACCGAGCGAGTCAGCGGAAAAAAGGTCCAGATCGTCGCCGCCACGAGCCAGGACATCCGCTCCACCCTCCAGGCCTACCTGCCCTCGGCCAATGTCTTCGTCATCGACGAGATCTACGAGGACGTCGACATCCGCCAGTTCAGCGTTCAGGATGCGCAGGCCCTGGACCTCAGCCAACTCGAACAGGTCGCGGGCCAATCGCCCGTCATCAAACTCGTCAACTACGTCCTGTATCACGCGATCCAGGATCGCGCCTCGGACATCCACATCGAACCCGAGGACCACCGCTGCCGCGTCCGATTCCGCATCGACGGCCGGCTCGTGCCCAAACTCAACCCGCCCTATCAGATGCACCCCGCCGTTGTGTCGCGGGTCAAAATCATGGCCGGAATGGACATCTCCGAACGCCGAATGCCCCAGGACGGCGACATCCACGTCGTCATCGAGGGAAGGCCCGTCGATCTCCGCATCTCCACCATGCCGGGGAAGCACGGCGAAAAAATCGTCATCCGAATCATCGACAACCGCAACGCCGTCATCTCGTTCGAGAAGATGGGCATGTCCGCCGAGATGGTCGTCCCGTGGCGCAAGGTCATCCGCTCGTCCAACGGCATGGTCCTCGTCACCGGCCCCACCGGCTCGGGCAAGTCGTCGATGCTCTACAGCGCCATCGCCGAGATCGCCTCCGACGAACTCAACCTCTCCACCGTCGAGAACCCCGTCGAGGCACAACTGCCCAACATCAACCAGTTCCAGGTCAACGAGAAAGCGGGCTTCACCTTCGCCAAGGCGCTCCGCTCGCTGCTCCGCCAGGACCCGGACGTGATCATGGTGGGCGAGATCAGAGACCTCGAAACCGCCACCATCGCCACCCAGGCCGCCCTCACCGGGCACCTCCTCCTCTCCACGCTCCACACCAACGACGCCGTCTCCGCCGTCACCCGGCTGCACAACATGGGCGTCGAAACCTACCTCGTCGCGGCCATGCTCCGCGGCGTGCTCGCGCAACGGCTCGTCCGAAAAATCTGCCCCCACTGCAAGGAGCCCTACACCCCCGACGCCGCGACGAAGGAGACCATCGAATCGGTCGTCGGCGCGTGCCCCGAACTCCACCGCGGGCCGGGATGCACCCGCTGTCGCGGAACGGGCTACGCCGGACGACTCGGAATCTTCGAGTTGTTCATCCCGAGCGAAGCGATCCTCGAACAGGTCGCCGCGGGCGCCACGCTCCAGGAGTTGCGCGCCATGCTCGGCCGCACGGGGCACAAAACTCTCCGCGACGACGGCATGTTCAAGGCCGCCGCCGGACTCACCACCGTCGAAGAAGTCGTCCGCGCCTCCGCGCTCTAACGGGAGGCGAACAAGAAATGGCGTAATCCTTCAGCCGTTTGCAAATCTTCGAGTCGCTGCGGCAACCCGAGGTTCGTGCTCTCTTGAAATGCCTTTCCCGGCGCGCCGGGATTCAGCCCGAAGGGCTGGTCGTTCGTAGCCGGGGGTAAAGCGAGTCTTCGAGCGACACCCCCGGAAAGCAACCCCCCACCCGCCGCAGCGGGCCACCCGATCGGAACAAATCACCACGCGCCCGTTTGGAGAAGAGGTCTTTGCATTCCGCTGAAAAGGTACCAAAATCCCAAGACCCAAGACCCTAGACCCTGAACCCTGAACCCCGAACCCCTCACCCCCGAACCCCATGCTCACCTTCGCCTACAAAGCCCGAGACACCCGCGGCGAGCCCGTCGAAGGCACCCTCGACGCCGCCTCGCGCCCCGACGCGCTCAGACTCCTCGACCGCGAGGGCAAAACCGTCACCGACAT
Organism: uncultured Phycisphaerae bacterium; assembly: GCA_947085435.1. GTDB lineage: Bacteria > Planctomycetota > Phycisphaerae > Phycisphaerales > UBA1924 > JAEUIV01. The sequence goes on from CAMTWL010000013.1 coordinate 20,718, forward strand.
CCGCCTCGGCACCAAGGCCATCGACACCGACGAGATCCGCATACGTCACGCCGCCGGTTCCGTCCGCCGCGAGGAGGTCATCTCCTTCGCCGGTCAACTCGCCGTCATGCTCGATACGGGAGTCCCCCTCGCCGACGCCATCGACGCCTTTGTCAAGTCCGCCAAATCCGGCGGCCTGCGAAAAGTCATCGCCGTCGTCGCCGACCGCATCCACAGCGGCGTCCCTTTCTCAAACGCCATCGAAGAGTTCCCGAAAGTCTTCCCCAACCTCATGGTCAGCCTCCTGAAAGCCTCCGAAGCCTCGGGAAAAATGGGAGAGATGCTCGGTCGGGTCTCGGAGTATCTCGCCAAGGAACGCCGCACCGCACGACAGATCAAGGGAGCGCTCACCTACCCCGCGGTCATGATCGTCGTCGCGGCCGTCGTCACCGGGTTCCTGATCACCTGGGTGCTCCCGAAGTTCGCAAAGATATACGAATCGCGCGAGGCGGCCCTGCCCGTCATGACCTCCGTCCTCCTGAAATCAAGCCGCTTCCTCATCGCGCACTGGCTCCTCTTCGCGGTCGCCGCCGCCGCGCTCGCCGCGGGCCTCATCACGCTCCGACTCACCACCCAAGGCCGCCGCGTCATCGACACCGTCAAACTCAAGTCCCCCGTCATCGGCCCCATGTTCCGCATCTTCTACCTCACCCGCGCCACCCGCACCCTCGGCACGCTCCTCGCCTCGGGCGTCCCCCTCCTCGACGCCGTCCGAATCGTCCGCGGTGTCACCGAGAATGTCCACTGGTTCGAGTTGTGGAACCGGATGGAGCACTCCATGACCGGGGGCCACACCATCGCCGAAGTGGTCGAGGAATCCTGGCTCATCCCGCCGCAGGTCGCCCAGATGATCTCCGCCGGCGAACGCTCCGGCCGACTGCCCGACGTGCTCGGCAAGATCGCCGCCGCCGCCGAATCCGACCTCGATGAAGCGGTCAAGACCGCCACCCAACTCATCGAGCCCGCCATGATCATCTTCATGGGCGTCACCATCGGAGGCATCGCCATCGCGCTCCTCCTGCCGATCTTCAACGTCGCGAACGTGATCGCGCACTGATAGAGATCCCGGATCGTCCTCGCGCGGCCTCCAATCCTCCTCCCCCGCTCCCAGCGGGGGAGGTGTGAGCTTGCCCGCCGTGGCGGGAGTCTTCGAGGGCGGAGGGGGCGTCGGCCGCCGCACGCTCCACTTGCATCGTCGGGCGGCGGGTGGCCTGCCTGCTCCCCTCCGGCTGCCACGCTTGCCGCTTTGAGCAAGCATGTCCACCCATGTGCGCACACCCGCGCCCCACCCCGCGCGAACTCTCACCGCATCCCGAAAACATTTGTAATCCCCTCCCCCACCACCACTTGCGCAAAAACCCAGCATCAGCATCGACCGTATCCGCGCGCACAATCCCGACCGCGCACCCCTTCATAGACGGCCCGCCAACGCGAGAGGGCCCGTCCCAGACTCCGACCGGCCGGCCGGCGCGTTCGGAATCTGTGTACTCCCGCAACGTCGCTGATGCACGCTAAGCATCGCCCGAGATGTCGGCGGACACCGACACACGCCGCGGCCGCGTCAAAATCCCGGCTCATCACGTTCCGGGGGCGGCCGCACTCTCGCCCATGCATGGGTTTTCAAGAAATCCTGAATCCCAAGTCCCCCCAGTCACCACTCTCCGTTCTACGCTCTACGCTCTACGCTCTACGCTTTCCCTACACTCCTCCGTTCACCCCGGAGCCATCCCATGTCCGTCGACCGCGCGTTGGAACATCTTGCGAAACACGAAAAACCCATCATCGATCGGCTGATCGAGTGGCTGCGCCTCCCGAGCATCAGCACCGATCCGAAGCACGTCCCCGACGTGCGCCGCGCGGGGGAATGGTGCGCCGCGCGACTTCGCCTCGCCGGCCTCAGCGCCGAACTCCGCGAGACCGGCACAAAGGAAAAGCCCGGTCATCCGATCGTCTGGGCCACCCACCCCGGCCCCGCCGACTACAAAGGGCCGCACGTCCTCTTCTACGGCCACTACGACGTGCAACCCATCGACCCGATCGAACTCTGGGAAAGCCCGCCCTTCGAGCCGGTGATCCAACCCGCAAAGGGCGAAGTCGGCGAGCGGATCGTCGCGCGCGGAGCCGTGGACGACAAGGGACAGGTCATCACCTTCCTCGAAGCCCTCCTCGCATGGAAAGAAACCACCGGCACGATCCCGATCAAACTCTCGGTGCTCATCGAAGGCGAAGAGGAGATGGGGAGCAAAAATCTCTACGCCTACGTCGATGAGCACGCCGCGGAACTGAAACAGACCGACGTCTGCGTCATCAGCGACACCGGAATGCTCCAGCGCAACCACCCCGCGATCACTTACGGCGTGCGCGGGCTGTGCTACACGGAGGTCATTTTGCATGGGCCGGATCAGGATTTGCACAGCGGCCTGTGGGGCGGGCGATGCCCGAACCCCGCGAACGAACTGACGAAGGTGCTGGCGCAGTTGTGGGACGCGAATCGTCGCGTCACCATCCCCGGCTTCTACGACAAGGTGCTGGAACCGACGGCGAAGGAACGTGAGGCGTGGAAGAACCTGCCATTCGACGCGAACGCCGCGCTGAAAAAGATCGGCCTCGGCCCCGAAGCAAACATCGGCGAGGCGGGCTGGACCGCCACCGAGCGCGAGTGGGCACGCCCCACCGCGGAGATCAACGGCCTCTACGGCGGGTACATGGGGCCGGGATCGAAAACCGTGATCCCGTCGTTCGCCGGCGCAAAGGTTTCGTTCCGCCTCGTGGCCAATCAAGACCCGGCGGACGTTGAAAAACAGTTCAGTCAATGGCTCGATGCGCGCACGCCGCCGGGCTGTCGCTGGGAGTTCAAGAAGCACAGCGGCGGGTTCGCGGGGAACGTCTCGTTCGACTCTCCTTACCTCTCGGCGGCGACACGCGCGTGCGAGAAGGTCGCGGGGTCCAAGCCCGACCTCATCAAGAGCGGCGGCTCGATCCCCGTCGTCGGGATGCTCAAGAACAAGATCGGCCTCGACACACTGCTCATCGGGTTCGGGCTGGATGATGACCGCGTCCACTCGCCGAACGAGAAGTTCGAGTTGTCGTGCCTGCGGCTGGGGCTGAAGACGCACACGCGCCTGATCGACGAGTTCTCGCGGATGTCGAAGTAGGAAGAGCGCTTCGGATCAGGCCGCCTCGGCGTGGTCAGCCGTCTGCGCGAGCTGCTCGGCGGGAGGCCCGAACCGTCCCGCCTTGAGATCGGCCAGACGCTTCAGGTGCTCGTTGTGAAGCCGGGTCGTCTCGCGTTTCAGATCGATGACCTCCACCTGGTGCATCAACGCCGACGAAAGAGAATGCAGGATGCACACAAGCGTCGCCCCCGCGATACCAATCGTGACCAGTGTGGCGGTGACCGGGTCGCTCATGCCATTTTCATCGGCGTGGGGAGTTCGACAGTTAAGCCCGATATACTTGTCCCCGTGAGCAAACGGACGATTCTGAGGGCGATCGGGGCGATAGCGGCGGCGGCGCTGACGCTCTGGACCCCGCTTCCTGCGTTGTTCGCGCGGAACGATCAGAGTGAAACGCCCCCCGCCACCGCCACCGAGACGCCGACCGTCGGCGAGATCGCCGTCCGCGTCGAGACCTTCGGCGTCGGCAACATCGTCCGCGCGGGCGACTGGGCCGGCATCCGCCTTGCACTGAAGGACACCGCCGATCGGCCTCGGACCATCGCCGTCCGAATGCATCTCGACGACAGCGACGGCGACACCGCGTTGCACTCGCGGATCATCACCGTGAATCCCGGGCAGGAGATGGGGACGTGGCTGTACGCGCGGATGCCTTGGGACCTGCTGCAAGGATCGGTGGTGCGCGTGAGCATCGCGGAAGCGACGCCCGCCGAGGATGGATCGGTGTTGGTCGGCAGGCAACTCAGTTGGAAGCCGATCGCGGCGGCGGCGGTGCTGCCGGCGCACAAGTCGATCGCGTACATCGTGGGCACGCCGACGCTCGGGCTGGATCAGTTTTCCGTGACGCTGCGCGACCGCGAAGTGCCGGCCGCCGCGCACGAGGCGATGCAGACGGTCGCGGGGTTGCTTCCGGAAAATCTGCCCGACCAGTGGACCGGGTTGGCCGCGGGCGAGGTGCTCCTGTGGTCGGAGGGCGATCCGGCCGCGCTGGGAGAGGAACGCGCTCGCGCGATCCGCGAGTGGGTCAACCGCGGCGGGCACCTGGTCATCGTGCTGCCCGGTATCGGCGGCGCGTGGGCCAGCCCGACGAATCCGCTGGCTGACTTGCTTCCGGCGTGCAGGATCGATCGTTTGGCGGAGGTGGACATGGCGCCGTATCGCGTGCTGCTGTCGGGATCGACGGAGCCGAGGGCGACAATCAAGGCACCGCTGCACCGTTTCACGATCGCGAGCGATGCGTCGGTGGGCGACGCGACGCCGCTGATCACCGGGCCGCACGGCGTGATCGTGGCGCGCCGGCTGGTGGGCGCGGGGATGGTGACGGTGATCGGGCTGGACCTCTCGAATCGCAAGTTGGCGCAGGTGGGGTGGGTGCGTGCGGATGCATTCTGGTCGCGGATTCTGGGTCGGCGCGCCGCGACGCCGACCCAGGCCGAGATCGAGGCCGCGACCGCGAAAAGGGGGCTCGGCGGTTCGTCGCCCGAGGTATGGGCGGACGAGCGGATCATGGCGACGATCTCGAAGAGCCGGGAGGCGGGCTTGGGCGTGTTGCTCGCGATTGTCGTGTTCGGGTTGTACTGGACGTTGGCGGGGCCGATCAGTTTCTATGTCTTGCGTGCATACGGCTTGGAGCGGCACGCGTGGGTCGGATTCGTCGCGCTTGCCGGCGTGTTCACTGCGGTGGCGTGGGCCGGGGCCCAATCGCTCCGCCCCAAGCGCGAAGAGGCGTGGCACATGACGATCCTCGATCATGTCTTCGGCCAGCCGGTGGATCGCGCGCGGACGTTTGTGAGTGTCCTGCTGCCGAACTACGGCGATGCGCGCGTCGCGCTCGGCCAGCCGGGGACCGATGAGCGTTGGAGCCAGGCGCTGACGCCGCTGTCGGACCCGATGGCGCAGTCGATCGCCGCATTCCCCGATGCGCGGCCGTACACCGCTGACGTTCGCGGCATGACCGAACTCCTGGTCCCGGCCCGATCGACCATCAAGACCTTTCAAGGCGACTGGCTGGGCGGGCCGCGATGGTCGATGCCGCAGCCGGTTTCTCCCGATCAATCGCCGCGGATCGATTCGACCGGACGGCTCGTCGGCGTGTTGAAGCACGGCCTGCCGTCGCGGCTCGAGAATCCACGCGTGCTGCTCATTACGGGTCAGGTCGGCGAGGGAGTCGTCGGGCGGACGATGGCGGTCTCGCCGCCGGCGGTGGGGAAGGTGTACGCGTGGGCCGAGCAATCGTGGGAGCTGGGCGCGACGCTCGACCTCTCGAAGTTTCAGCCGGGCCCGCAGGCGATGGCGGTGAAGCGGCTGTCCGACCTCGTGCCGAAGGTGAGCATCATCAATCAGTCGCTGCCCGCGAGCGTGAAGGACGATGACCTCGACGACATGATGGCGCTGTTCGGAGTTCTGGAGCAGCCGGAGATGGATCGGTCGGCGTTCGGCTCGACGACGATGCCGGCGACAGTGCATCGGCGGATGACGCACACGCTGGACCTGTCGAAGTGGCTCACGCAGCCGTGTCTTATCATCATCGGGACGGTGGCGGACGCGGCGAATCCGGTGCCGATGTCGGTGGACGGGCACGCGCTGGACGGGAAGGATCGGCCGTCGTCGGGGCGAACGGTGGTGCGGTGGGTCTATCCTCTTGCGCCGGCGCCGCTGGTGGTCGGCGGTGCTGGCTCGCCGCCCTCATGAAGAAAAGACATTCACCACGGAGACGCGGAGGACACGGAGAAATGCGAGAAGAAGGGAGTAGAGAATGGGGAGTAGGGAGTAGACGAACCCCAAAAACGTAGACCCTAAACCCGTAACTCTTCAGCCGTTTGCAACCCGAGGTTCGTACTCTGTTGAAACGCCTTTGTTTTCAGCCTGAGGGGCTGGTCGTTCGTAGCCGGGGGTGGAGTCTTCGACACCCCCGGAAAGAAAACCCCCACCCGCCGCGGCGGGCCACGCGATCGGAACAAATCGCCACACGCCCGTTTGGAGAAGAGGTCGTTGCATTCCGCTGAAGAGTTACCTAAACCCTAGACCCCGAACCCCGGACCCCGGACCCCGGACCCTTATTTCCCATGCCCATGATCGAGACGATTAATCTTTGCAAAGAGTACGGCGAACTCGTGGCGCTGAACAATCTCAACCTCACGATCAACGAGGGGGATTGCTTCGGGTTCATCGGGCCCAACGGCGCGGGGAAGACGACGACGATCAAAATCCTGGCAACGCTGCTGAAGCCGACGCGGGGGCAGGCGCTGGTGGACGGCAAGACGATCGGGTTCGAGAACCGGCTCATCCGGCCGGTGATCGGCTATGTGCCGGACTTCATGGGGGCGTATGAAGACATGGTCGTGACGGAGTATCTGGAGTTCTTTGCTTCAGCATACGACATCCACGGCTCGCAGCGGCGGCAGGTGGTGCGGGACGTCCTCGAACTCACCGAACTCGCGTACAAGTCAAACGCGGAGGTGAACTCGCTCTCGCGCGGCATGCAGCAGCGCCTTTCGGTGGCGCGCGTCCTGCTGCACGACCCGAAGGTGCTGCTGATGGACGAGCCGGCGAGCGGCCTCGACCCGCGGGCGCGCATCGAGATGCGCGAACTCCTGAAGGAACTGAAGCGGATGGGCAAAACTATCCTGATTTCCAGCCATATTCTGCACGAACTGGCGGAACTCTGCAACGTCGTCGGCGTCATCGAGCGCGGCACGCTGCTCTTTGCCGGCACCGTCAAGGAGATCCTGGCCCGCGCCAAGGTCGAGCACCTCATCCACATCGCCGTCGCGGAACGGACGGAGGACGCGGCGAAGTTGCTGCACCAGACTCCCGGGGTAAAGCGCGTCGGCATCGTCGAGGAGGACGCGCCAACGCAGGTCAACGGCGCGGTGCAGCGCAAGGTGATCCACGTCGCGTTCGAGGAATCGGCGCTGCACACCGTCAGCGATATCCCAAGCCGCCTGGTGAACGCGGGGTTCAGGTTGACGCAGTTCAACGAGGAGAAGGTCAATCTTGAGACGGCGTTCATGCGCTTGACGAAGGGGTTGGTGCAGTAGGGGGCGGCAACGACGGTTGCCTGCAGGCTGAAAGCCTGACAGTCAGTAGCCGTGGGCAGAGCAAGTCTTCGAGCGCCGCCCACGGACGAACCGATTCCAACCCTCTTTCCGCGAGCCTGACAGGCTCGAAGAGTGTCCTGCGAAACGTCGGAATTCGAAGAAGTCGCAACTTCCTATACTGTTCGGTCACTCAAGACGTGGAGGCTGACGATGTCAACTCCAAAGCGAGTGGCCGAGCGAATACAGTCCAAACTCAAGCACTTCAAGGAAATCCTTGAGGCCCAGCAAGCACGGGACGTGTCCGAAGCCGATTTTTCCTGCTCACCCGCGAGGGCTTTGCGAAGAGCGCGCTCGATGATTATCGCGACCGGAAGGACGCGACGAGCCGGTTCATGCTTGCCGCGATCATTCTCCATTCTGAGTCTGTGCAGAACGCGATCCGCCGAGAGGTTCGGCGGGTCAGCGAGTTGATGGTGGACTCGGAGGTCATTGACAAGGCGTTGCGCGATCAGGTTCTCAAGCGGGATACGATCGAGGGAGATCAGGCCGCTGTCGCGATGAAGCGTGTGCTGAAATCAAGCAATAAGAGCATCACGAAGGCGAGTGAAAAAGACGAATCGGGCGAGCCTGAGAAATCAGATGATTCCAAAGAAGCGCCGCCGCCCTCGGGTGGCTCGTGAGGCGAGCCTGAACGCTTTTGGCGACTACTGTGAGCCTTGCAGGCTCGAAGATGTTTGGAGGGGCCGTTTTCCGTGGGCGGCGCTCGCGGACTCGCTCTGCCCACGGCTACTGACTTTGAGGCCTGCGGCCTCGATGCACAAGGCCTTCGGCCCCGAGGAGTGAAGCCAAGGGCCTCGAAGAGGTAGGATTTCGGCGTGGCCCAGACTTTCACTCGCAATCTCCTGCACCTGATCTTTTCGACGAAAGATCGGCAGGATCTGATCGTTCCGGCGATTGAGGAAGATCTCTATTCCTATCTCGGCGGCATCTGCCGAGCGCTGGGGAGCCCGCTTCTTGCCGGCGGCGGCGCCGAGAACCATGTTCATCTGCTCGTGAGCCTGTCGAAGAACATGGCGCTCGCCGAGTTCATGATGAACTTGAAGAAGGATTCGTCCAAGTGGGTCAAGACGAAGGGGCCGCCACACGAGATGTTCATGTGGCAGGACGGGTATGCGGCGTTCTCGATCGGTGAATCGGGCGTGTCCGACCTGAAGGGCTACATCGCCAGACAGAGAGAACATCACCGAACGATCACGTTTCAGGAAGAACTGATCGCGTTTCTCAAGAAGTACGGCGTGAAGTACAACGAGCGGTACATCTGGAAGTGAGTGGAGTGCGCGATGTGGGTGCGAGAAGTGAACGGAACCCTCCGATTCACGCACCGGCGCGATTTCAGGCCGCAGGCCTGGCAGTGAGTAGCCGTGGGCAGAGCGAGTCTTCGAGCGCCGCCCACGGATGAGACCACCTCAACTTTTCTTCCGCGAGCCTGAAAGGCTCGAAGTGATGGCACCCGTGCGAACGATTTCCTGCGAGCCTTTCAGGCTCCAAGAGACTTTGCTGGGCTTCGTACCGTGGGCGGCGCTCGAAGACTCGCTCTGCCCACGGCTACTGACTTTGAGGCCTGCGGCCTCGAAGCGTGCGCTGCATGGCTATCGGCGATGCCAAACCCCAAACGCCGGCCGATCCGGGTCACGTCACATCGGGTCTTTTGTAAGCACCCCCGCCGACGGCGCGTCCGTGCCTTCCGTGTTCCGCGCGCCTGGCGGCGGCGTGGCACGGCGGGCGCTCGGGTCGAACACACCGACGTTGTAAAGCGTGATGAGCCCCGCGGCCACGAGGCACAGCGTCGCGACGAAAAACTGGGCGCGATTCCGGGTCATGGTGCAACTCCTGCGGCCGGGGTCCGCCGGCCTTGCAGGGTTCGGATGCGCGAAACGCGGCCCGGTTCCAAGCGCGAGCCTTAGAAGTTGTCTTTCTTCAACTGGCCCGCGGTCGGGCTTTCGTTTTCGTCGGCCGGCTTGTCGGTGGTGGACGCCCCGCCGGTTTGGGTCGTGTCTGTCGTGACACCCTGACGCTTCGGCTTTCCGCCGCCGAGGAGGCCGCTGCTCTTCGCGGCGACAAAACCGGCGATGAGGAGACAGATGATTGCGATCGCGGCTTTGGCTTTGTTATTCATGGGGTCTTGGTCCTCCGTGTCGTCGGTGTACGGCCGACGGGTGGGTTTTCCGATGCAAAGGATAGCCGATCCGTGACGGCCCCGCCGGGTCGGGCCGCCGGTGTTGCGTGAAACGGCCCCCTTCCCGACAATCGCGGGATGAATCGCTTGGAGGGTCTATCCAAACTCACGGGCCGCGAGCGGTACATCGACGATCTTCGCGTCGATGGGTGCCTGTGGGGGATGACGGTGCGGAGCCCTTCGCCTCGAGGGCGCCTCCGCGAAGTGCGCTTCGGAAAATCGATCGACTGGTCGAAGTTTGTGGTGGTGGATCACCGGGATATCCCCGGGCCGAACGAGGTGTACCTGATCGAGCGGGACCAGCCGGTGCTGGCGGCGGAGTATGTGCGGCACGTTCACGAGCCGGTGGTGCTGGTCGCGCACGAGTCGCGTGAGATGTGCCGACGGGCGGTGGCGGCGGTTGAAGTCATCGTGGACGACGAGCCGGCGGCGCTGGACTTTCGCCTGCCGCCGACGCCGGAGCAGGTGCAATACGGCGCCGACAACGTGATGAAGAGGTTGAAGATCGAGAAGGGTGATGTGGAGCGGTCGCTGGCGTCGGCGGCGCATGTGGTCGAAGGGGTGTACGAGACGGGGGCGCAGGAGCACGTCTACATCGAGAATCAGGGGATGCTGGCATGGGTCGAGGATGGGGTGGTGATCGTCAAGGGGTCGATGCAGTGCCCGTATTATGTCCTGAATGCGCTGAAGCACGCGCTCGGGCGCGATGAGCGCGGCGTGCGGGTGATCCAGTCGCCGACCGGCGGCGGGTTCGGCGGGAAAGAGGACTACCCGTCGAACCTCGCGTTGCACGCGGCGCTCTTGGCGATGAAGGCGCGGCGGCCGGTGAAGATTATTTATGACCGTTCGGAGGATATGGCTTCGACGACCAAGCGGCATCCGTCGCGCGTGCGGCATCGCACCGGGTTCGATCGGTCGGGGCGGATGATCGCGCAGGACATTGATGTTCTGATGGACGCGGGGGCGTATGTGACGCTGTCGCCGGTGGTTCTGAGCCGGGGGATTATTCATGGGGCGGGGCCGTATTCGTGCGAGAACGTGCGGATTGTCGGGCGGGCGGTGTTGACGAACGCGGTGCCGTTCGGGGCGTTCAGAGGGTTCGGGGCGCCGCAGACGCAGTTCGCGGTGGAGCGGCACATGGATGTGTGCGCGAAGGCGCTGGGGATGGACCCGATCGAACTTCGGCGGATCAACCTGATCCGTGACGGGCAGACGACCGCGACGGGGCAGGTGATTAATGACGGCACCGATCGCGTGGCGATCCTGGATCGTGCCGCGGAGATGATCGATCTGCGCGGGAAGCGTGCGGAACATGAATCGTTCAACGCGACGCACCCGCATCTTCGGCGGGGCGTCGGCATCGTGTGCATCTATCACGGCGCGGGTTTCACGGGGAGCGGCGAGGTGATGCTGAAATCGCGGCTGAAGGTGGCGGGGCTTGCGGATGGGCGCGTCGAGGTGCTGAGCAGCAGCACGGAGATGGGGCAGGGGACGACGACGCTGTTCACGAAACTGGCGGCGGATCGGCTGGGGCTGGAGCACGCCGACGTGCTGGTGCCCGAGCCGGACACTTTGCGAGCGCCGAACAGCGGGCCGACGGTCGCGTCGCGGACGGCGATGGTGGTCGGGCTGCTGGTCGAGCGTGCGTGCGATGATCTTCGCGCGAAGGTGGGGTTGGCGGAATCGGCGCGGGGCGCGGCGGTGAAGACAGCGCTGGTGGCGTGGCATCACGCGCACCCCCCGGTGGGAGCGGAACTTTTCGGCGAGGCGGAATATGTGAAACCGCCCGGGATTTCGTGGGATCAGGACAACTACAAAGGTGACGCCTACGGCACGTTCGCGTGGGCGGCGTATGCGGCGGAGGTGGAGATCGACCTGCGGACGTACGCGACGCGCGTCACCGATTTCGTCGCGGTGCAGGAAATCGGCAGGGTTTTGCACGAGACGATGGCGCGCGGGCAGATCCAAGGCGGCGTGGTGCAGGCGATCGGGTGGGCGCTGATGGAAGAGTGCAAGTGGGAGAAGGGGGCGATGAAGAACTGCCAGTTGACGAACTACATCATCCCGACGAGCGACGACGTGCCGCCGATCCGCGTGGAGTTTCTGGAGAACCCGTATGCGCACGGCGCGCAGGGGGCGAAGGGGATCGGGGAGTTGCCGATGGACGGGCCGGGGCCGGCGATTGTGAACGCGGTGGCGGCGGCGCTCGGTGTGGCGCCTTGCGAGATACCGATCACTCCTGAGCGGTTGATGGAGATGTGCGAGGTGGCGCATGTCGGATGAGAACGAGAAGATGCGCGTCGGGTTCACGCTGAACGGCGAGGCGATCGAGGCAGAGATTGTGCCGTCGGAGCGGTTGCTGGACACGCTGCGGTACACGCTTGGGCTGACGGGGTCGAAGGAGGGCTGCGGCGAGGGGGAGTGCGGCGCGTGTACGGTGTATCTGGATGGGCTGCCGGTGAACTCGTGTCTGGTTCCGACGTTTCAGGCGCGGGGGCGGCGCGTGGAGACGATCGAGTCGATCCCGCCGGAATCGCTGGGGGCGATGCTCGCGTCGGGGGCGACGCAGTGCGGGGCGTGTACTCCCGGGGTGGTGATGACGGCGTGCTGGTTGCGTCGGCATCCGGAGTTGTTGAAGAGTCATACGGCGCGCGAGATCATGGCGGGGAATCTGTGCCGATGCACGGGGTACGACGGGATCATCGACGGGCTGCGCGACGCGATGAGCGGGAAGGGGGCGGAGTAGGTGCGCGTGTTCTCCCCCACTACTGTTGAGGAAGCGTGCGCGATGCTTGCGTGCGAAGAGCGGAGGCCGACGCCGATCGCGGGGGCGACGGACCTGCTGGTGCATTGGCCGATGAATCTGGCGGCGAAGGAGCGGGATTATCTGGATTTGACGCGGGTGGATTCGCTTCGGCCGATGCAGTGGACGGGGGATTCGCTGACGCTCGGGGCGCTGACGACGTACTGGGACGTGGTGCGGGATGAGCGCGTGGGGCGCGAGTTTCCGCTCTTGGTGAAGGCGGCGCGGCAGGTGGGCGCGGTGCAGATTCAATCGCGGGGAACGTGGGCGGGGAACATCGTAAACGCATCGCCGGCGGCGGACGGCGTGCCGGTGATGATGGCGTACGACGCGGTGGTGGTCCTCCGTTCGAGCGCGGGCGAAGAAGAGGTCCGGCTCGACGAGTTCTATCTTGATTACAAGAAGATGCGGCGGCGCGCGGACCAGTTGGTGGTGGCGATCCGGATGCCGCGGCGGGCGCACGACGTGCATATCTTCGAGAAGGTCGGGGCGCGAAGGGCCCAGGCGATCTCGAAAGTGGGACTGGCGGTCGTGCATTCGGCGGCGGGATGGCGTGTGGTGGCGGCGGCGGTCGCGCCGACGATCCGGCGTTGCAGAACGGTCGAGGCGATGCTGGAGCGGGGCGACGCGGTGCGGTCAGCGGATGATCTGACGGCGGCGCTTCGCAAAGATGTTTCGGCGATCGACGATATTCGATCGACGAAGGCGTATCGTGAGCGGGTGCTGGCGCGGCTGCTTTATTTCGGATTGAAGGGGCGGTCAGAGTGCCCGTCAGTCATGTGATGGCTATTGAGGAGGTTGGGAACCAGTTGTTGGTGCCGTATGCATGGTGGAGACATCCTGCGCCCCTTTCAGGGGCTTTGCAGAGGTTTTTTTCATGTCTTCTCCCCGGGCTGCGCCCGGGGCAAGGGACCGGCACCCGCTTCGCGGGTTGAAGAAGCTCGGGCTCGTCCCATGCGTCGGATGTGCGACGAAGGGATAGAGTGTGTAGAACACTCACATGCCGTCGGACCTTGACATCTGGCAGTTGGCGGCGGACCTCGCCTCGCGTGGCGAGCCGTTTGTGATGCTGACGGTGATCGGGACGCGGGGGAGCACGCCGCGGGATGCGGGGGCGCGGATGATCTGGCGGCCGAGTGTTGGGTTCTTTGGAACGGTTGGTGGCGGGCAGTTCGAGCATCTGGCGCTCGCGTCGGCGGAGAAACATTTTCGTGAGCGGAGCCGAGGAGTCGAGCACTTTGTGCTGTCGGCCGAGGCGGAGCAGTGCTGCGGCGGGACGATGGATGTGTTCTACGAGTTCTGCGGCCCGTCGCGGCGGCTGGTGATCTTCGGAGCGGGGCATGTGTCGAGCGCGCTGGCGGCGTTGCTCGCCGCCGCGCCGCTGGAGATTGTGGTCGCGGACGATCGGGCCGAGTGGAACACCGCCGAGCGCTTCCCGCGATGTCGGCGTGTGATGCACTGGGGCGAAGGGGTGGCGATCGCGTGTGAGGATCGCGCGGCGACGCTGGCGTGCGTGATGACGTGCTCGCACGACACGGACTTTGATCTCTTGCGGCAACTGCTGGCGTCGTCGCCGGCGTTTGTCGGGCTGATCGGGAGCCGGAGCAAGCGGGCGTGCCTTTTCCGGCGGTTGATCGCGTCGGGGGTTGATGAGCGCGCTGTGCAGGGCGTGCATTGCCCGATCGGGCTGGGCGACATGGGGAAGCAGCCCGAACTGATCGCGATATCGATGGCGGGGCAGATTTTGCTGGAGGCGAAGACACTTGCGCGGCTGTGAAGGCGATGAGGTTGCGATTGTGCTCGCGGCGGGGCGCGGCGTGCGCATGGGCGGGCCGAAGGCGCTGATGATGGTCGGTGGGCGGCCGTGGTGGCGGGTCCAGCGCGAGCGGCTTCGCGCGGCGGGGGTGCGGGACGTGTGGGTGGTGTCGCGGGAGGTGCGTGATTCGATGGGCAGGGAGGATTCGCCGGAGCGTGTCGTGATCGGCGATGCGGATGCGGCGATGTTTGCGAGCGTGGTTGCGGGGGTTGTGGCGCTGCGCGATGATTCGCTGCGCGGGGTGTTCCTGCTACCGGTGGATGTGCCGGCACCTTCGGTGGGAGTTTGGAAGGCGTTGCGCGGTGCTGATTCACCGAGCGTGCCGACGTGTGGTGGTCGGCGCGGGCATCCGGTGTGGTTGCCTTGGTCGTTTGTGGAGCGGGCGATTCTGCCTTGCGCGGAAGATCGCGTGTGGGTGGCGCGGACGAGGCTGGATCGGTTGGTGGCGGATGAGGTGGTTGAGGTGGCGGTCGAGGATGCGGGAGTTTTGGTGAACCTGAATACTTCCGTGGATGTTGAGAGGTGGGAGAAGGACCGTGGGTGCCCCGGTCTCGCTGGCTTTGCAGCGAGGCCGGGCGATGGCGCGGACGCCGCCCGGCCTGACTGAAGACAGCCAGACCGGGGCACACGGTATTCTTCGCTCTTGATGAGCACCACACTTTCAAATGGCGTGTTGGGTCCGGTTCTCTCGCGGCTCGTTCAGTCGAACGCGGCATATTCGGGCGTGTACCCAGGCGAGCCGATCGATCGGCAGCCGGTGCAGACGGTGTACGGCGGGGCGCACCTCTTTCGGCGCGATTCGGCGCGGCGGCTCGGGAACCTGGCGTTGGCTTCGTTGAAAGAATACGCGCCGGACGCCGCGTCGTTCGCGCGGGCGATCGGGATGGGCGGCGGCGCGCTGGACTCGCCGGTGTACGACGCGGTGAAGGAGAAACTCGCGCGCGAGCCAGTCGAGGATTTTCGCATCGACTTCGAGGACGGCTACGGCGTGCGCCCCGAGAGCGAGGAGGATGCGTGCGCGGAGCACGCGGCGGCGGAGGTGGCGGCGGGGATGAAGGATGGGAGTCTCCCGCCGTTCATCGGGATACGCATCAAGAACTTCGGCCCCGACACGCACGCGCGCGGCATCCGGACGCTGGACCTGTTTTTGACGGCGTTATCTTCGCTGACGAAGGCGCGGCTGCCCCAGAACTTCGTGGTGATGCTGCCGAAGGTTGTCTCGGCGGGGCAGGTGACGACGCTGGTGGACCTCTTCGATCTGTTCGAGGGAGCGGGGCTGTTTGCCAAGGGCTCGTTGAAGATGGAGTTCATGGTCGAGACGACGCAGTCGGTGATCGATTCGACGGGGCGCGTGCCGATCCCGGAGTTTGTGCGGGCGGCGCGGGGGCGGTGCTTGTCCGTCGCGCTCGGGGTGTACGACTACACCGCGAGCATCGGCGTGACGGCGGGGAACCAGCGGATCGACCACGGGGCGTGCGACTTTGCGCGGCATGTGATGCAGGTTTCGCTGGGCGGGAGCGGGCTGTATTTGTCCGACGGGGCGACGAACATCATGCCCGCGCCGCCGCACAAGGCGCCGGAGGGTGGCGTGCTGACCGCGAAGCAGATCGAGGAGAACCGCGCGGCGGTGCATGGTGGTTGGCGGCTGCACTTCGAGCATGTGCGGCGGTCGCTGGCGCACGGCTATTACCAGGGGTGGGACTTGAATCCCGCGCAGTTGCCGACTCGATACGCGGCGGTGTTCTCGTTCTTCAAGGAATCGCTGCCCGAGGTGACGGCGCGGCTGCGGAACTTCGTGGACAAAGTGGCCCGCGCGACGATCGCCGGCGGCGGCGTGTTCGACGACGCGGCAACGGCGCAGGGACTTCTGACCTTCTTCATTCAAGGCTTGCGGCGGCGCGCGATCACCGAAGAGGAAGTCGCAGCGACAGGGCTGACGGCGGACGAGATCCGGACGCGGTCGTTTGTCGAGATCGTCACGCGGCGGGGGTTGCTGAAGTCTTGAGCCGAAGACATTCACCACGGAGGCACGGAGAGCCGGAGAAGAAAAAACAGTTGCCACAGATGTGCCCAGATAAGCCCAGATGAGCCGAGACAATTTCCCCACAGCCAACTCGAAAGCGCACTTCTTTTTTCCAGTTCTTTTTTTTCTCATCTGGGTCGATCTGGGCTCATCTGTGGCAACTGTCTTCGCTTCTCTCCGTGTCTCCGTGGTGAACACTTTCAGCAAGTCTCACGCGCGGCGGATCGTGGCTTCGATCAGGCCGTGGGGCTCGTCGATGGGCAGGAAGATTTCGTTGGGGTTGGTCATGCCGAAGGGGGCGAGGTCGACCAGGAGGCAGTGCTTGTTCGGGAGCGAGAGAGTGATTTCAGGGATCGCGGGGCAGGCCCCGAGCGCGGCTTCGGCCATCGCGTAGAGGGTTTGCTGGACGGAGAGACTTTCGTGCGCGGCGAACGTGTCGATGAGCGCGGCGCGGACGGCGCGGCGGGCGCTGTTGAAGTCGGCGGTAGCGGCGAGGGGCCACGTCGAGGTGACGGAGGTGGCCATGATGCGGTCGTCTGTTTCTTTCAGCGTGGTAAACGCGTCGCGCATGAAGCCGCTGAAGCCCGACTGAGCGGACTTCAGGATGACGAGGCCTCGGAGGCCTGAGGTGACGAGGTCGCGCTCCGTCGGACCCACCACGAGATTCGCAGACTCATCCCGAGCGTGCGCTCGATGCAACGATGCACCGGATGATTCGATGATGCAGGTCGGCGTTTCGGGGCCGATGCGTTGGAAGGTGTGGTTGTGCGGCGCGCCGTGCGCTTCGATGCGGTGCCAGGTGGTTTCCGTGATCTCGACCCGCGCGCGGGTGACGTGCGGGACGGTCGAAACGAAGTGCCGCGCGAGGAGAAGGCCGAAGGATTCGATGGAGGCGATGGGGTCGGTCTTGGCGAGGGCGTAGACGGTGTTCTTCATCGTGTCGGTCGGAAGAACACCGGAGTTGTCACCCTGGGTATGAGCGGTGGTGAACTCGCCCTCGAGGCCGATGTTGACGGAGAGTTCGCGGAGGTCGTGTCGCGGGCCGGTGCGGGTGACTTTCATCACACGGACGAGCGACTTGCCGTAGCGGTTCCAGGCGAGCGATGCGGGCATGTGTGGCTAACTCCCTCTGTAGGTGCTGTATCCGAAGGGACTGAGGAGGAGGGGGACGTGGTGGTGTTCGGTTGGGTTTGTTACTTCGAAGGTTATGTCGATGCGGGGGAAGAAGGACTTCGCGTTGTAGGCGGCGATGTTGAAGACAAGGCGGTGCGTGCCCGCGAGGAGTTCGCCGGCGCCGGGGAAGTCGGCGATGCGGCCGTTCGAGTCGGTGCGTGCGGCGCTGAGTCGTTGCCACTGGTTGTTCGGCGCGGCGCGTTCGAGAGTGACCTCGACGTTCGAGGCGGGCTTGCCGCGGGACGTGTCGAGGATGTGGGTGGTGATCTTGCTCATGGTTGCGTCAGTTTATTGAAACGAAGATGTGTAATCAGAAGTTGCTGCTCGGCGGCGATGCGCAGTTCGGTGTCGGCGTCGTTGTTGAGCCGTTCGTTGAGGGACCGGAGCATTTCTTCGGCGGATTTGCCTGTGGCGCGGATCAGGAACACGTGGCCGAACTTCGTTTCGTAGCGCCCGTTGGCCTCGGCGAGGGCGCGGGCGGTCTCGGCGGCGGCGGCGGCCATGCCGGATTGCTCGGCGCGCGCCCACGCGGCGGTTTCGGCGTGCGATACGGCGGGGCGCTCGCCGATGCGCGGATGGGCGGCGAAGGCTTCGAGCCAGTCGGCGCGGGCGAGCGCGTTCCAGGATTGATCGGCGGCGTTGAGCAAACTCGCGTCGGTGCGGAAGGGTCGATGTTGCATCATGGCGTCAACCCATGCGCGCGAGCCGCAGCAACGGAGGAGCGCGGCGCGGGCGGCGGAGTCGGGGAGCGAATCGAGATGCGCGGCGGGGTCGGTCACATGCCGGCTCCATCGCTCGGTCGGCCGAACACGCGGAGCCGGCTCACGCCGCCGTCGGGGTGGATGTTCAGGCGAATATGGGTTGCGGGGTGTTTGTCGAGGAGTTCGCGCTCGAAGGCGCGCTCTTCGTGGGCGGCGAGTTTGGTGCGAGGCAGGAGTTCGCGCCATGCGGGGCCGCCGGGGGCGCTCGGGCGCAGCAGGGCTTCGGTTGCGTTCGGCGCGTCGCAGATTTCGATGTTGCAGGTGTCGGGGAAGTTGCCCTTGAAATGGTTGGTGTCGAGGAGGATGCGCTCGATGGTGCCGCGACGGCCGAATCGCAAAGCGACCCAGTCGTACCCCGGTCCACGGCGGCGCTTGGTTTCCCAGCCGTCGCCCATGTACTCCGACCGTCCCGGCATGATGAGGTTCCGCGGCTCGCTGAAGAATGCGTCGCTGCAGCCCATCGGCTGCCCGCCGTGCTCGACGGCGGCGAGATCGATCGCGGTGTTGCGGGCGAGGATTGATTTCCAATCGGGGATGACTTCGCCGAAGGCGCGGAAGCGAGCGACACCGCCGTCGGGGAAGATGTTCAGACGCAAGTGCGTGCAGCGAGCGGTGTCCCCGACCTCGATCTGGTTCTCGAAGTGCGGCTCGATTCGAGTCTTGGAGAGAAGTTCGCGCCACTCGGCCTGCTCGGCGAGCGTTTCGCCCGTCGCGATCGGCCCGGCCTCGCAGGCGTCGATGGAGACCGACTCTGGCGCGTTGCCCTTGAAGTGATTGGTGTCGACGGTCACACCGCGGATCGTGCCCGGCATGCCGAGGCGGATGATGCACCAGTCGTTGCCGGGGGTGCGTTTGCGGCGTGATTCCCAGCCGTCCATCCACTTGCCGCGGTCGGTGTACTTGCCCTCGATGAAGACGCTTCGGCCGGGCCTGAGCAGGTTCTCTTTCTCGGCGAAGAACTCGTCGCTGGCGAGGAGCGCTCGGCCGCCGGTGCGTTCCGAGGCGAGGTCGATGAGGTCGGTGAAGGTGCTCACGCGGGGTTCCGTTTCAACCAGGATCCGATTGGTGCGCTCGCGGACTCGCTCGGTGGCGACTTCCGGAACACGGTTTGCCCTCGGATGATGGTGCGCTCGACGACGCCTCGGAGCGACATCCCCTCGTAGGCGGTCAGCGGATGCTTGTGGAAGAGTTCGTTGCCCCGCACGATGAGCTCCGATTCGGGTCGCCAGATGATGAGGTCGGCATCATATCCCGGCGCGATACGGCCTTTTCGGTGATCGAGGCCGGCGAGGCGCGCCGGGGCTTCGCACATCCATCGCGCAAGATCGTTGAGGTTGAAGCCGCGCGACGATGCGGCGGTCCACGCCGCGGGCAGCGAGACCTGCAACGATGCGATGCCCCCCCACGCCCGTGCAAAGTCGCCGGTTTTGAGGCATTTTCCAGCGGGGGGCGAAGGAGAGTGGTCGCTGGCGATCAGGTCGATATCGCCCTCGCGCAGACCCACCCAGAGTCGCTCGCGGTTCTCGCGCTCGCGGATGGGCGGGGCGCACTTGAACTGCGTCGCGCCGTCGGGGATGTCCTCGGAGGCGAACGTCAGGTAGTGCGGGCAGGATTCGACGGTGATGGGCAGGCCTCGCCCGCGCGCCGTGCGGAGCGCGGGGATCGCGTCGGCGCTCGAAAGATGAACGATGTGGGCGCGGAAGCCGAACTCTTCGACGAGGCGGATGATGAGTTCGATGGCGCGCTGCTCGGCGGCGCGCGGGCGCGAAGCGAGATGGGCCGCGTGACAGCGCTCGTGCCCCGGAACGATGGTCGGCGCATCGGCGAGGGCGGCGGGGTCTTCCGCGTGGACGAGGAGCGGCAGGCCGAGACGGGCGAGGATCGGCGCGGCTTCGCGGAGGTCGCGCTCTTCGACGTGGCCGAACTCGTTGACGCCCGAGGGGACCATGAAGCACTTGAAGCCGAGGACGCCGGCGAGTGCGAGCGGTTCGAGTTCGTGTGTGTTGCCCGGCACGACGCCTCCCCAGAAACCGTAATCGACGGAACAGCGCCCCTCGGCGGCACGGCGCTTGGCTTCGAGCGCTTGCACGGTCGTCGTCGCGGGGATGCTGTTCAGCGGCATATCGACGATGGTGGTGATCCCGCCCGCGGCGGCGGCGCGGGTGCCGGTCTCGAAGCCTTCCCAGTCGGCGCGGCCGGGGTCGTTGATGTGAACGTGGGTGTCGATGACGCCCGGCATGATGAGGGCGTCGGCGGCGTCGATGCGCGGGATGCCGGCGGGGGCGGCGGCAAATGGAAGGATTTCAGTGATGCGGCCGTCGCGGACAAGGATGGAGCCGGGGCGGATGCCCTCGGGGAGGAGAAGGCGGGAGGAGGAGATGGAGAGGGTGGGGGACACCAGCAAAGAGTACGACAATCCACTTGTAATCACTGAGGCTCGGACTGCCCGAACCCGAGGCTTCGCAGACTCAGCCTCGGCGTCCTATGAGCATTCGATAGTTGATAGCGGCCCGCACGTCCTCGATCGCCAGCACCGGGAAAGCCGCGACGATCTGCTCGGCAGAGTCTCCGGCGGCGAGGCTGGCGAGTACGGTGCGGAGCGGGACACGGGTGCCTCGGATGACGGCTTCCCCGCCGTTGACGCGCGGGTCGCGCAGAATTCTTGAGCCGTAGTCAAGCATCGCCGCTATTGTAGCCCCGAACGGATTGGCACGACGAAACTCTTACGGCCTCAACTGAACTGGAGCCTCCCATGTCCGCGTCCCCCAGCATCGAGCATTTCATCGCCGGCAAGCGCACCGCGGCGACTTCCACCCCCGGCAGCACGCCGCGCCCCGTCATCAACCCCGCCACCGCCGAGACGCTCACGCAGGTTGATATGGATTCGATGCGTGCGGCGGAGGACGCGGTCGAAGCGGCGCGCCTCGCGTTCTCCGGCTGGGCCGCGACGCCCGTCGGCGACCGCATCCAGTTTCTGTTCCGCTACAAAGCGCTGCTCGAAGCGAAGGCGAGTGAACTCGCCGACATCGTGGTGAAGGAGCACGGCAAGACCAAGGCCGAGGCGATCGGCAGCGTGCGTCGCGGGATCGATTGCGTGGAGTTCGCGTGCGCCGCGCCGCTCTTGATGATGGGACGGACGCTGCCTCAGATCGCGGTGAGCACGAGTTTCTGCCGGACGGAGGACCAGGGTGGCGTGGGGATCGATTCGACGGTGGACCGCGTGCCGCTGGGTGTGTGCGTGGGGGTGACGCCGTTTAATTTTCCGGTGATGGTGCCCTTGTGGATGTGGCCGATGGCGGTGGCGTGCGGGAACACGTTCGTGCTGAAGCCGAGCGAGAAGGTGCCGATGAGCGCGACGCGCGCGGTCGAGATGGCGCACGAGGCGGGGCTGCCGGCGGGGGTGTTGAATCTCGTTCACGGCGGGCCGAAGATCGTGGATTACCTCATCACGCACGACGACGTGAAAGCGGTGTCGTTCGTCGGCTCGACACGCGCCGGAGAGCACATCTACAAGACCGCGACGGCGGCGGGGAAGCGCGCCCAGTGCATGTGCGGGGCGAAGAATCACACGATCGTGATGCCCGACGCGAACCGCGGGGCGGCGGTCGAAGGCATCATCGGCTCCGCGTTCGGCAACGCGGGGCAGCGGTGCCTTGCCGGGTCGGTCGTCGTCTGCGTCGGCGACTCCGCGGATTGGCTCGTGCCGGCGCTGGTTGAGGCGGCGAAGAAGATCAAGGTCGGGCCGGGCGGTGAGGCCGGTGTGGGCATGGGGCCGCTGGTGGATGTGGAGGCAAAGGAGCGGGTTCACAAGTACATCGACCTCGGCGCGAAGGAGGGGGCGACCGTGGTACTCGACGGCCGTGCCACCGATTCCCTTAAGGAATCGGTGCGGAACTTGCCGAATACCTGCTTCGTCGGCCCAACAATCATCGATCACGTCCGGCCGGGGATGGCGGTCGTCGAGGACGAGATCTTCGGCCCGGTGCTCTCGATCATGCACGAGGCGACCCTCGACGCCGCGATGGCGACGGTGAACCGATCGAAGTACGGCAACATGGCCGTGATCTTCACCAGCAGCGGCCACGATGCTCGGCGGTTCCGCACCCACATCGACGCGGGGATGCTGGGGATCAACGTAGGCGTGCCGGCGCCGATGGCGGCGTTCCCCTTCAGCGGCTGGAAACAGTCCTTCTTCGGCGACCTGCACGCCAACGGCGAGGACGGGGCGAAGTTCTTCACGAAGTCGAAGGTGTGCGTTGCTCGGTGGCTTTGATTCAAGACATTCACCGCGGAGGCGCGGAGGATGCGGAGGAAGACAGGAACCAGCCACAGATGGCCCAGATGGGCTCAGATAGAAACATTGATTGAACTGTTTTCTTATCTGAGCCCATCTGGGCCATCTGTGGCGATGTCTTTCTGAACTCCGCGTTCTCCGCGCCTCCGCGGTGAAATGTCTTTCAGATCGCCGAAAACGTCGCAAAGTCCCCGCGACATTCCGCGATCGAGTCAAGTTTCACCCACTCGCAGCACGCGGCGAAGCGGCCCCAGAGTGCCAGCACCTCCGGCGTCTTGTGCGCGCGGTCGATCGCGGCCTGGTCCGTCCATTCCGAGATCGTGATGACCACGCCGTCTTTCGAGCGGCAGCGGATCTCCGCGCGCTCGGTCGCTAGGCCGAGGCGGCGCAACAGGGGCAGGCGGTCGTCGATGACGTTGAGGAGGTCGGCGTCCTTGCCGGGCTTGGCTTTGAACGCGGCGATTGAGATTTGGCCCATGGCTTCTCCTCAAAGACAGAAAGGCATTCACCGCAGAGGCGCAGAGGGCGCAGAGGAAGGCATTATTGTGTGGCCGGAGGTATGCCGAAGCAACTGGGCTTGGCGGTCGCGTCCGAAGTCCTCGCATCCAACCCAATCTGTCTCCCTCTGCGTTCTCTGCGTCTCTGCGGTGAATGCCTTCCGCGAATGCCAGTAAACTGCCGAAAACGGAGACACCTCATGCCGCGCATCACCCGTGCCGCTCTCATCCAGTGCTCGAACCCGCTCGGCCCCGAGCACTCGCTCGACAAGATCAAGCAAGCGATGATCGACAAGCACGTCGCGCTGATCGAGAAGGCCGCGGGGGAGCGGGCGCAGGTGTGCTGCCTCCAGGAGATCTTCTTCGGCCCCTACTTCTGTGCCGAGCAACAGACGAAGTGGTACGAGACCGCGGAGCCGATCCCCGACGGGCCGACGATCCGCCTGATGCAGGAACTCGCCAAGAAGCACTGCATGGTGATGATCGTGCCGATCTATGAGAAGGCGATGACAGGTGTGTTCTACAACACGGCCGCGGTGATCGACGAGCGCGGCACCTACCTCGGCAAGTACCGCAAGCACCACATCCCGCACTGCCACCCGGGGTTCTGGGAGAAGTTCTATTTCAAGCCGGGCGACGGCGGGTTCCCCGTGTTCCAGACGAACTTCGGCAAGGTCGGCGTCTACATCTGCTACGACCGGCACTTCCCCGAGGGGTGGCGGGCCCTCGGACTTAATGGCGCGGAGATCGTGTTCAACCCGAGCGCGACCGTCGCGGGGCTGAGCGAATACCTGTGGAAACTCGAGCAGCCCGCGTCGGCCGCCGCGAACCAGTTTTATGTCGGCGCGATCAACCGCGTGGGCACCGAGCAGCCGTGGAACATCGGCGAGTTCTATGGCCAGAGTTACTTCGCCAACCCGCGCGGGCAGATCGTGAAGGCCGCCTCGCGCGACAAGGACGAGGTGGTCGTCGCGGACCTGGACCTCGACCTGATCGCTGAGGTGAGGAATGTGTGGCAGTGGTATAGGGATCGAAGGCCGGAGGCGTATGGGGGGCTGACGGTGCAGGGGTAGTGGAGGCTGCTCACCACACAGAGGCACAGAAGGCACACGGTCTGACAGCACATGACGGACGACACGCTCATCTTCAAGCAGCACGCGGTTCAGCAGATGATCCTGCGGCGGATCAGCGAGGTTGAAGTGCGCGAGGTCGTGGAGCATGGGGAGACAATCGAGACGAATCCTCGGGCTCTGCCGTATCCTTCACGTCTGATCGCGGGTCGTCCCGGAGGCCGCCCGATACATGTCGCGGTGGCGGACGGCCCGGGAGACGGGAAGACGCATATCATCACGGTGTACGAGCCGGATCGCGGCCGCTGGACCGATGGATTCCGAAAGCGAAGGTGACGAACATGGGATGCCCAACATGCGGAAACGGTGAGATGAAGCCCGGCAAGGTGTCCGTCTCGTTCGACCTCCCGGGCGGCGGGATCGTGGTGTTCCGGGATGTTCCGGCCAACGTCTGCGAGCAATGCGGGGAGAAGTACTTCGATAGCGCGACCACCGGGCGAGTTCTCCAGCAGGCAAAGGAGGCGGAGGCCGCGGGCGAGGATGTTCAGGTGCAGCGCTACGCGGCGGCGTAGACGCCCGGACCGACGAAGTGTGTCCGCAACGTCAAATGTCTGGCGATGGCGGCAAGACGCCGTTCTACATGCTCCGCTGGGTCAACACCCGCAGCGAAAAATGGCCGTGGTCCGAGGTCACGACGACGACGGTGGCGCCGGGGCTCCGAGCTGGCCACATGCCCATTCAAACACCGTACAATATCGACCTGGGTGACTCGATTTGTGGAGCGGCAACATTTTTTTCCTGAGCGGCACATTTTATCGATCGGAGCGGTTGACAAATCACCGCCGAGCGGTACCTTCATGGCCTATGAGCTCGGACCAGCCGGATTGAGCGTGTCGCTCTCCCCCGGCCAAACCCCCAGAGCTCTGATGGGAGTTCAAGTCATGAAGGTCTCTTTCCCTGCGATGCGTGGCGTGATGGGTGGCCGGGTCTACTACCAGACACTCATCAAGCTGAACGCGATCCCGATGATGTTCAAGTTCACGGATTGGATCGGGGCGATGCCGGAGGATCGCGAGCAGCGCGTCCTCAACAAGAAGCGCATCCCCGACATCGTGAGCTACATCGTGGATAACGAGGACAGCTATCTGTTCTCTTCGATCACCGCCTCGTACAAGTGTGACGTGGATTTCAAGCCCGTCGGTGAGGACGGGCTTGGGATGCTCTCGATGGATCTGCAGGATGCGCAGTTCGTCATCAACGACGGGCAACACCGCTGCGCTGCCATCGCCGAGGCGATCAAGGACAACCCGCACCTTGCCGACGAGTCGATCTCCGTCCTCTTGTTCGATTATCAGAGCCGCGAGCGCGTGCAACAGATGTTTACCGATCTGAACAAGAACGCTAAGAGCACCAGCAAGTCGCTGAACATTCTCTATGACAAGCGCGATCACATGTCGCAGGTGGTCTTGGATGTCTGCAACAAGGTCGAGCTCTTTCAGGGAATGGTGGACAAGGACGCCGTTAGTCTTCCCGCCCGCTCCGAGAAGCTCTTTACGCTGGCGGCTTTGTACGACGCCACCGAGGAGCTGCTCGACGGCGACCTTGCAACGCTCACCCAGGGCGCGCAGGTCGAGAAGGCCATCGACTACTGGAACACGGTGGCTGAGGTCATGCCCGATTGGAAAAAGGTCAAGAACGGCCACCTGCGATCGGTGGACCTGCGTCAGGAGCGCATCTCGTGCCACACCGTCGTTCTCCGGGCAATCGGCGGCATCGGGGCCGAACTCGTGAAGTTGCCCGACTGGCGTGAGCGCGTCGCCCGACTCGACAAGATCGACTGGACCAAGAGGAACCCCGACTGGCAGAACATCTGCATCGTGGCCAACTCAGTGGTCTCCAACCGCCAATCCCGTCAGGCGACCAAGGCGTACATCAAGCGCCGGCTGGGTCTCCGCTTGAGCGACACCGAGGTGCGGCTGCTCGACGGCGTGAAGGTCAGTGGCGCGGAACCCGCGACGGTCTGACACTCCGAAAAACCAGATTCGTTCACCCCGGCCCCGCGGCGTTCTCGCTTCGGGGCCGTTTTCGTTGCTCATGCAGGGGGCTGCCCCCCCCGGGGCGAACGCGGGCCGTGGGGTGAGCAGAGCCAGGCGACGATCGCGGCGTGGTGCCGTGATGCCGTCCAACCGAGTTGGCACGTTCGACGCCCCGTCGGCCTACTTCTCAACTTCCACGCCCCATATCTCCGAGATGGAATCAAGCGCATGGTTCTCTAACCCAGCCTTCCCTCCTGTCTTTCCTCCGTGTTCTCTGCGCCTCTGTGGTGAATGTCTTGAGTTCCTCCCTCTCCAACCCCGACCTCGCCCCGACCACTCCCGACCAGCGGACTTGGTCCACATGGCACATCGCCGCGCTGTGGATCGGGATGGCCGTGTGTGTGCCGACGTACACGCTCTCGGCCGGCATGATCGCGCAGGGCATGGCGTGGTGGCAGGCGATCCTGACCGTCATGCTCGGCAACCTGATCGTGCTTGTGCCGATGATCCTCAACGGGCATCCCGGCGCGAAGTACGGCATCCCGTTCCCGGTACTCATGCGCGCCTCCTTCGGCACCGTCGGCGCGAACATCCCGGCCCTCGCGCGGGCCCTCGTCGCCTGCGGCTGGTTCGGGATTCAGACGTGGATCGGCGGCGCCGCGATCTATCAAGTACTCGGAGCGCTCGGCGCGACCGACCTGAGCGCGGAAACGCAACGCATCACCTTCCTCGGGATCACGCTGTGGCAACTCGCCTGCTTCCTCGCGTTCTGGCTGATGAACGTGTGGTTCGTGTGGCGCGGCATGAACTCAATTAAGTGGCTGGAATCCTGGTCGGCGCCGTTCCTGCTCGCGATGGGGCTGGCGCTGCTCGGCTGGGCGATGTGGCGCGTCGATTCCGTGGGCGCGCTCTTCAGCCAGGGGTCGAAGTTCAAGACCAACGGCGACTTCTGGCGCGCATTTTTCCCGCAACTCACCGCGATGGTTGGCTTCTGGGCCACGCTCAGCCTGAACATCCCGGATTTCACGCGGTATGCAAAGTCGCAGAAGGCGCAGGTCTGGGGGCAGACGCTCGGGCTGCCGACGACGATGACGCTCTTCGCGTTCATCGGCATCATCGTCACACAGGCCACGCTGATGATCTTCGGCGAGGCGATCTGGAACCCGGTTGTGCTCGTGGCGAAACTGGGATCGCCCGCGGTGATCATTCTTTCGCTGGTGGCGCTGTCGGTGGCGACGCTGACGACGAACATCGCGGCCAACGTGGTCTCGCCGGCGAATGATTTCTCGAATCTTGCGCCCAGCCGGATTTCGTTCCGCATGGGCGGGATGACCACGGCCCTCATCGGCGTGCTGATGATGCCCTGGTACCTCTACAACAACCTGAGCGCGTACATCTTCACCTGGCTCATCGGGTACGGGGCGCTGCTCGGCCCGATCGCGGGGATCATGCTGTGCGACTACTACCTGATCCGACGCACCCGGCTGGACGCCGCGGCGCTGTACGACCCGAACGGCCCGTTCCGCGGCGTCAAGTGGCGCGCGGTGGTGACGCTGATCGTCGCGGCGGCGCCGAACGTGCCGGGGTTCATCAACGCGGCGAGCGGGCGCTCGGTGTTTCCTGCGTGCTTTGATGCGATTTACGGGTACGCATGGTTCATCGGGTTGGGGATTGCGATTGCGGTCTATTGGGTGATCACGCCGCGCGATTCTGAGGCCCGGCGGGCCGACAGGCAGTAGCCGTGGGCGCCAGCCCACGGTCGAGAGGGCGTCGCAAAGAGCGAGCCCCGGAGGGGCACCAGGATCGCGCTCGTGGAAAGGCACGATGGGCCGATGCCCGGCCGCTACTCCAACCTTCACTACCACATCATCGCGCCGCCCCGCGGCGCAAGAGGGTATGGCGGCGCTTCGGTGCCCGGGCTTGCGCCCGGGCCTACTGCCTCTCGCCGCTCCGCGGCTGGTTCTGAGGCCCGGAGGGCCGTCAGGCAGTAGCCGTGGGCGCCAGCCCACGGACGCGAAAGTGATGCAAGATGCGAGCCCCGGAGGGGCGCAATGATCGCGTTTGTACAAGGGTACGATGGACGAATGCCCAGCCACTACTCCACGCTGAACTTCCACATCATCTTTTCAACGAAGCATCGCCAGCCATGGATCGCTGACGATTGGCGCGATTCACTCCATGGATTCATCGGCGGGATTATGCGTGCGGAGCGCGGCGTACTCCGAGCCGCAGGCTCTATTGAAGACCACATCCATCTGCTCATCGGCATCCACCCGTCGAAATCGATCTCGGACTATGTGCGCGACATCAAGGCAAACTCGTCGCGATGGGTACACGAGACGAACCCAGGATGCGGCGAGTTCGCATGGCAGACCGGGTATGCCGCGTTCAGCGTAAGTCTTTCGGCGCTCGGCGAGGTCCGCGACTATCTCGCCAAACAGCGCGAGCATCATCGGAACATGACGTTCATCGAAGAGTTGAAGATGTTTCTCGATCGGCACGGCGTGGAGTACGACCCGAAGTATCTCGAAGAAGGAGCCTGGCGCCGTGCCGCGGCTGATTGTGAGGCCCGGCGGGCAGGAGCCGTGGGCACAAGCACACGGAACGCGATGGTGAGGCAAGGTCTAATACGGATTCCATTTACTTTCTGCGCGAAGTTGCAGTTGAAGTGTGCCGTGGCCGCCGCGTAACTCCTCAGCGGGATGCAATGAACGCCAGTCTTTCCGAGCGGGTCCATGGAGATTGATTCCGCCCGTGTGGCCCGCCGCGGCGGGCGGAAGAGGTTTTGGGGTGCCGCTTTCCGGGGGCGGCGCTCGAAGACTCGCTCTGCCCCCGGCTACGAACTACCAGCCTTTCAGGCTGAAAACAAAGGCATTTCAACGTACACACGGGTCTGTTTGCAAACGGCTGAAGAGATACGCCGCCGCCCCCACCGCCCACGCCCACTCGGGCACCACCCCCGCGGGGAGCGGGGGAGGAGGCTCAAACACCGCGCAGGAGCTCCTTGGATTCCGTATAAGCCCCGGAGGGGCGCGAGGATCGCGCTCGTGGAAAGGCACGATGGGCCGATACCCGGCCACTACTCCAACCTTCACTACCACCATCATTGCGCCGCTCTGCGGCTCAGAAAGATTGGACTCATCGCGTGCCCGGGCGGACGCCCGGGCCTACTGCATCCCGCCGCTCCGCGGCTGAGACTCGACAACGCACGAACAACGCTCGGGACTATGATGTTCGCCCCGAAGGAGCCCGAAATGTCCACCCTCGCCTCGCCACCCACCGCCACCGCCTGGCCCCAACTCCCCCCCTTCGCACACAAGCCGCGTCCCTACACCGGCCCGAGCAAGCAGGAAGTCCTCGACCTCCGCCGTGAGTTTCTCACCCCCGCGCTCGTGACCTATTACAAAGAACCCTTGATGATCGTCGAGGGGTCGATGCAGTATGTCTTCGACGAGACCGGCCGCCGCTACCTCGATTGCTTCGCGGGCATCGTCACCGTGAGCGTCGGCCATTGCCACCCGAAGGTGATGGAAGCCGTGCGCGAGCAGAACGAACGACTCCAGCACGCGACGACGATCTATCTGCACCCCAACGTCGCGCGCTTCGGCCAGAAACTCGCCTCGACGTTCCCCAAGGGCAGCGGCCTTTCGGTCTGCTACTTCACGAACTCGGGGAGCGAGGCGAACGACCTCGCCGTCCTCATGGCCCGCGCGAAGACCGGACAGTTCGACGTCATCGCGATGCGCAACGGCTATCACGGCGGATCGCAGGGGGCGATGGCCCTCACCAGCCATTCGACCTGGAAATATCCGGTCCCCCACTCCTTCGGCGTGCATCACGCGGTGCTGCCCGATCAATATCGCGGGCCATACGGGTACGACGATGCGAAAGCCGGCGAGAAGTACGCCGCCGAAGTCCTCGATCTCATCCGATATGGAACAAGCGGCAAGGTCGCCGCCTTCATCGCGGAGCCGATCCAAGGCGTCGGCGGCGCGGTCGAGATGCCGATGGGATACCTGCAAAAAGCCTACGAACACGTCCGCGCCGCCGGCGGCCTCTGCATCTCCGACGAGGTCCAGACCGGCTTCGGCCGAACCGGCAACAACTTCTGGGGATTCGAGAACCACGGCGTCACCCCGGACATCGTCACCATGGCCAAGGGCATCGGCAACGGCTGCCCCCTCGGCGCGTGCGTCACCCGCGCGGACATCGCCGAGACGCTCAAGCAACGCATCCACTTCAACACCTTCGGCGGCAACCCGGTCAGCATGGCCCAGGGCCTTGCCACCCTCAACGTGATCCTCGACGAACGAATCCAGCAGCAAGCGAAGGAACTGGGCGACCACCTGCTCGCCGGCCTGCGCGACCTTCAGAAGCGGCACGCGATGATCGGCGATGTCCGCGGCCGCGGCCTCATGGTCGGAGTCGAACTGGTCGAAGATCGGACGACCAAGGTGCCCGCGACCGCGAAGTGCGCGGCGGTGTTCGAGCGCTGCCGCGAACTGGGCGTGCTCGTCGGCAAAGGCGGCCTCTTCGCGAACACGCTGCGGATCAAGCCGCCCATGTGCATCACGAAGGCGGACCTGGAATACCTTGTCCGGTGTCTGGACATCGCTATGGGCGAAGCCGGGAAGAACTGAAAAATTTTTACCACAGAGTCGCAGATCCGCCGCGGCGGGGCGCGGAGACACAGAGATTGAAGGAATGTTTCCGGACCGCGAAGGGTCACATTCGAGACCGTTCCCAAACCTGGAGTCTGGATATGAAGCGCGTTTCGATTCAAGTGGCGGCGGTGATTGTCGGCGCGGGAGTCGTGGCGGCTTCGGCGTTGCTGCTGCCCGATGCGATGGCGCAGCAGCGACCGGGCGAGCGTGGCCCGGGGGGACCGGGGGGACCGGGGGGCGAGGCGAGCGTGAGCCGGTCGATGAAGGGGATGGACCGGGCGCTGAAGGGGCTGAAATCGCAGATCGACGATGCATCCAGGAAGGCGGAATGCCTGAAGTTGATCAACGATTTCCAGCGCGCCATCGTCGCCGCGAAGGGGCAGCCGGTGCCCGAGTACTTGCTGCGGGGCGCCTCGAATGCGGAGAAGGAAAAGAAGTCCGCGACGTTCCGCAATAAACTGATCCTCGCGCTGCGGACGGCCCTCGACATCGAGGTGGACATCATCGAGGGGCGGAGCGAAGCCGCGGCGGCCAAGATCGAATCGCTCATCACGCTGCGTGACAAGGCCCACGAGGAGTTGGGCGTGGAGGAGGATTGAATCCGGGGTCATTCGACATCTCGGCCTCGGATGCCGCCGAAGGTGGCGAAGAAGTGAGCCTGCCATAACTCGCCGTTGCTGTTGAGTTCGTAGGCGGGTCCGACGTGCTCGGGAGGATTCCTGGTGTTGGCGAGTTCGGCGTAGACCTTCATGGCCTTGGCACTCCCGTCGCCAAGAGCAACAGTGGACGTCGCGCCGGGTTCGAGCCAGAAATCGGCGTTCTTGTCGTGCGAGGCCTCCCACAAGTAAAAGAGGACTTTTTTGTCCGGGTAGGACATGTCGGAGGACTTGTTGTAGATGATGTATTCGAGCGGAAAAAACTCCCTGGTGACGCGGGGCCGAAGAGTCGCGTTCGCGTGCGTCGCCCGGCCGTCCGCGCCGTAGGAATAGATGATCCCGTCGGTGAGGGCGGCGATGGAATATCGGTAGGAGCCGACGGCGAGGACGCGGTCTCCCGCCACGGAATCGATCGGCGGGAGCGCCCCGCCGCGCTTCTTCATCAGGTCGCGCCAGCGCTGCCACGTCTCGTGCCGATTCGTGTGCGAGGGGCACAGGAAAACGTCCTGGAGCATCGCGGTGCCCTCGCCTTCCACCATGTAGGGACCCAGGGTGACGAGGTAGAAGTCGAACATCGAGGAACTACGAATGTCGGCGGAGTGGCCGCCCGGCGGGTTGATCTTGGCGAACGTATCGAGCCCGGGATTCGAGGCGCTGCTGCCGGCGTAGGGGAAGCCCCAGCCGTTGGTCGGAAAGATGTCGTAGATCGCCATGGCCTTGGCGGGTCGGCCTCGGGTGCCGAGTACGCCGCCGTACTGCCCCGGCCCTTCGGGGCCGTGAGGCAGCCAGTCCTTGTTCTGCGAGGCGAAGTTCGAGGCTCCCTGGGCGTGCTGCTTCTGGTTGGATATGCACCGGCTGACGCGGGCGTTCCGTCGCGCCTGCCCCAACGCCGGGAGCAGCAGGCTGATCAGCAGCGCGATGATGCTGATGACGACGAGCAGTTCGATGAGCGTGAACGCTCGGCGAGCGCTCGCGTGAGATGGGGCCATGTCAAACTCTCCGCCTTTCGAGCCGTGATGTGGCGGCCCGCTCTGCCCCAGCCAACGGGGAAGGCCGATCCGCGAACGACCAGATGGTACGGCGTTCGCATGGGGCTCGTCGGAGCCGGTCGAACTCTATTTTTGGTCTTTGGGAGTTACCGCCGATCTCGGATGCAATCCGTGTACAACAACCCTGAGCCCGCCGCGGCAAACTCATACCAATCCCACCTGAATCCCGCGCGTTTGAGAAGCCGAGTCTGAGGGAGTCCGCGAGCGAAGGCTCGGATCGGACGCGCGAGAATCAAACGTGGTTGGTATCAGGCGTCTTTGACACATGGATTTCTATTCTTTGCAAAAAAAGACCCGAGGCGTTCCTCGGGTCATTGCTGTACGGGGATTGTCAGACCGCGGTGATTACTGGATATCGCGGCCGCGGATGCCGCCGTAAGTTGTGTAGAAGTGGGCCGGCCACAACTCGCCGTCGGAGCGCAAGTTGTATGTGGGGCCGGCGTGCTCCTGCGGGTTGCGCATCGTGGGCAGCTCCGAGTACGGCTTCACCGACTTGGCGCTGCCGTCGCCGAAGGCGACGCTAGCGGTGGCACCCGGTTCCAGCCAGAAGTCCAAGTTCTTGTCGTGTGAAGCGGTCCAGAGGAAGAAAAGTGCCTTCTTGTCGGGGTAGGACATCTCAGACGCCTTGACGTAGACGACGAACTCGTAGGGGAAAAAAGGTGAACCATCCGCCACGACCGCCCGGAGGTTATTGCTGTTCGCCCTCGTTGCCCGGCCGTCCGCGCCGTAGGAATAAACCATGGCATCGGTCAGGGCGGCGACGGAGTAGCGGTAAGAACCGACGACGATCGCGCGCGCGAGTCTGGGAGTACCGGAGATGGTACTTATCGGCGGGAGTGCGCCTGCGAGCCCTTCGGGTGCGGGGAGCTTCATGAGGTCGCGCCAGCGCTGCCAGGTTTCCTGGCGGATCGTGTGCGAGGGGCACAGGAAGACATCCTGGAGCATCGCGGTGCCTTCGCCCTCGACCATGTAGGGACCCATGGTGACGAGGTAGAAATCGTGCATCGAGGAGCCCGCAATGTCCGCCGAGAATCCAGTCTCGGGCGGATTCATGTACGAAAAGGTGGCGATTCCGACCTCGCTGCCCCCGCTGCCGGCGAAGGGAAAACCCCAGCCGTTGGTGGGGAAGACTTGGGCGATCGCCATGGCCTTGGCGGGTCGGCCGCGACCGCCGAGGACACCGCCGAGGTCGCCCGGGCCTTCGGGGCCGTGGGGGAGGTTGTCGTTGTTCTGCGAGGCGTAGTTCGCGGCACCCTGCGAGTGCTGCTTCTGATTGGCGATGCACTTGCTCAGGCGGGCGTTTCGCCGCGCCTGCCCAAGAGCGGGGAGCAGCAGACTGATCAGCAGCGCGATGATGCTGATGACGACGAGGAGTTCGATGAGCGTGAAGGCTCGCCGACGATTCTGTGACAGCATGCGATTTCTCCGCTTGGGAAAGAGTTCTTGTGGCCGGTCTCCCGCCATCCGTGGATGGGGAGGCGTTCCACGATCATACCTCTACGACGGGTCGGGTGGGTGAGGATGCATTGATTTCAAGAGAATAACCGATTACCCGACTGATTTGATCCATGACTGACGGATTTGTTCCGAGTTACCCAAACAAACTACGAAATGCGGCTGAAAGGAGTCGAACCTTCACGGGATTTTACTCCCACCAGAACCTGAATCTGGCGCGTCTGCCAATTCCGCCACAGCCGCGGGGATGGGACGGGACAGGATAGCGGCTTGGTGGAATGAGGCTTGGGAGAGGGAGTTGAGGTGGCCCGTTCGCCGCGGCGACCGTGGGGTGGGCCGACACGGGCTGGTCTTCGCGGCGACTCTCCGAGAAAGCCCGTGCCACTTTAGAATGAGGCACTACGCCGAGCATGGCGTACATTGGGGTCACCGATGAACACCAACAGCCTCTGGTTCCTGGCGATTTTCTTTGCGATGTCGATCGGCTCGTGGGTGCTCGGTCAGTTGCGCGAGCAGGCGAAGTTGAAAAAAACCCGCGACGAATCGAAGAGGCAGTACGAGGAGCAGTTGCGGACGGGGCGGGCCGAGCCGGCGCGGGGCGCGGCGGGTCCGACGGCGCAGGCGATGGACCTTGCGGAGCGCCGGCAGGCGCAGTTGCGCGAGTTGAGGAGGCAACAGGAATCATCGCGCGGCGGGGTGGGCGCGGTGGTCGCCCGGCCGACAGGCACGACAATCCCAGCGACACCGAGGCCCGTGCCCGTGCCGATCGTGCTGGGGTCCGGCGGGATGGTGATCCAGCGCGGGCCGATGATGCCCCGGCCCCAGGCGACGCCCGGTCAGCGCCGCGAGTCGGCGGAGGCGGAGGCGGCGCAGGCGGCGGCGGTCGGTCGAGAGGCGGCGCAGCACAAGCGGCTGCGTGAGCAAGCGGCGCACGCCGCGGCGGCGCTGCGGACAGAAAGAGCCGAGGCAGAGGCGGCAAAGCGTCGCGTCGTCGGTGTGAAGGGCGTTCGAGGTTTGCTGATCGGGAGCGACGGCAGGCCGGTGACTCGCAATGATCTGCGTCGGCTGTTTGCGCTGAACGAGATTCTGGGGAAGCCGGTGTCGATGCGTGGGGGGGAATCGGAGTGAGGACGTCCTACTTCCGTTTCTGCGGCGGAATCCGCCAACTGGCCGTTGCCTTGCACCATCGGATACGATGATCGGCGAAAAAGATGGGCCTTCGCATGCCGAGCCGACGGGCTCGGACCGATCTTGGAGGCGGCCCAAAGGGCGGAGCGGGTATCGGTGTCGATGTGATTGTCGTTGCTGTTTCTCTACTCTTCGCTCATCGGCTGCATACGCCGCGCGGCCGAGATTCAGGAGCTTCGGGCGGGCTATGTGCGGAATCGCGGTCATCATTGCTCAGGATCAAGCGACGGCGCACGAAGCGCTCGACGCGATGGTCCGCGCCCAGACCCACCGCGGCCCGGACGACAGCGGCTTCGAGTTCGTCGATCTGCGCACCGGGGGGGGCGTCACGCTCGGCCTCGGGCAACGCCGCCTTTCCATCATCGACCTTTCGCCGCTCGGCCACCAGCCGATGGCCCACCCCGAGACCGGCGACCTCATCATCTACAACGGGGAACTCTACAACTACCTCGAACTCCGCCGCGAACTCGAATCCGAAGGCGTGCGCTTCCGCGGCAACAGCGACACCGAGGTGTTGCTCCATGCGCTCGCGCGTTGGGGGCCGTCGGTCCTGACCCGGCTGCGAGGGATGTTCTCCATCGCGTGGTTCCGCCGGGCGCAGCGTTCGCTCGTCGTGGCCCGCGACCCGCTTGGCATCAAGCCGCTCTACTTCGCGCGGACCCCCGGAGCGTTCCTCTTCGCAAGCGAGGTCCGGGCCATCCTCGCCAGCGGCCTCGTCGAGCGGAAGATCAGCCGCCGCGGCCTCTCGACCTTCTTCGCCTTCGGCGCGGTGCAGGAGCCGGACACGATCATCGAGGGCATCCACTCGTTCCCGGCGGGATTCTGGCAGGAAATCCCGCTCGACACCGCCCTCCGCGCCGCGCCGCCGACCCCCATCCGTTACTGGCGTCCGCCTCCGATCGACCCAACCATCACCGAGGCCGAAGCGGTGGACCGCATCCGCGCGTCGCTCGATATCGCCGTCCGCGACCACCTCATCAGCGACGTCCCGGTAGGTATCTTTCTGTCGGGGGGGATCGATTCGACGATCGTCGCGGGATTGGCCGCAAAGCACTCCAAGGACCTCAGCACCTACACCGTCGGCTTTTCCGACAACCCCGACATGTCGGAGAGCGAGCCCGCCGAGCGCACCGCCAGCCTGTTCGGCCTGCATCACCACGATGTCCAGATCAACACTCAGCAAGCCCTCGCGGGGGTCGAGCGCTGGCTCGATGCCGTGGACCAGCCCAGCATCGACGGGCTGAACACCTTCGTCGTGTCCAAGGCCGTCAAGGACGCGGGAATCACCGTCGCCCTCTCGGGGCTTGGCGGGGACGAACTCTTCTGCGGCTACGGCTCGTTCGTCGATGTCCAGCGCATCCAGTCGCTCATGCGCCGAACGAGCAATCTCCCGGTGTGGGTGAGGCGCTTGATCGCGCGGGCCGCCTCGACCGGGCGTCCGCTCGCCTATCGGCACAAACTCATGGAGATCGCCCAGACCGGCGAGCGACTGGCCGACCTCTACTTCCAGCGCCGCCGCGTCATGTCCGCCCTCCAACTCGCGGAACTCGGCATCACCTCGCGGTCGTCGGGGCTGGCCAAGTCGTTCATGCCCGCGGAGGCGATGTCGGACATCGACCTGGACGAAAACGACCCCGTCGTCGCCGTCTCCCTGCTCGAGACACGCTACTACACCGGCAACATGCTCCTCCGCGACTCGGACGTCATGGGCATGGCCCACAGCCTCGAAATCCGCGTCCCCTTCTTCGATACCGGCGTCCTCAACGCCGTCATGCCCATCCCATCCGCCGTGCGCATGCCCCAAGGCCTCGCCAATAAGCACCTGCTACGCCGTGCGTTCCCCAACTTGCTCCGAACCGAACTCCTCGACGCCCCCAAGCGCGGCTTCTCGCTCCCGATCCGCCGGTGGATGAACTCCTCTCTGCGGGGGATGTGCGAAGAATCACTGTCGGACCTCCGCCGATCGGGGCTGATCGAGGTGAAGGGGATCGATTCGATCTGGCGTTCGTATCTCGACGCGCCGGAGACGCCGCTCTGGTCGCGGGCTTTCGCGCTGTGCGTCGTCGGCGCCTACCTCGGCCGGGTCATCAACCGCCCGACGGCGACGCCGACCTCATCCACTCCCACTGCTTTGCGAGACCCTCTCCGAAACTCGTCGAGGGGCTGAACCCCAACTCGGCGACGCTCCGCGTCAGATCGGCGTACGTCCGCTCCACATCCCCGGGAGGCGTCGGGCGGCGATCGATCAACGCTTTCTTTCCAACCGTGCGCTCAACCGCTTCGATCATCGCGCTCAGCGTCATCGGCCGGTTTCCGCCAAGGTTCCAGACACGGAACCCGTGCGACGGGATGCGCTCGTACGCCGACAGCACCCCCGCGACGATATCGTCTATGAACGTGTAGTCCCGGCTCATGGACCCGTCGCCGAAGACCGGGATCGCCTCGCCGCGCGCGATGTTCCGCATGAACACCGAGATCGCCAGGTCCGGCCTCTGCCTCGGCCCGAACACCGTGAACAGCCGCAGCATCGCCACCGGCATCCCATGCAGATGATGGCACGCGTGCCCGAGGAGTTCACACGCTTTCTTCGTCGCCGCATACGGGCTGATCGGATGATCCACGGCGTCCGACTCCGAAAACGGCACCCTCTTGTTGTTGCCGTAGACCGAACTTGAAGACGCGCCGACGAATCGCCCGCATCCATTCCGCCGCGCCGCTTCGAGCAGCACCGACGTGCCCACGACGTTCACGCTCGCGTACAACGCCGGCTCCACGATGCTCGGCCGAACCCCCGCCCGCGCCGCCAGATGCACCACCCCAGCGAACCGCTCGCGCTCGAAGAGTTCGCTCATCGCGCGCTCGTCGCGGATGTCCGCTTCGATCATCTTGAACGCCGCGCCCGCACGCTCCACTTCGCGCACGTTCGCTCGCTTCAGCCCCGCGTCATAGAACGAATCGAAGTTGTCCAGCCCGACGACGAACGCGCCGCGCGCCAGCAGCGCCCCCGCGACATGCGAGCCGATGAACCCCGCGGCCCCGGTGACAAGGATCGTCGTCCCGCTCATGCTCACGCGATCAACTCCCAACGCGCCGAGCGACGCTCGCCCGCCGCAATCCTTACAGCGTATTTAAACAAGCAGAGCGCCATTTTTTCAACGGCGCTCCGCTGGAGGAGAGAGAGATCACTTCTGAATATACACACAATCGTCGCATACTGTTCGGGTGACTTGAAAAATTCACTCTGGAAAGAGGAGCAGGAAGCGGTCACTTCACACCTTTCGTCGCGTTCCGGCCTCAATATCGCTCCCCCGGCGGAAGGGCACGTCCTCCAAACCAGGACATCAGCGTTCGCGCGCAATCTGCTCGTAATCGGCGTTAATTGTGGAAAACCTGTCACATCGAGACCCCAAACCACATCGCCGCCGCCCCCACGCACACCACGCCTGTAAGCAGTGTCAGCGGGCCCCCGAAGCGGGCAAAGTCGCTCCAGCGGTACCCGCCGGGGCCCGCGACCATGAGATTCGTCTGGTATCCCAGAGGCGTGATGAACTCCGCCGACGCCGCGATCGTCAGGCACACGATCAAAGGCATCACCGGCATGCCCCCCTGCTCCGCGGCACGAACCGCAACGGGGAACATCAGCGCCGCCGCCGCGTTGTTGCTCATAAGCATCGTAAAAACCAGCGTCAGCAGGTACACCGCCCCGAGCACCCCGATCGGCCCCAGCGCCTCGTGCGACGACAGCAGGTGCCCCGCGAGTGTGTCCGCGAGGCCCGTCCGCTCCATCGCCTTCCCCAGCGCCACCGACCCCCCGACAATCAACAGCACCGTCCAATCCACCCCACGCCGAGCCTGATCCGCCGTGCAGCATCGGCCCATCAGCATCAACGCCGCCCCCAACAGCGCCCCGGTCAACGGATCGACCACCTCCGTACTCAAAAGGATCACCACTCCAAGCAAAACGACGAGCGCAAACCATGCGCGGTCATGCCGAGGCGAGGCGGGCTCTTCCAGTTCGCTGACGAGGTGAAACTCCGATGAATCCCTGTGCCGGCGGGCGAATCCCGGGCCGGTCTCGAGAAGAAGCGTGTCGCCGGGGTCGATCTTGATGTCGCCGATTTTTCCCGAGAGCCGGTGCCCGTGCCGATGCACCGCGACGACGACCGCGCCGTAGCGCGTGCGGATCCCGGCGTCGCGGATGGTCTGCCCGATCAGCGGCGACATCGGCGAGACCACCGCCTCGACGAGCGCCATCGAGGGACGATTGGCCCCCGGCTGGCCGTCGTCGGTGACGGGGTCGAGCCCGCGCGTTTTCTGAAGATCGACGACCGATTCGAGCACGCCGACGAAGTTCAGGACATCGCCCGAAGCCAAACGTTCTTCCGGGCCGACGGCGGTGATGGTCTCGGTCGGACGGTCGATGCGGCTGAGGAACAGCCCCGGCAGTTGGCGCAGCCCCGCGGCCTCGACGGTCTGGCCGACCATCGGCGAGGTCGGCCGCACGCGCATCGCGGTCATGTATTGCCTTGCCGCCTCGCTCGTCTCAAAGACCTCCGCGCGGTTCGGCAGGAGTTTCCGCCCCAGCGCGAGCATGTAGATGACGCCCGCCAGCGCGACGCACACCCCGACGGGGGTGAGCGTGAACATGCCGAGTTCCGGCACGAGATGATCGGGATTCTGCCGGTTGTGCTGCTGGATGAGGGCGGCGACGGTCAGGTTGGTGCTGGTGCCGATGAGGGTGCAGACGCCGCCGATGATGGCGGCGAAGGAGAGGGGCATGAAGAGGAGCGAGGAGGCGATGCGTGCGCGCTTGGCCACGCCGTGCAGCACGGGGAGGAACGCGGCGACCAGCGTGGTGTTGTTGGTGAACGCGGAGAGGACGGTGACGGAGCAGACGAGGCGCGTCTGGGCCTGCAGCGCGGTGCGCGGTCGGCCGAGCAGGCGGGCGCTGACCATCGACATCGCGCCGGTCTCGCGCAGCCCGACGGTGAGGACGTAGAGCAGCGCAATGGTGGCGACACCGGGGTTGGCGTAGCCCGAGACGGCATCGCCCGGCGTGATGACTCCCGCGATCAGGAGCACGCCGACGGCTCCGAGGAGCGCGATGTCGGCGCTCAGCCTCCCCGACGCGAGCGTCGCGAGCATCGTCAGGAGTGTCGCGGCGGTGAACCAGGCCTGCCATGTCATGCAAAGGAGTATCGGCGAAATCGGGAGGAATCGAAGTGGAGGAAGTGTTTTGGAGCGCCCCACGCCTTTTTCAGGCGGTTGGAACGAGCCCTTCGCGCAAGCGAAGGAAACTCAGCGAACCACGCTTGCGGGACCACCACGGGATTCGGCGGCCTCATCCCGAGCGTGCGCTTGCGCCCGAGTGTTGTTCTTCTTCGCACTCCTCCTCGCGCTGCCGAGGCCGGTGATCTCGTCTCGAACGCGCTGGCGCAGATGGGCTACGCTTCGATCGGGGCGTTCGCGGATGCGTACGCGCGGATGAGCGAAGCGGAGCGGACGGCCGAGATGCAGAGGCTTGGCGCGTTGCTGGGCGGGGCGGAGTGACGCGGC
Source organism: uncultured Phycisphaerae bacterium (assembly GCA_947085435.1). Taxonomy (GTDB): domain Bacteria; phylum Planctomycetota; class Phycisphaerae; order Phycisphaerales; family UBA1924; genus JAEUIV01. The sequence continues at coordinate 61,250 of CAMTWL010000013.1, forward strand.
GACACCACGGCTTGCCCGCTCAAAGCAGCGGGCCAAGCCGTGGCACCCCGAGTGGCGTGACCCGCTCCCTGACGGTCGGGGTTCGTGGGGCGGGTCGCGCCGTGTAGCATCGGCGGCATGTCGATCTGGACCCTTGCCGCCTCGAACATGCCTTCGCCCTTGCTCAGGGATCTTGTGGTGATCCTCGCGGCGGCGGCGGTGATGGCGCTCGTGCTTCAGAGGTTGCGGTTCGCGACGGTGCCGGCGTACCTGATTACCGGCGCGATCATCGGGCCGGGCGCGCTGGCGTTCGTGAGCGATCCGAAGAATGTGCAGTCGATCAGCGACCTGGCGACGGTGCTGCTCCTCTTCGGCATCGGACTGCACATCGACCTTTCGGTGCTGGCGCGGGGGCTGCGGCAGATGCTGCTCGGGACGCTGCTCTCGGCCGGGGTATGCACGATTGTGATGTGGCCTTTGTGCCGACTGCTCGGGGCGTCGGCGGCGGGCGGCCTGGTCATCGCGGCGGCGCTCTCGATCTCTTCGACGGTGGTGGTGCTGCGGGTGCTGATGCAGCGGCGTGAACTGACGCATCCCGAGGGGCGGCTGGTGTTCGGCGTGCTGATTCTCCAGGACCTCGTGGCGATCGTGCTGCTGTTGCTATTGCCGCCGCTGGCGCGATGGAGCGGCTCGGGGACGGCGGGGGCCGCGCTCTCGCAGCAAGGCGTCTCAGGATTCGATCTCACGTTGAACCTGATCGCGAGCGGGGCCGTGGCGGTCGGGGGCATCGGGCTGATCATCGGGTTTGGCCGGTACTTGCTGCCCCGGCTTCTGACGGAGGCGGCGCGGGCGCGATCGCCCGAGGTGTTGATCGTGATCACGACGGCGGCGGCGCTGGGGGCGGCGGGGCTGACCGAACAGTTGATTCATAATGCGGCGGTCGGGGCGTTTCTGGCGGGATTTCTGCTCTCCGCGACGCCGTTCCGGCACCAGATCTCGGGGCAGGTCGGGGCGATCCGCGACCTGTTCAGCGCCGTGTTCTTCACCGCGATCGGGATGAGCGTTTCGCTGGAGGTGCTGTGGGACGATTGGCTGTTGATCGTGGTCGGCACCGTGGTCATGCTCGCGCTGAAGGGGACGCTGATGTCTCTTTCGTTCTGGGCGACGGGGGCGACGGGGAACGTGGCGCTCAAGGCTGGGTTCTCGCTCGCGCAGTCGGGCGAGTTCAGCGTGCTGATGCTCGCGTCGGCGGCGGCGCCCGCGATCGGTCTGATCGGTGACGAGGCGGTGAGCAAGGCGGTGGCGATCACCGTCCTCTCGCTGATCGCCACGCCTTCGATCGTGCAGGCGGTGGCGGGGGTGAACTCGCGGCTGCCTCGGATCGCGGCGTTGCGGTGGGCGCGTCGGAGCGCCCCGATGATGACGGCCACGCCGGTAGTCGCAACGGAGCGGCCGTTGCACGCGATCATCGCCGGGTTCGGCCTTGTCGGGCGCGCCGTCGCCGACGAACTCAAGCGGCTCGGCGCGACCTACACCGTCGTGGACCTGAACCCCGCGACGATCTCAACGCAGCGACGATTGGGGCGCGAGGTACTCTTCGGCGATGCGTCGAGCATCGAAGTTCTGGAAGAGGCGGGCATCCACCACGCGGATTTCCTGATCCTGACGATCCCGGACGAGGAGAGCGTGCTGCGCGCCTGCCGGGTGGCGCGGCAGATGAAGCCGGATGTTTTTATTCTGGCGCGTGCGAACTATGTGTCGCAGGGGGTCGTGGCGGCGGGGCTGGGGGCGGACGGCGTGGTGGTCGAGGAGATGGCGACGGCGCTGGAGATGGAGCGGTCGCTGAAAAAAATCATCGAAGCGAAACGAATGCGCGAACAGCCCCCGGCCGAGCGCCCGGGCTGAAACCACGGTCTTCGCCCCCGCCTTCTTTCCCACCCAAAGCCGGGCCGATGTTTGAGCGCAGCCACGGAACGTGCCGATCGCCCGCTCCACGGGCCTCATGTTCCAAAATACCGGGATCTTGCAGTATTTTGGTTGCCAACAGCGGAATCTGAGGTAGGCTAAGGGCGGGAAGGTTGAGGAGGTTCTCGAGAGGAGTGGCTCTATGCGCGGCTCAAGGCTCGGCTTCAGGCCGATGTATGCGACGGTGGTGTGCCTGTTTACCGCCCCGGTGTTGGCTGACACGGTGACGCTGCCTTCAGCGGCGGATAACACGCTCTACCAGAGCGACACGGGCGCGACATCCAACGGCGCCGGGCAATACATGTTCGCGGGGCTGACGGCGACCGGGGAGGCCCGTCGAGCGTGCATCCTCTTCGATGTGTCGTCGATCCCGCCCGGCTCGACGATCAACTCGGTGATGCTGACGCTTAATCTTTCCCGGTCGATCACCGACAACCAGGTCGTCGAGGTCCATCGGCTCCTGGCATCGTGGGGAGAGGGCGCGTCGCTGGCCCCTGGGAACGAGGGCAGCGGCGGGGAAACGCAGCCGGGGGACGCGACGTGGATTCATCGGTTCTTCGACACGAGTTTCTGGGCGACGCCCGGGGGCGATTTCAGCCCGACGGTGAGCGCGTCGCAGTTGGTCGGGTTCACCAGTGGGCCGGTGGTGTGGAGCGGACCGGGACTCGTGGCGGACGTGCAGGCGTGGCTCGATGGATCGGCCGCGAATCATGGGTGGTCGCTGAACGGAGATGAGACGGTCGCGCCGTCGGCCAAGCGATTCGACACCAAGGAGAACATCGTGCCGTCGTTCCGTCCTTCGCTGAGGGTGAACTTCACGCCGCCGCCATGCGACGGTGACTACGACGGCGACCTCGACGCGGACTTTGCGGACATCACCTTCGTGCTGGCGAACTTCAACAATCCCTTTGTGTTCAGCGATATCACGGTCGTGCTGGCGAACTTCGGGAACGATTGCGGGGCGAGGCCGTAAAGACAAAGGCATTCACCACGGAGACACGGAGGCACGGAGAAAGCCGAATAGTTGGTTTTTAAATCAATATTCTTGATTTCTCCGTGCCTCCGTGTCTCCGTGGTGAATCGTTTGGATCGTGGCTACTCCCGCGCGGCGTAGGCGAACGACACCACGCTTCGGTAGCCCTCGCGGTCGTAGGCGCGCACGCCGAAGAAGACGTTGTCTTTGCTGATCGCGACGGTTGTCTCCGTGGCGTCGCCGGCGTCCATGACGTAGTTCCAGACCGGGCTGGTGGTCTCGCGCCAGACGACCTCGTACCCCGCGGCGTCGGGGTCGATGCTGCGCGACCAGCGGAGCATCGTGCTGTTGCTCAGCACGGCGGTGATGATCCGAGCATCGGCGGGCGCGGTGGGGGCGTTGGCGAGGCTCGCGGCGGCGGCGGCGTTCAGTCGCGCGACGCCCGCGAGGTAGTGCTCATCAACGAACTGCGCGGCGTCGCCGAAGCGAACGCCGTCCACGACTTTGGTGTCCTGATGCTGGCGGTTGTATTCCTCGTCCACTTCGGTGAAGCGGACGGCGGGGTAGCCGGCGTCGTGGAAGGGGGTGTGGTCGCCGCCTCGGAGGAATCGGTCGGCGCGGAAGATGATGACGGGGCGGACGTCGGTGCGGTGCTGCCACGCGGTCTCGTAGACGTAGCGTGCGAGTTGGCGCGAGGTCGAATCGGCGAGGGCGCCCTCGCGGCGGAGGCGTTCGATGGTCGCGCCGCTGCCGCTGCCGGGGCGGCCGCCGATGGAATCGCCGGCGACGGGGCCGGCCTGGAGGCCCTCGGAAAAGAGGCGGATGAGCCCGCGCGTGTCGCGGCCGCCGGGCGAGGTTGGATCGCCCACGATGTCGTTGTTCAGCACGGCGCGGATGCGCGCGTTGTCGGCGGCGGCTTGCTCGACGTGCTTGCGCGAGCCGTAAAGACCCGCTTCCTCGGCGTCGAACGCGACGAGCACGATGGTGTGGTCGAACTCGCGTTTCGAGAGGACGCGGCAGAGTTCGAGAGCGACGGCGGTACCCGAGGCGTCGTCGTTGGCGCCGGGGGCGTCGCCCGTGCGGTCCAACTCGTTGCCGTTGCGGGAGTCGTAGTGCCCGCTGACGTAGATGCGCTCGGCCTGGCCGGTGGATTCGAGCCGACCGGGGATCAACGCGACGACGTTCTGAATTTCGACGGGCACGTCGATGCGTCGGCCGTCGGGTGCGAGCGTGTGCGGTTCGAGGTAGACCTGCATCGCCGGCAGTCCGAGGCGGGCGCGTTCGGCGGCGGCTTTCTCGAACTCGCCTTTGATCCATCGTGCGGCGGCACCGACGCCGCGTGTGTCGGACGTGCGGTCAGACATGGTGTGGCGCGTGCCGAAGGAGGCGAGGCGGTCGACGTCGGTGCGGAGGCGAGCGGCGCTGACGTCGGTGGTGACGCCGCGGACCATGGCGCGGACGGGGTTGCTGGGCGGCGTGATGCCGCGACCGCCGAGGGGGCGATCGTCGCGCGGGGCGGCGCAGGAGGCGAGGCCCGCAGCCATGAGGAGGAAAGCGGCCAATCTGACGGCGTTGTTTCGGGGTTGCATGACGGAATCCTAACGAAATAAATCGTTGATTTCTCTTGACACACGGTTGCATCTGTGACATGATTGCGTCAATGATGCAACAGTGTGGCAATAACAGATCGGGCATGAAACGGCTCGCGCGAGCCTTACTGGTGTGCTTCGCGGCCGCGTTCTTGGGCAACACGGCCAAGGCGCAGCCTCACCGCGACATCCACTTGTACGTCGAGAGCGGGGCCCTGAAGACCGGGGCCTTCGATTTCGATGCGGGCGGGGTATTCATCCCTGATCTTCGCGCGTACGCGGGATTCTTCGGCGAGGTGGCCAACGGGACGAATGATCCCGGGTTCACCGCATCGATCGGAACGTTCCCACAGGGAACGCTGATCTCGTTCAATATTCTGGATGCGCTCCGCCGATGGGACGGAACGGATTTCGACGCCATCCCGGCCGAGCGGCTCTTCATCTCATTGGGTGCCACGAATCGCCAGACGCCGTTGACGGCCGACACGTTCGTCGCGGGGTTCAACATCCAGGCCGTGCCCGCCAACGGGTCGGTGCATCAGCACATCAACTTCTTTCTGACCGCTCCCTTCTCGAACGGCATCTTCCTGTTGAAGATCGAGATCAAGGCGGGCAACATCCCGTCGCCGAGCCTCCCGATCTACCTGGTGTTCCGCCAGGGGGCGGACACGATGGCTCACGCGGCCGCGTTCGCATATGTCGAGAACGTGCTCCTCGCGCCCCCGGTCTGCTCGGGTGATGCCAACTCGGACAACGCCGTGAACTTCGCTGATATCACGGCGGTGCTCGCGAGTTTCGGGAGTACCGGCGTGCCGGGGATTCCGGGGGACTCGAACCGGTCGGGCACGGTCGATTTCAGCGATATCACGTTCGTGCTGTCCAACTGGGGGAACGTGTGCCCATGAGGCGGCGTGGCTTCACGTTGATCGAGTTGCTCGTGGTGGTCGCGATCATCGCGATCCTCATCGGCATCCTGCTCCCAGCGCTCGGAAAGGCTCGGCGTGCCGCGATGACCATGCAGTGCCTCTCGAATGTGCGCAGCCTCGCGCTGGCGCAGCAGGTCTACGCGGCGGAGCATCGCGGCGCGCTGGTCGATTATGGCATCGCGCACGGCGCAGAAGAACTGGACACGGTTTCGTGGGTTGTGGCGCTCCAGGAGCACTTCGATACGCCGCTGATACTTCGATCGCCGGTCGATACAAGTCCTCACTGGCCCGTGGCGCTCGGCGGGTCGGGGGTTCCCGCGCCGGTCGGGAGGCCGAACGTTTTCCGAGTCACTTCATACGGCTTGAACGAGATGGTGACATCACATCTCGCGGGTGTGCTCGATCCGGAGACAAACGAGCCGTACCCGATCACCTACGACCGGCTCGATCGGCTGCCCGCGCCGCACGCGACGATCCAGTTTCTGATGATGGCGTTTGAGGGGCCGTTTGCCGGGACGGACCACGTTCACCCCTACGGATGGTGGTTCGGCGACTTTGCGCCGAATGCGCCGCCCGAAATCGCCGCGGGAGAGATGCAGACCAACGCGCACGGCGGCGCGGAGCGCTCGTGGGATGCGCGGTCCAACTATGCGTTCCTGGATGGGCACGCCGCGACGCTGATGTTCCGGCAGGTCTACACCGATTACTCGAAGAACAGTTTCGATCCGAGGCGAGCGCACTGAGTTTGATTTGTTTACCCGATCCGTCGTATGGATCGGGTGTGTCCGAACCGTTTGGACTTGGGAGAAGAGAGACCATGAAGACCTTCGCATCAGTGTTGTTGTTTGGGGCCGTTCCCGCGTTCGCCTTTGCGGGCGGCGTGCCGCATGGCGGGGATGTCGGCGTGGCCTTCGTCGCTGGACGAATCGTGACCTCGCTCGTCGAGGAGGCGGGTTTCCGCGGCGGGCTTGGCACGCCGCAACGTGTGTTCGCCTCGGAACTCGGGTCGATCGAGTTCGGCCCCTTCGGCAACGACGAGCCGGGCTACACCTCGAACGCCCTGGCCCCGGACGCCCGCATCGGCTTCAACATCCTCGCCGATCTGAAGCGATGGAACGGGAGCGCCTTCGACGGCTTGATCGACGAGACCATGCAACTCGCCCGCTTCCTCGGCACGCCCGGCGAGGAGGCGAGCGTTAACGCCGGCGGATTCGTCCCGGGGTTCTTCTTCGCGCAGGCCGACGGTCTGGGCTTCATCGACGAGCACCTCTCCCACATCCTGCGCGGCAGCGACATCGCACGCGGCTTCTCCGATCCTTCGGACGGCGTGTACCTGCTCGAACTCGAACTCTTCACCGATGCGATGGGCATCGCGAACTCCGACCCATACTGGATCGTTTTCAACCTGAACCAGCCCGAGGCCGAGCACGACGCGGCGATCTCGTACGTCGAGACCGTGGTGGTGCCGGGGCCTGGTGCGTTTGCGTTGTGCGTGATGATGCTGGCGTGCCGACGCTCACGCCGCTGATTGAGTCTTGCGCGCGCCGTGGCGGGCACGCCACGACCAGCCCGTACGATTTTTTCAAGAGCGCTCGCGCCTCTCCGGGCGTAAGCGCTCTTTTGATCTTGACCTTCACCCACCCGAAGCGCGCGGCGTCATACGGCGGGTGGCGCGCTTGTGGCTCGGCACAAGCATGACGGGCGACGCGCGGCGGAGCACGGTCGCCGCGGCGACCGTGCCACCCCAGAGAGGGACTTGTGCCGGCATCCGACCAAACAGGCCCCCCGCCGATACACGGTCGGGAACACTCGTGCGTCTTACCACAGCCACTGGACAACCGCGAAGTACAGAGGGATCCCGAGAGTGATGTTGAACGGGAACGTCACTCCCATGGCCAGCGTCACATAGAGCGATGGTTCGGCCTTCGGAATGGCCGCGCGGAGCGCGGCCGGGGCCGCGATGTACGACGCCGATGCCGCCAGAACGGCCAGAAGAACCGAGTCGCCCGCGGGGATGCCCATCACCTTTGACAATGCGATCGCAAGCATTCCGTTGATCAACGGCGCGACGACCGCAAAGATCGGCAGGATCAGGGGCATCCGCGCGACGCTTCGCAACCGTCGCGCCACCATCAGCCCCATGTCCAGAAGAAAGAACGCCAACACCCCCGAGAAGATGTCGGTGCAGAGTGGCTTGAAGGCGGCATAGCCCCGTTGACCCGTCAGCATGCCGATGACAAGGCTTCCCAGCAGCAGCAGCACCGGCCCGTTGAGCAGCGATTCGTGCAGGAGCGCCGGCCAGGAGTGACGGGGGGAGTGCCCCTCCCGTCCGGGCCGAGAGGTTGCGTCCGCAACCGTGTCCGTGGCGCGTCCTCGCTCGTCGAGTCGGAGCAGGAGCAGGGCAACGACGATCGCCGGCGACTCCATGAGCGCCATGACGGCCACCATGTGACCGCTGAATGGAACTCCGTTCTGGTCCAGCGCCGTGCTGGCCGTCAGAAACGTGACGACGCTGACCGAGCCGTAGCATCCCGCGATCGCCGCCGCGTTCCAGCGGTCCAGGATGCGTCGTAGAAACCAATACGCCCAGGCCGGGCCAATCAGCGAGAGGGCGAAGGCCAAAGCGAGGATCCTGCCGGTTTCAACGGTGATGCCGGCCGAAGCGAGTTCCACCCCGCCCCGGAAACCGATCGCCCACAGCAGGTACAACGAGAGCAGTTTCGTAATCGCCTTCGGGATGCGGAGGTCGGAGCGGACCAGGACCGCGACGATACCCAGGACAAAGAACAGCACGGGCGGGCTGATGGACAGCAGACCCGACGAGGGGGGCGACTCCCGCGTCATCAAGGCAAGCACGAGCGTGTATCCATCGGTCGGCATCGGATTCTCCGAGTTTCGTACCAGCGGCCACGTCACTCCGCAGCCTGGCCGCGTCGCACGGCGCTCGCTGTCCGGCGTCACATGAACATATATTACCGCGCGTCACGCCAGTTTATTCGCGTGCGCATCAATGACGGGCTGTCCGGGGACGGGTGGACTTCGGGCTCGTCGCCGCGGGGATGGATGAGGTGGAAGCGATCGCGGCGGTGTCGGCGCCGCCGCGATCGGAAACCGGCGTGACCGATGGGAGCATGAACAGCGTGCCGGTGGGGGCGATTGTGGTGATGACCGTGCGGGCCGTGGAGTAGCGCGATTCCAGGTCAGGTGGGGCAGGCTTCTCGAAGAGTCGCCGCGGAGACCTGCCTGCTCGCTCGAAACAGTTCGGGCAGGCTGGAAGCCACTGCTGTAAGCATCTTGGCTGGGCTGCAACGGGATCACGCCAGAGGGATCTTTTTACGGCATTGGCCGCAAGACCTCAGGTGTGCCACTCATCAGTCCCGGCGCGCCGGGGCGCAAGCCGTTAGCCACCGGCGTGAGCCGGTGGGACAAGCGTCACCATTCCT
>CAMTWL010000014.1:0-76978 GCA_947085435.1 uncultured Phycisphaerae bacterium
CCACATGATCCCGTTGAGCATGAGGCGCGGCTCACGCGGCGGCCGGCCGGTGCGTGCCTTTGAGCGCCGGAGATGCGATCGGACCAACGCCCACTGCTCGTCGGTGAGCTCATGCCGTTTCAGACGCGCTGGTTTCCGTGACGATTCCTTTGCCATCACCCACGGAAATCGGCCAGAAGCGTGGTTTTCAGACAGAACCTAGGCCGGTCTTAAAACACTCGTCCGAACGCATGGGCTCCGAAATCTCAAATTTCCAATCTGAAACCGCGCCGGCACTCACCCATTAATCGCGCTGACCTTCACCTTCATGTACCGCTGGCGGTGGCCGATCTTTTTGTGATAGCCCTTGCGCTTCTTGTACTTGAAGATGTCGATCTTCTCCCCCTTGAACTCGCGCTCGATGACGTCCGCGACGACGCTCGCCCCCGACACATACGGCGTCCCGACCTTCGCCGATGTGTCCTTGCAGATCAGGAGCACATGATCGAACGTCACGGACTTCGCGTCCGCGGGGAGGTCCCGCAGGTCAACCGTCAGCACGGCCCCGACGGAGGCTTTGATCTGTGATCCGCTGTCTTCGATGATGGCGTACATCGCCCAAACTCCTTCGGTGACGGGAGGAACCTCCCAAGTGCAATCGAGCCGAGTAGTGTAGCAGGAAGGCGGATCGGTGCAAACCCCCTGCTAATCGGTCGCAATCGGTGAACCCGGGGACTCGAAGACTCGTTCCCGGCGTCCAAAAGCGCGACATGCGCGGTGCATCGCACCCTCCCACACCCACCGTTCCGCGTCCGGATCGCCCTCGTCGCAAAGGCCGGCGAACCGCCCGTCCCACCAGCACAACTCCATCGCCACGCCCAGATCGAGCGCCAGGTCGGCCACCTGCTCGGTCGTCAGGTCCAACAGCGGCGTCACAATCTCCGGCTCGCGTCGGACACCCGCCTCGGCCAGGAAACGCCCAACATCCGCGATAGCCGAATCGACCGCATAAATCCCGTCCGCATCCATCCCTCGGCACGCCGGCAGCACCACACGATCGCACCCATGCCGATCCGCCGACCGGCAGGCAAGAAACAGGTCAATCAACTCCTCGGGCATTCCCGCAAACGCCCCTTGCCTGGCGTCGGCTTCGACCGTCTCGAAGCCCAACGCCGCACCCTGCGCCTTTGCCGCCGCCCGCCGTCGCGTGCCCGAGCGCGGCAGCAGCCAGACAACCGTCTCTCCCGGCCTTGAGACCATCGCGCGGGCCACCAGGCCGGTCAGGTCGCCGTCGCTCATCACCAGTGTTCTCTCGCCGGCGTCGCTGCGCATGCGTGCAACATCGGACGACGGGTGCCGCCGCCGGTAATCGGGATGACATCTCATCCTTGCGCCGTACGACCACGGGATTCGTTGCGGCGGCCTTCACTCATCCCGAGCGTTTAGTAACGTCCGAATAGTCAGTTTTCTACCCGTTATGGGGGATCGCCGTGGCACGCCCTTTCCAGGGCGTGGGAAGACACGGGCTGGAAAGCCCGTGCCACTTTCAGGGAACCGGTCGACGCTCCGCCTCGGCTCGGGCCCCGATGATCGCCGGAATGACCTGACTCTGAATCAAAAGCAGGCCGGTTTCCAACTGTGGATCGAGGCCTTCGGTGATCAGCCGCGAGGGGTCAGGCCGCTCGGCGCGCTCGACGAGGTTTCCTTTGTCATCAAACTCGACGATGTCCGCGTCTTGCCGCAACTGGAACGCCTCGCCGAACTGCTTGGGCAGCACCTCGACCTCGATATCGGGGTCGATGCCCCAGTGGGTGCTCTCGGGGCGTTTGTGGATGAGTCGGCCCGGCTGGCCGTCGCGGCCGGGCAGGCGGTAGTACTGCGTGGTCAGTTTGAACGCCGCCTTGGGCCCGAGGACGAAGACGTTCTGCACGCTGCCCTTGCCGAACGAGCGGTCGCCGACGAGGATCGCCTCGCGGTAATCCTGCAGCGCCCCGGCGACGATCTCGCTTGCTGACGCCGAACCGCCGTTGATGAGGACTACCACCGGGATCTCCGGGATTCGCGGCCCTTTGGTCGCTTCCTGCTTCTCGCGAACCGCGCCTTGGTTGTCTTCCTGAGTGACGATGGTGCCGTCGCTGATGAAGAGGCTCGACACGCCGACGGCTTCCGAGAGCAGCCCGCCGGGGTTGCCGCGGAGATCGAGGATCAGCCCCTTCAGGCCGCCCGATTCCATCATCGCGGCCAGCCCTGCCCGCATCTCCTGCGTGGTGTTGGTGTTGAACTGCGTGATGCGTGCGTAGCCGATCTGGTTGGGGCGATCGACGAACCAATCCCACTCGGTTTCCTTCGCGCCGGTGCGACGCCATCCCTTGACGGAATAGATCGGGATCTCCGCACGCGTCAGGGTGTAGTCGATCGGTTCTTCGACGCCTTCGCGCTCGATGGTGATGGTGACGGGGGTGCCGGCCGGGCCGGTGATGCGTTCGACGGCCTGGTTCAGCGACATGCCGAGGGTTGAATCGCCGTCTACTTTGCGGATGAGGTCGCCCGAGCGGATGCCGGCGCGGGCCGCGGGGGTTCCTTCGAGCGGGGTGACCACCTTCAGTTCCAGCGCTTCGTTCAGCGTGATCTGGATGCCCACGCCCTTGAATGTTCCCTCGGTGGTGCGGGAGAACTGCTCCATCTCATCGGGCCAGATGACGGCGGAGAAATCGTCCAGTTCGCCGAACCCGCCGTTGGTGAACTCGTGGATCAGCGCCTCGGGGGCGATCTTGACCGTCGATGCGTTCATGTTCCGCATCGCGGCGTAGCCCTCGCGCAGGTCCTGATAGTCCCAGCCCTCCGGCTTTTCCAGCACCGAGGCGATGCGCTCGTCGAGGAACCGCACGAACTGACCGCGGGCGTTCGCGTCGGCGATCCCAGGGAACGCCTCCGACAGATGGTCCGTCGTCAGCATCGTCTTCACGGCCCGGTACGCGCCGACAAGAATCTTCGACATCGCCACCCGGTCAACGTGCTGCACCGACGCGCTCCCCAGCGAGCGGAAGAGCATCGGCTCTTCGATCCCCGCGAGTTTTTCGCGCCAATCTTCGCCCGTCTTGTTGTAAGGGGGCAGGGCCTCTTCGCCCTCGGCGATGCGCTGCGCGTTCCGCATCTGGAACAGGCTTTCGGGCGTGTAGAGGCGGAGCATCATCAGCCGCTGGCTCAGGCGGCGCAGGTCGGCTTCATAGGTCCGCTGCTCCTCGAAGAGCACGTTCAGGTGGTTATAGAGGGCGTGCGCGTCCAGCCAATCGCTCTTCGACTCGGCCTTTTTCGCGTCGGCGACCGCTTGATCGACCAGCAGCCGGACCTTTTCCGAATGGATCACATCGTTCTTGTCCGTCGCGAGGGTGTGCCACTCGATCGCGGACTTGAGCGCCTTCAGAAGTTCGTTCTCGCTCGCGTGCTTCTCGAGGTCCGCCTTGACCTCTTCGATCCGCTGCACACGGTCGCTCTCGCGCCGGGCGATATTCCCCTTGTAGCGTTCGACCGCGAGAGCGAGGTCGCCTGCGCCGGCCGCCTCGATCTGCGCTGGGACTCGTTCCAGAAGGTTGATCGCGGGCGAGGTCTTGCCCGTCTGAGCCGCGGCCCAAACTTCGCGAGACCAATCTCGAAGAGCGGTCGTCGCCTCCGCGTTCGGGCGCTCCTGCGCCCGAACGACCCCCACGACCAGAGACAACACAACCACGCTCGCAGCGCAGGCCAGCGAGCGGACGGTACGCATCAAATCCCGCATGTCGTTCAACGGCTCCTCCATGTGGCGGCCCTCGGCCCCCGGATCGCACTCGAACATCGGCGGATGCCCCCGCCCGGCTTGGGTGAACACCCGCCGTCCACCCCCTTTGTACCCCGCCGAACGCCCCCAGGCTTCGCCTTGGGCACCAAAACCACCATTTCACGCAATTCCCGGACGGGGACCGTATCCTGACGGCGTGAATAATCCGCACAGTTATTCCCTTCTCGCCGCCGCGAGCCAGACCAGTGCCCCGACGCAGTTCGGGGCCACGATGGTGCTCTTTTTGCTCCTCGTCGGCACGCTCGGGCTCCTCGCGGTGCTGACGCTTGTCCGCTGGTCGCTGCGGCGGGCGAACCGGATCGCACAGTCGCCGGCGCGTAAGGCCGTGCCGGAGTCTCCTTGGAAAATAGCGGGTAAGCGGGCGAAGCCCATCGAAGACGAACCCGACGAGGGCAAGGACGAATGACCACACGCCGGCCCATGGCGCTCGTGACCGGCGGGGCGGCTCGCGTGGGGCGGGCGATCTGTCTGGCGTTTGCCCGCGCGGGGTGCGATGTTGTTCTCACCTATCGCACGAGCGCCGAGGCGTCGAACTCGCTGGTCGAAGAACTGCAAAGCCTCGGCGTCGCCGCCGAAGCGGTCCGACTCGACCTCGACGATCTCAACGCCGTCGAATCCTTCGGCCGTTTCATTGTCTCGGGGCGTCCGACCCTCGACATCCTCGTCCACAATGCGTCCGTCTACGAGGCCACGCCGCTCGATCAACTCAGTGTGAGGGAAGCCGAGCGCTTCTACCGAGTGAACGCGCTCGCCCCGCTCTTGCTCACGCGCGGACTCGCGCCCGCTCTCGCGCGGAGCGACCGCCCCGGCGGCGGCTCGATCGTCTGCATGTGCGACATCCACGCGAGCGAACGCCCTAGAAAGAACTTCGCCGCCTACGCCATGAGCAAAGCGGCCCTCGAACAGATGGTCCGCGTCCTCGCTCTGGAACTCGCTCCGAGAGTCCGCGTCAACGGCGTGGCTCTTGGCGTCGTCGCCTTCCCCGACTCCGGCCCCGAGAGCGATCCCGAGATGCAGGCGCGGTACCTCACGCGCGTTCCGCTTGGCCGCCGCGGCACGCCCGAGGAAGCCGCCGAGGCGGTTCGTTGGCTGGCGCTCGACGCCACTTACACGACCGGCGAAGCGGTGCGAGTCGATGGGGGGCGATGGCTGGCGTGAAGGCGTTGGAACCCCGACCGCAAGGGAGCGGGGTTGGCACGGCGCCTTCGGCACAGCAAGAGCACCCATCGGAGCGCTCCGCCGCAAATCTTAGGATTCAGCGCTGATGCGCCGAACCCCGCTCCCTTGCGGTCGGGGTTCCAGCGACGCTTGAATGATCCATATGATCCACCGGATGAAGAACAGGTTCCGCCCCGCGCTGCCCGCGATGTCTCAGCGCAACTTCCGCCACGAGATCGTCAGCGTGGCCCTCATGGCGGCCGGGCTTGCGTGCATCGATGTCAACGTGCTGGGTGTTCTGGCGGACAAGGCGTTCCACGCCGGCCCCTGGGTCATCACGATCATCGCCGCCTCGGACTCCGTCGCCCACGTCACCAGTTTCCTCTGGGCAAGGTGGCTCCACGGGACCGATCGCGTCCGCTCCGCGAACCTGCTCCAATTCGGCGTCATCGCGTGCGTGATCGCGCTCGCCGCATCGCCCTTCAGCCAAGCGGGCATCGCGATGCTCATCGGGCTGACCATGCTCGGCCGCGTCTTCATCACGGGGATCGTCAACGCCCGCACCGATATCTGGCGCGCGAACTATCCGCGGGATTCACGCGGCCTGGCGACGGGCAGGCTCACCGTTGCCGCCACGTTTGTGATTGCGCTCACGGGGCTGTCGGTCGCGCTCTCGATGGATATCAAGCCGGAATCGCTCCGCGCCGTCGGGCTGGAATGGCTGCACGGGCACGCTTTCCGCGTGATCTATGTGCTCGCGGCGATCGTGGCGCTGATGGGGGCGCGGACGTTTTCAAGGGTCCGCTGGCGTGGCCGGGCGGCGCAGATGAAAGCGGAGCGCGAGCGGGCCGCTGACGGTGCTGCGGGCGCGTCGCCGCGCGCCATGTGGAAGATTCTCAAGCGTGACCGCGAGTACCGGCGGTTCATGGCGGCCCAGTTCATGCTCGGCGCGCCGAACCTGGCGGCGATCCCCATCTTCATCCTCGCGCTCAAGGACAACTTCACCCTGCAATGGACGCAGTCGATGCTGCTGACACGGGTGATCCCGATCCTGATCCCGGTGCTGGTGGTGCCGATGTGGGGCCGGTTGCTGGACCGGATGCACATCGTGCGGTTTCGTTCGTACCACTCGTGGGTGTTTGTCGCGGCGAACGCGCTGATGGCGGCCGCGTTCCTGACGGAGAATCTCGCGCTGCTCTACGCTTCCCGCGTGGTGCTGGGGGTGGCGTTCGGCGGCGGGCTGCTGGCGTGGGAACTGGGGCACCACGACTTTGCGCGGCGCGAGGACGCGGCCGGTTACATGGCGATCCATGTGACGCTGACGGGTGTGCGTGGCCTGTTCGCGCCGTTCCTCGGGACGTGGCTTTACGCGAGCCTCAACCCCGCGTGGTTCGGTCTCGAAGCGGAGGGCCGCGGGCTGGGCGCGTGGACTTTTTTCATCCTCTCGGCATTCAGCGTGTGGGGGGCGTGGATGTTCGTCTCGCTCTATCGAGACACGCGGCAGCGCACGCGGGGGCGGCCGGGGAGGGATTGAGGTGTGAGTGGGTGTCGCCCCCTCCGCCCTCGAAGACTCGGGCACCTCCCCCGCTGGGAGCGGGGGAGGAGGCTGCCTTGTCGGGCAAGAATCTCACGAAGTTCGTCGGCGTGCGGGGCTTACTTGACGGTGTACTTGCCGCGTGAGACGCGCTTGAACCTGGGGTCCTTGAGGAGGGTCTGGTTCACGATGGTGCGGAAGTTCGGGCTGGTGGTTCGGTAGCCGGCCTTCTGAACTTCGAGGGCGACCGAGGTCACGTTCATGATGGTGTTCTTCAGCACTTGTCCGAGCGAATCGGCCAGGTTGGCTTCGTTGTGAGGACGCTTGCGCAGGCCGCCCTTTATGCGACCGCCGAGTTTGGCGATCTCGGCGTCGATGGCCGAGAGTTTGTTGTACAACTTGTCGCGACTGAGCTGGAGCGACAGGACTCTTCGTCCGGCGTTGCTTTCGCGTCGGCGGATTTCGCGTTGAAGTTGAACGAGGCTGAGAGTTCCGAGTTTGCTTCGTTGAGCCATACGACCGTACCTTTCAAGGCATGTTGAGAAACTTCCGAGCGCACGCCGCCGACATCTTTGTGCCGAAGCGGCGATCCTATCCCGGAAGCGACCATCGACTCTCCCCCTCGGGACTTCAAGATAGTGTGGGCTGAAAGGGTTTGCAAGCCCCAAAAATGCGCTTTTAGATATTAGAGAGGCCCGTATTCAGGGATTCACAGATCCCGGGTGTTTGGCGGTTGTCAGCCTTCTCCCTATTCAAGGGAGCCGCGAACGCACGCCAATCTTGCTTAGAGCCTGTGTAAGAAGAGCCGATTCCGCCGAAGAAAAACCCTCACTTCGTTCGGGGCTCGTCCCCGCGGGGCTTCTCACACAGGCTCTTAGAGCCTATCCCATTCGACGATGATTTGCCGATGAGCCGATCCGGCACGCGGAGCGTGCTTGGAAGGTTCATGGATGAGCCGCACACGCACGACGGCCGGCCGCAAGGCCCGACGGAAGAACCCGACGCCCCCGCCCGACGGCCCGTGGCGGATCCCCGACGTGCTGTGGGAACACATCAAGCCGCTGCTGCCGCGGCCGCTCGGCTGCCACAACCCCGCGACCGAGCCGCGCAAGGTCGTGAACGTGATCTTCTTCTTGCTTAGAACCGGCTGCCGGTGGAACGCGCTCAACGCCACCGGCCTCTGCTCGGGTTCCTCGGCGCACCGCTGGTTCCAGGTCCGGACCAAGGCCGGCGTGTTCAAGAAGTTGTGGAAGTTGTCGCTGACGGAGTACGACGAGCTCAAAGGGATCGACCGGGCCAACTGCGGGGTCAAGCGCGGCCCGCTGTGCGAAGGCCGCGGCGCGGCCATCGGCCTGGCGGTGGTCGAACGCACGCACAGTTGGATGAGCCGCTCCCGGCGCCTCCTCACCCGCTGGGAGAAAAAACCGGAGAACGACCTCGGCTTCCCGCACCTCGCCTGCGCCCTCATCACCTACCGAGCCGCAGGTCTACTGAGATAGGCTCTAAATAGACTGGCGCAACTCGGCCACGGCCCGGCGGGAGCGGGCGTTGAGGTAGGCATCGGCGGCGCCGTGGAGGCCTTCGATCGTCGGGTGGCGGTGGTTGATGGTGACGTTCGCGTGCGGCTCGCGGCATACTTCCCGTTCGATGCGGTTGTCGTCCGGGCTGTAGGGCGGCAGGAAATGCGGCCGCGGCTGACTCCCGATGAGGTGCCGGGTCTTGACGCTCGAATGGATCGTGTGGTTGTCGAGGATTATTGATCTCTGCGCAGATGAAGGCGTGATCTTCTTGGCGCGTTTTGAGGCCGTTCACATTGGAGCGGCGGTTCCTACTCGCCCGCCGCGGCGGGCAAAGATGAGATATGGCTTTTTTCCTGGGGCGGCGCTCGGTCGCCGCGGCGACCGCTCTGCCCCCGGCTACGAACGACCAGCCTTGCAGGCTGACGACTCGCCGCGAAGGCGCACCGACTCGCCGTGGCGAGTCGGTGGCGTATCCGTGTATCCTTCCCCCCAACCAATGACTTCCTCCCGCTACAAAAAACGGCTCGTCACCCACCTCTCCCACGCCACCTACGAGCCTGCCGAGGCTCGCACGCTCGCCGCCGATCTCGGCGTGCCGATGGAGGACTTCCCGTTCTTCGTCGAGGCGATCAAGGAACTCGCCGCCGCGGGGCAGGTGGTCTGGGGCGATGACCAACTCGTCAACCTGCCCCCCATCGGCAAGTCGATGGTCGGCTCCTTCCGCAAAAATCCCAAGGGCTTCGGCTTCATCATCCCGCGCGACCCCATCGCCCACGGCGACCTCTTCGTCCCCGCCGGGCAATCAATGGATGCCCTCAGCGGCGACATCGTCCGCGCCGACGTGGTCCACGGCCGGCGCGGCGGCGAGGGCAAAAGCCCCTACGTCGGCCGCATCGTCGAGATCCTCGAACGCAAGCGATCGTCCTACGCCGGCACGCTGCAAAAACAAGGCGGCCAGTGGCTCGTCTTCCCCGACGGCAAGGCGATCACCGCACCCGTCGTCGTCCGCGACGCGACCAGCAAGAACGGCAAGCCCGGCGACAAGGTGGTCTTCGAGATCACCACCTATCCCGAGGGCAACGCGCTGGGCGAAGGCGTCATCACCCGCGTGCTCGGTGAAGCGGGGCGACCCGATGTCGAGACGCAGGCCGTCATCGAAGCCTTCGGCCTGCCCGGCGAGTTCCCCGATGAATGCGTCAACCAAGCCCGCGAGGAGACGGCGCTCTTCGACGCCGACCAGCGCGAACTGGAGAAGGGGCGCGAACTTGATCCCGCCGCACGCACCGACATGCGTGATGATTACATCATCACCATCGACCCGCCGGATGCGAAGGACTACGACGACGCCATCAGCCTCGAACGATTGAACGCGGCGGAGAATCGCGGAGCGCAGTGGCGGCTCGGCATCCACATCGCGGACGTGTCGCACTTCATCGCGGGAGGCTCCGCCCTCGATGAGGAAGCAAAAGATCGCGGGAATTCCTGCTATCTGCCGCGACTGGTCATCCCGATGCTCCCCGAGGTTCTCTCGAACGGCATCTGCTCTTTGCAAGAGGGCGTGCCGAGGTATGTGAAGAGCGCGTACATCGACTATGACACCGAGGGGCGCGTAAAAGGAGCGCACTTCCGCGCGGGACTCATCAAAAGCACTAAGCGGCTGACCTATCTCGAAGCGCAGGCGTTGATCGACGATAAGCACGAAGAGGCGAAGAAGCACGCCAAGACCGAGCCGCGCTACACGGATGAACTCATCAAGACGCTGAAGCAGATGGACCACCTCAGCCGGACGATCCGCGATCGCCGGCGCAAGCAGGGGATGATCCACCTCGAACTGCCGGACGTCGAACTGGTGTACGACGAGAACGGCCGCGTGATCGACGCCGTGCCCGAGGATAATGCGTACACGCACACGCTCATCGAGATGTTCATGGTTGAAGCGAACGAGTCGGTGGCTCGGCTGTTCGAGGATCTCAGCGTGCCGCTGCTCCGGCGCACGCACCCCGAGCCGGTGCCGGGGAACATGGAGCAACTCCGCGACTTCGTGAAAGTCGCGGGCTACCGCATCCCGAAAAGCCCGACGCGCGAGGAACTCCAGGCGCTGCTCGACGCCACGGCGGGCACCCCCGCGGCACCGGCGGTCCACATCGCCGTGCTGCGGACGCTGACGCGCGCCGAGTATTCCCCCGCGCTCATCGGCCACTTCGCGCTCGCCAGCACCGCCTACGCCCACTTCACCAGCCCGATCCGCCGCTACGCCGACCTCACCGTGCATCGCGCGCTCACGCGATTCCTCGAACTCACCGACAACGGCTCGAAACCGCCGCGCAGCGAGGGAGACAGAAAGAAACTGGGCCTCGCGCTCCGCGAAAGTCCCGAGTGCCCCGACGAGAGCGTGCTCACCACCGTCGGCAACCGCTGCAACCAGACCGAGGACAACGCCGAGAGCGCCGAGCGCGAGCTCCGACAGTTCCTGGTCCTGCAACTCCTCGAAGGCCACATCGGCGAGTCCTTCCCGGCGCTCGTGACGGGCGTCACCGGCAACGGCCTCTTCGTCCGCCTCGACAAGTACCTTGCCGAGGGCATGATCAAGATGGAAGACCTCCCCGCGCCGCAGAAAGACGGCAAGACCATCCGCGACCCGCGCTGGGTCTTTGACCGCAACGCCGGTTCGCTGGTCGAGCAGCACTCGGGCCGCTCCTTCAACATAGGAGACAGACTCCAGGTCACCATCGCCGAGATCGACCTCGCCCGACGCCAGATGCAACTGGTCGTCAGCGACGCATCCAACCGCGACGTGGGCAAGGAGAAGCGTCTCGCGGACAAACTCAAGATCGGCGGCGGCGCAGGCGAAGAACTCGGTGGCGGCTTCGACCGCACCGGCGCCGACCGCCGCGCATCAAAGAGCAAGATGCGTGAACTCCGCAAGAGCGATCATCGGGGAGACCGGAAGAACAAGGGGAAGCGGCAGTAGTACGAAGCCCATTCCTCCTCCCCCGCTCCCAGCGGGGGAGGTGCCCGAGTCTGCGAGGGCGGAGGGGGCGACCAGCGCACGCCGCCGGCGCAAGACTCGGCACGAACTATGGCCGCACAACTTCCTCGCGCCTCAACGAATCCGCCACCTGCCGATACCCCCGATCCAGCGTCGCCTCATCGCTCGCGTAGAACACCTCGTACACTTCCATACGCCGCCCCTCGCCCCATTCGGTTACGAACACGCGGTACACGATCGTCTCGCCTTCCGCAGTCATGTGCGCCTTGCGCCCCTGCCCCTCGAACCGCCCCCATTTCTGGAAGGAAGTCACCGCCTCGCCCTGAGAAATGACGCCCTCGGCTTTCAGCGAGGCGATTGTGGCGTCCACGTCTTCGTCCAGGGTTGCTTCGCTGTCATAGACCGCGAGATTCAGCGCCGCGTCGGCCTCCATGCTGATCGGCACGCGGGTCCCAGCCTCAAACGAAGGGTGCGTTGTATCGACCCCCCAGTTGCCCGGATGCGAGAACACGATGTCGCCCGAGCGATATTCGATCGGCTGCGTCACCGCCGGCGGCTGCGCGGGGCCGAACCCGCCCACGCGCATCGCCATCGCGACGATCGCTCCGATCGCCAGCAGCACGATCGCCATCGGCAGGATCAGGAACCACAGCGCGCCGCGGAAGCCCCTCACCTTGAACACCGTGCGAACGCCGACGTAACTCGTCACGATCGACCAGATCGCAAACAGAAAAAAGGCAAGGTCGAACACGCTGAACGTCGCCGAGTTCGAGGCGTCGATCGGCCGCGCGTAGTTCAGCGTCTGCCACACGACGTGCAGAAGTTCCGGGAACGCGAACACGAGGGCCGAGTAGATGTAGACCCGCCGGACGAGCGAGATTTCGGCGTCCGCCACGCCGCTCCAGCCCAGGCGAACGCGGTACCACCATCCGCCGATCCGGTAGTAGAGCGCCGCCGCGAGTACGCCGCCGCCCGCGAGGATGCTCCAGTAAACAAGCCATGAATCGGCCAGCGCGGGGAGCGTTCCTTTGCCGAGAGTTCTATCCAAACGATCCGAAATCCCCGCCATCCCATAGATCCACGCCGTCAACGCGGTCAGGGCCGGCAGGTGATCCGCGACGAAATGCTCAAAGAACACCCGAGGCCGCGCATAGAGATAGAAGAGCCACAGCGCGTAGTTTGGCCCGTTCGCGTCGCCCGCCGGGGTCGAGGACAGCGTCTCAGGTTGCAGCAGTCCGTGGCGGTCAACTCGTGGCTCGTCGTGCAGTTCCATCGCGCCACGGCATCATACCACGGCCATGGATCGTTCACCGTTGATGGATCGTCGGTCGATCGTTGGCCAGCCGGATGCCACCACCGATCCTGCGGCGGGTCGGTGGTGCGGATGTTCGTGTGCGTTCGATCGTCCACATGCTCTCTCACCACCGGCCGAAGTCCCGGCGCGCCGGGAGTGGTGGCACCCGCGCTACGGGCAGGTGTTCAGCCATTGCCCGAGCACGGTGGTGATGTCTCCGAAGTCCACAACTCCGTCGTTGTTAGCGTCGCCGAGGCAGAAGCCGGCGGTGCTGAATAATGCCGCAACAGGCGTCGAGACGCGGCTCCCGGCCTGATTGAAGGCGGTCACGCCCCAGTAGTAGGTTGTGCCCGCCTGCAGGACGCCCGGCAAAACATCGAACTGCCTCTGGGTCAGCCCGCTTGACTGAGCGACGATGCTCGTCAGCCCGGGGTCCGTCGCCAACTTCACGTTGTAGGTGGGTTCCGCGAACGAGTTCGGGCGCGTCCAGCGCAGCGCCGGCTGAAGGGCCCAGTCGGCGAAGACGTCATCGGGAAGAGGCACCCCCCCGGCGCCGTCGGCGGGAAGGGTGAGGGTGAAGGGGCCGGGGGGGAGGAAGTCGGTGAGGTTGATCAGGATGGAGACGTTTGCGCCGTTGAAGTTAGCAACAGCGGCGTCGAAGAAGGATCGGAGGAGGGGCCGGTCGCGCGCGATGTCTTCCAGGGCGAGGTCGGCCTCGATCTCCAGATCGTTGATGTCCTTGGGGACGATCCCTCGAAGTTTCGCCCCCTTGCTGTTGGCCCACGGCGGCATCGAAGGGGCGCAGCGTGGTGTTCACGTCCTTGAAGTAGTCGGGGCCTTGGTGCGACATCGTGCGTTCCCTGATCTGGAGCGAGTGGGCGGCTTGCGGCTTGAGGCTGGTCGGCCCCTCAAGCCCTCAAGCCCTCAAGCCCTCAGGACCGCAAGCCGCGGACGTGGTGAGGCGGATCGATGGGGCTTGCCCGCCAAGAACTGAACCGGGTCGATGGCGGGCTTGTCCGGTTGGCGATCAGAAGAGGATACCGCCGGGCGCCGCGACGCCGTGGATCGCATCCAGTTCGGCGCGCGAGAGGAACTCGCCGGCGTCACGTCCGGTCGCCCGGGCCGCCGCGGCCACGGCGTGGGCCCAGGTGCAGCGGTTGGCGAAAAGCAGACCGTTGGTGTCCAGTGTTCCGCCGTGGTTGATGTAGCCCAGGGCGATCGTGCGCTTCGGCCCGGTGTCCAGCGGCCGGAGCACGCCCAGCAGCGGCTCGGGCCGCGTGTGCGTGAGGAAGACGCGCACCGCCGCTGAAGCGGGGAAGAACCGCTCGCGCCGTTCCGAAGCCGCCTTGTTCCCGGGTCCATTGATGAAGCTCGCCTCGGCCGCGTCGCGAGGCTCGCGGAACCGGCCCGGCTCAAGGATGTAGACGACCGAGCCGGCCAGGCCGCGCTCGCCCAGCCGCTCCGCCGCCCGCAGCGCCTCGGTGAGTTGGTACGCGCCGATCGCCGCCAGGCAGACCGGCTCGCGCCCCGTCCCGCGAAGCCTCGCCGCGCCGTCATCGACCAGCGATGCGGCTTGCTCCGCGGTGAACCGTACTGGGACGGGCCGCTTGGGAACGACGAGCGCCCACACCTCGCCCCGTCCCTGATACACGCCGCGGAGGGTCGCCACCGCGGAGTTCCAGTCGCACGGGAACGCCACGCGCGAGACGTCGCTCATCTCCCCCAGTAGCGCCTCGGCCAACGTCGGATCCTGGTGCGACTGCTCGTTCTTCCCGTTCTCCCAGGTATGCGAGGTTGCAACGACCGGCACGCTCACCCAGCCCGGCGGTCGGCCCACCGCGCGCTGATGGCGGGCGAAGATCAGATGCTGGCGGATCGAACCGAGCATCTTGACGGCGAAGGCCTCGTATGAAACAACGATGCCGATTCCGCCGGTGTTGGCGAGCACCGCGGCGACGACCGCCTCCTCGTTGAGCGCCGTGATCACGCCGCCATCCAACGACTCCGGGACACCCGCCTCCGGCGCTGTGACTCGGTGTTTGAGCAGTTCCAATGTCTGATTCATCCGGTTGCTGCGCATCTCGTCCGGGTTCCCGACGCGAGGGCGCAGCGAGGGATTGGCCCGCACGACCGTGCGGAAATACTCGTCGATCCCATCCATGGGTGAGGCTGAGCGCGTCGGCTCGGCCGCGGCATCCAGCCAAGGCGGCTCGGGCAGGGCCACGCTTTCGATCCGCCGTTGCGCGAGCGAGTGGTCTCGCTCCCGCCGCCGCCCGTCGCGCTCGTGGCCGGCCAGTGCCCGCACGGCCGCGTGGAGTTCGTCAACTGGCACCCACAGCCGACGTGCACCTTGGTTGAACTGTTCCCTCGCCTCGGGATCCTCCGCAGGGTTGGTGCCTAGGGGCAGGCCGTGCGCGGCGTTCGTTCCAGCGCCGGGGAACCCGAAGCCCTTGATCGTCTCAGCGACGGCGTAGGGCAGCGGGATCGGGTACTTCATGTCGCCTCGCTTTACCGCGTCATGGCGCGAGCGCAGCCGCCGCTCCATCTCGACGATCGCCCACGCGATGGCGGCCGGGTCTCGCCCGTCCACGTCGATGGGGTCGAAGCCGTTGAGACGCAGGTGATCGTGGAACCAGGCGACGCCGCCCGCTCCACCGTGCTGGGCCATCGTGGTTCGCTGATCGATCCGCCGGCCGTTGGCGATCATAATGGGCGCGACCAGCCCGCAGTCTTCGCCGCGCCACCAGCGCGGGGCCCAGTCGCTGCCGCGCTGCTCCTCGAAGGCGCCGTCGCTCAGGAACGCGACGAGCCGCTCGCCCGGAAGCGGCATGTGAACATAAGTGAGCCCGACAAAGCCCAGGTACCCGCCCTCGCTCAGCCCACCGGCCGTGAAGGGGTTGACGTGACTGCCGACCGTGGATTCGGCCCGCCCGTCGGCTCGCACGGTGTAACCATAGAAGTCTCGCGCGAAGCGGGAGAGCCTCTCGTCGCTCAGCCCGTACCGCTCGGCGTGCTCTGGGAGCATGTTCCCGACGATCAGGTTCGACGCATCGATCGCCGCGACGCAGTGCCCCTGCTCCATCAGCCACGAGCGCGTGAGGCCGCTGAGCGCGTTGGCGGCCAGGTAGCCGACATAGCCCACCGCCATGTTCAGCGAGCCGCCGGTGTGCCCCTCGGGCTCGGGCTTGAAGTCCGTGCCTTCCAGGCAGCGTCCGTCCAGGTACACGTTGCGCGCATAGGTCATGTGTACGACCAGCCACATCGACGCGTTCGCCACCCGATCCGCGGCAGTCAGCACTTCGTACAGATCGGCTGGACACGCCGGCCGTTCCCGGCACAGCATGGCGACCAACTCATGCACGCGAACCTGTGTCTCTTCGGTGTGACGAATCACGCCGTAGCCTGAGGCCCACCGAGCAAAGGCCGCGTCCCCCGCGCGATATCCCGCGGCGCGTTCCTCAATCAGGCGGCGGTCTCGTAGAGGGGGCATCTCTTGGTCCACGCCAGTGCCCGTCTCACGCTTCGGATTCATGTTGCTTCTCCGTTTGTTCCAAGCAGGTCCAACGCTTCCTCAGCCAGGACCATCGCTTCGTCCACCGGCACAACCCATGCCGCGACGGGGCTTGCCGGTGTCGAGATCCGAGATTCGTGCCCGATGGCGGCGGCATTGGCCACGGCGTCCAGCTCGATCCCGCACCAGCCCATCCCCACAAGGATCTCGCTGCGAACCTCCGGTACGTGCTCGCCTACTCCGCCTCCAAACACAACACCGTCGATGCCGCCCAAGACCGCGGCATAGGCGCCGAGGTACTTGCGTGCCCGGTAGCCGTACAGATCGAATGCCAGTTGTTCCGCTGGATCCTGTGACCCGGCAAGGGCGCGAAGATCGCTTGTCCGGGCCATCGACCGCAACCCGGCGCCGCCGTTGAGTATCGCCTCCATCTCGGTGATGCTCAGTCCGGCGACTTGAAGCAGAAACGGCACGATACCTGGGTCCAGATCCCCTCCGCGCGTCGCCATGACCAGCCCTTCGAGTGGTGAGAAGCCCATGGAGGTGTCCATCGGCCGACCTTCCGCGATCGCCGCGATCGAGCACCCCGACCCGAGCTGGAACGTGACCAGTCGCCCGCCGCCGGCCAGGTCCGGGCGGAGATCGGCCCACCGCCGCCACATCGCCCGGTGTGCCAGCCCGTGGAACCCGTACCGCCGGATGCCGTGCTTCGCGCACAGGTCCGGCGGCAGCGCGTACGTCGAGGCAACCGCCGGCAGGGCCGCGAAGAAAGCAGTGTCGAACACGGCAACCTGCGGCACATGCACTCCCAGCAACTCACGGCAAGCCCGGACGCACGCCAGCGCGGCCGGGTTGTGGAGCGGCGCGAGGGACGCCATCTGCATGATCGCCTGCTCGACCTCCGCATCGATCACAACCGTCTTGATGAGATTGCGACCGCCATGCACCACGCGGTGCGCCACGCACGCGACGCCCGATCCATGTTCGGCCAGAAACTCGGCGCACACATCCTCCGGTTGACGCACGCCGATCTCCAGCCGGCGTGACGCCCCCCGCCGCGGCTTGCCGGCGCTGATCGTGAAGACGCCGAGCCGAACCGACGAACTGCCGAGATTGACCGTCGCGATCTTCACCTTCAAGTCGTCTCCAAAGGAAGCCCTCGTCGTAACGCATTGGAGTCAGAACCGGCGGGCCCGTCAACAACCGAACCGGGTCGATGGCGGGCGGGCTTATTGATCTCTGCGCGGATAAAGGCGGGATGAGTCGAGCGGGTTCCGGAGACGTTTCCAATCAGCGCGGTGGGTTCAGTTTGTCCGCCGCGGCGGGCAGGCTCAACACCTGTCGCCGCGGCGACCGGGGGAGGAGGCTCAGAGTTTATTTCTGGAAGAGTGCGAGTGCCTGGCGGAGGCCGGCGCCTTCGGGGGAGAGGAGGAGGGTTGCGAGTTGCTCCATGGTGCTCATGAACTCGAGCATGGCGTCCATGCGTTCGTTGTGGCTTGCGAGGCTCGGATTGGCTTGGGGGCCTGAGGGCTCGCCACGGCGAGTCTCCGACTTGGGGGCTTGTGAGTCGATTCCGGTGAGATCGCGGACTTCGTAGAGGGAGGCGAGGACGGGGTCGAGCTCGCGCTTTTTGCGTTCGCGTGCGATGGTTTTGAATGTGGCCCAGACGTCGCGTTCGGCCTCGAAGTATTCCTTGCGGTCGCCGCGTTTGTGGACGCGGGTGATGATGCCCCAATCCTGGAGTGCGCGGAGCGACATGGAGGCGTTGCCGCGGGAGATTTGCAGGCGCTCCATGACGCCGTCGGTGTTGGCGGCTTCGCCCGTGATGTAGAGGAGTGCGAAGACCTCGGCCATGGTGCGGCTGATGCCCCAGGAGGATCCCATTTGTCCCCATGCGGCGATGAAGCGGTCCTGGGCGAGGGTGACGGGGTCGGGGGGGTCGGGCTTCACTGCATCAGGATACGCCGAAGAAGAACTGAACACAGAGGAAGACAGAGGAAGACAGAGGAAGACAGAGGAAGACAGAGGAAGACAGAGGAAGACAGAGGAAGACGGAGAAGAGGAAGAAGCGTGCGGACAGGGCTGGAGAGTTGGGCTTGAGGTTTGATCTCGATTCAATCCCTTCTTCTTTGTTTTCCTCTGTCTTCCTCTGTGTTCAAGTCAGAATGTCGGTGATGCCTGCTGCGCCGAGGAGGCAGGAGACGACGCCGTTGATGGTGAAGAAGGCGATGGGGAGTCCGGCGACGCCGCGTTGGGCGAGGACGATGTGCTCGTAGATGAGGAGGGCGCCGACGGCGCCGACGGCGGCGAGGAAGATGGGGCCGAGGCGCGGGTCGGCGCGGGAAGCGAGGAAGAGGAATGTGAAGGCGATGCAGTGGAAGATTCGGCTGACCCAGAGTGAGCCGCGCGGGCCGAGGCGGGCGGGGATGGAGTGGAGGCCGGCGCGTCGGTCGAAGTCGATGTCCTGGAGTGCGTAGGCGATGTCGAAGCCGGCGACCCAGAAGAGGACGAAGGCGGAGAGGAGGAGGATGCGGGTAGAGAAGGGAGAAGAAAGGAAGAGAGTTGGATTGACGGCGATTGCGGCGGCGATGGGTGATGCGGCGAGGGCTCCGCCGAGGAAGAGGTGGCAGAGGAAGGTGAATCGCTTGGTGTAGGAGTAGAGAGCGATCCATGCGAGGACGGGGATGGAGAGGATGATCGGCCAGGGGTTCTGGAAGAGGACGTGGAACACAGCGCAGGCCAGGACGAAGCAAGCGGCGGCGCCGAGGGCGGTGGTTGTTGCGTGGCGCGGCGAGAGTTGACCGGAGGGAATGACGCGGCGTGCGGTGCGCGGGTTGTCCTTGTCGAAGCGCCGATCGGCGAGGCGGTTAATGAGCATGGCCCAGGTGCGGGCGAGGATCATGCAGAGGACGATGAGGAGGAGTTGAAGGCCGAAGCGGGCTTGGGGGCTTGAGGGTCGCCACGGCGACTCGCCCGAGGCGAGCTTGTGGGCCTGGAAGGCTGGGGAGACCAAGAACGCCGCCAGGAGGGCGAAGGGCATGGCGAAGACGGTGTGGGCGATTTTGATGTCGGAGAGGGCGAGGAGGAGGGGGGAGGTGGGTGCGGTGGATTTTTCAGGGGATTTTTCCACTGAGTGGGTCCGTGGTTGGAGGGATCTCCAATGAATCGTACCTCGGCGCACGGATTGCCCCAAGCGGGCCAAGGCGTGGAAGTCAACGCTTCGAACTGGAAAGCCTGAAGGTGCTCGATCCGCGTGCCCCTTCAGGGCACAAGAGGGTAAGGCAACAGGACTTTCCAGACCCGCGCCGAAGCCGGCGGGGTCTGGCAACAGCCGCGCGCCGCGTTGCGGCGAAGACAAAGCGTTTTCGATGCCGATGTGCTGGTCTGGTGCGTCCCAGTTCTCAGTGAATCGCGCCAACTCATCTGCGTTCGATAACCGCGCCGCATGGCATTTGTTCAAGCGCGATGCAAGCGGCGACCGGTGAAATCGGTGTGAATCGCGCGTCGGGATCCCGCGTTTTCGCTGTAAAAAGGGCGATCCGGGCGACAGGTGCGATGGGAACCGGAAGGGTGTTTCTTCGTTGGGTTCGATGACGGGGCGGGATTGGGGGGTCGATCTCTTGTCGTGTCGCCGGTGCTTGTGGCACAGGGCGTGGAGGCGAAGGCATGACGACTATCCGGATCGGGGAAGTGTTGATGAGCCGGGGGACTCTGACGGCTGGGCAGGTGGAGGTGATCCTTGAGGAGCAGTTGCGGAGCCAGCGGCCGTTCGGGGAGTTGGCGGAGCACATGTTCAATATTGATCCGACGGACATCGAGCAGGCGTGGATGGAGCAGTACGCGAAGCTGACGCGGCATGTGGACGTGATGAAGGAGTCGAAGGACGTGCGTGCGATGCAGAGCATCGAGCGTCGTCAGGCGTG
Organism: uncultured Phycisphaerae bacterium; assembly: GCA_947085435.1. GTDB lineage: Bacteria > Planctomycetota > Phycisphaerae > Phycisphaerales > UBA1924 > JAEUIV01. The sequence goes on from CAMTWL010000014.1 coordinate 19,744, forward strand.
GCAGTTCCGGGTGGTGCCTTTGCGGTTTGATGGGAAGGAGTTGATGGTGGCGACGACGCCCGACAACCTGTGCCGGGCGCTGCGGTTCGTGACTCGGTGCTTATCGGTGCCGTGCTACATCGTTCTGACGGAGGCGAAGTTGCTGGGCGAGGCGCTGGAGCGGCATTTCCCTTTGCCGGGGATGACGGCGGCGTTTGTGGGGCAGAGGGAGTTGAATCCGATGGTTTTGCTGGCGGGGGATTGAGGTGCGTGCGCGGAGTTCGTGCGCTCGCGGTGGCGCAGAATGTGAAGGGGGCGAGGTCCGTATTGACAATCCTGCCGCCCGCTTGCGCGGGCTCGAAGATGGTTGCAATCGTGCTGGACCCCCGGCTGACGCCGGGGGCTACTGGCTTGCGCCGCTCCGCGGCTCGGGGAAACGCGAGCGCTTGGCCCGCACTGACCCGCGGACGGGTCCGTGGCACTCAACGGCGTGAACTGAGGCCTGTGTGTTCGTATGATCCGCGTGCCCCTTCAGGGCACAAGAGGCTGAAAAAGCAGCGTTTCCAGACCCGCGCCGAAACGGCGGGGTCTGGCAAGTCGCCGCGGCGACCCCGCCGCGTTGCGGCGAAAACTTCGGAAAGTTCAGCGTGTTGTTGATGTTTCAGTCTCTTCGAGTTCACGGCGTTGGGTGCCACGGCTTGTGTCGCCACGGCGCACGGCTTGCCCACTCAAAGCAGCGGGTCAAGCCGTGGCACCCGTCTCGTTTCTTCGTTGAACAAGCAGGCGGTCGGGTCGGATGCGGACTGCGCCGAGGAGGGCGAGGGTGCCGGAGGTGATGACTTCGGCGCCGGTGACGACGAGGGCGATGAGTGCGATGGTGTTTTCGTCGAGTCCTTGGGAGATGCCGAGGGCGGCGGTGCCCATCTCGCGGAAGCCGAGGGTTCCGGCGGGGGTGATGACGCTGAGGAGGAAGTAGGTGGTTGAGAGCAGGATGGCCTGGTCGAGCGGCAGAGCGTGGTCGATGATGATCGCGGCGGCGAGGAATCTTGCGGCGAGGACGGCGACGTCAAGGACTCGGAAGATCGCGTGGCCGATGACGGCGCTCGTGTGCTGCACGATGAGGTAGGAGCCGAGGCTGAGCGCGCGGAGCCAGGGGGTGCTGTTGGCGAGTCGGCCCAGGACGACGGCGGCAACGCTGCCCGTTGCGACGCCGAGGATGACGGTGGTCCACCAGAGGGGGTCGAGTTGCTTGCGCCAGAGGCCGGCGATGATGAGGGGGGCGAGGATGGAGACGGCGAGGGCGCCGACGGCGGCGACCCAGCCGATGAGGATGCGGAGGGGCACGGCGTCGCGGCGGTGATGGATGAGGATACGGGCGACGAGGCTGAGTTTGAAGGGGAGGATCGAGAGGAAGGTGGCGATGGCGTTGGTGAGGATGGTGTCGAGGGGGTTGAGGCGGTGGATGGGTCGGAGGGTGATCCAGAACATCAGGCCGTTGAGGACGAGGCTGGTGGTCGTGAGGGCGAAGAGGGCGACGAGTTCGCTCGCGGGTGCGGCGCGCATGGCGGCGATGCTGCGTGCGTTTGCTTCGCTCATGGAGAGTCGGATTGCCCAGGCGAGGAGGGCGAGTCCGAGGATGAGGCTGAGGAGTTGGAGGGCGATCTTGGCGTGGGAGCGGCGGCGATGGAGCGGGTTGAGGTCGGCCACGGACATCGTGTGATGCTAACGGGGAGGATTCACCCCGGAGACACGGAGAGCACGGAGAACAGGGCAATCGCATTATCTGCCAACATTTACCAAACATTCAGAAACTAGCCTCGTTGGCGGAGCAGGAACAAGGGTTGTTTTTTCGCAATTCGGATAATGCGATTGCCCTGGCACGGAGAAGAGGGGATCGGGAGGTGGGGCATTCGGATAATTTTGCCTGGCTCATCATTCAGCGAGAGCCGTTGGCGAGGTTCGCGGTCTCTCACTCTGCCGACCTTCGCCCTCTTCGAGGGCTCTGAGAAGTGATGCTAAATCGCATTCCCCGGGCTTGCGTCGAAGCGCCGCGGCGCCCGGGGCAAGGAACCGGCGCCCGCTCTGCGGGCTGAAGGCGGCGCGGTGTGTCGGCGTGCTGCGTGGCCGCACTGCTTGCCGGCTCAGAGCAGCCGGTCAAGCAGTGGCACCCCCAGTGGGGTTTTACGGCGGAGTTGGGACAAGTTCGATCAGGGCGATTCGTGTGGTGTTGGTGAGTTGCCATTCTTTGATGAGGCGGCCGTGGTCGCGGATGAGTTGTTCGGCGACGGCGGTGGTGGCGTCGGGGTCGTACCAGCGGTCGGCGTGGAGTCGGTGGAGTTCGGAGAAGTTGATGAGGATGTGGGAGACGCCTGGGCCTCCCCCCGGTTGCGGTGGCGGGGCTGCGAGTTGTTGGGCGGCTGTGGCGAGGTTGTGGTTTGTTGTTCGGAGGAATGAGCCGAGGGGGGAGGGGTCCCAAGTGGTGTGGTAGAGGAGTGGGACGTGGTAGTAGAAGGGGGTGGAGTCGCCGAGGAGGTAGAGGCGTTGGATGGGTCCGGCGAGGCCGAGGTTGATGTATTGCTGGGGGGCGAGGTCTGATTCCAGTTGTTGGCGTGCGTCTGGGGCCGTTGATTTCGTGAGCGGGATGCTGTCGCCCGTCATGAATGGAACTCCCGCGACCACGAGCGCGGCGGGAGCGCGGCGGGTTTCGCGGAGCAGAAGCAGGGGCGGAGCGCACGCGGCGGCGGTGATCGCGAGGCCGACGAGGGTCATCGTTGATCGACGCCGGCGCGAGAATGCGAGCGATGCGGCTGCGGCGATGGGGATGACCAGCACGACGGCGGTGGGGAGCAGGAAACGTGATTGCAGATGCCCGATGCCGAGCCAGAGCGAGCATTGCAGGAGAAGAATGAGTAAGGCGATCATCGCCGCGGCGCGGGCGCGGCGGATCGCGAGGAGCACAAGGGCGGTCGATGTGCCGACGACGGCGATCGGCCACCAGTGTTCGTGCCCGAATCCTCGATTGGAAAAGAGGAGGAGGATGCGCGATGAGATGGAGGCCGATTCGTGATGTCCGAGTGTCCATCGCGCGACTTCGAGCGGCGACCAGTGGGCGTCGCCGAGGAGTGAGGTGAGGTAGGGGAAGACGGGGTTGGCGGAGGCGATGGTGTTGCGGGTGAGCCAGGGGGCGAGCATGAGGAGGCCGACGATTGCGGCGGCGGAGAATGTGCGGAGCCAGTCGCGGGGTGGGGTGCGGATGAGGAGGAGGAGGCCGACGGGGACGCCGACCATGAAGAGGGCGGTGGGCTTGGCGCAGCAGGCGGCGGCGACGAGGAGGCCGAGGAGGGCGCCGCAGCGGACGGGCGTTACACAAGTTCCTTTTTGATATTGCGCGGTTGCGTGGTTGGGGCGTGCGGCAGCCGTCGCCCCCTCCGCCCTCGAAGACTCGGGCACCTCCCCCGGTAGGACCGGGGGAGGAGGCTCAAACACCGCGCGAAAACCTGTTGCGATCGGTATCCGGGATGTGGATTCGCAGACGATGAGAGCGGCGGCGAGGAAGAGGCAGACGGGCATCTCGTTGTAGGCGAGGCTGGCGGTGACGATGACCCAGGGAGTTGTGAGGAAGAGGAGGGCGGCGAGGGTGGAAGCGAAGCGGCACTGATCGGGTTGGTCGGTGTGTCTTTGCAGAGTTGTGGAGACGAGCGTTGAGATACACACGGCGGCTGCGATGGCGATGAGCGCGTGCAGGAGTTGCGAGGCGATGGTCGCCGGGCCGGTGGATTGTGTGAACGGGTCTTGCGCGAGGAAGGAAGTCATGGCGCCGAGGTGGGTGTAGGCGGCTTCCATGTAGGAGGGGAGCCATGAGTAGGCGTTGTGCTCGAGGGGCGCGATGCGGCCTGCGGCGAGCCATTCGCGTGGGAGTTGGAGGTGGTAGGAGAGAACGTCGAAGCCTCGGGCTTCGCTTTGCCAGAGTGTGCCGGGGGGGGCGCACGCGGCGAGGAGGAGGGCGGCGAGGGCGGGCGCGGCGGCGAGGATGAGATACGAGCCCTTCGCGCAAGCGAAGGATGAATTCGGGTTCATCCTTCGCTTGCGCGAAGGGCTCGTTGTGAAGAGGATGATTCCGATGGTGATGGGGAGGTAGGCGAGGATGAGGCCTGTGGTGCCGGTGCGGAGGAGGCCCGTGATTCCCATGAGGTGTGAGAGGGTGAGCATGAGGGCGAGGCCGAGGGGGAGTTGCAGCGGGGGAGGCACATGCTTGCTCCGAGCAGCAAGCATGCCACCCGTCACGAATGAGCCAAAGCCCCACGCGGCGAGGAGGTAGGCGAGGGCGAAGGGTGCGGCGGTGAGGAGTGTTTCGAGCGCGGCGGCGGGGCCGAGGTACCAGGGGGTGACGCCGGGAGTTGCGAGGAGGGTGAAGAGGAGGAGGGTGAGGAGCGCGAGGAGTGGGATGGGTGCGCGGCTCATGGTGTGGATTATGCGGGAGCGGCCCGGGCCTCGCCGCGGCGAGACCGGGGCACCCTGCGCGGCGCACGGCTTGGTCGCCGCGGCGACACAAGCCGTGGCACCCATTTTGGCGCGCGATCGGTATGCTGATGTGAGCCGCTTCGGCGCGGCGAGGAGGTTGCCATGCGTGCAAGAAGGAGGGGTGGATTCACGCTGATCGAGTTGCTTGTCGTGGTCGCGGTGATCGCGGTTTTGATCGGGATCATCCTGCCGGCGCTGTCGGGGGCGAGGAAGTCCGCGTGGCAGGTGGTGGGGATGTCGAACATGCGGCAACTGGCGGTGGGGTGGCACTCGTACTCGATCGACAACAAGGAGGTGATGCTGCCGGGGCGGTTCCCGAACCTGCCGGGGGGGATGTCGAACCCCGCGAACTTCTACAAGGTTGGGAACGGGAAGAAGTTCCGGGCGCGGTACCTGCCGGTGCTGGGGCGGTACGCGGATGCGTTCTCGTTTGCGAATCCCAATCAGACGGACGATCGGCAGGATTATGACAATGCGCTTTTCTCATGCCCGGCGGCGGCGGAGCGCGTCGACGACGGCAACTGCGCGTGGGGGTACAACCACCAGTTCCTCGGGAACTCCCGGCTGCGGAGCGGCGTCTATCGCAACTTCCCGCTGAAGCAGACGATCCTGCAGATTCAGGCGAGGACGGTGCTCTTTGCCGATACGATGGGCACGGCGGCGGGGTTCACGGAGCGCGATCGGCTGGCTTACAACAACAACGGGACCAACCTGAAGGAGATCGGGAATCATGCGTGGTCGCTCGATCCGCCGCGGCTGACGGCGGCGTCGGATCGGGGGACGGGCAGCGCGGGGAGCCCGCGCACGGCGGTGGAGCCGCGTCACGCGGGGCGGGCGAACGTTGTGTTCTGCGATGGTCACGGCGGAGCGATGAGGCCGGAGGAGTTGGGGTATCGGCGCTCGGCGGATGGGAAGTTTTTGGATGCGGAGCCGATGAACGATCCGCCGACGAACGCGATGTTCAGCGGGAGCGGGCGGGATCGGGATCCGGTGTAGGGGCTGCGATCTGGTGGAGCAGGCATCCTGCCTGCTCGTTTTTCGAGCCACGGGCAGGCTGGAAGCCTGCCCCACCGGGATTGAGCGGGTTCATTCGTGGGGCGACACTGCCGCGTAGCGGTCCACGACTTCGCGGATGGCGCGGGCGGCTGCGCCCGGGTCTTTCGCGGCGCAGATGGCGGAACTGACGGCGACGCCCTTTGCTCCGGCGGCGACCACTTCGACGGCGTTGTCGGGGGTGATGCCGCCGATGGCGAGGTGGGGGGGCAGGGGCGGGTCGTTGCGGAGGTATTCCATGAGGTACATGGGGCCGGCGATGGGTTTGTTCTTTGTGGGTGAGATGAACATGGGGCCTACGCCGCAGTAGTCCGCGCCGTCGCGGAGGGCGTGCTGTGCTTCGCGGAGGTTGTTGGTGGAGAGGCCGATGAGGAGCTCGAAGCCGGTGATCTTGCGGGCCTGATGGATGGGCATGTCCTGCTGGCCCAGGTGTACGGCGTCGGCGCCGGCGATGACGGCGATGTCCGGGCGGTTGTTGATGACGACGGCGGCGCCGAGGGGCTTGACGGTTTCGACGAGTCGGATGGCGCGGGCGGTGAGTTCCTTGTCGGTGAGTTCATGCTCGCGGAGTTGGATGCAGTCGGCGCCGTTCTGGGCGGCGGCGATGGCGACGTCGAGCCACCCCCCGGCGTGCCCTCCGGTGCAGAGTTTTTCGGTGATGAGGAGGCAGAGTCGCCATTGCGTGCCGCGGCCGGTGCCGAGGGCGAGGAGGAGGCGTCGCTCGACGCCGTAGGCGCGGTAGCGGAGTTGCTCGACGGACCTTGCGAAGTCTTCGGGGGAGAGGTCGGTGCTGTTCGGGGCTTTCGAGGCGAGTTCGGGGAGGGCCTTGGCGTACTCCTCGATGGAGCGGAGGGCCTCGGTGAGTCGCTTGCCCGCGGCGAGGACGACTTCGCGCGCGCCCTGACGTTTGTACTCACCCGGCGCGGCGATGGTGGTGCCGACGTCGTTGGGGGTATCGCGGTGTGCGAGGCCGACGCCCTCGCCCCCCGGCATGTGGTCGAGGGTGGAGGCGAGTTCGTGGCGGATGGTTTTGAGAGATTCGGAGAGGGCGCGCGAGCCGAGGAGGAAGCGCGCGGCGTCTTCGAGGACGCGCATGGCTTCGCGTGCGCGGTTGGCGTTGGCGTCGATGATCCTTGCGGCGTGGTTCATGAAGAAAGTTCACCGCAGAGGCGCAGAGGACGCAGAGGGAGAAACGGATTGGGGAAGGAACTCAGACAAGATGCGTCGTTTGACGCCGTTGATGAGGATGGGGACGTTGAAGTTGATGAGCAGGCCGACCGGGAGGCGGGCGAGGCGCATGTAGGTCAGGATTTGCGCTTCGTGGATTGGGTGGACCGCTTCGATTGACTTGACCTCGACGACCACTCGTCGGGCAACGACGAGGTCCATCCGCAGGCCTCCATCGAGTCTGCGTCCCTTGTATTCAATTGGCAGCGAAACTTGGCGCTCGAATGGCTGTTCCCGTCGCGACAACTCATCGCACAGGCACAGTTCATAGACCGATTCAAGCAGCCCCGGCCCCAGCGCGCGATGCACATCGATCGCCGCGCCGATGATCTCACGAGTGAGCGGGTCCTGATCCATGTCTTGACACCTTTACACCCTCTGCGTCCTCTGCGTCTCTGCGGCAATTGTCTTTGTCTGGGAAGCGGACAAGCCATGCTCCAGGTCGGCGATGAGGTCGTCCGCGTCTTCGATGCCGATGGAGAGGCGGATCATGGTGTCGGAGATTCCCAGCATTCGGCGGGTGTCGGGGGAGAGGGACGAGTGGGTCATGATGGCGGGGTGCTCGATGAGGGATTCGACGCCGCCGAGGGACTCGGCGAGGGCGAAGATGTGGACGTTTTCGAGCATTCGGCGTGCGTCGTCGAGGCCGCCTTTGAGGTAGATGGTGATCATGCCGCCGAAGCCGTCCATCTGACGCTGAGCGAGGGCGTGCTGCGGGTGCGAGGCGAGGCCGGGGTAGACGACGCGTTCGACGGCGGCGTGGGCTTCGAGCCACCGAGCGATCTTCATGGCGCTCTGGGCGTGGCGTTGCATGCGGATGTCGAGGGTTTTGATGCCTCGGAGTGTGAGGTAGGCGTCGAAGGGGCCCATGACGGAGCCGATGGCGTTCTGGAGGAATCGGAGTTGGGCGCAGATCTGGGGGTCGTTGGTGGCGAGCAGGCCGCCGACGACGTCGGAGTGGCCGTTCATGTATTTCGTCGAGGAGTGCATGACGAGGTCAAAGCCCTGTTCGAGCGGTCGCTGGAAGATGGGCGACGCGAACGTGTTGTCGCAGGCGAGGATGCACTCTTTGTTGATGCCCTTGGCGACGCTTGCAATCATCTTCAGGTCGGCGAGTTTGAGGTTCGGGTTCGTCGGCGTCTCGACCCAAACCATCTTGGTCTGAGGGGTCATGGCGGCGCGGAGTTTGGATTCATCGGTGAGGTCGGCGTAAGTGATTTTGAGTGCTTGTGTGCGTGCGCGGACTCGGGAGAAGAGGCGGTTGGTCCCGCCGTAGAGGTCGTCCATCGCGACCATGTGCGATCCGGCGTCCATGAGTTCGAGGCAGGTGGAGATGGAGGCGAGGCCCGAGGCGAAAGCGAACCCGCCGCAGGACACGTCGAACTCTTCGCTGATGCCGGTGCCTTCGAGGTGGGCGACCATGCGTTCGAGCGCGAAGCGGGTGGGGTTGTGCGAGCGGGAGTACTCGAAGCCCTTGTGGACGCCGGGAGATTCCTGGGCGTAGGTGCTCGACACGCTGATGGGGGGCATGACCGCGCCGGTGACGGGGTCGGGTCGCTGGCCGGCGTGGATGACTTTGGTGGCGAGGCGGGAGGTGGGGGGGGTGGACATGGTGGGTGCTCGGGAGGATTAGTGGAACAAAAACGTAGAGCGTAAAGCGAAGAGCGTAGATTGATGCAGGTGTTGAAGCGAAACGAGCCTTTTACGCTCTACGCTCTACGCTCTACGTTTTTTGCTTTGATCACAGGCTCCCCTCCATCGCCTTGCGCAGCTTGGCTTCGGACTGCTGGCGGAGGTAGTGGATCATATCGATTTTGGTGATGAGGCCGAAGTAGGTGCCGTCGTTGCCCACGACGATGGCGACGCGGTCGGCGCGGAAGATGGGGATGAGGGCTTCGATCGGCGCGTCGGGCCGGATGGTTTCGAGTCGGCGTGTCATGTAGTCGGAGACGGGTTTCTCGAACGCGGCGGGATCGGACATGACGGCCAGAAGAATGTCGCTCTCGTCGATGATGCCGACGACCTTGTCGCGCGGGTCCATGACGGTCATCTGGGACACGCCGTACATCTGCATGCGCTTGATCGCCTGCTTCAGCGGCTCTTCGTCGCCCAGCGTGTAATCCTCTTGCAGCGTGTGGCGGCGTGCGATGAGGTCGCGGAGGTTGTTCTGGGTTTCGCGCTTGGTGAAGCCGTTGTCGATCATCCAGAAGTCGTTGAAGAACTTGGAGAGGTACTTGCCCCCCGTGTCGCAGACGATGGTGACGACGTTCATCGGTTTCGTCTGCTTGCGGCACCAGACGAGGGCGGCGTGGACCAGGCATCCGGTGCTGGAGCCGGCGAGAACACCCTCTTGCTTGAGGAGTTCGCGGGCGGCCAGGAAGGCTTCGCCGTCGGTGACGGGGATCGCTTCGTTCACAAGTTTGAGGTCGCAGATGTCGGGGACGAAGTCCTCGCCCATGCCCTCGACGAGCCACGGGCCGGCTTTGACGGTTTTGCCCTCGTTGACGAGCGGGTGGAGCATCGAGGCGGCGGGGTCGGAGAGGATGATCTTGATGTTCGGGTTTTTCTCTCGGAGGTATCGGCCGATGCCGCTGAGGGTGCCGCCCGAGCCGACGCCGAGGACGATGGCGTCGACCTTGCCTTGCATTTGTTCCCAGATTTCGGGGCCGGTGGTCTCGTAGTGGGCGCGGGTGTTGTGGTCGTTCGAGAACTGGTTGACGTAGAGGGAGTTGGGTGTGTCGCGGGCGATGCGTGCGGCGACGTCCTGGTAGTACTCTGGGTGTCCTTTTTGCACGTCGGAGCGTGCGAGGATGACCTCGGCGCCCATGGCGCGGAGGTGCTGGATTTTTTCCTGCGACATTTTGTCGGGGACGACGACCTTGAGTTTGTAGCCGCGTTGGCCCGCGACGAGGGCGAGTCCGAGGCCGGTGTTGCCGGCGGTGGCTTCGATGATGGTGGGGAGGGGGTTGCCCTTGGGGTTGAGTTTGCCGTCGCGTTCGGCGCCCTCGATCATGGAGAGGCCGATGCGGTCCTTGATGGACCCGGCGGGGTTCATGAGTTCCATCTTGACGAAGAGTCGGCAAGGTTCGGCGCTCATCTTCGAGAGTTCGAGGATGGGTGTGCGGCCGATCATGTCGAGGATGCCGCGGAAGGGGGGGAGGAGTGGGGCGCGGGTGGACATGTCCGGGCCGGCGTGTGCGGCGGTGGACTGGGCGGCGTTGCCGGCGGTGGACGTGGGCATGGACGGGTCCGATCTTGGGGCGGCTGGGCTTGGAATTCGGGAAGGTTCCGGACGAGTGTAGCAGTGTGGATATCGGCGTTGTGAGGGGTGGTGCGGTGGAATCTGGTGCGGAAAGTGGGTCGGAATGTCATCGCCGGCGGCGGGCCGTTGGATCGCGGCCTACCGAATCGGTTTTGGTTCAGGTGGAGCGGGCGTCGTGCGTGGTGTTCATTCGGATTCCCGAAGGAACCCGCGCTCGGCGTTGCGCACACATGGCTGAAAGGCGCGGACGAATAGCGGGATGCGTATGAGGGGCGAGGGCTCCCAGGGAGTTTCTATCTGCTGTCATCCCCGGGCTGGCGGCGAAGCGCCGCTGCGCCCGGGGCAATCCCGGCGCGCCGGGAAGCGCCCGCTTCGCGGGCTGAAATCCTTCGCTTGCGCGAAGGGCTCGTCGCGTGCGGATCACGGTTTAATCCCGCGCGGAGTTGTGATTGATGCGTACGGCGGGCAGGCTTGCACCTGTCGCCGCGGCGACCGGGGGAGGAGGCTCAGACACCGCGCGAGGAACAACTGGGATTCGTCTCAGTTCACAGAAAGCGGGCATGCTGCCTGCTCGCCGGAATGAACCGGGCAGGCTGGAAGCCCGCCCCACTCTCACCCTTCCGCGCCGAGTGCCGCGCAATCTCCTTCGCACTTCTTGTTTCTCTCGAAGCGTCCGGCGAGCATGCCTCGGATGGCTTCGTCGATGCGTGTGCGCGCCTTTGTGAGGTTGAGGTCGGCGAAGGCGATGCGGCCGCGTGCGGTCTCTGAGAGGATCCAATATTCCGCGCAGCCGTGGAGCGGGGGCGATGGCGTTGTGGTCTCCGGCGCGGGGCCGCCGAGCATCGCGGGGAGGGCCATGGCGTAGACGCACAACTGGAGGTCGTCGGCGGGGGGCTCGCGCAAGTCCCCTTTTCCTTTTCCGCTCTTGTAGTCCACGACCACCAGTTCCCCGTTCGCGGACTGGTCCACTCGGTCGATCTTGGCGGTGAAATCGTGGTGTGTTTGCGGCGAATCCGGGTCGGGGTATCGGAAGCGGACGGTGCGTTCGATCTCGAGGATGTTCGAGGTTGGGTCGAAGAGTGATGCGTGCGCGCCCGTCGCCTGCGCCAGTGCCTGGTCCAGCACGGCGCGGTCGAAGGGGGCGCTGGCGGGCCACAGCTCCTTGATGGTCATTTCGCACACGATTGCGAGGCGTTTGGTGTCCGGGATCGGGCGGCCGTCGGCCTCGGCGTCGCGGACTTCGCTGTAGAAGCGTTCCAAGACCGTGTGCATCATCGATCCGAAGTTGAGCGCCTGCGACGGTCGCTCCGGCATTTCCAGCACATGATGCAAGTAGAAGCACGCGGGGCAGCGCTCGTAGCCGGCGATCGTCGAGTAACTCAGTTTCAGCGGGGGGGTCATGCCGCGCTTCGCGGGTTCCTCGGGTTCGGCATGCTCGATTCGTGCCGCGAGTTGTTCGAGCCGCTCGCGGTAGGGCGTCGGCACGGTCGCGGGCAAGGGGTGGCGCAGGCGCAGGCGCTCCAGGCAGTGGAGGGCCGACGCGGCATCGGTGAGTCTCGATTTCGCGTCTTCGAGTTGGGGTTCGGGCAGGTCGGCGACGGCGGCGTCGTGGAGGGCGGAGTAGGCGTGCTGGCGGACGCGGGCCATCTCGTCGCGCACGAAGGATTCGCGGCGATGCTCGGCGGTTCCCTCGGTGAGCGGCAGGTCGTCGCTTGCCTTCAGCCCGGCTTCGTCGAGGATCGCTGATTGCGGGCGGACCGGCACCGCTAACGACGGCGATTGCAGGGTGAGTTCGTTGAAGTAGTCGGTGACTTTGCTCCCTTTGCCCTTTTTCAATGCCAGGAGAACGAGTCGGCGGGCGGCGCGGGTACACGCGACATAGAAGAGCCGGCGCTGCTCGTCCGCGTTGTCTTCGTGCGATTGTCCGCTGAACTCGTCGGGCAGGCGGCTCTCTTCGTCAGGGTCCGCCTGGCTCCGTCTTTGCGCGGGGAATCCTCTGGGCCGGCAGCGGGCGAGGAAGACCGTGTCGAACTCCAGTCCCTTGGCGGCGTGAGCGGTCAGGAGTTGGACGGCGTCGTGGGCGTCCGACTCTCCTTCGGCGTTCGAGTCGAGCCGTTCGTCGCCCGGCGCCTGGAATCCTTTCTCATCGGCGTCGAGGGCCTCGTAATACCGAGCGAAGGCGGCGAGGTCCCCCGGCTCATCCAGGAATCGCTGGCGCGAGCGTGCGAAGGCCAGCACCCGGACGAGGGCCGAGATGCGGGCGGCGCGCGAGCGCCCGTCGAGATTTTCGGAGCGCGACAGGTCGGCGGCGCGGATGATCTCGAAGATGACGCGGTCGGCTTGCTGGGCGGCGGCGTGATGTCGAAACTCGTCCAGCATCGAGAGGAAGCGGCCGACGGCGGGGTCGGCATCGGGGTTTGCGCGGAGCGATGCGACGAAGGAGGGTGATTCGTTTTGCTTATTGAACGATCGCTCGCGCTCGAACGCCATGCGCCATGCATGGACGGTGGCGGAGGCGACGAAGAATGGAGGGCGGATGAGCAGACGCCGGGCCGCGGCGGCCTCGCCCGGGCCTTGGGGCGCGGTGAGCAGGCGGACCCATTCGAGCAGGTCCTTCACGGCTTCGTCGTCGGCGGGCGAGGGCTTTCGGCGGAGGGTTGCGGGGAGGCCGATGCGCTGCAACTCCGAGGCGATGGCTTCCAGGTCCTTGTGCTGGCGGGCGATGACGGCGTAGGAAGAGAAGGGTTTCTCCGGGTTCTGGCGTCGATCGAGGATGATCATCGAGGCGATGACGGCGCCGGCGTGGGCATCGTCCTCGAGGATGACTCCTTCGACCGTGCCGGGTTGATCTGCTTGTGAAGCGTCCGGTTCGATCCTCTTCTGGGGTGCGAAGCGCGTCGGGCAGCGGGCGATGACCGAGTTGGAGGCGGCGATGATGGCGGGGCCGCTGCGGTAGTTGACGGTGAGGGCGATCTGCTCGTGATCGGGCCAGGTTTCCGCGAATCGTGCGAAGGCGCGTTGGTCCGCGCCGCGGAAGCCGTAGATGGATTGGTCGTCGTCGCCCACGACGCAGAGGTCGGGGGTGTCGGCGGGGGGGGCGAGGTGCTTCAAGAGTTCGATCTGGGCGCGGTTCTGGTCCTGGAACTCGTCGACGACGAGGTGGTGGACCTCGTCGCGGATGATGGCGGCGGCGGTCGGGCGCTCCGCGAAGATGCGCAGGGGCAGAGCCAGGCAGTCTTCATAGGTCATCAGGCCCTGTTGCAGGCACTCGGCGTCGAAGAGCGCGAAGAGTTTCGCGCTGTCGCGGAAGTCCACGCAGCGCTGGGTCTCGGCTTCGAGGGCGTCGGCGGTCAGGCCGGCCTCGTTGCGGTCCAGCCGCTTTTCCCACGATGCGGCGAAGGCGGCGGCGTGCGAGGGTGTTTTCGCGGCGTGCTTGCATTGCGCGACGAAGGCCCGGGCCGTCCCGATGCCCGATTCGCGTCCGGCCGCGGCGAGGTGGCGGTAAATGTCGTGGTCGAAGATGAGTCGGTGGAGGAGGCGTTTCGACTGGGCCGAGTCCATGATGATGCGTTCGTGGCGGACGCCGATCCAATCGCCGAAGCGCCGGATCAGGGCGCTGCCGAAACTGTGGAAGGTGGATGCCTGGACGCGTTCCGCGACGTTCGGGCCGACCGACTCCGCGAGGCGCGAGCGCATCTCTTCGGCGGCCTTGACGTTGTAGGCGAGGGCGAGGATCGACTTGGGGTCCGTGCCCTCTTCGATCATGCGCGTGACGCGCGCGATGATGACGCGGGTTTTGCCGGTGCCGGGCCCGGCGAGGACGATCAGCGGGCCGGCGTCGTGTTCGGCGGCGCGGGCCTGGGCGTCGTTCAGGCCTTCTTGCCAGGCGGTGGGCATGGGGCGGAGTGTATTCGGGCGATTGGCGGGTGCGGGCGCGTGGGGTGTCCCTCCCCCCCGGCTTACGCCGGACCCCCTCCCAGGGGGAGGGGGAGTCAATGCAGTGTGCGTCTGAAGAAGTTGAGGCGCATCTTTTCTTTGGCCATCCAGAGTGTTTCTTCGGCTATTACGTTGGCGCGTTGGGTGCCTTGCTTGATGATGTCGATGACGGTGTCGTCGCCGCCGGGTTTTTCGTAGTCGGCGCGCTTCTGGCGGATGGGGTCGAGCATGGTGTTGATGGCGTCGGTGAGTTCGGCTTTGACGTGGCCGTCGCCGAGGTTGTCGCCGCGCGTGTAACGGTCCTTGATCTCGGCGGCTCGTGCGGGGTCTTTGATGAAGGCGTCGACGAACTGCATGAGGGCGTTCTCGGGATCGCCTGGGTCGGTGGGGCTTTGGCGTCCCGTGAAGATTTTGCCGATCTTCTTCTTTACTTCGTTCGGCGGATCGGAGAGGAGGACGGCGTTGCCGAGGGACTTGGACATCTTCTGCGTGCCGTCGATTCCGGGGAGTCGTGCGATGCGGCCGATGAGGGCCTTGGGGATGGGGAAGATGCCGCCGGCTTTTTCGTGGTCCTCGCTCTCGGTGCGGTTGTTGACGTTGCAATAGACCTGGTTGAACTTGCCGGCGACGAAGCGGCACATCTCGATGTGCGGCACCTGGTCCTCGCCGACGGGGATGTAGACGGGGCGGAAGGCGAGGATGTCGGCGCACTGACCGACGGAGTACATGGGGAAGCCGAAGGAATAGGTATCGCCCTGCCCCTTGGTCTCGATCTCGTTTTTGATGGTCGGGTTCTTCATCACGGTGCTGAACGGGATGAGCATGGCGAAGAACCACGAGAGTTCGGCGATGGCGGGGACTTCGGTTTGGAGGACGACGGTGGCGCGGGCGGGGTCGATGCCGCAGGAGAGCCAGTCCTTGACGATCTCGATGGTGTCCTGGCGGATGTCGTCGGGTTTTTCGGCGCGGGTGGTGAAGGCGTGCATGTTGGCGAGGAGGAAGTAGCAGTCGTAGTCGTTTTGCAGCGCGAGGCGTCGCTCGATGGAGCCGACGTAGTGGCCGAGGTGGAGGCGGCCGGTGGGGGTGTCGCCGGTGAGGATGCGGGGGCGGCTGCCGGCGGTTGGCGGCGGCGGGAGATCGCGGATGGTGGAGGCGCGGGTCATGGGCGACAGCGTACACGCACCAAAGACAAAGCATTCACCACGGAGGCACGGAGACACGGAGGCGAAAGGCAGGGCACAGATGACACAGATGGGCACAGATAAAGACAGGCTTGAACAAGGCTCTTTTGACGGCACAGCAGGCGGGCGTCTTCTCCGCCCTTTCTTTTTCTTGAATCAATCCGTGCCCATCCGTGTCATCTGTGCCCACGGTCTTTTTGTGCGTCGTGGTGCTTGTGCGGTGAATGCTCCGGATCACGCCACCAGCGACAGCGCGAGGTTCGCGGCGTTGAAGCAGACGTGCATGAGGATGGGAGCGATCAGTGATCCCGATCGCTCGCACGCGACGCCGAAGCAGACGGAGAGCGAGAACAGTGTGAGAAGGGCGTGGGGCTCGACGGCACCGAGGTGCATGGTGGCGAAGATGATGGAGGTGCCGAGGATTGAGGCCCAGGCGGCGCGGCGGGGGACGCCCCCCCCGTCACTCGCGGACTCGTGACACCCCCCCCGGTAGGACCGGGGGGGGAGGCGGGGAGCCGACCACAGCACGGCGCGGCGGATGGCGCTCTGGATGAAGCCTCGGTAGACGATCTCTTCCGCGATTGGAGCGCCGATGAGGACGCAGCCGACGGTGAGCCACCACCAGAGTGAACCCTCGGCGGCGGTGTGGTCGGTGAGCAGTCGGAGCGTTTGATGGGCGATGGCGTCCGGGGGCTCGCCGGTGATCCACCGCGCGATGATGGCGGCGCACCAGCCGATGGTCATAACGATGGGGAAGATGAGCGCGAAGGCGGCGGCGGCGCGGAGGGCGATGCGGGGGAATCCATCCGCTTCTTCATTCGAGGACTCATTCAGAAGCGGCTTCCGGGGGCGCTGGGTGAGAGGGATCAATCGGATGATCCGCGCCATGTTAGGAAGCGTGAAGAAGACGAAGGCGACGCCCACCATCGCGGCGAGGTAGCCGCCGAGGGAGATGAGAGCGCTGCCTCGGAGTGTTGAACGGTCGGCGTCGGTGAGTGTGAAGAGCATGGCGGCGGAGGAAGCGCCGGCGGCTTGAGCGATCCAGACGACCATCCCGCCCAGGAGAAGCGCGGGCCAATCGGCGATGCGTCCGAGGGGCCACTCGGTGGATGGTCCCGGTCGAACGGGGTCGTAGAGGCGTCGGCGGATGATCCAGACGGCGCAGGCGACGGCGGCGACGGCGAGGATGATGGAGGCGATGGAGCCTGTGCCGATGAGCGAGGGTTCGGCGGGGATTGTTTGGTCGGGGATCGGGTCGGGTGGTGTGTTTTCGGAACCGCTGCTCGCATCCTGCAACAATGTCGCGCCCCATGCCCCCGGTGTCGGCGCGAGTGTGCCGAAGATGAGAGTGACCGCCAGCGCCAGTTGACGCCCCATGCACGACGCGACTCCCAGCCCGCCGAATGCTCTTGACGAGATCGTTGCGCACAAGCGCGAGGAGGTGTCACGGGCGAAGTTGAGCACGAGCATCGAGCAGTTCCGGGAGCGGATCGGTGAACTTGGTCGGCCTCGGAACTTCTTTCGTGCGGTGACGAAGCACGACTCGAACATCGACACGGCGATCATCGCGGAGATCAAGCGCAAGAGCCCGTCGGCGGGGTGGATCCGGCCGGAGTATGCGGATGATTCGTTCGATCCCGCGGTCATCGCTCGACAGTATCACGCGGGCGGGGCGGCGGCGATCTCGTGCCTCACGGATGAGCGGTTTTTCGGCGGTCGGCTGGAGTACCTTTTCAGAGTGAAGGACGCGGTGCCGCTGCCGGTGCTGCGGAAGGACTTTATTGTTGATCCGTGGCAGGTGTGGGAGAGCCGGGCGGCGGGGGCGGACGCGATCCTGCTGATCGCGGAGTGCCTGTCGCAGAGCGAACTGGTTGACCTTTCGATTTTGGCGCGGGAGTTGCAACTGACGACGCTGATCGAGTGCCACGACATGGAGAATCTGCTGCGGGCGCTGCCGCACGTCGGGTTCCCCGATCGGTCCTACGGTCTGCTCGGGATCAACAATCGTGACCTGACCACGATGAAGGTGGACCTGAATCACACGACTCGGCTGTCGATGATGATCGACGATCCATCGATCCTTGTGAGCGAGTCGGGGATTCGGACGCCGGCGGACCTGAAGAAGTTGCGGGAGGTGGGGGTGCGGATCGCGCTGGTGGGGGAGAGTCTGATGCGCGAGGCGGAGCCTGGGGAGGCGCTGCGGGCGCTGAGGGGGCGGGGGTGATCGGGGTGGGTTGCAGGAGGTGTGTCGGCGATGGATGTGCGGCACGTTCGGCCAATCGTTTCGTCCGCTGGCGCGGGCTTTAACACGGGTTCCACTTAGTTCCCGCGCCACGTTGCCTCCCCCTCCCCCCCGGGGGGCGCTTCGCTCACTTCGTTCGCGGCTCGTATCAACGGCTTTCGCGTCAAGTACGAGCCCCGAACGAAGTGAGGGGCCTCGCTTCGCCTCGCCGCTCCGCGGCTGAGGGCGCACTCGTGGCACGGATCATCCGGTTTTGAGGCGCTTGAGCGCCTTCTGGGCGTCGCCGAGGCGCTGGCCCTTGGGGAAGCGCTTGACGTATTCCTCGTAGTGGGTGCAGGCGGCGGCTTTGTCGCCGACGGATTCGCAGCACTCCGCGAGGAGGATGCGGGTGTTCTGTGCGTCGGGGTTTTTCTGGAGGACGAGGTTGAAGTCCTCCATCGCGGCGGGGATCTGGCCCAGTTCCTTGCGGACGCTGCCGCGGAGGTAATAGATGGAGCAGCTGTCGGCATCGGCGGAGGCGACGGCGCGCTCGACGATGGGGAGCGCGGCCTTGGCGTCTTTCTTGTCGCGGACGAGGGCGTTGACATGGAAACTCAGGACCATGTTGCGGAGCGCGGGTGTGAGGGCGACGGCCTCGGCGGCGTCGTACTGCTTGGTCATCTCGGCCCATTCTTCCTGAGCGGCGGCGATGCTGCCGAGGGTGACGAGCCCCCAGAAGCGGGCTTTGTCGCCGGGGATTTTGAGGAGGGCTTCGCCGTGGCCCTTGGCCTTGCCGTAGGAGCCGAAGAGGAAGCCGCCTTGCTTGCGCGCCTGGATTTGGTACTGCGCGAGCGCGTAGCGAGCGAGGATGTGGTTCGGGTCGATCTTGATTGCGGCTTCCCAGGCGGCCTTGGCGTCGCTCGCGACGCCCGCCATCTTCATGAAGCCCATGTCGGTGGACATGGTGGACATGTACGACTGGCCGAGTTGGGTCTGGATTTCGGCGTTCTTCGGGTTCGCCTTGGCGAGTGCGGTGAGCGCTTCGACGCTGCCCTTGGCGTCGCCGTTGGATCGTTGGAGGATCGCGGTGGCGATCTTCCATCGAACGTCGGCGGGTTGCTCGGCTGCGGCGGCCTGAACCTTTGTCGTCACCTCGACCAGCTCGTCGTTTGCAAACTGCCAGCCTTCGGTGAGTTGGGTGTAGCGCTCTTCGAGCGAGACGGCGGGGGTGGCGGGAGCCAGTGTTGGTGGTGGAGTGGTGCCGGTGGGATCGGCGGCGAACACGGGCGCGGCGGATGCGGCGATCAGGCCGACGGCGAGGAGGAGAACGCGGGTGTTCATGGAAGGGCCCTCATGTGCGCGGGGAATCCGCGCGGCATGATGGTAATAGGGACAATCGTGAACCGGGTTTCACGCCCGCGAAGAGAGGGTGCGGCAGGCGCGCGGCGGTCTGCGATTGTGGTTCAGGTGGTGCGGGCGTCCGGCACCATCCGCCACTTCGCCTCCCGGCGCGCCGGGACTCAGTGGCGGCTTCTCGAATGCCTCAGATTCAAGCGAGATGGGGGTTCGCTCGGGTTACGGATTCGGGATCTGGCAGCCGCCGGTGGCGGGGTTGCAGACGAAGCCTACGGGGCAGTTCACCGGATTCCCCCCGATGCAGACGCCTTGCTGGCATGTGTCGGTCTGGGTGCAGGCGTTGGCGTCGTTGCAGGGGGTGCCGTTGGGGGCGGTGGTATGGATGCAAATGCCGTTGGAGCAGAAGTCGTTGGTGCAGGGGTTGCCGTCGTCGCAGTTGATCGCCAGGTGCTGGCATACGCCGCCGATGCATTCGTCGACGGTACACGGGTTCCCGTCGTCGCATTGGGCGGAAGTGGAGCAGCAGCCGGGGATCGGCTGGTGGAAGCACATCCCGCTCATCCCGTCGCAGAAGTCGTTGGTGCAGGGATTGCCGTCGTCGCAGTTGATCGGCATCCCGGGGGTGCACAGGCCGTTCACGCAGACGTCGCCGATGGTGCAGAGGTTTCCGTCGTTGCATGGGGTGCCGTTGGGGGCGGGGGTGTGCTGGCAGATGCCCATGACGCAGATGTCGGTGGTGCAGGGCATGCCGTCGTCGCACTGAGAGGCGGTCTGGCAGGGGCCGCAGCCGGGGATGGGGAGGTGGACGCACATCTGCGACATGCCGTCGCAGAAGTCGGTGGTGCAGGGGTTGTTGTCGTTGCACTGAGCGTTGGTGGTGCATGGTCCGCAGCCGGGGAGGAGGGTGTGGGTGCAGATGTCCGCAGCCTCGTCGCAGGCGTCCTGCGTGCAGGGGTTCATGTCGTCGCAGTTCAGCGGGGTGTGCTGGCACATGCCGGCGACGCAGGTGTCGATGGTGCAGAACTGGCCGTCGTTGCAGTCCGCGTGCGAGAGGCACGAGCCGCAGTTCGGGATCGGCGTGTGGACGCAGGTGTTGGTGACGGGGTTGCAGGTGTCGATGGTGCAGGGGTCCATGTCGTCGCACTGGGCGTTGATGACGCAGCAGTCGGGGATCGGGATGTGGATGCAGACTCCCTGGCAGCAGAAGTCCTCGGTGCAGGGGTCGAAGTCGTCGCAGTTGATCGGGAAGCCGATGCATCCCTGGCCGGTGACGCAGGTGTCGCCGATGGTGCAGGGGTTGCCGTCGTCGCAGGCCATTCCGGGCGGGCAGCAGACGCGTTGCCAGTTGGCGAGGACGGCGGTGATGTCGGCGAAGTTGACGACGCCGTCGCAGTTCGCGTCACCCGGGCAGGGGCAGATCGGGCCGCCCTGGACCTCGATCGGAGTTTCGTTCTGAGGGATCGCTTGCGGCGCGCCGGCGTGGGAGAAGAGGACGGCCGAAACGGTCACCGTGCCGCAGACGCAGAGTGTGGCGATGAACGAACGCTTATCCATGATGACATCTCCCGCTGGCCCCGGATGCGAGGCCACTCAAACGTACTCCAAACATCGGGCGAAGCAAGCGGAACGATGAAAGTTGGGGTGGTTTTTTGAGGGAGTTCAACCCTCGATGGGCGGCGTCCCCTGGCCGGGCGACGGGCCACGCCCTGGAAAGGGCGTGCCACGGCTCTGGGCGAACAGACCCGCTTCTTTACGGGCGCGGCTCTGTTGATATCGCGGCATCGCCGTGGTTGTGCGCACGGGGGTGGCTGGGGTGGCGTGGAATCCGCGCGGTGGCGAAAGATTTTTGTATGTGCTGAAACGACCGGGCGTTGCGCGCTTCGGCGCGGAGGTGCATGGGCGGTGTCCGTGCGCGCGGAAGTGACCGCGCACCCATCTGTAGAGGCTCGCTCGACGGGAGCGGGCAGGACAGGCAGAAGACATGGGCTGGTCTCCGCGGCGACTCTCCGAGAAAGCCCATGCCACGAACTGATGGGGAGCACGCGATGCCCTGGGACCTTTCACCTTTTGCGGAGACTGGGTTGAACGCCGGGCTGATCGAATGCCTGTTGGGCGAGCACGAAAGACAAGTGCGGCCCGGGCTGGATCGGCTGTGGTCGTACTACCGGAATCCGGCGCGGCCCGTTGCTCAGGTGGCGAGCGGCGGTGCCGGGCCGAGCGCGATGGGTGGGGTCCCGGGGCACGCGGGCGGGGTGACGGCGCGCCGGCTGGCGCAGGCGGGCGGGCTGCCCGAGCGGCTGCACACGACGGATGTTGATGGTCGCCCGAAAGAGATCGTCATTGAGAACGACATCGGCTGGCGCATCGACACGCTGGTTGATTTCCTCTTCGGCAAGCCGATCCGGCTGCTGAGTACGGCGCGGGACGAAGGGCTGCGGCGCGAGATCGACGCGGCGCTGAACGCAGCGTGGGAGGAGTCGGGCGGGATCGCGCTCTTGCAGGACATGGGGCTGCTCGGCGGCGTGTACGGCAGCGCGGACCTGGTGGTGCGAGAGGCGGGGAAGGATTCGCCGCGGATCGAACTGGTGGAAGCGCCGCGTGCGGTCGCGGTGCTGGACCCCTGCGATTACCGAAAGATTGTGGCGTACATCATCGTCGCGCCGAAGGTCCGGACGCAGGTGGAGCAGCCGAGCGCGTTCGAGCGGCTCTGGCAGCGGGCGCGCTTCGGTGCGAGCGCGGGGGAGATGGGGGCGACGAAGCGCGGCGTGAAGCAGGTGGTCGAGGTGCTGTCGGCGTCGCATCGGCAGGTGTACGAGGATGGGAAGTTGATTCTTGATGAGCCGAACGTGATCGGCGAGTTGCCGGTGGTGCATGTGCAGAACGCGAGCCAGCCGTACCGGTACGAGGGGATGAGCGATGTTGAGGCGCTGGTGCCCTTGCAGGACGAGTTGAACACGAGGCTGAGCGATCGGGCGCACCGGGTGACGTTGCAGTCGTTCAACATGTATCTGGCGAAGGGGATGGAGTTCGGGCCGGGGATGAGCGGGCTGCGCGTGTCTCCCGGGCAGGTGTGGATGACGGACAACCCGGACGCGCAGATCCAGGCGTTCGGCGGCGACGGTCACTCGCCCTCCGAAGAGCGGCACATCGACGAACTGCGCGAGGCGATGGACAAGACGAGCGGCGTGTCGCCCGTGGTGATCGGCGTGGTCCGCGAACGGCTCGGGCAACTGTCGAGCGAGAACGCGTTGCGGGTGACGCTCACCGGGATTCTTGCGAAGACGATGCGGAAGCGTGTGACGTATGGGCGGGGCATCGGGCACGCAAGCCGGCTGGTGCTGGCGGCGCTCGACGCGACGGGGGCGCTGCGCACGGAAGCGGGCGATCGGGGCGTGCGGATCGAGTGGGGCGATCCACTGCCGACGGATGAGCGGGCGCGGCTGTCGGCGGCGCTGATGAAGCGGGATTTGGGCGTGCCGATCGAGCGCGTGCTGCGCGAGTTGGGGTATGAGCCGGAGCCGACGAAGGGCGCGGCGGGTTCGGACTGAGTCGGAACATCTGTCACGGACGGATTCGAGGCGGTAGGGGGCGTACCACTGGCGGGCGAGCCGCCAGTGGCACCCGAAGTCACAAAAGGAGATTGGTCATGCCTGAAGGCGAGATGGGGTTGGAAGGCGGAGAGGTTTCGGTGGGCGAGGCGCTGGCGTTGCCGGAGGCGAGCCCCGAGGAACTTCCGACGGGCGGTTGCGGCGAGGTGATCGGGTTTGTGCAGGAGCAACTGAAAGCCGAGCGAGAACGGGCGCAGCAGGCCGAGCAAGCGGCGCAGGCGTTGCGGGATCGGCTGAGTGAAGCGGAATCGGCGCTGGCGCAGGCGCGCGAGGCGCTCGACGCGGCGGAGCGGAGGCATCAAATCGACCTCTTGCTGATCGAATCGGAGACGGTCGATCTCGAATCGGCCCGGTTGTTGACGGAGTTGGCCCTCGGGCAGATGCCGGAGCGAGATGTGGCGACGGCGGTGGGGGAGTTGAGGCGTCGCAAGCCGTTCCTCTTTCGATCACGGCGCGGCGGCGCGATGGCCGGCGCGGCGATGAGCGCGGCGGCGACGGCGGGCGATCCCGCGGAGGAAGCGGCGGAGGAAGCGGCGCGAACGGGTGATCGCGGGGCGCTGCTGCGGTACCTGCGGGCGCGGCGGGGAGGGTGAGAAGACGGAAAAAGGCAAAGGGCAAAGGGCAAATTGCAAATGGCAAATGATTAGCGATTTTCCTCATTTGCGATTTTCCCCATTTGAAACTGACGCACGACGAGAGAGAGATTCTCGAAAGGAACTGAAGCATGCCGTTTACAGGAAAGGCGACGTACAGCGCCGGGGCGACTCTGCCCGAGCTCGCGGAGGATGTGGCGGACATCATCGGGATCATCAGCCCGTACGAGACGCCGCTGCTCGATCACCTGGGCGAGGCGCGTCGGCCGGCGCGGAGCACGATCCACGAGTGGGTCGAGGACAGCCTTCTGCCCAACGCGGACCAGATCAACCAGACGGTCTTCAGTCCCAGCGCGATCGCCGCGACCGCGATCACGGTGGACAACGGCTCGCGTTTCCGCGTGGGCGACCAGGTGCAGGCGGAAGGCAGCGAGGAGATCATGTTCGTCACGGTGATCGCGACCAACGTGCTCACGATGACGCGCGGGTACGGCGGGACCACGGCGGAGCCGCTCTCGGACAATCTCCGCTTGCGCATTCTCGGCAACGCGGCGATCGAAGGCGATGATCGGCCCGCGACCCGCTTCACCAACCGCGCCCGCCGGACGAACTTCACCCAGATTTTTACCGCAGCGGTCGAGGTGAGCGGCTCGCAACTCGCGGCGTCTCAGATCGGGATCAAGGACGAACTCGATTTCCAGAAGCAGGAGCGGCTGCGCGAGTTGCTCCGCGATCTGGAGCACTGCGTGATCAACGGGGCCGCGCCCGCGGCGAATCCCGAGGGCTCGTCCTCCGTCCGTCGCACGATGCGCGGGCTGGTGCGGACGATTACCACGCACAAGTACGAGCCGGGCGACGGCGTCCTCCCCGACGGCCTGGGCGTCAGCGGCGACCTGCTCAGCGAGGATGTGCTGAACGCGGCGCTGCGGACGGTGTGGGCGGCCAGTTTGGCGCGGATCGACACCATCGTGGTGAACGGGTTCCAGAAGCGACGGATCAACTCGTTCGTGGGTGATCGCGGGTACGCGCCGAAGGACACGAAGTTCAAGGACCTGGTGAGCGTGTACGAGAGCGACTTCGGTGTGTGCCGGGTGATCCTGAGCCGCGCGATGCCGACGGACATGGCGCTGCTCCTGGATTCGTCGCGGATCAGCGTGCCGCCGCTCGCGGGGCGGTCGTTCCACTACAAGCCGCTGGCGTCGGGGGGCGACAGCGAGGTGGGCATGGTCATCGGCGAGTACACCCTCGAGATGCAGAACGAGGCGGCCCACGCGGTGATCCGCAACCTCGGGTTGGCTTGATCGCGTCGCGTTCGATCGATGGTTGAAAACAGTTCTCTCCTCCCGTGCGCTCCGCCGACGGTGTGTAACCGTCGGCGGGGATTGTTGAAGAAGGGGGTTCAGGGTTCGGGGTTCAGGGTTCGGGGTTCAGGGTGAAGACTCCGAGCGCGCGTGCTGCACCGATGACCCCGAACCCCGAACCCTGAACCCTGAACCCGGAACCCCGGAGCCTCCCATGTTCGCAACTGATCGTGACTTGCTCGCACTTGAGCCGCGCCTTTTCTTTGATGTGTCGTGGACTGCGCAGACGCTCGTGAACGCCGCGACCGGCGGGACGATCAACTCGGCGGGCAACACGCTCACGCTGACCGGCGGCAACTTCATCAACCTCGGGATCGGCACCGGCTTCGTGGCTCTCGCGGGAGCGACGCCGCTGGAAGTGCTCGCTCGCGTGGACGCGACGAATCTGAGCATCTCGCGGCTCAGGCCCGGGCCTTCCGATCCGGCGATCCCCGCGGCGGCCGGGTCGAGCCTGAAGGTGGTGATCCACTCGTTCCGTCCGCAGATTGCGATCGTTCACGCACAGATCATGCGGCTGCTCGGCATCGAGCCGGGTGCCGCGAGCGAGCCGGGGCGGCCCGCGGAATCTGACATCACGAACCCAGCGTCGCTGCGTCTGGTCGAATCGCTCGGGGCGTTGCACCTGATCTTCTCGTCGGCCGCGGCGCTGGTCGGGACCGACTCGCCCATGTGGGTCAAGGCGCAGATGTACCGCGAACGTTTCCAGGCGGAGCGTGCGCGGTTCGTCGCGGAGATCGACCTCGACGGCGACGGCGAGCCCGACACCGTCCGCCGTGCGAATGTGTTCCAGTTTGTGCGCTCGTGAAATACAAAAAAGCATTCACCACGGAGGCACGGAGACACGGAGATGGAGTTGTGTTCAAGGCAAGCGGAACGCACCGGATGATTTCGGCCTCGAAATGGCGTTGACTGCCGAATGCTCGGTTGCCACACCCCTTCCCCCTCCGTGCCTCCGTGTCTCCGTGGTGAATACTTCAGGAGAAGTCCATGATCTGGCTCAATCCGGAAAAAGTGACGCTCGGCTCGTTCGAGTTGCGGAACGTCTCGCTCGTCGCGGTGGATCGCGCGGCGCGGCGGTCGGTGGAAGAGTGGACCGACGTCGGCCCGCACCTCGGGTTCGCGGATGTGCCGGAACAACGGGTGAGCGTCTCGATTTCACGGCAGATTCTGGAAACGGAGACCACGGGGCCGAGGCCGGGCGAGTCGCTCGCGCTCACGTTCCGCACCTCGGCGGGCGCCAGCGCCGCGGCCGTGCGTGCGGTCAGCATGACGGTGGTGGTGAGGTCGGTCGAGTACGTCATCGGCAAGAGCGGCCGCGCGACGCAGTCGATCCGCGGCGTGGCGGTGTCGAGCGACGGCGTTGTTGATCCGGTGGTCGAGACCGCCGTGGAAGGGGAGGTGTGACATGGCGAGCACGTTCGGCGGGGTGGCGTACTTCAACTCCGGTCCTCACCGGTTTGTGGTGAAGCGGCTGGGTCGTTTGGTGCAGGGGCCGTTCGGGACAGCGCTCGACCTGCCGTATTCGACGGATCGCGGGCCGGCGGAGGTGGCGGTGGTGCAGACCGGCCGGCTGACGGCGGCGACCAACGCGGCGCTGTGGGCGATCATCGATTCGATCCAGGCGAAGGCCGAGAGCAACACGGCCGGCACGCTGATCGATCACCACGGTCGGCAATGGACCAACCTGAAGATGATCGGTTTTCGGATGAGCGACCGGATCGACCGCGGGCGTGTGCTCAGTGTGCGGTATCAGGTGGACTACCTGCGGTTTGGGGGGTGACAGAGTTCGCAGGGCCGCCTGCCCGGGTCCCACCACTCCGTAGAGTTGAACAAACCGGACCCGCGCCGATTCATTCGACCCGAGAATCGTTCGGCGGTCGCAAGGAAGTTAGGATGATAGCGATGAATCGTGCGGGGCTCGGAGCAATGGTGCTGGCGCTGGGGGCTGCCCTCGTCGGCTGCTCGTCGGGGACGAAGCCGGCGCGTCACAGCGGTTCGCCCGCCGCCGCGTGCGCCTTCGAACCGGTGGCGATCCTGATCCACCCGCTGACGCGCCTGGTGATCCAGCCGGACAAAGAGCCGCGGATCGACGCCCACATCGAGATGCGCGACGCCGCGGGCGATGAGGTGAAGGGCACCGGCCGGATGGCGCTCGAACTGTACCGCGGGTCCGGGCCGTTCATGGGCGGCGGGATGCGCGAGCAGGTTCTTCGTTGGGAAACAGACCTCTCGAACCTCGAGGAGAACAGCCGGGCGTTCGATCGAGTGACGCGGACGTACCGATTCGAACTCACGGGTTTGCCCGAGTCGCCCGGTGAAAAGGTCGGGTTGCGGCTGCGGGCGGTGTTGAAGACCGAAGGCGGGCGAGAGTTGACGGATGAGGTGGGGTTGGAGAGGTGAAGCGGGTGCCACGGCCAGCGCAGCGAGTCTTCGAGCGCAGTCGGCCGTGGCGGCGCGGCCAGAGCCGAACAACTTGGCCAAGGCGTCCGACGGAGAGTCCCGTGGGCCTGAAACTACTTGCCGCTCTCGCCACGGCCGATCCCGGCGCGCCGGGACTGGCCGCGGCACCCAACGGCGCGTACTCAATGATCTCTCACCAACGCTCGAACACGAGAATGGATGAGGAACTCACCGCGCCCGTGATCGGGGCGTCAGCAGCGCCCGCACGCGAGCCGGGTCGAGCGCGAGGTTTCTTGCCGCGTCGGACACGGACGGCAGCGTCCCCGCCTCGGCCCGCTGTACTTCGCGGGTCCGAGTCAGCACTGCGCGGACCTGGGTGAGCCGGTCCTTCGCAAGGGCGATTTCTTTCGTGGCCGGAGCGCCGGCGTGCTTGAACTTATCCGGATCGAGGAGCGGCGGCTCATCGGAAACCTCAGCGCCCGCCGTGGCGTTCCGCGAGATCGTGTACGCGCGGAACACCTGCGTCGACTGCGCCGCTGCCCCCGAGAGTCGGAACTGCGTCTGAAGATTGGGTGTCACCGCGTACAGGCTCCGCCCGTTGCCCACGGCGTTTCGACCGTTCACGATGCCGTCGATGTCCTGGCCGATGTCGGTGACTTGATTCGACGCGGCGGAGAAGAGAGTCGAACTGTCGATCCGCGCGGCGTTGTTGTTGGTGACTTGGAGATTATACACACCCCCGGTTGCGATGGCTGTGTTGATCCCGCCCGTGTTGACTGCCCGCACCGAGACAAACTGGTCGTCGCCGTACTCGACGCTCTTGAGGGCAAGCCCGGTCGCCGGGTGCCCTGCCGGGCCGGAGAGCCGCGCGACCACGCCCGTCACGTCCGTGAACGAGTTGATCGCATCTCGCATCGAACCGACCGACGTCCCGGATGCGAACGAAAGTTCGCGTGTTCCCAGGTTCCCTGCGATCTCGATCACGAACCGCGCCGTCGCCGCTGATAGATCGATCGCTCCTCCGAACGAAAGATAGAACCCCGCCTGCTGCGCCGACACGGTCACCTGCACATTCACATCCAGCGAAGCGCCCGGCGCGAGCAGTGCATTGGCGCGCACCTGCTCGGTGCCCTCAGAAAGATTCGAGAACTCATACGGCCATGGCGGGAGCCGCGTCGACGGCCCCGCCCCCCGCGTGTACTCGATGGTCGCCGCATCACCCCGCGGCGAGCCACCGGCCGCGGCCTCCGCCGCGCGGTTGATCGAATCCACCACCGCGTCGATGCGGGTGCGGAATCCCGCGAGCGTCTCCGGCGCGGCCTTCGCGCTCTGCGTGACCAACGCCTCCAGTTCCTTCAGTTGCGTATCGACCGCGTCGAGCGAATCCAGCGCCCGCGTGGCGTCGAGGCCGGCCTTGAACGCTCGGCTGAGGCGGGACGTGACGGCGGGAGACTGGAACCGATCCGGCGCTTTGGTCGCAGGAGCAGGCGCGGTCGGCGGCGCGGTCGCGCGGCCCACTTCGACCGCGTTCCGACGCCCACGGATCGCGGGCGAGATCGAAGCGGTATCAACGCGGGGGGTGTTCATGGGTTGCTCCGAAACTGGTTTGGGGCGCGGCCGCTGAGTCGGCCGAACTTCGGCGAGCGCCCAGCAATCCATCGGCCGGACACCGTTCGTGGCATGATGCTGCTCGCCGCCACGGGCCGGTCTCCGCGGCGACTCTCCGAGAAAGGCCGTGCCACGGTCGCTTGGCGTCGCGGCCTCGGCTGGCTATCCTGTTCCCCCCGCCTGTTCCGTCCGAGGACTGGTGAGGACACCCCGCCCGGGTGGCGAAATTGGCAGACGCGCCAGCTTGAGGTGCTGGTCCCGGTAAAATGGGATGGAGGTTCGAGTCCTCTCCCGGGCATTTCCACCTATCCGGTGGGGTGGGCTTTCAGCCCGCCCGCCCGCAATCGAAGCAACGCGGCAATGCTCGCGTCGTCGCTGCCCAAGAGGCGGCGGGGGGTCCGCGACTTAAAGTTCGCAATGAATCCTGTCGCTCCGCCGGGGCTTGAAAGAGTGAGGATGAAAGCGACTCGTCCCAGGGTTCCGCGGCGAAGCGCCGCTTCACCCTGGGCTACGCGCTGCCGGCCCTCCGGGCCTTCGGATGCGCCGTTCGGCCGCGGCACGATTGAAGCGTCGAATCGTGCGATTCTTTTTCAGACATCTGATAGCGACGACTCAACCTGTTCGATCAGCCGCTCGATGTAGCGCCAGGCGTTGAGTTCCATTCGGATGGCTCGCAGCACTCCGGAGTCTGACGGGCGTGCGAACAACTCGGCGACGCGCTCGATGTAGGCGTTGCGGCGTGTCGCCGACCATGCTTCCCAGCGGCTTCTTGCGGCATCGCCTTCCGCCGCGATCTCGGATTCCATCCGCTCGCGTGCTTCGAGCATCTCGGAGAGGAATCCGGTCGGCAGAGATTTGTCTTGCTCTTTCGTGGCCCCGCCGAGGAGTGAGAGCAGCGCGTTCGCGCGGCGTTCCGGGTCTTCGATGGTTGCCTTCGCGTCGTTGAGGGCGGCGAGTTGATGGGCCGCGTCGTGCGGCGCGCCGGGGCGATCGGGATGAAGTCGGGCGGTGCCGGCGAGCCAGGCGGCGCGAAGGGCCTCGGGATCAACATCGAAACGGCGCGGCAGGCCGAGGGACGCGAAGGGGTCGGCGAAGGTTGACGAATCGTTGTTCATCCGCATCGGTCGTACCGCCGCGTCGCGCCGAGAAGCTCATCGGCACTCGCCCAAGCCGAAAGCAAAGGCATTGCCACAGATGACCCAGATAGGCCCAGATCAGACAAAGCAGATGTGAATGGGTCGGAGGCCTTGGAATGGTCCGAACATCCGCAACGAACTTGATTCGTTCTCATCTGGGTCCATCTGGGTCCATCTGGGCCCATCTGTGGCCGCTGCTTTTTCTTCTCCGTCCTGTCCGTGGTGAAAGAGTCCTACTCTCCGCCCTCGCGCATGCGGTCCAGCCCTTCGGGGAACGGGTACGCGGGGAAGACGCCGACGTGGCCCATGCTCCACATGCGGGGCGCGGTGTAGACGTCGCCTCGGAAGCCCGCTTCGTACATGGTGCGGAGCACACCCTCGAAGGGCGGCTCGCGTTGCTGGCGGTCGCTCTCGACGAGTCGGTTGGCGCGGGCGTTGAGGAACGACACGCTGGCGACCGGCAGGCGCTCGCGGCGGCCCTGGAGCATCTTCGTCACCGTCTTGAAGCCGCGTGAGAGATCGTCGAGGGTGAAATACTCACGCCCCTTGGGGCGGAGCAGCGCGAAGATCAGGAGCGAGTCGAGGTCGTACTTCAAGACATACGGCTCGCGGTCGTCGGCGGCGTGCAGACCGACCGCCTCGGAGAACATCTTGGCGTAACTGGTGACGGTCTTGGCGGTCCACTGGCTGGTGTGGGTGAGGTCCACGATCTGGGCGATCACGCCGTGGGAGTTGTCCTCGGAGTTCACGCCGCAGACCACGGCGCGGTACCGCCCCGCGAGGAGGTCGGGGATCATCTGCTGACCCCAGAGGATTCTCACGCGGCCGGCTTTGTCAACGAGCGTGGGGGCATCGGGGAGCAAGGTGACGCGATCGGTGCCCCAGGTGCTCTTTGGGCCGCCGATCTTGGCGGTGGCGGCGGCCATGAGGGCATCGCCGTCGTGGTCGTAGAGTCGGATCTGGGCATGTTCGGCGGCGGTGGGCGGCATGGCTTGTGCTCCTCTTAAAGGGGTACGCCGCGCGAGTATAGGAGGTTCGTGGGCGGCGGCGGGAAAGGTTCGCGGGCGACTGCCTCCTTCACCCCGGCTACCTTATTCCCGTGATGCGCACTCTGGATCGAGTTCTCGCTGGCATGCTGGTGCTCTTGGGCTGCATCCACAACTTCGTCGCCGCCCCGATGACCTACAAGACTCTCACGACGCAGGCGCTGTGGTTCATCGCCGCGGGCCTCGCCCTCTGGTACGCCGGGTTCATTAATCTCGTTCGCGCGCAGCACGACCGTCCTGATCCGCTTCTCTCCACGTTCTGCGTGCTCACCAATCTCTCGTTGTTGTCCTTCGTCGTGATGTTCGCGTCGGTCCGCGGGAACTGGGCGGCCCCGGAGGCGCTGCTGCTCGTCGGAACCGTCGCGGCACTCACGCTGATCTCTTTCCTTTCCCTGCTCCGCATTCGCGGCGGCCCCGCAGCGGGCACTGCCGCGCGGCACGGATAAGCCGATCGGCCAGCGGCAGCGAAGGCCGTGAACTGGTGCGGCCTTTCTTGTGCGATCCGCGGACCCCTTCGGGGCACAAGAACCTGAAAGAACAGGCCTATCCAGACCCGCTCCAAGGACGGCGGGGTCTGGCAACACCCGCGCGCCGCGTTGCGGCGAAAATCGCGGTGAGTTCACGGCGTTGCCATCCGGGACTTCGGCACCGGCGTATCATCACAGTGATGACCCGTGGCCCGGTGTGCCGATGGCATGATCGGAATCGGCTTCGGGCGATCGTCTGACCCTGAGGAGAATCCCCATGTTCCGAACCAGCAACCCCGCCTTTACCCGCAACAGCGCATTCGCACCCGCCCAGACCTGGGACGACCATGAACCGCCGGGCCGCGCGGGCGACGTGCCGGGTTATTCCAAGCCGGCCCGACCCGCCGCGCCGACGACGATGACCATTCAAGGGACGGTGAACAAGTCGTTCTTCCTGCTCGCGCTGGCGGTGACGACGGCGGTCTTCGCGTGGTCGCAGGCGCTTTCGGCCGAGCCGATCGTGCCGGTTGGGTTGCTGCTGATTGGCGGCGCGCTCGGCGGGTTCATCGCCGCGATGGTGTGCGTCTTTGCTCCCAGGACCGCGCCCATCTCGGCTCCGATCTATGCGCTTCTTGAAGGGCTCTTCCTCGGCGCGATCAGCGCCTACTACGCGCAGCGCTTCGGCGGGAACCCGACGCTCCAGGCGGGAAGCGGCACCGCCGGCGGCGCGATGGCCCTCAACACCGACCTGATCTTCAACGCCATGCTCCTGACCTTCGGCATCCTCGGGGGGCTGCTCGTCGGGTACTCGACCAAGATCATCCGCCCCGGCCCGATCTTCCGGAACATCGTCGTGACCGGGACGATCGGCGTGTGCATGTACGGGCTGATCGCGATGGTCGCCGCGATGTTCGGCTCGTTCTCGCTCGCCTCGGTCTACAGCCCCTCGAACGGCGGGATGCTCAGCATCGGCTTCTCGCTGCTGCTCGTCGGGCTGGCCTCGGGAAACCTCGTCATGGACTTCGAGTACATCCACCAAGGCGTCCGCAACGGCGCGCCGCGGCGGATGGAGTGGTACGGCGCGTTCGGGCTGATGGTCAGCCTGGTGTGGCTGTACCTCGAAGTGCTGAGGCTGCTCGCGAAACTGCGGCGGAGTTGAGTTTGTAGACGGCGGGTAACATGTCTCCATGCTCAGCCGTGCCTGGTTCCTCCGCGCTTTGATCGTTGTTCTTGCCGCGCTCCCTCTGGCCTTTGCCGGTGAGCCGGCATCGCCGCCGGTGCTCTCGGTTCGGCTGGTGATCGACTACGGCGAGGGGGTCGAGAAGCACTTCAACACGATCGCGTGGTCGGACGGGATGACCGTTGCTTCAGCGATGGCCTCCGCGAAGATGCTGCCGCCGCCGCGGGGGTTGGCGTTTGAATCAAAGGGCGAGGGGGAGCGCGGCCTGCTGCTTTCCATCGACGGCCTGGCGAACCAAGGCGGCGGCAAGGGCACGCGGAACTGGCTCTTCTGGGTGAATGGTCAGCCGGGGGATAAGTCTTTTGCGATCGTGCCCCTGAAGGCGGGGGACGTGGCGACGTGGCGGTTCACGACGTACGACGCGCTGGGGAAGAAGCCGTAGTGCTGTTTCACTTCATGGGCAGCGTTTTACGGTGGGGCAGGCTTCCAGCCTGCCCAAGCTACTTCACACCGAGCAGGCAGGATGCCTGCTCCACCAGCAGGCAGGTCTCCGCGGCGACTCTTCGAGATGCCTGCTCCACCTGAAATGAAACAGCCCTCGGCGCGGCTTGTATACACTCTGATGTTCACCCATTCTTGAGAGAGACCGCCATGCCGAATCGCTCGCCGCTCGCCAATGGACTTGTGTTCGCCGCACTCATCGCGGTCGCGGTTGCGTCGCGCTTCGCGGAGATCGCGCCGAACTTCGCGGCGGTGGCGGCGGCGGGGTTGTTCGCGGGGTTTTACTTCCGAAGTCGCGCGGCCGCGGTTGCGGTGCCGATCGTGGCGATGCTCCTGAGTGATCCGTTCCTCGGCGGGTACCCGTGGTACCAGGTGATCGCGGTGTATGGTTGCCTGACGCTGCCGGTCGTGTTCGGGCGGATGATGGGCGGCCGCGTTTCGGCGGGGCGTGTCGTCGGCTCGTCGCTCGCGGCGTCGGTCGTGTTCTTCGTCGTGACGAACTTTGCCGTGTGGCTGAGCGGGTTCTATGGATACGGCGTCGCGGACCTCGCGGCGTGCTACGTCGCGGCGGTGCCGTTCTTCAAGTACACGCTGGCGGGTGACTTGCTGTATTCGGGCGCGATCTTTGGGGTGTACGAAGCGGTGCGGATGCTCGGCGTGATGCGCCGGCCCGCGCTGGCGTAAGCGCAAACAGCGTGGACGATTGGTTATCGCCCGTGTGCCCGCCCTTTTCTTGGGGTTGGATGCTCAGTCCGATTTGCCACGGGCCGATCTGTAAACGGGTTCACGCGGTCCGTGTTCCCGTTTACGAGGTCGCCGCACGCATGCCCACGACAAAGCCAGGGGAACTCATCGCCGGCCCGTCGCCGTCCGCCGCCGACTCCGCGATGCCGCCGGCTCGTTCGGCGCGTCGCGGGCTCTCGGCGCTGCACCTTCCGGTGGGGGTCCGCGCCGCGGTGCTGATCGTGGGCGTCGCCGCGTGTACCGGCGCCGCCGTCATCACCGGCGATATCCTCGGCTTCCCCACCAGGCAATCGGTCATCCTCTCGCTCCCGGCGGGGGCCGCCGTGGGATTCCTTTTTGCGCTCTTGCTTGTGCTCATCCCCGAGTGGCGTGCCGCCTCGGATCGGCGCTGGCTCGTCGAGTGCCTGGCCGATATCTCGAAGGTGGACCGGGAGCAGAAGTTTTCGGCGCTCCTCGCTCACGGCGAGCGCCACGAACTGCACGAACTCGCGAAGGCGATCCATGCGGCGATGCTGTCGGCGCATCGAGACCGGCTCGAAGCGGCGGGGCTGCGGCGCGAACTGGATGCGCGGGTGCAGCGGCGCACGCGGGCCGCGGTCGCGGAACTCAGCCGCATCTCGAACACCGATGATCTGACGCAACTCCTGAACCGCCGCGGGTTCGACGGGGCGTTCGCCGGGTTGTTCGATCTTTCGGCGGCGACGGGAGAGGAGCTGGCGCTCCTGGCGATCGACCTCGATCACTTCAAGCAACTCAACGATGCCTGCGGGCACGGGGTCGGCGACTCGGCCCTCCGCGCCGCGGGCGAGGTGATGCTCACCCAACTCCGCGACGGCGATCTGGCCGGCCGCATCGGGGGCGACGAGTTCTTCATCGCTCTCCGCGGCACCGGGTCGGCCCAGGCGCTCGCGGTCGCGCGGCGATTGAACGATCTCTACGCGCGAAGCCCCGCCGCCCTCGGCCTCGCCGCCCCATGGCCGACGTTCTCGATCGGCATCGCCTGCGCGGGAGAGCATCGCGCGGAGGCGCAGGACCACCTGCGGCGGATGGCGGACCAGGCGCTCTACGCCGCCAAGCGCGGGGGGCGTGCCGACGCCGTTCTCTACACGCCTTCATTGGGGAAAGCAATGGAATCGGTCAAGCCCGCGATGCGCGCCGCGTGAACCGGCGGCGGCTCCCGCTCGTATTGCTTGGGCGTCGCTGCTATCCTCCCTCCGCACAGCCATGACCACCACCCCGAAGATCATCCTGAGGCTCATGCTGGCGATCTCGCTCTTCTGCTTCGCAAGCGCGCTCGCGGGGATGCTCATCGCGTTCAAGGGACAGTCCTGGTACATGCTCGCGTTCGAGGTCGTGGTGCTGATCTCGGCGGTGCCGGGCGTGATGATCGGCGCGGGCCGCGTGCGCTCGGGTCACGCGATGGGCATGCTGTGTCTGGGCGGCGTGATCGGCATCACCGCGGTGCTCATCGACCCGGAACTGATGAAGGCCCTGATCCAGCGGCAGACTCCCAAGGTCGATCCCGTCTGGGGAGTGAACATCCTGCCTTGGATCCTTGCACGGCTGGCGGCGGGCGTGCTGCTGGTCGGGATGTCGGCGCTCACGGCGCTGCTCCGCAAGCCGGGGCGGTCGTTCCCGCTGCTCGCAAAGGGGATGGCGTTCGCGCTGCCGCTGCTGGTGTGCGGCGGGCTGGTGTTGGTTCCGTCGATGCGCGGGAAGTTGGCCGCGCTCTCGCCCGTATCGCTGATCGTCATCGCGATCGCTGGGACGGCGATTCTGAGCGTGCTGATCGCCGCCAGCGGGCATCTCATCATCCGGGCGTTCCAGGTCGGGATTACCGACGACGGCGAAGCGGCCCGCCGGTGAGTGGTTTTCGAGCATGGTGCCGGCGTGTGCGGCTCCCGTCAGGGCGGCAAAACCCACGCCGCCCGGCCCCCAATAATCAACCATGATCGACACGTTGATTCTTTTAGTCGCGGTGGTGGTGCTGAGCGGCGTCTGCGCGGTGCTGGTGGTCTTGCTCCTGAAACGCAAGGGACGCTCCGCGCCCGTCAACGAGGTCCGCACGATCT
This sequence comes from uncultured Phycisphaerae bacterium, assembly GCA_947085435.1. GTDB lineage: Bacteria > Planctomycetota > Phycisphaerae > Phycisphaerales > UBA1924 > JAEUIV01. Next base: position 55,196 of record CAMTWL010000014.1, read on the forward strand.
CCGTCGCCGAGCGTGTCCGGGCGGTGGGCAAACTCGTCGGCCTCGAAGTCCACGCGAAGGAGATCGCCACCAGCACGAAGGGCTGGTCGTGGGTTCCGCCGCTGCTGCTCTCGCAGGCGAAGATCGCGATGATCTTTCATTTCGAGAAGCAGTACTTCGTCGAACTCTCGCACCTGAGGCCGGCGGACGTGGAACTGATCGACAGCGGCGTGGACGCGGGGTCCGATCGCCCCCGATTCCGTATCTGCCTGCCGCCGGTGGAAGGGTCGCTGCGGCTGACGGATGTTTCGCCTTACGATATCCAGGCGGGGCGCGTGCTGGGGTTGCTCGATGTCATCCCCATGAACGCCGAGACGCAGCGGCAACTGATGCAGACGGCGCAGGAGCAGGCGGGCGAACTCTTCCGTCGCAACGAAGCGAAGTACATCGAGAACGCGCGGCGGAGCATCGAGCAGCACCTCAGCGCGCTGCTCCGGCTGTTTGATGTGTCGGTCGAGGTGACGTGGCACGACCAGACGACGATCACCGCGGGGCGCATGGACCTGAGCGGGACGATGGCGGACAAGATGAAGGGGTAAGGCGAGCCCCTGCAATCATTCTTTGGGCTTTTTTTCAGGAGCTGGTTCCGGGCACGGCCTGGTTTTCTGCAACTCTTCGGTTTCTTTCACGATCTTCCTGAGCTCATCCGCGAGAGTCGGGGGCGCGGTATTGATCGCCGAACGGCAGGTCTCGAGCACTCGTGAGTGTTGCCACGCGTTGCTTCGCAACGACCATTCGGAGGCGGCACCCAGGACGATTCCTTCGCCCTTTGCTGTCTCAGGAATGTTCTTCCCAAAGGTCTCGATGACTCTCTGAACATATCGGCTGTCGCCGGTCGCTAAGAATGCGCCCCAGAGCATGTCCAGATCCGCCCCGGTTCGCACCTCCTTGGTCAGCGGGCTTGGCAAGCCCTGACCAAGGATTCGATAGATGATTCGCTGATCCGCTCCGGTCGTCTTGTCAGCGAGTTTTCGGAGCGCCTGGCGAGACTCTTCGGTGTCGGCCATCCCGAGGGAGTAATAGAGCGTCGGCAAGAAGGAGGCTGGCAGGCTCGACAGGTCTTCGGCCCATGCGCCGATGCTTTCTGGATACTGCCGCATGACAAGCCCGAAGAACGCGGAGAAAGAGGGGAGGTTTGCGTCCACTTGAAACTCCATCGCCTCCGCGGTTGTTCGGTACGTTTGCAAAAACTGTTCGGGTCGTGGGCGAAGGTAGAAGTAGGTCAAGAACAGATCGTTCTCGTCCAGTGGCGATTCATCTGTCACATCGGTCTGCTTCAAGTACGCCGGGTCAACTCCGGCCGGGTCTTGACCGGGAGCCCGCCGTGACGCAGCGCCTTGTCCATTCACAGGCGACGCGACAAATGCGACCGATACGATCGCCGCCAGTCCAATGCAGTGCGCCGAAAGTCCGATGCGATTGTGCATGAATTCATGATACACGTCTCCAACTCTCAGAGGCCGGAGGGCGGACCCCACCCACGCCTACCCCGCTCGTTGATACGCTTGGGGTCCAGGAGGCCGCGGATATGGTGAAGAAGAAATCGAAAAAATCCGGACGTGCAGCGGCGAAGCGTCGCGAGAAAACATCTCGGCCTGCGAAATCGAAGCCACAAGATCGAAAGAGGAAAGGGCACACTCGCCCGGCGGCTAAGCCAGCGAGCAAGCCCACCGCCCCGCGCAAAGCCGCTCCCTCCCAGCGCCTCGTCCTCTTCCACGTTGACGCCTTCACCAACCGCCCCTTCCACGGCAACGCCGCAGGCGTCGTGGTGCTTGACCAGTGGCTCGGCGACGGCGTGATGCAGCAGGTCGCGGGCGAGAATAACCTCGCGGCGACGGCGTTCATTGCTCCCGTCAAGGGCCGCGACGGTGCCGCGCGCTTCGGCATCCGTTGGTTCAGCCCCACGATCGAGATCGACCTCTGCGGCCACGCGACCATCGCCTCCGCGCACGTCCTGTGGGAGCACCTGCAACACAGGGGCGATCGGATCATCTTCGAATCGAGGATCGGCCCGATCCCCGTCGTCCGCAAGGGCGAGTGGATCGAACTCAACTTTCCCTCGCGCCCAGGCGAGCCCGTCAGCGACACGCGCGGCCTCGCCCGCGCCCTCGGCCGCGAGCCGGTTGAGGTTTTCAAGGCGCGGGACTTTCTCGCTGTCTTCGACAACAAGCGTGATGTTCACGAGATGACGCCCGACTTCGCCTTACTGCGTGATCTGGACTCCTTCGGAGTGATCGTCACCGCACCCGGTGCGGGGCACGATTTTGTCAGCCGATTCTTCGCGCCGCGAGCCGGCATCGAAGAGGACCCGGCGACAGGCTCATCGCACTGCACCCTTGTCCCCTATTGGTCGGAACGCCTGGGGAAAAAGCACGTCACGGGCCATCAGGTGTCGAAGCGCGGCGGCGAGTTCAAGTGCGAGCACCGCGGCGACCGCGTGGCGATCGCGGGCGGGGCGGTGACGTACATGGAAGGGACGATCGCGGTGTAAGAAAGTTCACCACGGAGACACGGAGACACGGAGCGGGATTCGGGTGTTTGATCGGGTGGCGTGCTTCTGCTCTGAGAAGCATGTGGTGTCTCCGCTACTCTCCCCGCATGTGCGGCATCGGCGGCATCCTCCGCATCCTCAAACCCGGCGACGCCGACTACCCGACGGGTGACGAATCGCTCCGCGCCCCAAGCGGTGCATGGCTCTGGCATGGGAAGGACGTGCGCGATCTCCACTACTCCCCAGTCGCGGGTGCCACGGCTTGTCCCGGAGGGCAAGCCGTGTCTCTTCAAGCCCCAAGCCCCAAGCCCCAAGCCCCAGGCCCCCCCGGGGGGTGGCTCATCCCGGAATCCTGGCTCGACGCGATCGACGAGAACATCAAGTGGCGCGGCCCCGACGGCGCCGGCCGCTTCCGCGACCGAGTCGTCAAGCCCGACGGCACCATCGTCGAAGTGGCGCTGATCCACCGCCGCCTCTCGATCATCGACCTCGAAGGCGGCGCGCAGCCGATGGTGGTGGCGAAGTGTCCAAGGTGCGCAGAACAGGCACTGGGCACTAGGCACGAGGCACGAGTGCCTAATGTCCAGTGCCAAGTGCCTTCCCTTTCAGCCGTCGTCTTCAACGGCTGCATCTACAACCACCGCGAACTCCGCGCCGAGTTGGAAGCGAAGGGGCATGTGTTCGAGAGCGATCACTCGGACACGGAGGTGATATTGCACGGGTGGTCTGAATCAAGGTCGGAATCGTTCCTGCGTCTCGATGGGATGTTTGCGCTCGGTCTGTGGGATCGTGGCTCGACCAAACTGGTGCTCACGCGCGATCGCGTCGGCGAGAAGCCGCTGTATCCGGTCGGGACCGAAGGTCTCTACTTGTTCGGCAGTACTTCGCCGTCACTGCTCGCGGGAATCGCCGCGATTTCGCCGGACAGCGATCCGCCGATTTGCCCGAGCAGTTTGTCCGATTGGATTGCCTTCGGGCACGCACCCGAAGCGATGCCGATCGTGAACCTGTCCCAGTCCGCTGCCGGAACGGTGATGGGAACGGAACCCGATTGCGCCCGCGACGACGATTTACCCACCTCATTTGTTCGTCGCCTCTTCAAGCGAAGCTCCTCGTCGCCGAACAACTCGGCGGAGAGCGGGATTTCAAGCCCGGACCACCTGGAAAACATGCTTCGAGAGGCCGTGCGGTCGCGCATGGAGGCGGACGTGCCCTTGGGGTGCTTCCTCTCCGGCGGGATCGATTCGTCACTCATCGCGTTATTCGCTCGGCAACTCGCCGGCGGCCTGACAACGTTAACCGTGCGCATGCCGGACGCCGCATACGATGAATCGAAATCGGCGCAAGTGGTCGCGGACCTCATCGGTTCCAACCACGTCACCCTTGATTGCGATCCGGATTCGGCCGCGAACGATCTTGTTCATATCATCGAGACGCTTGGCCTGCCGTTCGGCGACTCGTCGATCCTGCCCGCCTATTGGTTGTGCCGCGCGGCGAGGGAGCATGTCAAGGTAGCGCTCGCGGGCGATGGGGGAGACGAACTTTTCTTCGGGTACGACCGGTATCGGGTAAGCCCCTGGTTCATGCCAACGATGGCATGGTTGGCAGTCATGTGCATCTCTACAGGTCTATTTGATCGAAGCGATCCGAGAAGTCGGTCAGAAAGAATGGCGCGTATTATTGTTGCTGCGAGGCACCGGGGCTATACCGATCTGGCGGCGATCTTCCCAAGCCCGGATCAACGCCGACTGCTGGGCCATCAGGTCGGACCGGAGTTCAAGAAATGGCGACACTTCACAAGCAGTGAAGCCCGTGCATTCGACTTGGTTCACTCCCTCCCCGGCGATCTCCTCCGCAAAGTCGACACCGCCTCGATGCTCTGCAACATCGAGGTCCGCTGCCCGTTCCTCGCGAAAGCAGTCGTCGAGGCCGCGCTCGCCACCCCTGCCCGCGTCCACATGAAGCGCGGCGAGACCAAGCACCTCCTGAAGGAACTCGCCCGACGCCACCTGCCGCGCGAGATTGTCGATCGACCCAAGCAGGGCTTCGCCGTCCCCATCTCCGACTGGTGGCGGAACGACTTCGGCGGGTTGCGTACTCTTCTCCTCGACATGCTCGCGGGCGACAAGCCCTTCGGCCGCGTCCATGACGTGCTCGAAATTAACATGAACTTCGTCCGACAGATGCTGGATGAGCACTGGGCCGCGGGTGGGCTGACACCGATGCACACCACGCGGCATGTGCGTCCCCGCGACCACGGGCAGCGTTTGTTCGCGCTCGTTTCGCTCGCCATCTGGGCAAGAAGTATTCACCGCGGAGACGCGGAGGACGCGGAGAAAACGAGGCAGGGAATGGGGAGTAGGGAATAGGAAAAGCCAAGACCCAAGAACCAAGACAGAAGTATTCACCACAGAGACACTGAGACACAGAGAAAGACATCAGATTGGGTTCAAGGCAGAAAACCCTGAACCCCGAACCCTGAACCCTGAACCCTGAACCCTGAACCCTGAACCCTGAACCCTGAACCCTGAACCCCGAACCCCTTCCCCCCATGCTCCGCTGCATCAACGTTCACAAGTCCTACCCATCCGCCGCGGGCAACGGCCAGCCCGTGTTCGCGTTGCGCGGCGTAGACCTTTCCATCGACAGGCCGGGCTTCTACGGCATCATGGGCGCTTCCGGCAGCGGCAAGTCCACGTTGCTCCATCTTCTCGCCGCGCTCGACGTGCCGGAGCAAGGAGAAGTCCACGTCGCGGGCAAACGCATCAACACCCTCGACGACCGCGCGCTCACACTCTTCCGCCGGCACGAGGTCGGCATCGTGTTTCAACAGTTCAACCTCATCCCCACCATGACCGCGCGGGAGAACGTCGAACTCCCCGGCCTCCTCGCCCGGCGACCCGAACGCGAACTGAGGGAGCGCGGCAGCGCGCTGCTCGAATCGCTCGGCATGTCGAGCCGCGCTGAGCATCGCCCCGAGGCGCTCAGCGGGGGCGAGCAGCAGCGCGTCGCCGTCGCGCGGGCGCTCTTCTTTGAGCCGAGCGTGCTGCTCGCCGACGAACCAACCGGAAATCTCGACTCGCGCTCCAGCGAAGCGCTCTGGACGCTCCTCGAACAACTGGCGAACGAGCGCAAGATGACGGTGGTCATGGTGACGCACGAGCCCGCCGCCGCCGCGCACTGCGGCACGGTCTTCGTCATGCACGACGGCCGAATCTCGGGCAACTTTGGAACGGAGGGACTCGATGCGCTCGGCGTGGCGGATCGCGCTCAACGGCTTGGCCGGTAGACGCCGGCGGACCGCGCTCCTCTCGGCCGCCGTCGCGCTGGCGACCGCGCTGGTGGCGGCGGTGTCGTGCGCCCTCGCTTCCATGAACGCGGGCCTGGAAAAACAGGTCACGGAGACCCTCGGCCGAGCGCAGGTCCGCGTCCGCGAAGTCGCGGGCGACCGCTTCGGCGAAGAGGTCTTGAAGTCAATCGAGGCAGACGCCGCGGTCGCGCTCGCCGCCCCGCGCCTCAAAGGTTCGCTCGCGCTCACGGACACTCTCATGGGAAAGCGGCTCTCGCTCACCGCCTGGGGAATCGAGCCCGCGATCGAAGCGCGAATGGTCGAGATCGCCTACGACACCGGCCGAGGCGTCGAACGCGACGGAGAGATCGTGCTCAACAAGACGGCGGCCGACGCTCTCGGCGTCGCCGTCGGCGCGCGCCTCCGCGTCGAGCGCCTCGGCCCGCCGATGGAGTTGGAAGTCGTCGGCACCCAACGCCCCGCGTTCAACGACATCGTCAAACGCTTCGAGGCGCGCGTCACCCGCGCCACGCTCGCAAAGGCCACCAGCACCAAGGGACAACTGACGGAAATCGCCGTCATGCTCCGCGAGGGAGCCGACCCGGAATCCGTCGCGAAGCGCCTGCAGGCCGCGTCGCCGCCGAACATCGTGGTCCAGACCACCGCGCTCGTCACCAGCGGCATCACCAAGGCGATCGACGCGCAGCAGATCGGTTTCACCATCGCGGTCTCGGTCGCCACGCTCGCCTCCGCGTTCATCGTTCTCACAGGCCTGACCACCAACGTCCTTGAACGCCAGCGCGAACTCGCCATCATGCGCTGCATCGGCGGCGAGCGCGGCACCCTCGCCCTCGCGCAAGTTCTCACCGGCGCGATCGTCGGCGGCCTCGGCGCAAGCATGGGCGTGCCGCTGGGAGTTTCGCTCGCGTGGACGATGACCAAGGTCTTCGCCGATCGACTCCCAGCCGGGCTGCACGTTTCCTTCGGCGGGCTGGCCCTCGCCGCCGCGGGCGCGGTGACGGCGGGGATCATTGGTTCAGGTTGGGCCGCCGTCAGCGCCTGGCGCACCCCGCCGCTGATCGCCATGTCACGCCGCGCCGCGACAACCAGCCGTCGCGCGATCGTCATCTGCGGCGTCGTCGGCGCGCTCCTCGTCACCACCCAAGCTCTCATCGTCAGCGCCCCCTTCAACACAACCCTCATCTTCTGGGGCCACGTCCTCGTGGGCATCCCGACGATCCTCGCGGGTTACTTCCTGCTGGGAGTGCCGGTCGTCGCGGTGCTGGCGCGGACCGTCGCGCCGATCATCGCAACGATCTTCCGCCTGCCGCGCAATCTCCTCGTCGGCTCGCTCACCGCCACGCCTCTGCGCAACGGCCTAACCGCCGGAGCGCTCATGCTGGGCCTCGCCGTGATGACCGACCTCTGGACCACCGGCTCCGCGCTCCTGCGTGACTGGGTCGAAGGCATCCGCTTCCCCGACGCCTTCGTGCAAGACCTCAACGGCCTGACCGACGACGACCGCCGGCGCATCGAACGCCTCGACTTCGTCGCCGGCGCGAGCGCGATCACGCTCATGCCCATCGACGCCAACGTCTTCGGCATCGAGCAACTCCAGCGCCCGCCGACCTTCTTCATCGCGTTCGATCCGAAGTCGTTCTTCGACATGACCCGCCTCAACTGGGAGGCGGGCGACCCCGCCTACGCGATGCGCCGACTCGAAGAAGGCGGCGCGGTGATCGTCGCCAAGGAGTTCATCATCGCCCGCGCCGGCTACAAGATCGGCGACACCTTCATCGTCACGAATCAGGGCGAGCGCTACCCCTTTGAGATTGTCGGCGCCGTCTCAAGCCCCGGACTCGACGTCGTGGGCTACGGCTTCGACCTCGGCCGCGGCTACGCGGAGATGGCGATCGGCTCCGTCTTCGGCTCGCGCGCGGACCTCAAGCGCGTCTTCAAGAGCGACGCGGTCCACCTGCTGCAACTCTCCTATTCACGCGAAATCCCAGACATCGAGGCCGCGAGAAGAATCCGCGAGGCGCTCGCCAAACCCACCGCCCTCGTCGGCTCGGGACGCGAGATCAAGGAAGAAATCCTCACCCTCGGCCGCCGCACCATGCGCCTCGCCAGCATCATCGCCGTCGCCGTCATGCTCATCGGCAGCCTGGGGGTCAGCAACATCGTCCTCGCGGGGATCGACGCGCGCCGCTTCGAGTTCGGCGTGCTCCGCGCCGTCGGCGCGAGCCGGGGAATGCTCGGCAGGCTCATCGCGGCGGAGGTGATCGTGCTCGTCCTCGCCGCCTGCGTCCTCGGCACGATGCTGGGCTTGCAAGGCGCGTTCACCGCCATGCGCTTCTACAACCTCTTCGCGGGGATCGAGTTGCGGTTGATCCCGCAGGTCGTGCCGATCGCGCTCGGGTGCGCGATGCTGATGGCGCTGACGCTTCTCGTCATCTCGCCGCTCATCTCGCGCGTCGTGCGGTCGCAAGCGCGGGAACTGCTAGGCGCGACGCGGGGATAGGAATCATTCACCGCGGAGGCTGAACAATCAGTTGCCACAGATGACCCAGATAGGCCCAGATCAGAATAGGAAAAGGTGTTCGGATCGGTTGCACGGATTCGGTCTGGGTCGCTATCGAGCCTTGACTCGTTTTCATCTGGGCTCATCTGGGTTCATCTGTGGCTGCTGCTTCGACTTCTCCCTGCCCCTCCGTGGTGAACAAGCCGAACTACGGCGGCGAGCGCGGAGGAAGAGCAAACAGTTGCCACAGATGACCCAGATAGGCCCAGATCAGACAAATCAGTTGTAAATAGCGCGGATGCCTGGGCACGGTCCAATCATCCGCAATGACCTTGACTCGTTTTTATCTGGGCTCATCTGGGCTCATCTGTGGCTGCTGCTTCGACTTCTCCGTGCCCCTCCGTGATCTCCGTGGTGAACAAGCCTGGCTACCGCGCCCCCACATGCGCCGGCTCATTCAATATCCGCTCCGCATACGTCATCATCGCATCCCGCAACTGCTCGAACGACTCCAGCACATACAAAATCGGCTGGTAGTGGTCGATCTCGAACGACGTGTCGCACACTAGCCCCATCTCGAACGGCCGGCGGTCCACCTCCTTGTTCTCCAGCGCGTTGTGCCCCTCGCCCTCGGACGAGATCAGCCCCGAGCCGTACAACTTGACCTTCCCGTCCTCGCGGATCAGGCCGAACTCGACGGTGAACCAGAAGAGGCGTGCGAGGCGCTCCGTGTGGTAGGGATCGTTCGTGTGCAGCGCCGCCTTGCCGGAGGTCTGGAGGAAATCAGCGAACACCGGGTCGGCGTGCAGCGGCACATGGCCGAACACATCATGGATGATGTCCGGCTCGGGCAGGTAGTCCATCATGCTCCGCGGCCGAACGGTAACGGTTGTCGGAAACTGCCGCTGCGCCAGGAACGCAAAGAACGACTTCGCGGGCAAATACCCCGGCACGCCGTGCGACGACCAGCCGGTGAGCGCCCTCAGCCGGGCGTTCACATCCTTCAGCACGGGGACGCGGTCGGGGACCAGATTGATTGCCCTTGACCCATCAAGAAACACGCGCGAGCCGAAGCCGGTGAGTTGCTCCATCCGTTTGCCGAAGAGTTCCCCCCACACAAGATGGTCGTCCGGCGTGTACTTCTCGTACCGCTGCGTGATCTTCATCGCGTCGATGTCGATCTGGTCCGCCGGGATGCTCGCGGACGAATCCGCCGCAGCCTGGGCGCGCCGAGCCTCGTCCGAATCGATCACGGGTGAGTAGTTGATGCCATTGCCGGTCTTTTCCATCGCGAGCGCTCCCAAGGGGACACATCAATAGTACGCGAGGGATTGGGGGAGGGGTTCGGGGTCTAGGGTTCAGGGTTCAGGGTTCGGGGTGAAGAGCATGAGGTCTCTCGCGCGCAGCCTTCGACGTGGACGTTTTATTCCAACACCCCGAACCCTGAACCCCGAACCCCGAACCCTTCTCTCTGCCATACTCCAACCCATGAGCATGCTCCTGCTGGCTCTCATCGTGGTCATCTGCCTCACGGCCGGCTATTTCCTCTACGGCTCGTTCATCGCGCGCCAGTACCGCATCGACGACGCCACCGTCACCCCCGCGACCGCGAAGGCCGACGGCGTGGACTTCATCCCCACGCGGCCCTTCTATCTCCTCTCGCAGCATTTCAGCGCCATCGCCGCCGCCGGGCCGATCGCGGGGCCGATCCTCGCGTGTACCGCCTTCGGCTGGCTGCCTTGCGTCGTGTGGATCGTCCTTGGCGTGATTTTCATTGGCGCGGTTCACGATTACTCCGCCCTCGTCGCCAGCATGCGCCACGGGGCGCACTCGATCGCCGAGATCGCACGCCGCTACCTCGGCCGACGCGCGTATTTCGCGCTCGTTGCGTTCATCTGGCTCGCCCTTGTCTACGTCATCGTCGCGTTCACGCAGATCACCGCTGACACCTTCGTCGGCAAGGCGGAGGAACTCGAAGGGCTGGGCGTCACCTTCAACAAGGGCGGCGCGGTCGCGGCGGCCAGCGCGATGTACCTGATGCTCGCGCTCGTCCTCGGCGTGGTGCAGAAGTTTCTGAACCCGCCGCTGTGGCTCGTCACCATCATCTTTGTGCCCGCGACGCTCGGCTGCGTCTGGGCCGGAACCATGTTCGACGGCTGGCTGAACTTCGACGCGCGAACCTGGTTCGGCATCATCCTCGCCTACTGCTTCGTCGGCTCGATGATGCCGATGTGGCTGCTGCAACAACCTCGCGGCTACCTCGGCGGCTTCGTCCTCTACCTCGCGATCGCCGTCGGTCTGCTGGGCGTCCTCTTCGGCGGCCTCAAGATCGAGCAGCCGATGATCACCCAGCAAGCAATGGAAACGCTCTACCCGCTCAGCGCCCTCAAACTCCAGGACCCGAAATCCGGCATCGTCATGACCGGCCTCATCTTCCCCTTCCTCTTCGTCACCATCGCCTGCGGCGCGTGCAGCGGGTTCCACGGCCTGATCTGCGGCGGGACCACCAGCAAGCAGGTCGCCAAAGAATCGCACTGCCGACCCGTCGCCTTCGGCGCGATGCTGCTCGAAGGGCTCGTCGCCATCATCGCCCTCTCCACCGTCATGATGATCACCCCCGCGCAGGCGAAAGGGCTCGCCCCCGCACGCATCTACGGCGACGGCCTCGCTTCGTTCCTCACCCTTGCGCTCGGCAAGGATGCCTTCGTCTTCTGCGCCACCTTCGGCGCGATGGCCTTCAGCACCTTTGTCTTCGACACGCTCGACATTTCCACGCGCCTCGGCCGATACTTGCTCACCGAACTCTTCACCAGCGGCCGGGGATCGCACGCGGGGCACGAAGAACCCGGCGGTGTAGCCGATCGCAAGTGGGGAGCCCAGTTGATCGCCGCCGCCCTCACCGCCGGCGCGCCGCTCGCCATGCTCCTGACCGCCGACCCCAGCGCCTACCGACTCTTCTGGACCCTCTTCGGCACATCCAACCAACTCCTCGCCGCCCTCACGCTCCTGTCGATCGGCGTGTGGCTCCGCCGATCGGGGCGGCGCGCGTGGTATGTGCTGTGGCCGATGGCGTTCGTCATGACCATCACGCTCTGGGCGCTGGCGATCCAGATCTTCGTCGGCGTCCGCGACCTTGCGCTGGGAGTGTTCCGCACGGAGCAAGGCGGCATGAACCCGACGATCCTGAACGCTGCGGTCGCCACGGCGCTGCTCATCCTCGCGGCGGTGTTCGTGTTCGAGGCGCTCCGTGCGCTCCGCTCGCCGAAAAAGGCGTTCACCGCAGAGACGCAGAGGACGCAGAGATGATGCATTGTGATGGGTCTTCATCCAGTCTGCGGCATGGCCCGACTGTCGAAGCAGGCAGCATCGAACACCTTGAAGGGTTTTCTCTGCGCTCTCTGCGTCTCTGCGGTGAAAATGACTTTCAGAGCGAAGCCGCGATCGTCTTCACCAGCCCCGCCGCTTCCGCCGGGTCGAGTTTTCCCGCGGGCCACTTGATCCCCAGCCCGGCATCGCTTCCCGGCTTGGGGATGATGTGGAAGTGGACGTGCAGCACCGCCTGGTGCGCCGCCGGGCCGTTGTTCTGGAGGATGTTGTACGCCGTGCAGCCCGTCGCTTTCATTATCGCCCGGCACAGCCGCGGCAGAACCCGCCCCAGCGCCGCCGCGCTCTCCTCCGACAACGTGTCCAGCGTCTCGGCCGGCTCCTTCGGGATCACCAGCACATGCCCGCGCGACAGCGGCGAGATATCGAGGAACGCCAGAACATGCGTGTCCTCGTACACCCGGTGGCAGGGAACCTCGCCCCGCAGAATCTTGCCGAAGATCGTGTCCGCCATATCAATCAGCCTAGCAGTTTCCCTGTCGGAACACCTATCTCCCCAGCCTGAAAGCCTGATCTGTAGTAGCCAGCCGGGGGTTGAGCGGTCGCTGCGGCGACCGAGCGTAACCCCCGGAGACCGCCCCACAAAACCTCTTCCGCTCACCGCGGCGAGACCCGCGATCGAACGAACTTCTACACTCCTTCACGCGGACGGAATCGGCTCCCCAAGCTCGCGCATGGACTCAATCCACAGTTCCGCCGCGTCGGCGATGTTCTGAAGTGCCTCGCCCCTCGTCTCGCCCTGACTGATGCATCCCGGCAGTGACGGCACTTCGGCGACCCAGCCTCCGTCCTCGTCCTGGTAAATCACCGCTTGACGCATGGCGACATTGTATGTCCCGATGAGCACGCCGCGTTTCCCACGGGATTCGCTCGTACAATCGGGTAGTGTCTCAGTTTGAAATGTGGCACGGGCTTTCCAGCCCGTGTCCCCCGCGTCACGGTCGCCGCGGCGACCGTGCCACATTCAAACTGAGACACTACCTACAATCCACCCATGCCCCCGCCCCGGTCGCTCGAAGCCATCCCAGAAATCCTGCGATTGCCCTCGCTGGTCGCGGCTCAGATCGCCGCGGGTGAAGTCGTCGAGCGACCCGCCAGCGTCGTCAAGGAACTGGTGGACAACGCCATCGACGCCGGGGCAACGCGGATCACGATCGAACTGGAGCAGGGGGGCGTCGAACTCATCCGCGTCTCGGACGACGGCCACGGCATCCCCTGCGATCAACTTCCTCTTGCGGTTGCCGAACACGCGACGAGCAAGATCCGCGACGCGGGCGATCTGGACCGGATCACCACGCTGGGATTCCGAGGCGAGGCGCTCGCCAGCATCGCGTCCGTCTCGCGCCTGAGTCTGCGCTCGCGCACGCACGCGCAGGATTCCGCCGCCGCGATCGATGTGGTCGGCGACACCGTGAGCGCCGTCCGCCCCGAAGCCGGCCCCGTCGGCACGAGCGTCTCGATCCGCAACCTCTTCTTCAACACCCCCGCTCGCCGCAAGTTCGTCCGCACGAACGCGACCGAGCAAGGCCACTGCGCCGACGTCGTGAGCGACCTGGCGATGAGCCACCCCGCGATCGGGTTCACTCTGTTGGCGGACGGGCGGTCGTTGATCGATGTGCCGCCCGGCCAGCAGCCGCAGGACCGCGTGCTGGCGCTCATCGGCAAGGAGATGGCGAGCCAGTATGTCGAGGCGCAGGCGGACGAGTTCGACGACACGCGTGGCGTGGCGCTCTGGGGTCTCGTCGGATTGCCCTCGCTCGCGCGCCCGACGACGAGGTGGCAGCACTTGTTCCTGAACGGCAGGCCGATCCGCGACAAGACTGTGCAGCACGCGCTGAAGGAGGCGTACCGAGGCCTGATCGAGCCGGGCAGGCAGCCGGCCGCGGTGCTGATGCTCGAGATGGATCCCGGCGCGGTCGATGTGAATGTGCATCCCGCGAAGGCCGAGGTGCGCTTCCGCGATTCGTCGATGGTCCACAGCGCCGTCTTCCGCGCCATCCGCGCCGCGTTGCAGGCGGCGGACCTGACGCCCATCGTGGCTCGGGCTTTCTCGGAGAGTCGCCGCGGAGACCAGGCTGAGGCCGAATCCACCGTGGCTCGGGCTTTCCAGCCCGAGTCCCCAGTCGTCGGTCCACCCGTGCCGGGGAGCGAGAGCGCCGCGTCGCGCTTCGTTGACTTCTTCCGAAATGCAACAGCCGCCGTTCCGCAAAGCCGGTTCTCTTACGAAGAGTTGAAGCGGGCCGCCGACGCCTTCGACCCCGAACCCCGAACCCTGAACCCCGAACCCCAGGACATCCCCCGCCCCCTCCCCGCGCAGCGCGTCCTGCAGGTCCACAACTCCTACCTCGTCACCCAGGACGAGTTCGGCGTCGTCATCATCGACCAGCACGCGCTGCACGAGCGCGTCATGTTCGAGAAACTCAAGGAGCGCGTCGGCGCCGGCACGCTCGAAAGCCAGCGCCTGCTCGTCCCCGCCGTCGTCAACGTCGCGGAATCGGCGATGGAAGGGCTGGAGCGGATCGCGGAACTGCTGAAGAAACTCGGCATCGAGGCCGAGCCGATCGGGCCGCGCGCCGTCGCCGTCCACGCCTTCCCCAGTTTTCTCTTCGACCGCAAGGTGGACCCCGCGGAGTTCCTCGGCGAACTGCTGGACCGCGTCGAGGCGGAGAAGTGGACGCTGGGCGACTCGGGGGCGGGGGGCGAGGCGGGCGAGGCGGCGCTGCACGAGGTTTTGGACATGATGGCGTGCAAGGCGGCGGTGAAAGCGGGCGACTCATTGAGCGACGAGGAACTGCGCGAGTTGGTGCATCTGCGCGAGAGTGTGGAGCGTGCGAGCAACTGCCCGCATGGAAGGCCGACGACGGTGCGGATGACGATGCGGGAACTCGGGAAGTTGTTCGGGCGGTCGTGAGACAACCCCCACGAGCCGCGAGCGCCAGCGATCGGTGCCTCGAACCACGGAGGGCACGGAGTTTCACGGAGGAGGCGGAAGGGCCGCGCCCCCCTTACCGCGTGGCGGGTGGCATGGTCATGGGATTTGCTTTCTCGGGTGCCGTCCCGGCGCGCCTGGACGGCACCCGTTGGAATGCATCTCGATGAGGCGTGCCGCCCGCCGAGCCGATGACGCTGATGAGCGGGGAGTGATCGGCGGCGACCCGAGTTCAAATAACAAGGCCCGGGGATGAGCCCCCGGGCCTTATTTTCGGTTTCATGTGGATTCGGTGAGGCCGAGGGCGGGAAGACCCGCTTCCTGACGGTCGAGGCTCTGCTGGTTCGCTCCCGTGCGGTCGCGGTTCGTTTCTTTGATGTGGTCGCTATCCTTTGCGCGTTCCAGCACCGACCGCCCCGAGCCGCGGTCGGTGGCATGGCTGTGCGTTTCGGCACGCCTTGCCCGTGAAGTCACGGGGCAAGGCGTGGCACCCGACGGAGGTTTTCGATGTCCACCATGCAGATCGATCGTCTTCTCGACACGGTCATCAAACTCAACGCTTCGGACCTTCACCTGACGGTGGGGCGGAAGCCGACGCTCCGGTACCACGGCGGGCTGAAGAACCTCGACACCAAGGTGCTCGACTCGGACGACATGGTGACGCTCATGAAAGCGATCACCCCCGAGCGGAACCAGCAGGAACTCCAGGAGGTCGGCGGGACCGACTTCGGCTTTGCCTATGGAACCGAGGGGCGATTCCGGGTGTCGGTATTTCGGCAGCGAGGCGATATCGCCATTGTTTGCCGGTTGATCCCGAACACCCTGCTGACGTTCGAGCAGATCGGGTTGCCCGAGATGTGCCGGGAACTGATCCGGAGGCCGCGCGGGCTGTTCCTGGTGACCGGGCCGACCGGCTGCGGGAAAACGACGTCGCTGGCGACGATGGTCGACTATGTCAACACCAACTTCGAGAAGCACATCATCACGATGGAAGACCCCATCGAGTACTACCACTACCACAAGAAGTCCATCGTGAACCAGCGCGAGGTCCACAACGACGTCCCCTCGTTCTCCGAGGCCCTGCGACGGGCCTTGCGGCAGAACCCGGACACGATCCTCGTCGGCGAGATGCGCGACCTCGAGACCATCGAATCGGCCATCCGAGCCGCCGAGACGGGCCACCTCGTGTTCGGCACCATGCACACCACCGGGTCCGCCAAGACGATCGACCGGATCGTGGACGCCTTCCCCGTCAACCAGCAGAACCAGATCCGCGTCCAGTTGTCCACGTCGCTCTTGTGCATCCTGAGCCAGGCGCTCCTGCCTCGGATCGACGTGAAGGGGATGGTGGCGGCGTACGAGTTCCTGGTGGTGACCCCCGCCATCGCCAACCTGATCCGCGACAACAAGTCCTTCCGGATCGACTCATCGATTCAGACGGGGAAGAAGTTCGGGATGCAGTTATTGGACGAGCACCTCTGGTTTCTGTACACAAGCGGCAAGATCGCCGCCGAGGAAATGGTGGACAAGGCCAAGAATCCAATCGACTTGCGCGACCGAGTCCACAAGATGGGACGGCAGGTCGGCCGGGCCGAACTGGACATCAAGGAAGACGGGGTTTGATGTTTGTTCGGTTATTGAGCGTATCACAAACACGTTGTCGTATTCGTAAGTCCTTGTATTTTCATGGTTTACGGGAACCGTGTCGCTATGATCTGGCGAATATGGGATGCCCGGTTTTCCGGGATGCTGTTATCGTCCACGAGGAAACCAGATGCCTGTTGTCGATCCATCTGAACTCAAGCAGCGGAAGATTGGCCGGATCCTGACCAAGTTGGGGAAGGCTTCGCGCGAGACGATCCATGAGGCGATTGCGATCCAGCAGGGCCGACAGGTCAAGGTTCTGTTGGGGCAGTTGCTGATCGAACTCGGGCACATCACGCAGCGGGACGTGGCCGAGGCGTTGGCGGGTCAGGCGGGGATGACGTTCACCGATCTGGAGGGGGTCCAGATCGACGACGCGACGAAGGCGTCGATCCCGGCGCAGATGGCGCTGGCGTACCAGGTGATCCCGATCGAGTTCGACGCGGCGTCCCGAAAAATCAAGATTGCGCTCAAATCACCCTCGAACTTCCGCGCGGTGGACGATCTCCGGACCCTGATGGGGTTCAAGGTCGAGGCGGTGGTCGCGGACGAGAAGCAGGTCGAAGAGCGCCTGCAGAAGATGTACGGCGGGTCGAAGGCCTCGGTGAGCGATCTGGTTTCGGAGATGGCGTCGGACCAGAAGTTGTCGAAACTGGCCAAGACGGGTGCGGCGGCGAGCAGCGCGGGGGGTGGGGCGTCGATCGACCTCGACGCGGTGATGGAGGCGGCGGAGGACAACAAGGTCATCCAGTTGCTGAACCTGGTGCTGCTGCAGGCGATCAAGGACAAGGCGTCGGACATCCACTTTGAGCCGTTCGAGGACGAGTTCAAGATGCGGTACCGGATCGACGGCGTTCTGTACGAGATGGTCCCGCCTCCGAAGCATCTGGGGCCGGCGATCACGAGCCGCATCAAGGTCATGGCGAGCCTGGACATTGCGGAGCGGCGCTTGCCTCAGGACGGGCGCGTCGAGTTGCAGGTGGGTGGGAACCCGATCGATTTGCGCGTCGCGGTCTTGCCGACGATGTACGGCGAGAGCGTCGTGTTGCGCGTGCTGGACCGATCGAACGTCGAGTTGTCGCTGGACCGGGTGGGGATGGGCGCGGAGGACCTCGAACTCATGCGGAGCCTGATCGCCAAGCCGAACGGGATCGTGGTGGTGACGGGGCCGACGGGCTCGGGGAAGACGACGACGCTTTATGCGGCGCTCGCCGAACTGAACGACATCGAGACGAAGATACTGACGGCCGAGGACCCGGTCGAGTACGACATCGACGGTCTGTGCCAGTGCCAGATCAACACCGACGCGGGGCTGACGTTTGCCAAGTGTCTGCGGTCCTTCCTGCGGCAGGACCCGGACATCATCCTGGTGGGCGAGATCCGCGATCTTGAGACGGCTCAGATCGCGGTGCAGGCGTCGCTGACGGGGCACCTGGTGTTCAGCACGCTGCACACGAACGATGCGCCGAGTTCGATCGTGCGTCTGCTCGATCTTGGGCTCGAGGCGTTCCTGCTGACGGCGACGGTGGAGGGGATCGTGGCGCAGCGGCTGGTGCGGACGGTCTGCTCGAAGTGCAAGGAGCCTTACACGCCGACGGAAGAGCAACTCATGGAGTTGCAGATCAAGCCCGAGGAGATACTTGGGCGGAAGTTTTATCGAGGCCGCGGGTGCGACAACTGCCACTCGTCGGGGTATCGGGGCCGGACGGCGCTGTTTGAGATCATGGCGATGGACGACGCGCTGCGCGACCTGATCATGAAACAGGCGAGCACGGCGGTGCTGCGCGACGAGGCCCGCAAGCGCGGGATGCGGTCGCTGCGCGAGTCGGGGTTGCGGGCGATCTACGAGGGGTTGACGACGATCGACGAGGTGGTGCGGGAGACGATCCTCGAGGAGTAATGCCGCAGGGTTTGGGAGCCGCCGGCCCGATCGAGGCCGGGGCGGGAGTGAATAGTCATGCCGAGTTTTTACTACGAAGCGCTGGACAAATCGGGCAAGAAGACGCAGAAGGGGACGGTGGAAGCCGCGTCGAGCGAGGAGGCGATCCAGCGGCTCAGACTTCAGCAGTTGTACCCCACCGAGATCCGCGAGGAGAAGGGGAAGAAGTCCGCCGGCGCCGCCGGCGCGAAGAAGAAGAAAAAGAAGAAGCCCGGGGGCGGGTTCTCGATCGGCGGCGTCTCGCAGAAGAACCTGACGGTCTTCACGCGGCAGTTGTCCACGCTCCAGGACGCCGGCCTGCCGCTCCTGCGCTCGCTGCAGATCCTCGAGCAGCAGCAGAGGCCGGGCAAACTCAAGAGCATCCTGCTGGGTGTGGTCGAGGAGGTCGAAGGCGGCGCGTCGCTCTCCGAGGGCATGAGCAAGTTCCCCAAGGCGTTCGACACCTTGTATTGCAAGATGGTGAACGCGGGCGAGATCGGCGGCGTGCTCGACGTCATCCTCCAGCGGCTCTCGGAGTTCATGGAGAAGGCGCAGCGGTTGAAGCAGAAAGTCGTCGGCGCCATGATCTACCCCATCGCGGTCATCATCGTCGCGCTGGCCATCGTCTCGGGCATCATGTACTTCATCATCCCGAAGTTCCAGGATATCTTCGAGGACTTCGGCGTCGAACTCCCCGCCCTCACCCAGGGGCTGATCGAGGTCAGCGCCTGGATCTCGGGCAACAAGGGCCAGATGGTGGTGCCGGGCGTTGTGTACGTCGCCGTGTCCCCCTTCGCCATCTTTTTCTTCCTGAAGTTCATCCGCAAAACCAAGTACGGGAAGGCCTTCACGGACTCCGCCCTGATGTACATCCCCGTCATCGGCGGCCTGGTCCGCAAGACGGTCATCGCGCGGTTCACGCGGACGCTCGGCACGCTGGTCGCGGCGGGCGTCCCCATCCTCGAGGCCGTCACCATCACCAAAGAGACCTCGGGAAACTACGTCTTCGAGAAAGCCCTCGGCAAGGTCCACGATTCGATCCGCGAGGGCGAATCGTTCGCGGCCCCGCTCCGCGAATCCAAGACCTGCGACGCGATCGTCGTCAACATGATCGACGTCGGCGAGGAGACGGGCGACATGGACTCCATGCTCCTGAAGATCGCGGACAACTACGACGAGGAGGTGGACGTGGCGGTCGCCGGCCTCGTGAAACTCATCGAGCCCATGCTGGTCGTCGGGCTGGGCGGGTTGATCGGAACGATCGTCGTGTCGATGTTCATGCCCATGGTCAAGATGATCGAGAGTCTGCAGAAATGATGCGAGACACCGATTCCATTACGGAGACGAAGCGGACCCGCTCCCTTACGGTCGGGGTTCGTGGCGCGGCGTTCACCATTGTTGAGTTGATGGTGGTGGTCGCGGTGGTGGGGGTGCTGGTCGGGATTCTCCTCGTCGCGTTCGGCGGGGTGCGGCGTTCGGCCCAGCAGGCGCTGGCGACTCGGCTGCTTGCCACGATCGGCCAGGCGGTCGAGGCGTTCGAGCGCGAGGTCGGGTACCTGCCGCCGTTGCTGGTGTACGACCAGACGACGCCCGTGCTCCTCGGGAACCAGCCACAGATCAACGTCTTCGAACCGTCGCTCGTCGTGCCCGAGGCCAAGCACGCCGACAACTTCGGCGCGCTGCGCACGGAGTTGGAGGCGACCCGCTTCGGCAGCGAGTTTACGCTTCCGGCCTATCTGCTCGGCACGGGAGACATCAACAACTCCGAGATGGCCGGCCAGACCGTGGGCGGGAACAACGACAAGGACGACGGCCAGGCCGGCCCCGGCTTCCGCGACCCAGGCCCGGATCGGTCGTGGGGAGACGCGCATGAGCGTGATAGCGCGGACATTGCGGCGGACGCGACCACCAAGATCGGCCGTGTGTACGGCCCCTACCTCGACCCCGCGGGCCTCGCGGAACACCTCCGCCTCGATAAGCGCACCGGGATGTTCAAGATGACGGACTCGTGGGACCAGCCGATCCGTTACTACAAGGGCTGGCGGACGAAGAACGACCCGCTGCCGGGCGCGCCGGCCGAGCCGGGCGTTGATTTCGTGCCGGTGGAGTTGCGGACGGCGGACGCGGTCGAGTATCAAGCCGATGACCTGCTGCAGCGCGCCGACCTGCAACTCGAACGGCCGGTGTTCGGCGCGAAGTTCATGATTCTGTCGGCGGGCGTGCCGATCTTCGAGGGGAGAGACGGCCATCCGATCCCGCTCTTCGGCGATCGAGACCGCGGCGACCCGCCGGCGATGGAGTTCATCGACGATCTGCCGTTAATCCATAGCCTCGCCTTGCCGTTCACGCCGGGAACGCTGCCGACCTCGCCGAGCGGGGGCGGCACGCGCGACCTCATGCTCGAAGACCTCAAATCCAACCTGAGGTACATCCCATGACGCGAATGCCCCTGACATCCGAACGTGCCGCGCGGCGTCGAGCCTTCACCATGATCGAGTTGCTCGTGGTGGTCTCCATCATCGTCGTCCTGCTCTCGCTCATCACGGGCGTCGGCTACACGGTGATCCAGAATCAGAAGGTGTCGGCGACCAGGGGGCTCGTCTCGGCCCTCGACCGGGCGCTGGACGAATACATCCAGGAGCAGCAAAAACAGAATCCCCTGGGCCTTCCGATGCCCCCGCCTTACAACCTGGAGGACTACTACGGCGTGCCGGGCCCAGACGTGTCGGACAGCACCGGCGTCTTTTTCTTCCGTCGCTATCCGGAGTCCGGCGGCGCGCGGCATCCCGTCCGCCCCGACTCCGCCGTCTTCCTCCGCCAGGCGATGGGCCACGGCCTGGTCCGGAGCATCGTCTCGGGGATCGGCGCGAACTTCCTCCGCATCACGACGACTCCTGTCGGCGCCACCGATCCGGTGGAAGCGAGCCTTGTCGACCAGCGGGACCGCGACGCCGACGCCACGCCTTCCGTGATCGACGCGTGGGCCGACCTCTCGTGGAAGTCGCTCTGGCAGGTCATCGAAGACCCGACGGACCCCTCGATCCCCGGCTTCCCGAAGTCGCTCCAGCAACTTGTGTTTTATGTACACCCGGACAACAAACTCGCGCAGGCGCTCTACGGCCAGTGCGAGACGCGGCGGCCGTACTTCATGTCGGCGGGGCCGGACGAGTTCTATGGGACGTGGTACGAAGAAAAGCAGGTCATCGCGCACTACGGGTTGAAGCCGAGCACCTCTCCCCCGGAGTCACCCATCGAGTTCAAGCAGCGCGTGATGAAGAAGGCGCGCGAGGACAACGTGTATTCGTACCCGGTGAAGTGGGACTTCGATGTGGATGAGGAACTAACGAACTGAAGAAATACAAAGACATTCACCACAGAGACGCAGAGACACAGAGAAAGACAAGAAGAAGGGAGTGGGGAATGGGGAGTAGGGAGTAGAAAAAACCCAGACCCCAGGCCCCAGACCCCGAACCCCGAACCCCGAACCCTGAACCCTGAACCCTGAACCCCGAACCCCGAACCCCGAACCCCGAACCCCGAACCCCGAACCCCGAACCCCGAACCCCGA
>CAMTWL010000015.1:0-3723 GCA_947085435.1 uncultured Phycisphaerae bacterium
CAAGGCATCCAAGGCATGGTCGGCCCCATCGGTCCCATCGGTCCGCAAGGCGAGCAGGGCATCCAAGGCATGACCGGCGCGCAGGGCGATCAAGGCATCCAAGGCATGACCGGCCCCATCGGCCCCATCGGTCCGCAAGGCGATCAAGGCATCCAAGGCATGACCGGCGCGCAGGGCATCCAAGGCATGACCGGCCCCACCGGCCCCACCGGCGCTTCGCCTTGGGTTCTCAGCGGTCTCGACGCTTACTACACGCAAGGAAAGGTGCTCGTCGGCACGAGCGCGCCCGTCGCAACCGACCAGATGACCCTCCTGGCGGGGGCGGGAATCACCCGAGGCCTCGCTTCGTCGGCCACCGCCGCCGGCAGCCGCGCACTTTTCGGATCGAGTTCGAGCACGACCGGCACGGGCGTCTACGGTGAAGCCTCGGCGATCACCGCAGGCACGGCCTACGGCTTGTTCGGCACCGCCGCCTCCGCCAACACCTCGGGTATCGGCGTGTTCGGCAGCGGATCGCTCTACGGCGTCCAGGGCCAGGGCTCTGCCACCAACAATGGCATCGGCGTCTTCGGAACCTCGGGCGGCTCCGGCTCGGGAGTCAGAGGCAGCGTCTCGAGTTCCACCGCCTTCGGCATCATCGGCGAGAACACCAGCACTTCGGCCTCCAATGATGTCGTCGGCGTCCGCGCCACAAGCAGCGGCGGCATCGGCCGAGCCCTGCACGCATCGCACACAGGCACGGGCTCGACCGTCGGCTACGGCGTCTACGGCGAAAGCACGGTCAGCACCGGCGGTCGGGGCGTGTACGGCACAAGCATCGGCCTCAACGCCACCGGCGGCGCGGCTGTGTTTGGGCTCAACGCTTCCACCACCACCAGCGGCATCGCGATCGGCGTGCAGGGACAGGCGACCGCTGTCGGCGTCGGCGGCTCGGGCATCGGAGTCTTCGGCTCCGGCACGGTCCAGGGCGTACAGGGCATCGCCTCCATCACCACGGGCATCGGAGTGCTCGGCACCGTGGCCGGCGTCAGCGCAACGGGTGTCCGAGGCACGGCCTCGGCGACCGGCACCAACGACTTCAACATCGGCGTCGACGCCATCGCCAACGGCGGTATCGCCACTGTGATCCAGGCTCGCGGCAGCGGCGTGCAGGCGTGGGGCGTTGATGCCGTGATGTCCGGAACCAACGTGAACGGCGCCGTCCGCGGCATCGCTTCCTCGACGGCGGCCACGACGGGACGCTACGGAATCGTCGGCTCCGCCGGAACCCAGGCCAACAGTTTCGCAGGCTTTTTCGCCGGCAACGTCAACATCACCGGCTCCATCGCCAAAGGCTCCGGCACCTTCAAGATCGATCACCCGCTCGACCCGGAAAACAAGTTCCTCTACCACTCCTTCGTCGAGTCACCCGACATGATGAACGTCTACAACGGCGTCATCGTCACCGACGACAACGGCCACGCCGTCGTCGAACTGCCCGACTACTTCGAGGCGCTGAACAAGGAGTTCCGCTACCAACTGACCTGCGTCGGCGGCTGGGCCCCCATCTATGTCGCACGCGAGGTCGAGAACAACACCTTCGAGATCGCCGGCGCGCGCCCGAGCATGAAGGTCTCCTGGCAGGTCACCGGCATCCGCCACGACCCCTACGCCGAAAAGAACCGCGTCGTCCCCGAAGTGGACAAGCAGCCCTTCGAGAGGGGCCTCTACCTCCACCCCGACGCCTTCGGCAAGCCGGCGGACAAGGGCATCGACTTCCCGCGCCCCGGCAGCAAGGAAGCCATCCTCCGCGAACTTGAAGCACAGCGGGCTCCCGCGGTCGAAGCGGTCCCAAGCCCCGAGCCGGATGCGCAGCAGCAAAACCAGCACGACCCGCACAGTGTGGCTCAACGGTAGGCACGGTCCGGAATCATCGGTCGGTTCACACAGCATGGAAACGCGGCGGCGTCCCGACCGGGAGCCGCCTTGGAAAGACTCATCAGAATGAAACGCATCACTCCCACAACTCTCGCCGTCGCGGCGGCGCTCATGGGCGCTTTCGCCGCCGCCGCGATCGCCGGAGATGAATCCGTCGTCACTCCCGTCGCACCGACCAGCGACGCCGAACTCATCATCTCCGAATCTCCCGCCGTCCCACACGAAGCCATTGCCCCGATCCGGGGCAGGGCGACCCCCGCGACAGGCCTCGGCGATCGCCCCGCCATCGCCGACATCCCAGTCTTCCAGGACGACGAGGAGTTCCCGATCGGCACCGACGGCATCATCGGCTTCGACATGAGTTGGAACACCTTTGACGGCGGGGGCATCACCTTCACCTCTGGAGATGCCTTCGATCTCGGCGGGACCATCGGCCAGCCGGACACCGACTACCTCGTCGGCGGCGATTTCACGCTCGCGGGCGGGTTCTTCGGCCGTGTCGCCGCTCCCCCGGATTGTCTCGGCGATGCCAACGGCGACAACGTCGTCAACTTCGCGGACATCACCGCCGTGCTCTCCAACTGGCTGGACTTCGGCGCCGCCGGCGACGTCAACAACGACTGGATCGTCAACTTCCTCGACATCACCATCGTCCTGGCCAACTGGAACACGACCTGCCCGTAAGCGACCGATCGCCTCCTCTCCCTCGCCGACGGCTTGGCGGGTATCGTTCCGTCGATGCAACGCGCCTTCACCCTCATCGAACTCCTCGTCGTCATCGCCATCATCGCGATCCTGATCGGCATCCTCCTCCCCGCCCTCGGCAAGGCACGCGAGTCGGGCCGCGCCGCTTCCTGCTCCTCCAATCTCCGCCAACTCGGCCAGGGACTCACCACCTACCTCGCCGACTACGACGACCGCCTGCCGCAGGTCCGCGTCGACGGCTTCGCCGGCAACCGCGTCACGGGCGAAGCGGGCCAGAACATCGGCTCACTCTTCGGCGGAAAACTCGGAACCCTCCCCTTCCTCGGCATCGACCGCATCGGCGCGCACGGCCGCCCCCTCAACAAATACGTCTGGGAGGGCGATGTCCCGCGCGACGACGCCCCCAACGCACGCGACTACCAGATGCCGCTCTTCGAAGACCCCTCCGACAAAGGCACCGACGACCCGCTCATCCCGCCCGACTTCGACAAATCCAGCGTCTACAACCTCGTCGGCACCTCCTACAACCTCAACGACCACGCCCTCGACGACACCCCGAACGAAGAGATTCACCCCACGCTCATCCCCCGCCGCGGCGGGCGAATGCCCAACATCGCCAACGTCTCCCGCACATGGGTCATCGGCGATCAGCCCATCTACAACTACGACGACAACGGCGACCGCCAGCAGCGCTGGCATTTCAACCAGGTCCGCGCCAACCTCCTCTTCGCCGACATGCACGTCGACGGCGGCGTCGCCATCGACCCGGGAATCGTGAACCAAACTCCCCGCTACACCTTCCTCCCGCGCCCGGACTGGATCGAAAACCCGCCGCGGCAATAGTTCACCACGGAGAACACGGAGGCGCACGGAGGAGTCTTACTTCTGAAAGTTTGAGATCTGAAATCTGAAATCTGAAATCTGAAATCTGAAATTCCCTACTTCTTCTTTTGCTTCTTCTTCTTCTTCTTCTTCTTCTTCATGCCTTAAACCCTTCTTCCCGCCTTCCTCCGCGTTCTCCGCGCCTCCGCGGTGAATATCTTTGTTCGGTCTTTGCCTTTGCCTTGAACCCTTCTTCCCGCCTTCCTCCGTGTCTCCGCG
>CAMTWL010000016.1:0-61626 GCA_947085435.1 uncultured Phycisphaerae bacterium
CGAACAGTGTGTCGGCTGGCTCAAGGAAAGCCGACGCATCGGCACCCGATTCGAGAAGCTGGCCGTTCACTTTCATGGCATGCTCCAACTGGCCATGATCCGCCGATACCTCAAACTGCTGTTTTCAGACAGAGCCTAGTTTTTCCGCCCCTCCGCCTCCGCCTTCTCCCGCCGTTTCCGCTTCAACTCCGCGTCGATGAACTCGTCCAGAGCGCCGTTGAGCACCACGTCCGGATTTTCTTCGTACCCCGTGCGGTGGTCCTTTACGCGGTTGTCGTACAGGACATACGAGCGGATCTGCGTGCCCCATCCCTTTTCGAGCGTACCGCCGGAGACCGCCTTGATCTCGGCGTTGCGGCGTTCCTCCTCGATCTGTTCGAGTTTCGCCTGGATGATCGCAAGGCACTGCTTCCGATTCTGTGGCTGGTCGCGATAGGTGCTGCTGACCACCATGATGCCCGTCGGCTTGTGAACGATGCGCACGGCGGTGGCGACCTTGTTCACGTTCTGCCCGCCGGGGCCCGACGCGCGGACAAACGGCGTAATCTCCAGGTCCTTGTCCGGAATCTCGACGTTCGATTCCTCGAACTCGGGGGTCACCTCGACCGCCGCGAACGAAGTCTGCCGTTTGCCCTGCGCGTTAAAGGGTGACACGCGCGCAAGGCGGTGCGTGCCGCGCTCGCACTTCATGTACCCGAACGCCTGCGGGCCGGAAATCTTCAGCGTGACCGAATCAAGCCCGACCTCGGTGCCGAACGATTTTTCGATCTCCTCGATCTTCCATTCGGGGTGCGATTTTTCGAGGAAGAGGAGGTACATGCGGAAGAGCATCTCGCACCAGTCGTTGGCTTCGGTCCCGCCGTCGCCCGCCGAGATGGTGAAGAAGCAGTTGCGGTGGTCGTGTTTTTCCGAGAGCAGCGAGAGGAGTTCGACCCGGTCCATCTTCCCTCTGAGTCGAAAAAGCGATTCGTCGGCCTCCGCGAGCAGGTCCTTGTCGCCCGCTTCTTTCGCCATGTCGTAGGCGAGGCGCGCGTCCTCAAAAACAGACATGAGCGATTGCAACGGGTCCGTCTGGGCCTTGAGCGCTTTCATCTCCGACACGATCGTGCGTGCCGCCGCCGGCGCGTCCCAGAAACCGGTCGCCCCCATCCGCTGTTCGAGTTCAGAAAGGTCCGAGCGTTTGGCGTCGTAGTTAAAGAGAGTCGCGGATGGTTGTGATCCGCGCCTCGAGGTCGGCGATAATGGGGCCGTGGGCGTCGTAGTGCATGGGGGGAGTGTAGCGGATCAGCGCTGGCGTTTACCGTCACCGTTCGTTCCGTGCCCGTTGCGCCCCTTGGGTGCCGCGGGTTCGAGCGAAACGACCAGCGTCAGGTTGATGATGCGCGTGATCCCTCGTTGGTCAGTCACGATCACTTCCCGCAGGTTCTTCGGGGGCAAATAGACGAACTCCGGGTGCGGCACGCTGAAATGCCGACCGTCCGCCAGGTGAAGGGCGAAGCGCTTGAACGGCTGGGCCTTCTGGGCCTCTCGGATCGTGTCGATGTGCACGCGGGGAGTGTAGCCGTCGTCTACGCAGCGCGCCCGTTCGACCGCCCCCGACCGGAGGCGCGCGGCTTGGTCGTGATGCGCGAGACAAGCAGCAGGTCCATCGTGCTGTAGGTCTCGTCCTCTTCGTGCGCCACCACAAACGTCCGAGTGCCCGGCAGGTGCAGGATGAGCTCCGGGTGCCGAACCGCCAGTCTTTCGCCGTCGGCCATGTGGATGGTGAAGGGCTGGAACGGCGCTCGCTTGATGTGGCGGTGGAGTTGTCCGCTGGTCATGGAGAAATCATATCCCGGCAGCGCTCGCCCCTTCCAGAAACAAAGAACGACGGTAACTCTTCAGCCGTTTGCAAATCTCCGAGTCGCTGCGGCGACCCGAGGTTCGTACTCCCTTGAAATGCCGTAACTCTTCAGCCCCCTGCAACAACCGGTAGCGGGGGCGCGATCGGCCTTTCGCCCGCCCCCGGAAGGGCGCACGCGCGTTGCGAGGGGCGCCGCGAGTCCCTGCGAGCAAGCCCCTCGGCCGCGCACTTTCCTCACACTTTGGTTTGTCCGCCCCTTGGGCGGACGCCGGAGGAGCCCGTCCGCCCGGGGGGCGGGAAGGCAAACAGAAAAAGCGAGGGTCTCAACAGTCGGTTTCGAGCGGGTCGCCGCGGCGACCCTCGCCGCGCCGCTCGCAACGAACGCGCGCCCAAGGGGCGAAAACACGTTGCATACGGCTGAAGAGTTACGAAATGCCTTTGTTTTCAGCCTGAAAGGCTGGTCGTCGGTAGCCGGGGGTGGAGTCTTCGACACCCCGGGAACGCAACCTCCCGCACCCTCTTCCGAACCCCGAAGGAGCGCGCCACGCGATCGAAACACATCGCCACAGCCCCGTTCGACGATGCGGACGTTGCATCCCGCTGAAGAGTGACCAACCGAGCGAAGCCTTCACCGAGCCGATCCGGGCGGAGTGACGGATGCTCCCAACACGAGATTCACCCGCGATCCAGATAGCCCGCGGCGATCGGCCACCGACTCTCCTCCCCGACCGCCTGTTCGAGCCGTTTGAGATACACCCCGCGCGGAATCTCAAACCCGCCGAAGCGCTCGACGTGCGCCGTCACCATCTGCGTGTCGAACAGCGTGAACCCAGCGTGCGAGAGCGCGCGGACGAGCGTGACGAGGCAGACCTTGCTGGCGTCGGTGCCGTCGAGGGGGTGCCGCTCGCCGTCTGAGAGTCGCGGCCGCGGCAGATGAAACATCGACTCGCCGAAGAACGCGGCCCCGATCGAGACGCCGTAGACGCCGCCGACGAGGGCCGCTTCGCCGGAGTCGGGATCGTGCGCCCAGGCCTCGATGGAATGAGCGTGCCCCGCCTCGTGGAGCAGTCGATACCAACCCAGGATCGTGCCGTCGATCCATGTGCCGTCGTCAGAGTCCTCATCCCGCGAAGCACGGCGGGGCAAGGCGCAGCCCTGCATGACCTCTTGAAACGCCGTGTCAACTCGGATGATGAACGGACGCTGGCGCACCCGCGATTCCAGCCGGCGAGCGACGTGGAAGCCCTCGCGATCGCTGAGCGGGAGAGCCCCCCGCGGATCGGGGCTGAACCAGTGGATGTTCGTCGGCACACCCGACGCCCAAGGCCCGTCGTTGCACGCCATGGGAAAATAGCCCCGGCGGTAGGCGTTGAGCAAGGCTTGAACGATCTCTTTGGATGGGAGGCGGCGACGGCTCACACCAGAGCATAGTGACAAGAACCTGGCCTCTGTAGAAGCCGCCACTGAGCTGCTTTGGGCGAAGTGGCGGACGCATTCCGCGCAAAAAGAAGAGCGGCCCCTTGCACGCGGGGCCGCTCCGAACGTCCTTGATTGTTTTCCGGGTTCGACGAGAGAATCGATCCGGGATTCAGGCGATCAGCGGCGGCGGACGCCGAGAACCATCACGCCCGCGGCGACCGCGAGGCTGAGGGCACCGGGGGTCGGGAGGACCGGGACGGTGGCGGTGAACGCCGCGTTCGAGTTGAAGTTGGCGAAGAACTGCTCGGCCGAGCCGGGGGGGGTCATCAGGCTGACGACCGGGGTGACGCCGGTGAGGGTCCAGGAGGCGTCGCCGAAGCGGGAGTTATCGAATCCCGGGAAGGTGAAGCCGAAGCCCGTGAACTCCGCGATAAGTTCGGGGGCGAAGGCCATGTTGAACTGGCCCATGTTCATCAGGCCGTTGGCCGTCAGGCCGCCCGAGGTGCGGAGGATCGAGAGCGACGCGTCGGTGAACGAGCCCGAGATCAGGAGCATGTTGTCCGACTGCCGGCGATACTCGAACTCGCCGCTCGAGGTGGCGAGGTACTCGTTCGGCTGGGCACCGGCGCTGGCGGGGCCGACGTCGATGTCGAGCGAAAGGTTGGACTGAATCACGAGTCCGCCAAACCCGAAGTCCGACAAGTCGAACGACAGATTGAGCGGGATGCTCGTGTTGTATGTGATGTTTCCCAGGCTCGCGGCCGAGGCGGGCTGGAGGTAGCGAACCTCGCGCTGCCCGACTGGATCGCTGAACGTGAGATAGATGTTCTGGTCGAACAACCCCGCGCTGGCGGACGAACCCGCGATAGCAGCGACGATTCCAGCAACGGCCGAGCGCATAAACAAATTCATCTGCGACTCCTCTCTGTGGCCCCTGTGCAAGGGCGTTCTCTCTCCGAACCTGAATACGGCCAACCCAAAAACCGCAACGACTCCGACCTGTGCAAGAAATATGGGCTGTCTGACTACAACTCTAGAGCGTGTGCTGGCTCCAGACTCCAACAGACTATCACAAGTTCAGGAAGAAGCAAGCCCAGAAATCATTTCTGGCGCAGATTCCGCAGATTTTCGCGTTGTTCAATCCGAACATTGACCAACAATGTTGATCTGGGTTGATTTAGGCACCCACGAAAGTGCCTGATAATGTCAGATGGCTGGAAACCGCCACCTTGACCCTGGCAATTCGACCCACCAAACTCGATGGATTCGTGCCCGACGGGCAGTCAAAGACCACGATCAGGTCGCCTTCGGTTCGAGAAGTCATCTGGACCGGTGTTGACGGGGCTGGATCGAGCATTGGCGACCCAGAAACGCTTTCCCGGCCTTGAACAGTAAGGCCGACCGTCCCGTTCTCGCGGCGTTGCTTCTTCTCTTCTCGGACGCTGACGCCCTGGACGAACACCTCTACTTCGCGCCCGATCAGTTCTTCGCCGACGGTTCGGGAAACTTCCCTCTGAACGGCGAGCAGTTCGTTCACGCGGCGGCGTTTGGTTTCCTCCGGCACGTCGTCGTCAAGCCGATCGAACGCGGCGGTGCCTGGGCGCGGCGAATACCTGAAAATAAAGCAGTTTTTGTAGCGGACCCGCCGCAGCAGCGCGACCGTGGCGAGGTGGTCCGTCTCGGTCTCGCCGCAGAATCCCGCGATGATGTCGCCCGCGATTGTCAGCCCCCGTCCCTTCTTCGGCTCGTCGAGGATCGCGCGGGCCCGGTCGATGAAGTCGAGGTACTCGCCGATCTCGTAGCCGCGGTTCATCGCCTTGAGCATCCGGTCGCTGCCCGATTGGGCCGGCACATGCAGGTATCGACAAATCCGCGGCGAATCACGGATCACTTCCAGCACGTCGTCGCCGAAGTCGCGCGGGTAACTGGTGACGAACCGCAGCCGCCGGATCGCGGGCACCTCTTCGTGGATGCGGCGGAGCAGGTCCGCGAAGGTGGTGGTGTTCAGGCCTGCGTAGGGGTCTCGACGGTTTCCGCCCTGAAAACCTCGGCCTTTTTGGGGTTGCGAGACCCCGCCGACCGTCACCATCGACCCGTGTTCGAAACGGTAGTGATTCACCGTCTGCCCCAGCAGCGTCACCTCGATCACCCCCGCGTCCGCGAGACGCTTGCACTCATCGACGATATGCTCCGGCGGGCGGTGAACCTCGGCCCCGCGCGTGTGCGGCACCACGCAATAGGTGCAGAACTTGTTGCACCCCCGCGTGATGCGGACGTAGGCGGAGCCGTGATGCTCATCAGGCGAGATCGCACGGGAAAGATCGAGAAGTTCCAGCGAGTCCTGGGCCGCGGCGAGCGTCGCGCTCCGGCGCGAGGCGTTTCCCTGCAAGGCGATCTCGCGGGCGGAGACGAGGGCTTGAGGGCTTGAGGGTCGCCACGGCGACTCGCCTGCGGCGAGCTTGGGGGCTTGCGAGAAGGGCGGAGCATCATCGTCCAGGAGCATGGATTGGCGGGTACGGACGGCGTTGTCGAGGAGGCTTGGCAGTTTGTCCAGTTCCCCCGGCCCGCAGAGGATGTCCACGACGGGCATCCGCCGGATCAAATCCTCGCCGTCGCGCTCCGCCATGCAACCCAGGACACCGACGACGATCCCCGGCTCCTGCTGCTTCCGCAGCCGCAGTTCGCCGAGGCGGGAGCGGACCTTCTGCTCGGCGTTCTCGCGCACGCTGCAGGTGTTGTAGAGAAGAACGCTCGCGTTTTCCGGGTGGTCGGTGAACTGGTAGCCCAGCGCGCGGAGTTGCCCCGAGACGAGTTCGGAGTCCAGTTCGTTCATCTGGCAGCCAAAGGTTTCGAGATAGACGGTGCGCGGGGGCATTGGGGGATGGGCCTTGGGACTTGGGGCCTGAGGGCTTGTGGT
The DNA here is from genome assembly GCA_947085435.1 of uncultured Phycisphaerae bacterium. Taxonomy (GTDB): domain Bacteria; phylum Planctomycetota; class Phycisphaerae; order Phycisphaerales; family UBA1924; genus JAEUIV01. The sequence goes on from CAMTWL010000016.1 coordinate 6,180, forward strand.
TGTGGGGACAACGTAGCAGCGATGGGTAATGGGGGAAGGGTAGGTGCGGCGTGAAGCCGTCGGCTCGTCTTCGGGGTGTCGTCGAGACGAGAGTTGAGGTCCACAAAATATGGGCCCGGCGGCCCCGATCCCGTTTCGAGCGGGTTCGCGGTCGCCGGGCCGGGTTTGTTCATCCCGCACTGGGCAGACGCTCAGCGTCTCCGTCGGCACGCGCACAGCCCCGCCGCCGTCAGCAGCACCATCGTGCCGGGGGCGGGAACGACCTCGTTCACCGCGTGCACTGTCGCGGTGCCGGTGAAGAGCGTGCCGTCGGTCATCGACACGATCAGCCCCGGCAGCCCGCTGCTCAAGCCCGAGGTGAACACGGCGGTCTCGCCGACGATCCAGGCCCGTGAGGCGTCGAACTCGCCAAGCGTGATGGCGGTGCCCAGATAGTTGTCCTCCGACAGGCCGAAGAGCGGGAACTTGTTCCCGAGGTCCAGTTGGTCCGTGATGAACAGATCGCCCGTCGGGTTCAGCGTCTGCATCGACACCCCGCTCATCGTCTTGTACTCGAGATCCTTGGCACCCTCGGGCTTGTTGACCCGCGCGATCCCGTCGGTGCCCGCGTACTCGCGGGTTCCCTGGTATTGGCCGTCGGCCGTCCTCCATTTCACGTCGATGCACTGGCCCGACTTGAGACCCCCGATCACGTCGACCTTGATCGCCGCGGCCGCCGTGCCTGCGGAAGCGCACAACGCCAACACCATCACCGACAGACCGACAACACTCTTTGAGATACACATGTGAAACCGTCCTTTCGACTTGGCGAGGGGTTCTGACTTGGTGCTCGGACAAACCCGCCCTGGCCAGATACAAAGCGACGACTGGCCGCGGCACTCACGCACGCGGGGGATTCTCTGTTGGAATCTCCGCCCGCGATTCGCGTGGACCCGAGGCCCGCCCGTCGCCGTTGGGAGTTGAGGGGGAACGAGGCCGCGACGGGATGCGCTGACCCGAAGACAGGTCAGCGGTACTACCTTCTTCGCTATGGCTCGGACTTGCCCGGAGGAAGTAGTGTCGGCTTCGGTGGCGAGAGATTCTTTTTCCGCTCCGACGCGAGCCGGCGCTCGACCTTTTTCACGTCCTCGGCGGGCGGGAGTCTTTCCGGCACGATGCCACGATCGCGCAAAAGGCTCCGCACCTCCTGATTGTTCTTCACATGCTCGCCCGAGATCCCCGGCTCGGTGCGGTGGCCGCGCTCCTTGATGTTGAAGTTCGTGATCTCGTTCGCAAAATCCTTCGCCTTGATCGTGATAGTCGGGAGGAAGTCCGCCAGCGGTCGGCTCTCCGTTATGCCGAGTTTCTTCTTCATGTCGCGTGTCGTCATGCCGCCGAAGAGCGCCTGGTCGCCTTTGCTCTTGATGCGGGCGAAACTCTTCTCGTCATGCAGCCGCTCGAAGATGATGCCGGAGAGTTCCTTTTCTGATTGTGTGAGTTTCTTGCGCGCGCTGACTCGCTCCGCCTCGGCAAGGCGCTGCTCGATCAACTCCTGCTTGCGGGTCTGGACGGCGAAATAGGTCTGTGCAAAGGCGATCGGTTCCTTCGACGGGTCGCCGTTCTGGGCGATGAGATAGCAGGCGTAGCGGGTGAGGGCGTAGTCGTCGACTTCGCGCCTCCCCCCTTTGCCAAGGTCGATCATCTTGCGCGCGCGCGCAAAATGATCCTGTGGCTCAAATCCCGCCGTTTTGCACGATTCCATCGCCCGCTCGATCACGGCCTCGAACCCTCTCCACTGGGCATATCCCAGCAGCATCTGGAGGTCACGGGCAAGCCAGAACTCCGTCCCGGCGTCGGGGTGGGTCCGGACCATCGCCTCAAAGGAACTGTGAAGCCGAACGACAAGATCACGGTCCATATCGACCTCCTAACAAAACTCTATCAGATGCCACGGCATCGCCCTGAGTTCCCGAACGCCCCTCACCCCTCATCAAGCCGACTCTGCTTCGCGGCAGCCGCCCCGGGATCGATGCGTTTCATCGCGGCGCTCATGCGTGCCTTGTCCTCCGCGAGGGCGCGATCTCCCGCCTCGCCGAGCGAGCCGAGCGTCAGGCCGTCGTGCGCCAGTGAGATCCCCTCGGGCAGTTCGGGATCGATCTCGGCGTGCTTCAACTCGTGCGACATGTGAACGAAGTACGTCTGCTTTGCTCCGATCTGCAACGCCGCGTCCACCGCCTGGTCCAGCGCGAAGTGCGTCGGGTGCTTGCGCACGCGGAGCGCGTCGAGCACCAGCGTGTTCAAGCCTTCCAACAACGGCCAGGTTTCGGGGGGGATGGAAGAAACGTCGGTGCAGTAGGCGAGGGGGAAGGGATTGGGGAAGGCACTAGGCAATAGGCACTGGGCATTAGGGGAGGCAGCGGAATCAGACAACTCTTCGTCTTTCCTAGTGCCTATTGCCAAGTGCCTTTTGCCTGCTTCCTCAATCCGCCATCCCAGCACCGGCAATCGACCGTGGTAGAGGCGGATGGGGGTGAAGCGCACGCCGAAGAGTTCGATGGGGTGTGCCGCGCCCTTTTCCGGCGGCGGCGGCACCTCGTGCGCGATCAGCGTCGCAACGTAGGAATCGTTGACGTTCGCCCCCTTGTCGAAGATGTGCCTGTACACCCGCCGCAGCGAGTCGAGGACGTACCCCTCGGCGTACACATCAATCGGGGCGTGCATCACGGCGTTGAAGCGGCGGACCTCGTCGAGGCCGAAGATGTGATCGACGTGGTTGTGCGTGAAGAGGATCGCGTCACAGCGCCAGAGATCGTGGCGGAGCGCCTGCGCGTGCAGGTCCGGCCCGGCGTCGATCAGCACGCACCGGGGCTTCCCCTGCGGATCGATCCACTCGATCGCGGCGGCGGTGCGGGTCCGCGTGTCGCGCGGGTCGGCGCTCGTGCAGGTGGCGCAGCGGCAGGCGATCAGCGGCACGCCGCCGGAGGTGCCGGTGCCGAGGAAGATGAAGCGGGCGGCGAGAGACATCTCAAAGAGGGTGCCACGGCTTGTCCCGAAGGGCAAGCCGGCTTAACAGAGCCGGAAGCGCAAGCGACCGGTGCCTTTGATCCGCGTGCCCCGGACTTGTCCACTCGGTATGACCTGTCGCTTGCGCTCGGGGCTCCGTTGGGGCCGTCGCTACGGACACACCGCGTTGAAGTTGGCCAGCACCGCCGTGATGTCGCCGAAGTTCACTGCGCCGTTGCAGTCCGCATCCCCGGGGTCTTGCATGCATGGTGTTCTGACCGCGCCAAAGTTGGCGAGCACGCTGGTCACGTCGGCGAAGTTGACGCCTCCCAAACTGTCGGCGTTGCCGGGGCAGCAGATCGCCGGTGCAAGACAGACGCCGAGCGAAAGAACCCAGACCGCGCCACGGTCCATCCCGCCGTCGTCGTCGTCACTTGCCCCGACGGCAAGGTCGGGGAAGCAATCGCCGTCGACGTCGCCCAAACTAGCGACGCTTACGCCGAAATGGTCTTCGTTGTCCAGCACACCGTTGAAGCCGCCGGCGGTGTCGGAGATTTTCTGCTCCGCCCTGACCGTGCCGTTCGAGTTCATGAAGAGAACCCAGACCGCGCCGCGGTCCGCCCCGCCGTCGTCGTCGGCATGTGCCCCGACGGCGAGGTCGGGGACGCCGTCGCCGTCAAGGTCGCCCGGGCCGGCGACACCGACGCCGAAGAAGTCGCTGTTGTCCAGCACGCCGTTGAAGCCGCCGGCGGTGTCGGAAATCTTGGCCTCGCCCACGACCATCCCCGCGTTCGGACAGTTAGGAGGCCCGGCGTGCGCCGATCGAGTCATTAAAATGAGAGAGAGAGAGCACAACCCGTCACGCAGGCACGGGCCGTCCGGTTTCCGAGTGCGTTCACAAGTCGGTTCGCGCGCGGCTTCATCGTTTTCTCTCCTTCGTCAGAATCGTGGTTGCTCGGGGCCCGCCCGGTTCCCACGCGTCGGCCCACGGGTACGCAGTATCCCTACCCTACAACCAAAACGAGAGAAGGCAAGCGGAATCGGCGGAGTTTGGACGCGGTTTCCAAACGAACTCGCACGTTTCGGCATCTCACCTCCGCGTCCCAAGGCCCGGAGGGCCGTCAGGAAGTAGCCCAGGGTGAAGCGGAGCGGAACCCTGGGACAAGGCCCACGCCAATACCTCTTCTTAGTTTTTTCCATAGCCCCGCAAGGGGCGACAGGTTCGCTCGCGCCGTTCTTCGCGCCACCTGGCCGAACCACCGACCCGCCGCGTAACTCTTCAGCGGAATGCAACGGCTTCCACGTCTTCTCCAAACGGGAACGTGTTTGTTTTGTTCCGATCGCGTGGCGCCCCTTCGGGGTTCGGAAGAGAGTGTGCGGGATTGCTTTCCGGGGGTGTCGAAGACTCCACCCCCGGCTACTGTAGACCAGCCCTCCGGGCTGAAGACCAAGGCATTTCAACAGAGTGCGTGCCTCGGGTCGCCGCAGCGACTCGGAGATTTGCAAACGGCTGAAGAGTTTCTCCTACTCCACTGGCGTCCATCCGATGAACCGCCTGATCTCCCCACCCTCCGGCTCGCTGGTTTCCCACGCGGCGCGGATCATCGCGTAGAGCATCCCCGCCCCGTCGAGCAGCCGTTCCTCGATGAGTTTCATCCCCGGCTGGCGGTCGAGCGAGCCGTCTTTTTCCATCCGGTACACCTCTTCCATGTGGGAGTGAGAGCGCTTGAGGTGGGCGAGGATGTCGCCCCACGGATCGTCGGCCTTCACGCAGAGATCGAAGTGCGCGAGCGGACGGAGCGACTGGTAGTCGATGTGGTGGAGTTCCACGACGCCGCCGTCGATGTAGGCGTGGAAGCGGTTGCTGGTGGTGTAGCCAGCGGGATTCTCGCCCGCCCAGCCGTTGAAATGTTTCGTGGTGTGCAGCGGCTGGGCGGCGTCGGCGACGAAGTGGCTCAGCACGCCGATGTGGTACAGCACGTTGGCGCGGGCCTGCTCGACCTGACTCGCGCGGCCCTCGACTCCCGCCGCCTCGATCGTGCGGAGCGTGCGGAAACTCGATTGGAGTTTGGCGTACTGCTCGATCATCGAGTGGGCGACGAAGCCGGGCCACTCGCGGTCCTTGAAGGGGTCGAGGGCCGGGTTGTAGGAGACGAATCGCTCGGGGTGCTGCGATTTGGCGACCGCGAGGACGCGGACGTACTCGTTCCGCAGGCTCGGCATGGTGTCGATCGTCAGGCCGAAGGATTCGAGGTCTTCGATGTCGAGGAAGTGGTCGGGGTTATTGATGTGGAGGAGCGCGGGGGTCCGCTGCGAGCGCCAGCGATCCGGCTCGACCGCCTGGTACATCGCGCGCCGCACGGCGGCGGGTTCGCTCAGCCACAAGGGCATGAGCGGGTCAAGGCGCACGCCGTCCATCGCGATCTGAGTGACGACGCGGTGCCCGTGGCCGTCCCAGGCGCGGGCGGGGCATGAGAACCCGAGTGCGCCGATCAGCGCCATCCCAAGTTGAACGGTCTTGAGCAACCACCCTGTCCGCTGGAGAGTGCTTGTCATCGCGTCAGCTCGCCATCCGATCGACTCGGCGCGCATCTTCAAGTCTCTTGCTCTCAGCGAGTGATCGAACACGTCTTTCAGGCTCCTGCTCCACCAGCCGCACCTTGTTGCACAGCGCGTCCAAGTCCCCGCCCCCCTCGCGCCAGAGGCGACTCCGGAGGGCGCGAGCCTCTTCCACGCTCGAACTGGCGGCACCCTGATGGTTTGATTCGGTCACGATGATTCTCCAAGGAAGTGTGCCGGTGTCACGATCTGTGGTGGGAGCATCCCGTGGCGCATACAGATACGCTGCAGGTGACGAGTCTTGTTGACGTTGGCCAGATGTTTGATGTTCCACGTCAGAAGATACTCAATACCATGCACCGAGGCGAACGCGACGTGGAGCGCATCGCCCGCCTCCGGGCCCGGCATCACTTTTTCGCGGACCAGCACGGTCGCGAACCCTCGAACCTCGGGCGTGAGTTCCAGGAAGACAAGTTCGTTCACCAGCGCGAGAGCGGCGTCTTGCCCGCGATACCCCGGTGCGCGGAGTTCGGCGACGACCTCGCCCGAAGTGACTGAATCGTGCTTCGGGCGCTCCGTCGTCCACCACATCAGGCTGTCGTTGCGCTCGTCGGTGCTGCGGCTATCCGTGCGGTCGGTCACGCACGCGCTGAAGAAACTGGTTTCAAGGTAGACGCTCGCCATTGACCCAATCCTATGTCCCCCTCACCCCACCCGCTCCGCCTTCAACTCGCGGCTCGTCAACTTCTGGATCGGTCATCGGGCTCGACCGCCTGGTACATCGCGCGCCGCACGGCAGCAGGCTCGCTCAGCCACGAGGGCATGAGCGGATCGAGGCGCACGCCGTCCATCGCGATCTGGGTGACGACGCGGTGCCCGTGGCCGTCCCAGGCGCGGGCGGGGGCGCCAATGGACAACACCGTGAAGATCAGCGCGGATGCGATCGCGCATCGAGAAGGAGATTCAGCCCGCCGCACGAAGGTCGTCCCTTTGTTTGTTCGACGCCGCGATGCTCTGCTCGACCGTGATCACCCGCTCGGGGTGTTGGCGTTCCATGTCACGAAGCGCCTCGCCGAGGCGGCGGATGTCGTGCCCGTACTCGGCCGAAATCGCGAATCGGACGGCGCGAATCTCATCGATGAGCTCATCGCCTGTCGGCTCGGGTGGTCGCAGTTCATCTGGGCTCATCGGCGGGGCTCCTGCCACAACTGAATCGGCGGGACAATGATAGGCGAGGCGAGGCCCGAGCGAGCGCACACCACCGCCAGGTGTTTGACCTTGTTCGCGTTGGCAAGGTGCCGCACGTTCCACGTCAGGATGAAGTCCACTCGGTGGACGGCCGCACAGGCCACATGAAGTGCGTCGCCGGTGCTGGGTCCGGGCATCACACGCTCGGCAACGAGGAGGTCCGCGAAACGCGTCACTTCTGGAGTGATCGCCAGCCGAGGGATCGGCTCGATCATCGCAAGGGCCTGCGGTCGAGTGCGGTGGCCCGGATTCCCGAGTTCGCGCACGACCTCTTCGGAAGTCAAGACATCGTGCTTGTCCTTCTCACGACCTTCGCGCTGCTCCTCACGGACGGCCGGGGGCGATGCGACGCGGACGCCGAGGACCCCGGGCTGTGGCGTCTTCACATGGAATACGTCCTGATGGCGCTCATCGGCGGCGTCGAGTATCGCCTGCCGGGCGACGGAATGATCTCGTTCTCTCGAATCCACCCGGACCCGCAGCCGCTGCCGGTCGGCGGCAACGATGAGGCGCGGCACAAAAACCCGGTGGTCTTTCTGATCGGGTCGGCCGTCACCCTGTGGGCCAACGGCGACGACACCTCGGCGAGTTTTCTCGTCATCGACTCCGCATCCAGAATCGTGATCGAAGAATCCATCCCGACTCCGGCCCCCGGTTGTTTGTTTGGCGTCGTGGGGGTCTGCAACCTCGTCCGTCCGCGACGGCAGCGGCATGGGATCGCCGAAAGCGATGAGCGATCGCCGCGCGGGTTCGCAAAATGTTCGCGTCCAGCATCGATCGCGAGTTCGACGCGATGAGACCTCGGTCTTCAGGCTGCTTCGCGTCGAAAACCGTCGGCGCAAAGCTCTGTAACCATTTGTTTGGAAAGAGTTTATGATCGAAGTTGATTGAGATTCGGTGCGTCGATTGGCTGGGTTTTCGTCAACCCAGATTTTTACCGAACAGCGCCAATTTTGCTCGATTAGCAACAGTTCCGAAAAAATCGCTTGCATTCCGCCCAAAGCGCTGTATTCTTGGCACTGCCTCGGTTCGGTTGCACACCCGGATCGAAGGCGGAGGAGTCTAAGTATGTTTAAGGCCCGTGCCGTCGTTCTTGGTGGAGTTGTGGTTCTCCCCGCGCTCGCGGTGGCTGGATTGTCGCGGATGGGCGTCAGCCTGCCGTCGGTTTTTTCGCGCCACGCGATCGTGAGTTCGGAGATTTCGATCACGCCTCCGGTTGCTCAACAGTTTGGTGTTCAGGTCGCCCGGCCTGCCTCATCGAACGTGGAGCAGGTGGTTGACGTTGTTGAAGCCGCGCGGATGCGAGAAGCGATGGCGCGGATCGTCGAGGGTGCGGGGCAGACAGTTGTCCAGGACACCCAGGCGGCGATCGTCTTCAGCGACGAACAGGAACCGCAATCGATCGATCACCTGCGCGAAGCCCTCGGGCTTTTCCTGCAGGACGACGGCGAACTCAGGCTGACGCAGGATGTCAACGTCGAGGCGCCGGAAGCCGAACTGAGCGAAGACAGCCTGCTGCTCGACAACTCGTCGGTGAGCGCGGGGGCGTTCGGCGGCGGCGATTCGCTGGCCGACGCGATGTTCCCTTCGATCGGCGTCCGGAACCTCACGAACAACGGCCGGGGCGTCGAGCAGGGCGGCCAGGCCCCGATCGTTCAGCGGCTTGCGAGCAACCCGGGTGGCTTCAGCGGTGACGCTGGTGCCGTCGGCGGCCGAGGTTCCCCGTCGATCGTCAATGTTGATCCCGTGCTTGATCCCGAGGAAATCACTTCCAACGGCGATACCCCGACGCCGGGAACGATCGCGCTGGGTGTCATCGGCCTGGTGGTGCTCCGCCGCCGTCGGGCCTGAGTCGGACCAAACAAGCATTTATTTCGACCCGGCGGGCTCGTGCTCGTCGGGTCGTTTTATTTTTGATCGTGGCAAGGAACGGCGTGAAAATAATTTATCCAGGTACTCGATTTTTGCCTTGCATTCCGCTGATTATGGGTCATACTGAGGGGAACCCCGAGGCCCGCACAGCCTCGGCGTTCATTCGTGTTTGGAGTCCGAGAAAAGCACAGCCCGCGGCGCCTCGCAGCGCCGCGGGGGAAGGAGTGAGCCAGATGAAGAGATTCTGCATCGGAGCGCTGTCGCTTCTGGCGACGGCGGGGTTGGCGTCGCCGGCGTTCGCGGGCCACATTGAACCGTACCCGGTCACCGTCGATTACATCCCGTTCAGCGTCGGCGTAGTGCCGGCTGATGTTGCGCGGCGGATCACGTTCGACGTGCGTTCCGTGGAAGCGGTGGCGGACGGCGACTGGTTCGGCGTCGATCTCAATGAAGACGGCGAGATCGCGTTCATCGATTCGTACATCTATGTTTTCGCCGCGGGTGCCGCGCGCGGCTCGCTCGGCGACCTCATGGGTGTTAACGACGACGGGAACGAAGCGGGCTTTGGCGACGGCTCGCTCGACGGGTTTGACTCGTACCTCGAACTCGACCTCTTCGCGGGGAACTATGTGCTGGCCATCAGCACCCACAGCATGTCCGAGGAAGAGGCACGCGCCGGCGTGAACATGACGGACCATGGCCCGTACACGCTTGCGACGAACCCGGCGGCCGATTGGTCGAACTTCGACCACGGCGATTACTCGATCCGCGCGTACGACAACTTCCGCGGCAGCACGATCTTCAATGAATCGGGCACGATCTTCGTGATTCCCGCCCCAGCGGCCGGCTTGATTCTCGGCTTGGCGGGCATGGTGGCCGGTCGGCGTCGGCGCTGAGACGATCCGAATCTTTCCGAGAAAACAAGGAGCACCCCGGCGCGAACGCACAGCCGCGCCGGGGTGTTCTCGTTTGGCGGACGTGCGGTTTCCGGGGGCGGGTAGGATCAGCGGCGATGACCGATTTCATCGACGAACTGAGGTGGCGCGGTCTCTTCCATCAATGCACGGACGAGGCGGGGCTGCGCTCGCACCTTTCATCGGGAAGTCGCCGCGCGTACTGCGGCTTTGACCCCACGGCGGACTCGCTCACGATCGGGAACCTCGTGCCGATCCTGCTCCTGCGGCATTGGCAACTGGCGGGGCACGCGCCCGTGGTGGTGGTGGGGGGCGGGACGGGGCTGATCGGCGATCCGTCGGGAAAATCCGCCGAGCGGCAGTTGATGACCGAAGAGCGCGTGCGGGCGAACGTCGAGGCGCAGACGAAGATCTTCGAGCGGGTGCTGGAGTTTGATGGGCCGCGGGCAGCGAAGGTGACCAACAACCTCGACTGGCTGGGGAAGATCGGCTTTATCGAGGCGCTCCGCGATATCGGCAAGCACTTCTCGGTCAACGAGATGATCAAGCGGGATTCAGTGCGCGATCGGCTGGAGAACCGGGAGCAGGGGATCAGTTACACCGAGTTCTCGTACATGCTCTTGCAGGCGTACGACTTCCTGCACCTCTACCGCACGATGGGGGTGACGGCGCAACTGGCGGGGAGCGATCAGTGGGGGAACATCGTGCCGGGGATTGATTTGATTCGGCGTTCGTTGTCTGCGGGCGCACACGCCCCCTCCGTCACTCGCGGACTCGTGACACCTCCCCCGGTAGGACCGGGGGAGGAGGGCAGAGCCTTCGGCCTCACCGCTCCGCTCGTGACAAAATCCGATGGTGGAAAGTTCGGCAAGACCGAATCGGGTGCGGTCTGGCTTTCGCCCGAGCGCACAAGCCCGTATGCGTTTTATCAGTTCTGGCTGAATGCTTCGGATGCCGACGCGGGGAAGTGGGTGCGGTTCTTCACGTTCCTGCCGCATGAGGAGGTGGAGGCGCTGGAGAAGGTTCACGAGACGGAGCCTGGGAAGCGCGAGGCGCACCGGGCGCTGGCGCGGCACATGACCACGCTGCTCCACGGCGAGCCCGCGATGCGTGAGGCGGAGGCCGCGGCGCAGGCACTCTTCAGCGGTGATGTCGCGGGGCTATCGCTGGCGGCGCTGAACGAGGTCTTCGCGAGCGTGCCGTCGAGCAAGCATCGGCGCGATGAGTTAACCTGGGCCAGGGGCGGGGCCGGGGGCGGCGTGGCGCTGGTGGACCTGCTGCCGCTGACGACGCTGTGCAAGAGCAAGCGCGAGGCGCGGGAGCACCTCTCGGCGGGCGCGGTCAGCGTGAACGGCCGCGTGGTCGGCGTCGATGATCGGCTCACGCCCGAGATGCTCCTGCACGGCTCCATCGCGGCGGTGAGGCGGGGCAAGAAGGCGTGGCATGTGATGCGGTGGCTGTGACGAGTCCTTGGCGGAAGGGAAGGAACAGAGCCGCCTTCGCTTGCGCGAAGGGCTCGTACAAACCGCTCATACGGATCACGCTTCAACCCCGCGCGAGGAACGACGGGGATTCGTATAACCCAAGCATTTTTCGCGGTGGACGATCCCCTCCCCTTGTGCTATCCTTTCCGCCCCCTCTTCCGCCGGTGCTTTGATCCGGGGAGGGGGGGCTTTCCCGACCGAATCGAAAGGCCGACGCCATGCTCAAGACGCTCAAAGCCGGGCAGACCATCCGCTGCACGGTCGCCAAAGAAATTCGAGTGGACGACGACCAGTCCACGGTGCTGCGGCTGATGCGTTTCGACCCCAAGGTGAAGCGGATGCTGAAGTCCGCTCAGGAGCACCGGGTGCGCACGCTGGTGATCGTCAGCCGAGGCAAGCGTCCGTGGGAGTGCCGCGTGCGCTCGGCCAAACAGATCCAGGCGACCAAGGGGGCGACGTGGACGATGCGCTGGATCCCGCACGTCGAGAAGGACTTTGCGTCGGTCGAGAAGTACCTGAAGATCGAGGCGGCTTGATCCGGATGCGCCCATCGCTCGCGGCGGCAACGCTCGCAATGATTTTCGCGGGCGCTTGCACGCTGCCCGCGTGCAAAAAAACTGAATCCAAGCCCGCTGCCGCGGAGCAAGCCAACATCCGCAAGGACCGCTACACGGTGCGCGGCGAGGTGGCGATGCTGCCGACGGCCGACAATCCATCGAGCGAGTTCCAGGTTCGTCACGAGGCGATCCCGCATTTCGTGGGGCAGGACGGCGAACTCGGGATGGACACCATGACGATGCCCTTCCCCCTCGCCGACGGCCTCTCGCTCGCCGCGCTCAAAGTCGGCGACAAGATCGAACTGACGTTCGAGGTTGATTTCGACACGCAGACGAAGAAGATGGTCTCGTACCGCGCGATCGCGGCGACGCCGCTGCCCGCTGAGACGGAACTGGATTTTTCGTCGAGCAAGAGGTGATGCGGGTCGCGCTTGATTCTCGCGCACCGAACCCGAGGCTTCGCGGACTCAGCCTCGGCGTCTTGTGAAAAAAAGCCCGGCGATCAGCAGAACTGATGCACCGGGCCTCGTGGGGGTCTTGAGAACAAACTCCACTCTTCAATACGACCAGATCGGCGTGCGGTTGCGGCCTTTCCGCGAAATTTACGACACTTCCCGGTGCATTTCTGATGTCTGCTCCGGCCGGTCAAAGAGCCTTTGCCGGTTGCGGTGCCCGCCCCAGGGCTTGGAGCCGTTCCATGGCCGCTTTCAGGTCCGACCAGACCTTGGCGCGGTTTTCGGGCGTGTACTGTCTGAGGAGAAACGCCGGGTGGAACGTCGGCATGAGCGGGATCCCCTTGAACTCAAACCAGTTGCCCCGCAGGTTGGTCATCGTCTCGCGGGTGTCCAACAGGTAGGAGACCGCCGGCTTGCCGAGGGTGACAAGGACTGCCGGCTGGATGATCTCGATCTGGCGCACCAAAAACGGCCCGCACTTTGCTGCCTCGTCGGGTGTCGGCGTGGCATTCTCCGGCGGGCGGGCCTTCAGCACGTTGGCGATGTAGACCTGCGAGCGGTCGAAGCCCATGGCGCGGATCATCTCGGTGAGTTTTTTGCCGGACGCGCCGACGAAGGGGATGCCCTGACGATCTTCTTCCGCGCCGGGGGCTTCGCCGACGAACATCAGGGCGGCGTCGGGGTCGCCGTCGCCGAAGACGGTCTGGGTGTGCGCGGTCGCTTGGGTGCAGTGGGGGCAGGTCCGGTCGTGCTCCTCTCGGAGGGCGGCCAGGGCTCGGGCCTTGTCGGAGTTCGCGGATGGCGGCGGCGCGGGACGTGCTCGCACGGCGATGGGGACGAAGTCAACGCCCAGGAGCCGTGTGGTCTCGGCGTGCTGGCGTGCGACGCGGGTCAGGCGCTCGTTTGTCATCGACATGATGAGCGGAGTGTAGCGGCGGCCGCGACGCTCACGCGGAGAGCAGCGCCGGCCGCGGGACGACGATCGCCGGCGGCCCATTGTTCGGGGCGGTGGGCGGCGTGGTCCTGCCGGTCGAGGCGAGATGACCCAGCGCGCGGGCGATGAGTTCGCCTCGGCTGGAGGCGTTCAGTTTTCGGTGCAGGCTCTTGACGTGGTCGTGGACGGTGTGCGGGCTTCGGGCGAGGTCCTGCGCGATTTCCTTGACGCTCTTGCCGAGCGAGAGGTGGTCGAGCACCTGCTGCTCGCGGTAGGTGAGGCGCGAGAGCGGCGTGGATCGTTCGAGGCCGAACGCGAGCAGGGCGCGGCGAGCGAGCAAGCCGAGTGAAGCCTTGACGACTTCGAGTTCGGCGGCGGCGAGCGTCCCGCCTCCCGGCGCTCCGAGTTCGATGCTGAGGCATCTGCCGGGCGCGGCGCCTGGAATGGGGCAGACGCCGACGATGAGGTCTGAGATTCCGAGGCGTGCCCAGCGGCGGCCGGCGGGGCTGTCGATCCATCGGGGGTAGCAGTTCAGTTCGTGAAGGATCGCTCCGCCGCTCGAAGTCGGGGCGGGGGTGAGGTCGGTTTCGAGCCACCATTCAAGGCCCGGGGCGTGTTCGGGGTGGACGGCGTCGCCTTCGAGCGGTCGGCCGAGCGGGTCGGTGCCGACGGCGCCGGTGGCTTCGAGTTGGACGATGGAGCCGCGCGGGCCGAGGACTGAAAGCGTGACGGCGACGATCGATTGGGGGCGGACCGATCGAAGGGCTGCCGCGGCGCGGGCGCACCAATCCTGGGTTGCGATCGCGGGCAGGGAGGCGATGGCGGCGGCCACTTCGACCGCCGATCTTAGATGCTCAGTACCGACGCTCGGAGCCGTTGGTGTCATGTGATCCGCCCTTTCGGTCATGGAAAGGTTGAGCGATGGGATTGACGCTTGCGATCCAGGGATCGACCCTGTTTCGGGGAGTCTCATGCTACTATCGGATGAAAGCCTTCACAACAGGAACTTCTGCCCGGTTTGGGTCATTCGGGAAGTCGAACGGCGCGGCCCGGCGTCTCTTCAACTCGACTTTGGGCTTCAGGGAGTTGTTTCGCTCGGGATTGGAATATTCCAGTTCTCCGCCCGGCGTATTTCTTGTTGCACCCGAGACGCGAGGGCGGTGTCCTTCCGTTGCTCGACAGCGAAAGCCGCAGGGGGGCCTGGAATCGGATTCTTGCTCGGGTCGGATGTGAAACCGGTCAGGCGGACACTTGTGGCGTCGGCGCGGCGACCGGGGCGGTAGAGACGCTCGACCGTGACGGACACCTCCGCGGTGATCGATCCGGTGAAGTCGCGCAGGTCGGCGATCGGGGCGGCGGCATCATCCGAGGGACGGAACACCACTCTCGCTGTTCGCTGCTCGAACTGTGCCAGTCCTTCGACGGCGTCGCGCGCGGTGCCGGCGTGGGGAATCCAGGGTGTGGCGGCACCGGACCAGGCGCGAGGAGCCGTGGTGATAACGCCTTCGCGTGCGTCGGTGCGGTCGAGCTCGAACTCGAAGTTGCGGAGGGTGTCCTTGGCGGCCTGGAATGCGGTGGCGTAGCCGCCCGCGGGGATGACGAGGTCATTGATCGGAGCGGGAGTCGAAGCGCAGCCTGCGAGAGTGAGGAGCAAGGCGACGGTAACGCGGGCGAGATGCACGGCGGCATGGTACCGCGAATCGGGCGCCACGATTCGGTCGCCCTGGGCTGGGCCGTGTTTCCTGTTTCCGCACTCCGTACCACTTTGGAAGAGAAGGGAATCCCGTCGCTGGCGCTTCGGGCTCTGTTGATGCGGGAACCCGGTCGCTGGCGCTTGCGGCTCGTTGAGGCTAAAAAGACCCGGTTGCCCGCGCTCCACTTATGATCCACCCATGCTCCTCTCCGACCTCACGGCCGCGATGCACTCCATCGCTCCGCTCCACCTCGCGGAAGAGTGGGACAACGTCGGCCTGCTGATCGGCGATCCCTCGCGTCCCTTGGCCGGCCCAATCCTCCTCACCATCGACCTCACTTCCCCCGTCCTCGACGAAGCCATCGCCATGCACGCCGGCGCCGTCGTCGCCTATCACCCGCCGATCTTCACCCCGCTCAAGCGAATCGTCGCCGACTCGCCGCAAGCCGCGACCCTCCTCAATCTCATCGAACACAAGATCGCCGTCTACTCCCCTCACACCGCGCTCGACGCCGCGCCGGGCGGCCTCGCCGATTGGCTCATCGACCAGGCAGCGGAACCACTTGCTGGCGCGCGTGGCTCGTCGGGCATCCGCGACCGCGCCGCCCTCACCTTCGCCTCATCCATCAACCCCGATCAAACCCACAAAATCGTCACCTTCCTCCCCAAAGAAGCGATTGAAAAGGTCCGCGCCGCCCTCGCCGCCGCGGGCGCGGGCGTCATCGGCAACTACGAACTCTGCTCCTTCACCATCGAAGGCCAAGGCTCGTTCCGGGGCAACGAATCCTCCAACCCCACCCTCGGCCGGCGCAACCGGCTCGAACTCATCAACGAATCACGCCTCGAAATAACCTGCGGCCGGCACGCCCTCCCCGCCGCCGTCGAAGCCCTCCGCGCCACCCACCCCTACGACGAACCCGCGTTCGATATTTACACCCTCACCGCCAAACCAGAGCGCGCCGCCGGCCAAGGCCGCATCCTCACGCTCGAACAACCAACCACCACCGAAGCAATCGCGCAGCGGCTCAAGCAACGCCTCAACCTTTCAGCCATCCTCATCGCAACCCCAACGAGCCCCGCGCGCAAGCAAGGGGATCACGTCAGCCGCCCCGCCGCCGTCCCCGGCTCCGGCGCAGCGCTCCTCGACCAAGCCATCAACGCCGGCGCCGACTGCTTTATCACAGGCGAGATGAAACACCACGAAGTCCTGAGCGCCCTCGACCGCGACTGCTCCGTGATCCTTGCGGGCCACACCGAGACCGAGCGCGGGTACCTCCCCATCCTCGCCGCACGACTGAACGCGATCAATGCGGGGTTCCGCGCGTTTGCAAGCAAAGCGGATCGTGCGCCGCTGCACGCGATGTGACCCTTGCTTGCGCAAGGGGCTCGTTGGGAGTCACCGCTCTCCCAAGACAAATGCTTTTTCCGCGTACAGTTTCTCCATCTTCGATATCAGCGGCTCGACCTCCTCCAGTCCCGTGGCGCACGCTTCCAGCAGCGCGATCATCCCCTTGTAATCGCTCACCGAGATGATCTCCGGTGCCAGTCTCGCCGCCGCCGCGTCCCCCGCCTGCACGCGCGCCAACTCCGCCATGTTGTGATAGTTCCCCAAGGGCAGGCACACGCACGTTGCTTCGTACCCATACGCCTGGTACACCGACGCCTCGCACGCGCCGCCCGCCATCAACTTCCGCTGCCACCGCAACGCCGATTTCCCCTCGCCGGCAATCTTCTCCGCCACCTTCGCCACCGCGCACGTCAGCGTCGCGCTGAACACGCTGATCCGGTCCCCCACGCGCACGATCGGCCCGCCGCCGATCGGACTATCCTCAAAACTCCGGCTGTTTTCCAGCGCGATCACGCGCGAGCCTTTCGTCATGGTCCCCAGTTTGCACGCTGCGATGGCGCCGATGAAGCCGATCTCTTCCGCGCGTGTGAACAGCAGCCGCACATGCGCAGCCTCCGCCCGCCCCCGCAGCCGCTCCATCACCGCCAGCGCCGCCGCGACAGCCGACAGATCGTCGCACGCATCGCCATAAAACAAATCCCCCTCGATCCGCGCCGCCGGCAACTCCCATCGCGCCACATCACCCACGCTCACCCGCTCCGCCGGCGATCCCTCCCCCTCCAACTCGATCAAACACTCCGCGAACGGCTCATTCTTTACCCGCTCGGTCACGACTCCCCGTGCCACCGATTCCCTTAAGGAATCGGTGCGGCCGTCGGACTGTGCGCCACCACCAAAGACCTCCACCCGCGCATCCTTGAAATAGGCATCCAGAACCCCACCACGAAACGAACACATCAAAGTCCCCGGCCCGACCACCCGCTCCACGACAAACGCCGGGTGATCCAGATGCGCCGTGATGTAAACCAAACGAGCCCCTCGCGCAAGCGAGGGTGACTTCCCCTCAACGAACCCAACCACCAGATTCCCCGCCTCATCACTCTCACAGAACAAATCCCCCCGCGCCGCCGCCCACTTCCTGATCCAACCGATCACCCCCCACTCGCGCCCCGCCGCGGTGGGTATCCCCATCAACTCAAAAAGCCACGCCAACTCCGGGTCGTTCTCGATCACCATCCAATCAGCGTACTCCCTCCGGCGATCCTCGACGCACTCTTCGGTCAACGGAACTTTCCCCACAGACTCATCGCGATGTCGAACGCGATCAGCAGAATGATGATCCACTCGAGGGTCTCCATGCGATGATTCGCCTGGCGGTCGCTCATTTTGTCGTAGATCGAGCCGAGGGTTTCGAGTTTGCGGAGGATGGCGGCGTCCCACGCGGGGAGGTGAAGGCGCTGCGCGGCGAGCCGGTAGACGCGGGCGAGGTACTGATCGCCGAGGAGTTTCAGCGCGTTGTTGACCCCCTCGAAGAGGAGTGCGCTGTCCATCTGCATTTTGGCGATGCGCTGGTGGTCCGAGGCGGCGTGACGCGTGAGGACGGCGAGGAGGCCGGGCGGGCTCTGGGTGATGCGGTAGGCCTCGTCGAGGGCGCGGTCGAGTTGCTCGTCGAGGTGGCGCATCTCAAGAAGTTCGACGTTGGCGAACTCGAGCACGGCGAGCAGGTCGGCCGCGTCTTCCTGGATCACCAGCGCGCTGTTCCAGTCGATCAGCGTTAGATCGCTCGGCGAGTACGAGATGCGGCAGGCGAGCGCGTCTGATTCTTCCTGAACCGAAAGCGGGCGTGGCTCGGCGCGGAGGATGCGCGCGATCAGCCCCGCGTGCTGCTTCAGGAACTCGTCCGGCGTTCCCTGGAGCGAACCGGGGTGGACGACGAAGACAACGTAGTCCTCGACGAGCGAGGCGATGCGCGGGCGGGCGATGGCGGGGCCGATGCTGCGCACCAGATCGTCCACGCGGCGGCGGGAATCCACCTTCAGCGCGGCGTGGTCGTAGAGTTCGACGCTGAGGTCCAGGAGCGCTTCGAGCGATGCCTCGAACGGGATGCGGTACGAAAAGCACGCCGCACCAAAATCAAAGAGCGCCGCGTCGGAGTCGGGCGAGACGGGCAGGCCCGCGATGGCGGCGGGCTGGTCGGCGGGACGCTCGCAGGTGCGGATGGGCTGAGGGTGAAACTCGACGTACTTGGGGGTGGGCCGATCTTCGAGGAGTGTTCGGACGGCGGGCGCGCCGACAGGCGAAGTGAGGAGCGCGCGGGCGCGGTCGAGGTCGATGGAGAGGCCGAGGTCGTAGGCGAAGAGGATGCGACACTCGCCGCAGAGGTGATTGGGCTGTGGGTCGGTCATGGGTGGACGGCGATTAGCCCGCGCGGAGGCGCGGCTGTCAAACGAGGGCGGGTGGCACGGTCGCCGCGGCGACCGTGGGTCGGGCCGACACGGGCTGGTCTCCGCGGCGACTCTTCGAGAAAGCCCGTGCCACTTCGAGCGGGAATAACCTGGGGATGTTTGTTTGACTACGCTTCTCCCCATGGCCGCCGGAGGAACCAACAAGAAGAAGGGCAAGAAGCCCGATTCGCCCGTGATCCTGAATCGGCGGGCGCATCACGACTATCACATCGGCGAGACGCTCGAAGTCGGGATCAAGTTGGTGGGCACGGAGGTGCGGTCGGTGCGGGCGGGGCGGTGCTCGCTGCAGGAGGGGTATGTGCGAGCGGAGGCCGATCCGCCGAAACTGCTGCTCTATTCGGTACACATCGACGAGTACGCTCCGGCGGGTCCGGTGCAGGCCGGCCGGCAGCACCTCTTCAGGCGGCCTCGCATCTTGCTCGCCCACGCGCGCGAAATCCGTCGCCTCGCGGCCGCCGCCGACGTGAAGGGATGCACGCTCATCCCGCTGAAGGTCTATTTCAACGATCGCGGGCGAGCGAAGATGCTCATCGGCGTCGGCCGGGGCAAGGCGGTCTACGACAAACGCGAGGCGATCAAGAAACGCGAGACCGATCGGGATATCCGGCGGGAGATGTCGCGGCGGGCGTAGCGGTGATGGGGTGATGGGGTGATGGGGTGATAGGGTGAAGGGTCTCAAGCGGCTCATTCACTTGTTCACCCGATCACCCGATCACCCCATCACCCCATCACCCGTGCCCACACTCACACTCGCCCACTCCCCTGACCCCGACGACGTCTTCATGTGGTGGCCGCTGGGGTCGCTGGATGTGCCGCCGGTGTTCGACACATCCCCGTTCCGTTTCGAGCCGATCGCCGAGGATATTCAGGTGCTGAACCGGCGTGCGATCGAGCGGGGCGATCTCGACATCACCGCGATCTCGATCCACGCCTACCCGCACATCAAGGATCGTTACCGGCTGACCGACTGTGCCGGGAGTTTCGGCGAGGGGTACGGGCCGAAGGTCGTCGTGCGCGATTCGTCGGATGCGCCGCGTGATTTCACGTCGGCGTTGCGGTGGCTGGGCGAGCCGGGGCGCGTGGTCGCGGTGCCGGGGGTCAACACGACGGCGTACCTCATGCTGCATCTCATGCTCGGGCGCGCGTTCGAGTTTCTGGAAGTGCCGTTCCACGAAATCGGCGACGCCGTCGCGTCGGGTCGCGCCGATGCCGGGCTGCTGATCCACGATGCGCAGTTGACGTTCGCGCGGCATGGATTGCGCGGCGTCGCCGACCTCGGCGCGTGGTGGAAGGAACACACCGGCGGCGCGCTCCCGCTCGGGGGCAACGTGGTGCGGCGCGATCTGGATGATCGGTTCGGCCCCGGCTCGCTCGCACGCGTCGGCGAACTGCTCGCGCGGTCGGTGCGTTGGGCGCTCGATCATCGGGACGAAGGGATGGACCGCATCGCGGCACGCTACCCGGACCTTGATCGAACAACGCTAGACGCGTACCTGAAGATGTACGTCAGCCCGCTGACCGTCTCCTGCGGCGAAGCGGGGTCGGGCGCGATCCGTGACCTCTTGGGACGTGGATTCCGGGCCGGGCTTTGCCCCGATCCGGGCGGGGTTGACGTGCTTTAGTGCCGGGATTGCCGCCGAACTGGGGTCGGGCGGGCCGCACAGCCCCGATTCATTGCGAATTCTTGAAAAAAACTCTTGAATGTTGCCCGGCCGTTCCACTATTCTGCGTGGAACGGACGAAGGATCGGCCGGCCGTCTCATCCCTCCCTCGTGGGCCGGAGTTTGAGGAGGCGGGATGAGGACTCGACACCGCGGCGCAAGGCGGCGCCAAAGCCGGAAGGATTCCGCATGAGCCAGGCATCGATGCCGACACCAACCTCGCAGGGATACTCGCCGCCGAGCGTGACGCAGTTCAGCGTCTTTCTCGACAACAAGGTCGGCAAACTCCTCGAACTGCTGAAACTCTTCGACGACGCGACCGGCTGCCAGGTGTGCGCCTTCACGGTGCAGGAGGCGAGCGACTACGCGGTCGTCCGCGTGCTGACCAACAACGCGGCGGCGGCGAAGCAGTTGCTGAAGAGTCAGCGCCTGCCCCACTCCGAGCGGCAGTTGCTGGTGGTCGAGGTGCCGGACGAGCACACGATCACGCGGCTGTGCCTGTACCTGCTCGGCGCGGAGATCAGCATCCACTTCGCGTACCCGCTCATCTTCGGGCCGGGCGGTCATCCGACGATCGCGCTGGCGGTCGACGACCTGACGCTGGGGGGTCAGATCCTGCGGAAGAAGGAGTTCCGGCTGCTGGGCGAGCAGGATTTGCCGCGGGTTTGATGCGGATCACACTTGATTTCCGGGCGTGACCATCCGCCACCCGCCGCGGCGGGCGGCTCAGTGGCGGCTTCTCGAACGCCCAAGTTTCATCTGGGACCCGTATAACAAGGACCGCAGCGCCACGCGCGGCCGACGCCCGATCCGCGGCGAGCGTGCCGACCTTCGCGCCGCGCCGTGCATGGCCACGCGGGTCGCCGTCCGCTGCAACCCCGCGCTCGCCGAGGATTCCACCCGCCTGACCAAGGCCGGCAGACAGCCGAAGGTCGCCCTCGTCGCCTGCATGCGCAGGCTCCTCACCATCCTCAACGTCATGGCCCGCGACAACGAGGCCCGGACCCCGCCGAAAGCCTCGTCCGAGGAGGGAAGAAATAGGCCGTCCGACTCTTGACCCGTCCGCGGCGGGTCAGCGGCACGAAGATTTTTCGTGATCCGCATCGCCGGGGCGATGCGGATCACGCATGGGAGGCGCACGAGTTTCAGCGGTGGTACGGATGAGACTTGCTCACCGCGCGAGCCCGTTGCTCCGCAAAAACTCGGCAATCAAGTCTCGAAATGCGCCCCAGTCTCGCGGCAGGTCGTTGTGACCACCCTCCATCTCAACGTACCGTGATCCCGCGGCGATTTCATGCAACCGCCGACCGTGCGCGACGGGGATGATCCGATCCTGCGCGCCGTGGATGATGAGCGTGGGAACACGCAGCCTCGGAAGCGTCTCGTCCGTGCGGTAGGGATGGCGGACGAGGAAACTCGGCACGCCGATGCCGTTCGCCATCGCGGAAACGCTCGTGAAGGTGGATTGCAGGACGATGGCAGCGGGGGGTCTTGATTCGGAGAGCGCGGCCGCCACGCCGCCGCCGAGCGATTGCCCGTGATAGATCACACGGGCTTTGTCCACCTCCGGGCGGGCGTCGAGCCAATCGCGGAAGCGCCGCATGTCGTGCGTGATGCCGGCTTGTGAGGGCGTTCCGCCCGATCGGCCGTAGCCTCGGTACTCCGGGAGCAGGACCGAGCAGCCGAGGCGTGTGTAGACATCGGCGAAGTCGAGCGAGTAGTCGATCAGCGCGCCGTTCCCGTGAAAAAAAATGGCGGCGGGTCCGGGGTTTTCAGCGCTTCGGCCGTCGCCGAGGATGAACCAGGCTTCGATCTTCGTCCCGTCGCTCGCGCCGTCGAGCGGGGTCCAGACCTGTTCCACGTCGTCGCGCGACGGCCCGTCGGGCACGCCTTGGTTCGCCTCGATCCGCGGGTAGATCATGGACTCCTGCATCGCCCAGCACGCGGCGCACAGAATTACATAGACGGTCGCCGGGATGAGGGCGAGCGCCGAGAGGGCGTTGAGCGCGTCTTTTAGGCGAGGTCGTCGCATGTGCGTCTTATTCGTTGGATGATGTCGGCGGTTGCAGCGGTGTTATACGAGTTCTATTCAGATGCCGCGCGAAGTGGCAGTTCAAGCACGCGGCGGCCGACGCCCCCTCCGCCCTCGAAGACTCGGGCACCTCCCCCGCTGGGAGCGGGGGAGGAGACTTCGCCTCACTCTTTCCCAATCGCCTTCCCCCCCAGCGTCAGCGTTGCTCGGTGCCCGCGGCGTTTTTTTCTTGCTTTGCTCCCCGGCAGGAGGCCGCGACAGACCCAGAGAATCGCGAGCAAGAAGATTCCCGTGACGGCCCAGAACTGCCAATCGTGGATCGGGAAACTCATGCCACCCCCGCGGCCCGCGCGCCCTGATAGACGAGGAGCGCGGCGAGGTACGCAACGGCGGACATCCACGCCAGTTGCAGGAGCGCCCAGCGGATGCCACCCGCTTCGCGTGCGGTGACGGCGAGCGTGGGGAGGCACTGCATCGCCAGGACGTAGTAGACGAGCAGCGACCAGCAGGTTGCCTGCGTGAAGACGGGCGTCACGCCGTCGGATCGTTTCGCGGCGGCGACGCGCTGGATGACGCCTTCGGATTCGGCGTCTTCCTCGCCCGTGACGACGACCGCCATGGTGGAGACAAAGACCTCGCGGGCGGCGAAACTGGCCATGACGCCGACGGTCAGTTGCCAGTCGTACCCGAGCGGCTCGAAGACGGGCTGCACGGTGCGGCCGATGCGGCCCATGAACGACTGCGCGCTCGCGTGCGATGCTTCGAGGCGATCGGCGGCGGCGGCGAGTTCCGCGGCGTGCGCCGGCTCCGCGTGCAACGCTTGCTCGCGCATTCTCGTTGCTTCGATGGGTGGATCGACGCGGGGGAATGCGCTGAGCCACCAGAGGGCGATGCAGATCGCCAGGATGTTTGTTCCCGCTTTCCTGAGGAACATGAGGGCGCGGTCATAGGTGGTGAGGAACGCGGTGCGAAGGCTGGGCCACTTGTAGGTTGGGAGTTCGAGCGCCATGGGCCTGGCCGGGCCGCGGAGGATCGTTCGCCGGGCGAGCAGGGCGCTGGCCATCGCGGCGGCGATGCCGAGGGCGTATGCGCCGACGAAGGCCATGGCGGCCTTGATCGGTTCATTCGGGAAAAGCAGCCCCGTGACGAGTATGTACACCGGCAGGCGGGCGGAGCAGGTGACGAAGGGTGCAACGAGGATGGTGGCGAGGCGTTCGCGTCGATCGGGGATGGCGCGGGCCGCCATGATGCCGGGGAGCGCGCAGGCGTGGCTTGAAAGGAGCGGGACGAACGAGTGCCCCGGCAGGCCGAAGGGGCGCAGCGCGCGGTCCATCACGAACGCGGCCCGCGCGAGGTACCCCGTGTCTTCGAGCAACGAGATCAGGAAGAACAGCAGGCAGATCTGCGGCAGGAACACCACGACGCCCGCGACGCCCGCCACCACGCCGTCGGCCAGCAGATCGCGGAGAATCCCCGCCGGCAAGACGCGGGAGATGCCCCCGCCGAGCAACTCAAACACTGACCCGATCCAGCCCATCGGGTAGGCGGCGAGCGAGAAGATGGACCAGAAGAGCGCGGTCATGATGACGGCGAACGCGAGTACGCCGAGGATGGGATGGGTGAAGGCTCGATCCATCCGGTCAGTGAGCCGGTCGGTGTTCACGCCCTCAACCGCTCTCACGACCGCCGATTCCACCGATTCCGCCCAGCGAAAGAGGGCATCTTCTTCGCCTGGGGGTGTGATGATCGCGATACTTGCGCTGCCCATTGCGATGCGGAGGGCATCAAGCCCCTCGCCGCTGCGGGCGCTGCAATGCGTTACCGGGCACCCGAGCATCTCGGCAAGAAGCACATCGTCGATGAGGACGCCCGCGCGGCGTGCGAGGTCGCTCATGTTGAGCGCGACGATCGTCGGCAGCCGCCGCCGGAGCGCTTCGCCGAGCAACACGAGCCCGCGCGAGAGGTTGGTCGAGTCGAGCACCACGCACACGGCGTCGGGGGCCGCGATCGGTTCGCCACGCGGCGCGATCTCACCCGCGAGGACGCTGCGGCAGATCTCGGCCTCGGTCTGTTCGAGTTCGAGCGAGTACACGCCGGGCAGGTCGATCAGTTCGATCGTCCGCGCTCCGCACTCGAAGAAGCCGAGGCGTGCTTCCTGGGTTGTGCCCGGGAAGTTGGAGGTCTTGTGCCGCAGCCCCGAGAGGCGATTGAAGACCGTCGTTTTTCCGGTGTTGGGATTGCCCAGCAGCGCGACCCGTGTCACAAGGCCCTTCGATGAGTTCGGGGCGGCTCCACGAGCGGCGGGAGTCGATGTGGCGGGCAATGCTTGGAATCCTTACTTCGACTCGCTTTGGCGCGTCGGTGTGACAAAGACGCGATCGGCAAGGGGCCGCGCGAGGCCGATCCGCGATGAACAGTTGCACCCGCCCATGACACGGACGATGCAAGGCTCGCCCAATCGGCAGAGCACCACCTTGGCGCGGTTGCGCAGTCCCATGGCGCTCAGCAGGCGACGGTCGCCCGGGTTGAGTTCGGAGCCGCAGACGGTGCCGGATTCGCCGGGTCTCAGTTGCGACAACGAGACCCTTGGGCGTGCCTCGCCCGCTGGGCTGTGAGTCTTTGGATCTTCAGATTCTGCTGCCACAATCGCGGCTCCGGTTGCGAGACGCGGGTTTCCAACGCCGCGACCCGTGGATGATAGCGTAACTGAGACTGAGTCGCAGGCAATGGGAGTGGGCCAGATTGAAATCGCCTGGAGTTTGACTTCGCCCTGATCGTGGGTAACAGTCCGAGTATGCCAAAGCGGTCAAGCAAGCCCAAGCCGAACGTCGACGAGACGGCAGCAGCCATTACACGGTTTATTGCAGGGGAAGGTCCGAAGCCTGAGCCGCCCGAGCCGAAGGTCAAGAACCCGGCGGCGGTCGCGCTGGGTAGACTGGGGGGGCTGAAAGGAGGCCGGGCTAGGGCCGCAAGTCTGAGTAAGACAAAACGCTCAGAAATCGCCAAAAAGGCCGCAAAGGCACGCTGGTCCAACAAAGCCGATCTTGGAGGGGCTTGACTGGACTTCGGCTATACCCGAAGACACAATTTGGAAGTAGTAGCGCTGATCGCCAAGGGATTGACGAACGTGTGGGCTTCCGAGCACACCGTGCGTCAGATTTACGAAGAACTCACAGACGACCCATCCCACGTTCCGTTGACACGAACCCGGCCCGGCTACAACTGGCCGGGCCAAGGAGTGTCACGACCACCGACTCATACCAATCCCACCTGAATCCCGCGCGTTTGAGAAGCCGAGTCTGAGGGAATCCGCGAGCGAAGACTCGGATCGGACGCGCGAGAATCAAATGTGGTTGGTATCACGCCACGCCAACCCGATCACGCCCAACCGCGCCCGTTCATACGAGCCCCGAACGAAGTGAGGGGCGGGCCGGCGCGGTTCCGCTCACTTCGTTCGCGGCTCGTATGAACGGTCTTTGCATTCCGCTGAACAGTTACCTTTCCCGAAAGCCTGCCTTGGGTCTTCTCCATCACTCCGACCGCGGCGTGGTCGCCGCGGCGACCGGCCGCTACCGCGAGCTGCTCGCGTTCAACGGCGTCGAGTCGAGCATGAGCCGCACCATCCACACTTCACGACCAAGCACGAGGCCCGCGCGGCCGTGTTCGAGTACATCGGGATGTTCTACAATCGAAAGCGCCCGCACGCCGCCCTGGATTACCTCACCCCCGAAGCGTTCGAGAATCGAAGAGTTGGTTGAGAGTCAGTCAACGGAGAGTGGGTCGGGTCAGCCGAACGCATTGCCTTGATTGATCTCATCCCCCCACACCCCGATCACATCCCTCGTCGCGAACCTCCCCAGCCCCGGGTCCATGTAGCGGGTGCGATAGTAGAAGAACCTAATCTCCGGCTCCCACTCGCGGCCCGTGAACAGGAAGGGGTTGCCGATTGTTGATTCCGTTGAAACGAAAGCCCCCGCGGCGTTGGTGACGGTGGGAAAGCCGTAGTCGCCGTAGGTGATGCGCTCGACGACGGCGCCGCTCGCGTTGGTCAGTGCGACGACGTTGAAGAGGTCGTCCTGGTGGTAGAAGTAGTCCTCCATCCCCGCGGGCTCGACTACGTCCCGGCGCATGGTGATCGGCTCGTCGATGTAGTTGCTGTAGACCCACGCCGCGGCGACCGCGCTATCCGGATCGTTCACGCGCCAGGATGCGATCAAGTTCGTCCCGCCCCCGACCCGACTTGAAGTGCATCTCCCGCCGCACGGCTTCGGATCGGGTGGCAAACGACTCCCGATGCACCAATCGCCAGGGCACGCCGTGGCGGGTTGCGGGTGAATAGCCCGAGTGGTGCTCGTGCATCCGCCGTTCGAGGTCTTCGCACGAGCCGGTGTAGCGGCGACCCGTTTTCTCACTTACCAAAACATAGACCCAGTGCATCGAATCGGGGTGATAGGATTTGAACCTACGACCTTCTCGTCCCGAACGAGACGCGCTACCAAACTGCGCTACACCCCGTAGCGGCCGTGATGGTACGCCATCCGAGGCGTCAGGGCAAAGCCCGGGCGTCGATGGTAAAAACACCTCGAATTCGCGGGTGTTTAGCGAGTAAAGCGCGAGAGTGGGAAGGGCGGGGCACCGCGGCTCAGCATGGCGGCGACCGCCTCGTGCGCCGCCTTGAAGGCCATCGACATGCCGTGCCCCGTGTATCCGCCGCAGAGCCAGATGGGGCTTTCCGTGTTCGCCGCGCGCCCATCGGTGTCCATTGGGCCGATCAGCGGCAGACCGTCCGGGGTGAAACCCATGGTGCCGGACCATCGGGCCGTCACGTCTAAGGAGCCGCCGAGCAAAGTCTTGGCGAAGTTTTCCAAGCCGCGCTGCACGTCGTCGGTCGTGCGTTCTTCGTAGCCCACCTCGGCGTCCGCGAAGTGGCTCCGCCATCCGCCGATGATCGCGGTGTCGGGGGTCACTTGTCTGAAATACTCGTAGCCGTGGTTCGCGTAGTACGAACAGTCGAACATGGGCCCGCTCGTTCGCGCGGCGAGGATCTGCCCGCGCTTTGGTTGGATCAACTCTCGGAGGGCCGGGAACAGCAGGGGGGTGAAGGCGTTGAGGCAAACGAGGCACTTGTTCGCTTCGATGACGGCGTCGGCGGTGGTGATGCGCACTCGATCGTTTGCGTGTTCGATGTGGGACGCCTCGGCGTGCGTGCGCGGCGGGCGTTTCAGTTTTGTAGCAAGGAACCGAAGCAGGTCGCACGGGTTGCAGGCCGCGTCGTTCGGGTTCACGAGTCCGCTGCGGGCCACGCCGCGGCGCCACACGGCGTCCTTGCCGGACTCGGTCCACTCCACCTCGAACCCGTCCTCGCGCATGAGACTCAGCGATTCTCGAAGTTCCTGGAGCTCCCCTTCGGCGAGGGCGAGCAGGCACGACGGCACACGGCGATACGTCGGAAGCGATTCGATCCCCTCCGCCCGCAGCATCGCCAGGTTGTCCTCGGTCCATTTCCAAAGGTGGCGGGCGGCGTCGCGTCCGAGGTCGCGCACGGCGGCGGCGTAGTTGTCGGCGGCGCCGCGCATGAGGTAGCCGGCGTTGCGTCCGCTGGCGCCCGATGCGATCTCGCCGCGCTCGA
Organism: uncultured Phycisphaerae bacterium; assembly: GCA_947085435.1. GTDB lineage: Bacteria > Planctomycetota > Phycisphaerae > Phycisphaerales > UBA1924 > JAEUIV01. The sequence continues at coordinate 34,013 of CAMTWL010000016.1, forward strand.
TGATGAGCGCATCGACGCCTTGACGTTCGAGCGCGAGGGCCGCGGCGACGCCGGTGATGCCGCCGCCGAGGACGGCGGTGTCGCATCGGATGAGTTCCGGTTTCGCGGTGCATCGCCAGAGGGGTACGGTCATGCCGTCATGGTAATCCGGACGGAGCGGGTCGAATCAAGGTGGGGCGGGCTTCCAGCCCGCCCGGGCCGCTGCCCACGAGCAGGCAGGATGCCTGCTCCACCGGAACTGAACCCGCTTACTTTGCAACGAGCGCCAACACCGGGATGCTCGCCATCTCCCCGGCATTCGGCGAGGCCGTGAGCGAGGCGCCGTCCGCTTCGATCGTCCATGTCCAAGGTCCGCGCTCCGCCAACTCACCAAACGGCGGCGGCGATATTTCGATCAGGTGCGGCGTGCCCGCGAACAGTTTCAGAGTTGCGTGGCCGTTCTCGTCCGTCGCCGCGGTGTCGCCCCAGGCGAACATCGCTTCGGCTACGACAGCGCCCGAGATCGGCAAGGCCATCGAACCGGTATCAACCGCCACGGCTCGCAGATGCGCGGCGTGGATCGGCTTGCCGTCGAGGGTCAATCGGAACTGGACATGGCGATAGGGATCGGCCACGCCGATGATCGAGAGGAGAGGCGGCGGCCCGGACCCCCCTCCGCAACCGCCGAGGATCAGCGCAAGCGTGAAAAATCGCATCGGTCGGAGAGGGATCATGTCCGAGGAGCATACCGTCCCGCGGCGCGGCGAAGTCGGCGCGTATGTGTCTTGATTGAGGGAATCTCAAGCGGATATTCGCTACGTCCGATACAAAGGACGGCCGGGCCGGGGCTCGTCAAGCACCGAACACATTTTTCAATGGAGCGATTCGTTGTTCTTCCCCGAACCAACCAGCAACTACAACCTGGCCATTCTGCTCTTTTTCCAGTTAGCGCTCATCATCCTGGTGTGCCGGGGCGTCGCGTGGGTCGCCAAGAAGTTCCTGGGGCAGCCGACCGTCGTTGGCGAGATGATCGCGGGGGTGGTGCTTGGTCCGTCGCTGGTGGGGCTGCTCTTCCCGCAGTTCAACGCGGCGCTTTTCTCGAAGCCGTCGCTGTCGATCATCTATGCGATGGCGCAGGTCGGCCTGGTGCTCTACATGTTTCTGGTGGGGCTGGAGTTCAACGTCGGGCTGATCCGAAGCCGGTTGAGGAGCGCTCTGTCCGTTTCGGTCGCGGGGATCGTGGTGCCGTTTGCGCTCGGCGCGGCGCTCGCGCTCGTCTATGTCAAGGACCGCGCGCTCTTTACGGAAGGAGTCTCGTCGGGCGAGGCGATGCTCTTCATGGGCGCCGCGATGTCGATCACCGCGTTCCCCATGCTCGCCCGGATCATCTACGAGCGCGGCCTCTCGGGCACGAGCCTCGGAACCCTCGCACTCGCCGCGGGATCGTCGGACGACGCGGCGGCGTGGTGCATCCTGGCGATCGTCCTCGCATCATTCAAGGATGCGCCCGGTGTCGCGGCGGCCGCGATCGGCGGCGGGATCGCCTACGCCTTCGTGCTGTTCGTTGTCGCACGCCCCCTCCTCGCGCGCCTCGAAACCGTCGCGGCGAAGGAAAAGACACTCACCAACCCGATGCTCTCCTTCGTCCTCCTGCTCCTGATGCTCGGCGCCTGGTTCACCGACGCCATCGGCATCTACGCCGTGTTTGGTGCGTTCATGCTCGGCGCCGCCATGCCTCGCGGATTCCTGAACGAGAAACTCCAATCCACGCTCGGCCCGCTCGTCACGACCTTCCTCCTGCCGCTTTTCTTCGTCTATTCCGGGCTGAACACGCGGATCGGCCTCATCAGCAGTTGGCACCTCTGGGTCATCGCGCTCGTCATCCTCGCCGCCGCCATTATCGGAAAGTTCGCCGCCACCGCGCTCGCCGCGAGGCTCAGCGGCGAGCCGTGGCGCGAGTCGCTCGGCATCGGCGCGCTCATGAACGCCCGAGGCCTGATGGAACTCATCATCCTCAACATCGGCTTGGAGGCGGGGCTGATCACGCCGACGCTCTTCTCGATCATGGTCATCATGGCGATCGTCACCACGCTGATGGCGACGCCGCTCTTCGAGTGGGTCTGCGGCAAGCACGTCAAGCGCGGGCCGATCCCGGGGACGATGACCGTGCTGGATGGGTGAGCGGTGGCACGGGCTTTCCAGCCCGTGTTCGCCACACGCCCCGGAAAGGGCGTGCCACGCTATCACTCCTCCTCCAGCGTCTTCTTCCGCCTCAAAACATGGTGATAGTGCTGCGCAAACCGGTGCGCCTCGTCGCGGATCGCCTGGCATAATCTGAGCGCCGCGTTCTCGCGCCCCAGACGCATCGGCTCCGACCGCTGCTGCACATAGATCAACTCTTCCTTCTTGGCCAGCGAGATCACCATCGGCGGCCGCATCTCAAGGTGCTCGAAAGCGCCGAGCGCCGCGTGCAACTGACCCAGCCCGCCGTCGATCAGGATCACGTCGGGATACAACTCGTTCCCCGCGCCGGCCTCGCGGTAGCGGCGGAGGACCACCTCGCGGATCGACTGGTAGTCATCGTTGCCGCCCTCCGCCGTGCGGATGCGGTAGCGGCGGTACTCGTTCTTCAGCGGCCGACCATCGACGAAACACACCTTGGACCCCACCGTCTCGCCGCCTTGCAGGTGCGCGATGTCGATCGCTTCCAGGCACCGCACCGGCGATTCCAATCCCAGCAGTTTCTGGAGGGCGCGCAGCCCTTTCCTCGGGTCGATCACGCTGACTTCGGACTCCGGCTGCCATCCTGCTGATCGCTTCGCGCGCTCGTCCAACTTCTCGATCGCCTTGATCTGGTCCCGCAGCACCGCCGCCTTCTCGAACTCCAGCGCCGCCGCGGCCTGCTCCATCTCCGCCCTCATCTCGCGCAGCATCACCGAGCGCTTCGAGTCGAGGAACTTCGTGAAGCGTTCGAGGTCCGCCGCGTAGCCGAGTTGCGTGATCTTTGAGGCGCACGGCGCGGTGCATTGCCCGATCGTGTAGAGCAGGCAGGGGCGGAAGAACTTGTTGCGCTCGTCGCCCTCAACGATGTCGAGTTTGCATGTGCGGTACTTGAAGACGCGTTGGAGCAGCGTGACGGCCTCGCGCAGGGCCCCGGCGTTTGTAAAGGGGCCGACGACCTTTGCGTTCTTCATCTCGGGGCGCACGCGGCCGGTCTCGTCCACGCCGGTCGGGTTCCGCGTCACGAGTACACGCGGAAAATCCTCGTTCCGCGTGATGACGAGGTAGGGGAAGGTCTTGTCGTCGGTCAGCCGCACGTTGAATCGCGGGCGGATGTCCTTGATCAGCCGGTTCTCGGTGAGGAGCGCCTCCCACTCGCCGTCGCAGACGAGGTGCTCGAAGTCGTCAATGACGTCGAGCATGGGCTGTTTCTTGAACCCGAGGTCAGCGGACGGGACAAAGTACGACGACACGCGATCCGGCAGGCAGGCCGCCTTGCCGACGTAGATGACAACACCGGCGGCGTCCTTCATCAGGTACACGCCGGGCGAGCGGGGGAGGTCGCGGGCTGTTTTCAAGAGTCGCGCAAGACGCTCCTGTTGACCATCGCCCTCACATGGAGGCGACAATGCTCCCGTTGGATTGATCAAGTTTCCGTAATTCGGATCATTCTCAAGCGGAACGGGCTCGGGCGTGTCTGTATTCATTAAAGCTTAACGAGTGTCGTCCAATCGTTGTCGTTACACACCGCGTTTCTGATTTCCGTGAAGCGCGGCGTATGTCACCATTCCGACAAGCAGCATGAATGCAACGCCTCCCCAAAAGAAAGCGCCCAGAGTCAATTCCCAATTCACTCGGGCGTCAGAGGGAGGCCACATCGCGTCAGCGAACACAAGGTACAGAACTAGTGGAACTGCATGGAAAAAATATGTGCAAGTGATATGTATTGGATTGTCAGGAAAGAGTGTTGGGTCAAGGTTGTACTGGACGTCAGGGAAAAACCGCGAGCGAAGGTAGCGGGTAGAGAAAAACCAATAGACCAGAAAAAGCAGGAACACTACGGCTATGATCGCAATTGACGGGGGCGTGTATTGGGGCGAGGCCGCCTTGGTTCCATCTCCAAAATGAGTTCGAACCAATAACTCAGGGAGATTGGTAAAGCCCGTAAAGAATGTGCCTAGCGTCAAAACATTGGCTGTTGTGCCTAGCCAATCACTGCGAATCGAGATGGCCGAAGTTGTTGACATGTCCTGGACTTACCCGAATTGGCCGCGTGTGGCGATCTCATCAAACACGCTTTCAGCGTCCACCACATCTCCACGATCCGCCGCCGCCGCCCCTTCGGCGATCTGGCGCCGCAACTCGCTGACCACCGCGTCGCGCTGGACCTTCCGTTCGGCAAGGAGGCGTAGTCCGTCGCTGACCACTTCGCTTACCGAAGAGTACTGCCCGGACGACGCCTGCTCCTGCGCGAACCGCGCCAGCGCGTCTGGAAGGTTGATGGTCAACGAGAGCCCGTGGTACACGCCCGGAGTATAGGCGCACGGAACTTGATCGATACACGAATAAAAAGCCCACGGGCTGAGCCCGTGGGCTTGGAAGATCGAGCGTTTAGCCCCGATGCTTCAGGGCGATTCCTGCATGCTCTTGGTCCCGTCGCCGATCACGATCTCGCCGACTTCGATCGAGAGGTGCGAGGGTTCTTCTCGCGTCGCGCCGAGCGCCTCGGCCTTGGTCGCCGCTTCTTCGAGCGAGGTTTCGAGGTCCTGCTCCTCGGACGGCGGCGGCTCGGCCAGCAACTTGGGACGGATCGCCTGGTGGACGTGGAACCCCGTGCCCGCGGGGATCAGGTGGCCCAGCAGGACGTTTTCCTTGAGGCCGACGAGGTTGTCCGTCGCGCCGCGGAGCGACGCTTCGGTGAGAACCTTCGTCGTCTCCTGGAACGAGGCGCCCGAGAGGAACGAATCGGACTGCAGCGACGCCTTGGTGATGCCGAGCAGCAGCGTGCGGCCCGTGGCGGGCTTGGCGCGGCGAGCCTTGGCGACGGTCTTCCCGGTCGCCTCGGCCTTCGCGTTCGCTTCCTTGATCTCGTGCTTCGACACCAACTGACCGACCTGCAGCATCGTGTCGCCCGCTTCGGTGACCACACCGAAGTCGGCCGACCGCTGGTTCTTCTTGCGGAAGGCGATCTTGTCCGCCACCTCGTGCGGCAGGAAGTCCGTATCGCCCGGGTTTTCCACCCGGACCTTGCGGAGCATCTGGCACAGGATCACCTCGATGTGCTTGTCGTTGATGACCACGCCCTGAGCGCGGTAGACGTTCTGCACCTCGTCGAGCATGTAGGTGTAGAGCGCATCCTCGCCCTTGATCCGCAAAATATCGTGCGGCACGAGCGGGCCTTCGATCAACGGGTCGCCGGCGGACACATGGTCGCCCGTGTGGACGAGCAGGTGCTTGTCCTGCGGCACATGGTGGTCCTTCTCGATCCCCGAGTCGGAGATGATGCGGATCGTCATCTTGCCCTTGCGCTTGTCGGAGTGGATCTCGATCGCGCCGGAGATCTCGGCCATGATCGCCGGGTCCTTGGGCTTGCGGGCCTCAAAGATCTCCGTGACGCGGGGCAGACCGCCGGTGATGTCGTGCGAGCCGGTAGAGCCGCGCGGCTGGCGCGCCACCATCTGCCCGGCCTTCACCATCGAACCATCGAGCACTTCGATACGCGCCTTCGCGGGCAGGAAGTGGAAGTCCAGGATCTTTCCGCTCGCGTCCTCGATCACGATCTGCGGGTGCTTCTCGCCCTTGTGCTCGATGACGATAAACGCCTTCTGGCCCTTGCCGGCGTCCTCTTCGCGCACGGTTTCGTTGATCTCGACGTCCACATACCGCACCTTGCCGTCTTTCTCGGCGAGGATCGGCAGACGGTGGGGGTCCCAGCGCACCAGTTGATCGCCGCGCTTCACGGTCACGCCGGCATGCACAAGAATTTCAGCCGCGTAGGGAACCTTGTACTTCTCGAGTTCGCGGCCGCGAGCATCCATGACCGCGATCTCGCCGCTGCGCTTCAGCGCGACCAGCACGTCGTCGCCGTGGTCGTTCTTGGCGGGGACTTCGTTGCAGTCCCTGATCTCGATCGTGCCGGCCTGCGTGGCCACGACGTTGGTCTCGACCAGTTTGGTGGTCGCGATGCCGCCGGTGTGGAACGTGCGCATCGTCAACTGCGTGCCCGGCTCGCCGATCGACTGGGCCGCGATGATGCCCACCGCCAGACCCTCTTCGACCTGTCGGCTGGTGGACATGTCCATGCCGTAGCACATGGCGCAGATGCCCCGCGCCGAGTTGCACGTCAAAGGCGAGCGCAGGAGCACCGATTCGATGCCCAGGTCCTCGATCTTCTTCGCCGCGTCGATCGTGATGATCTCGTTCTCTTTGACCACGACCTCGTCGGTGACGGGGTTGATGATCGTGTTCCGGCTGACGCGGCCGTTGATCTGGTCGCGCAGCGGCACGTCCACCTCTTCACCCTTGTAGAGGGCCCGCTTGATCACGCCGATGGTGGTCCCGCAGTTCGCTTCGTTCACGATGACGGACTGGGCCACGTCGCACAGTTTGCGGGTCAGGTAGCCCGAGTCGGCCGTCTTGAGCGCCGTATCCGCCAGCCCCTTGCGGGCGCCGTGGGTCGAGGAGAAGTATTCGAGGACGTTCAAGCCTTCGCGGAAGTTGGCACGGATCGGGGTCTCGATGATCTCGCCCGAGGGCTTGGCCATCAGGCCGCGCATCCCCGCCAACTGCTGCACCTGCGACGTGTTGCCGCGGGCGCCGGAGTCCGACATCAGGAACACCGGGTTCAGGTATTTTTCGCCCTTGACGGTGCCCGCAAGCGGGACTTCCTCACCCGTCAGCGGGTTGCGGCGGTCCATCCGGATCGCTTCGAGGAGTTTCTTGGTGATCTCTTCGCGGCAGTGGGCCCAGATGTCGAGCAACTGGCGGTAACGCTCGCGCTCGGTGATGATGCCGCGCTCGTAGTTCTTGCGGATGCGGTCGGCCTTCTTCTGCGACTCATCGATCAGCGTGTGCTTCGCATCGGGGATGCGCAGGTCCGTGATGCCGAACGAGATGCCGGCGAGCGTGGACCACTTGAACCCCGTCTCCTTCAGACGGTCGAGCATGTCGATCGTCGCGCCGCGGCCCGAATAGGCGTAGGAATCGTCGATCGCGCGGGCCGCACCCTTCTTGCCGAGCGGGCAGTTGTAGTAAGGCATCCCGCTGCTCACGATGTCCGCAAAGATCACGCGGCCAACCGTCGTGGTGACCCGCTTGTTCGCCGGCAGAGGTTCCGCCGGACCCTTCTGCGACGTCACCTGCTCCATGAACCCGTCGAGACGGACCACGATCGGCTGGTGGATCGTGATCTTCCCGTGCTCGAACGCGAGCATCGCCTCGCGGCGATCCTTGTAGTGCGGCATCTTCTTCGGGTCCTTCTCCGCCTCTTCGTCGATGATCGTGAGGAAGTAGACGCCCAGCACGATGTCCTGGCTGGGGGAGATGATCGGGTTGCCGTTCGCGGGCGAAAAGATGTTGTGCGTGCTGAGCATCAGCACATGCGCCTCGGCCTGCGCCTCGACCGACAGCGGCAAGTGAACGGCCATCTGGTCGCCGTCAAAGTCCGCGTTGAACCCGGTGCAGACCAGCGGGTGGATCTTGATCGCGTTGCCTTCGACCAGGATCGGCTCGAACGCCTGGATGCCCATCCGGTGAAGCGTGGGAGCGCGGTTCAACAGCACGGGATGCTGGTAGATCACCTCTTCGAGGATGTCCCACACCTCGGCGTCGCGCCGCTCCAACATGCGTTTGGCGGACTTGATGGTGTCGGCGAGGCCGTGCTCCTTCAACTTGCGGATGATGAAGGGCTGGAAGAGTTCGAGGGCGATCTTCTTGGGCAGGCCGCACTGGTGCAGTTTGAGTTCCGGCCCGACGACGATGACCGAACGCGCCGAGTAATCGACGCGCTTGCCCAGCAGGTTCTCGCGGAAGCGCCCCTGCTTGCCCTTGACCATATCGGTCAGCGACTTCAGCGGGCGGTTGCTCGAACCCAGCACCGGCCGACGGCAGCGGTTGTTGTCAAAGAGCGCATCGACCGCCTGCTGCAGCATCCGCTTCTCGTTGCGGATGATGACCTCGGGGGCGTTGAGGTCCATCAACTTCTTCAACCGATTGTTGCGGTTGATGATGCGCCGGTAGAGATCGTTCAGGTCGCTCGTAGCGAAGTTGCCCGATTCCAGCAGGACCAGCGGCCGAAGGTCCGGCGGGATGACCGGGATCACGTCCATGATCAACCACGACGGGTCGTTCTCGGATTGGCGGATCTGCTCGATGAGTTTCAGGCGCTTCGCCAGGTCCTTCAGTTTCTGCTTGCTGCGCGTCTCGCGGATCTGGCTGCGCAGGTCGAGCGCGATCGCCGTCAGGTCAAGTTTTTCGATCAGTTCGCGCGCCGCATCGGCCCCCATGAGAGCCTTGAAGGCGTTGCCGTACTTCTGGAGCGCCGCGCGATGCTCGTCCTCGGTCATGATCTGCTTGAAGGTCAGTTCCGTGTCGCCGGCGTCGGTGACGACGTAGTCCTGGAAGTAGATGATCTTCTCCAGGTCGCTCGTCTTCATCGCCAGCAGCGTGCCCAGGCGGCTCGGGAGCGCCTTGAAGAACCAGATGTGGACGATCGGCGCCGCGAGATTGATGTGCCCCATGCGCTTGCGGCGGACGCGCGAGTGGGTCACCTTCACGCCGCAGCGGTCGCAGATGATCCCCTTGAACTTGGTGCCCTTGTACTTGCCGCAGGCGCACTCGTAGTCGCGCTCGGGGCCGAAGATGCGCTCGCAGAACAGGCCGTCCTTTTCGGGGCGGTAGGTGCGATAGTTGATCGTCTCCGGCTTCTTCACCTCGCCGAAGGACCACGAACGGATGTCGTTCGGGCTGGCGAGGGTGATCTTGACGGACGAGTAATCGTTGACGCGGTCGTAGACGGATTCGGGCATGGGGGCGGATCCTTCGGGAACCAAAGGAGGAGGAGGCATCTTTCACGATCGGGACTTGCGCACCAGGTCGCGCGTCCCGAGATCAACTTGACAGGAGCGTCGTGATGGGCCGGCGTCAGTGCTTTTCCGCAGGTTTTTCCGCGGGCTTCTCCGCCGGTTTCTCGGCGGGCGGCGGCGTCGTGTTCGCCGGGGGCGCGCCGGGGATCGCCTGGGGCGTCGCGGGCTTCATCAACTGCGACGAAACAAGGACGCGCCACTTGCCCTCGAACTGGTTGAGGTCCAGCGTGCGGTCCTCGCCCTTCTTGCGTTCCTTGGTCTTCTCGTCGATGTAATGAAAGACGAGCGCGTACTGCGCCCGCGCGCCCTGCTCGGCGACGACCTTCGTCTCCACGTCCTTCCAAGGCTTCGTGAAGAACTCCTTGATCACGTCGAACGTCGCCTTGTCGATGTTGGGGTTCGCCCGGTCCGGGTCGAACGCCTCGGCCATCTTCTGAAGATCGTCGTACGCCTCGGAGCCTGGGTCCGCGAGTTCGACCACCTTGTGGAAGTCACCCTTCTTCATCGCCTCGATGAACAACTTGACGGCGCCCTCCGACGTGTCCTGAGTCGGCACGCCCGCGGCGGGCTTCGCCGAGGCGGGGGCGGGCTTGGCGCCCTCCTGGTCGGCGAGGACCGGAACGGAAACAGAGAGGCCCGCCACAAGCATCAGAGTCAGAATGTTTTTCATGGTCATTCCCTTTGAATCGAGTTCGATGTCCACTCCGCTCTGGAGTTGACTTGCATGGTCTTACAGCAGGCTCCCCGCCTCGGTGCCGGTCTTTTCGAGCGCGATGTTCATTCCCAGCCCCTTGATCTCGTTGCACAGCACGTCGAACGCCACGGGCATCCCCGCTTCGAGCGTGTTGGTGCCCTTGACCATGGACTCGTAGATCTTCGTCCGGCCTTCGACGTCGTCCGACTTGACCGTGAGCAGTTCCTGCAGGATGTACGCCGCGCCGTACGCTTCGAGGCCCCACACTTCCATCTCGCCGAAGCGCTGGCCGCCCGTGCGAGCCTTGCCGCCCAGCGGTTGCTGGGTGATGAGCGAGTACGGCCCCGTCGCGCGGGCGTGGATCTTGTCGTCCACAAGGTGGTGCAGTTTGAGGATGTACATGTACCCGACGGTCGTCCGCTGCTTGAACGGCTCGCCCGTGCGGCCGTCGAACAACTGGACTTTTCCGCCGCGGGGCATGTGGGCCATGATCTCGCGCGGGCCCGCGTGCGAACCGTTGGAGTCGTACTTCGCCGTCTTCGTGCTGATGAACTCGTTCGCCTCGGCGACCGCGTCGTGGACCTGCTGCTCCGTCGCGCCGTCGAACACGGGAGTGAATGCCTGGAACCCAAGAATCTGAGCCGCCCATCCGAGGTGCGTCTCCAGGATCTGCCCGACATTCATCCGGCTCGGCACGCCCAGCGGGTTCAGCAGCACCTCAACCGGCGTACCGTCCTCAAGGAACGGCAGTTCCTCTTCGGGAACGATACGGGCGATGACACCTTTGTTCCCGTGACGCCCCGCCATCTTGTCGCCGACCGAGAGCGCGCGCTTCGTCGCCACATACACCTTGACCATCTCGAGTACGCCCGACGGCAGTTCGTCGCCGCGCTTCATGTGCGAGAGTTTGCGTTCCTTTTCCTTCCGCATCGCCTGGATGCGGGGCCAGAACTGCCCGTGGATCATCTCGCACGCCGCCTTGGCGTCCTTGTTCCCCTTGACCCATTTGAGATCAAAGTTCTGGACCTGTTCGAGGATGACCTCGGTGATGTCCGAGGCGCCGACCTTCTGGCGGGTCGAGGGGTCCACCATCTCGGCCCCCGCCGCATCGTTGATCGCGCGGACCAACTGACGGAACACCACGATCGTCTCGGCGTCCATCTCCGCCGAGTACGTCTCCATCTCCTTTTTCAGGAGTTTCTTCTGCTCGTCATTCATGTGGACGCGGCGCGAGAACCGCCGCGTGCCGATCACGATCCCTTCCTTGCCCGCGGGCACTTCGAGCGAATCGTTCTTCACGTCCTCGCCCGCCCGCCCGAAGATCGCGTGCAGCAGTTTTTCTTCGGGGGTCAGCTCGCTCTTGCTCTTGGGCGAAACCTTGCCCACCAGGATATCACTCGGCTGCACCCGCGCCCCGACGCGGATGATCCCGAACTCGTCCAGATTCCGCAGCATCTTCTCCGACACATTCGGGATATCCCGCGTGAACTCCTCGCGCCCCAGCTTCGTTTCGCGCACCTCGACATCAAAGGCGTCGATGTGGATCGACGTGAACGTATCGTCGCGAACAAGCCGCTCCGAGATCACGATCGCGTCCTCGAAGTTGTACCCGTCGAACGTGTTGAACGCCACGAGCACGTTTTTGCCGATCGCCAGTTCGCCGCTCACCGTTGACGCGCCGTCCGCGATGACCTGGCCCTTCGCCACCTTCTGCCCGGGCTTCACCCGCGCCTTCTGGTTCAGGCACGTCCGCTCGTTCAAGCCAACAAACTTCCGCAGCACATACTCGTCCGCGTTGTCGATGATGATCTTCTGCGCGTCGATGTACGTCACCGTGCCCGCGTTCTTCGCCTTGACCACCATGCCCGAGTTGCGGCCGACGTCCTTCTCCATCCCCGTCGCGATCAGCGGCGGATCGCACACCAGCAGCGGCACCGCCTGCCTCTGCATGTTCGAGCCCATCAGCGCCCGGTTCGCGTCGTCGTGCTCCAGGAACGGGATCAGCGCCGCCGACACGCCGACGATCTGCTTGGGCGAGATATCGAGGAAGTTCACCTCGCCTGAGTCGATTTCAGCAAGTTCGCCGTCCACGCGGGCCAGGATCGCCCCCTTGCGCAGCGACTTCTTGTCCGCGTCGAGCGAGTCCGACGGCGCCAGGATCGTCTTCATCTCCTCGTCGGCGCGGAGATAGATCGTCTTGCCCGTGACCTTGCCCTCTTTGACCTCGCGGTAGGGGGTCAGCAGGAAGCCGTACTCGTCGATCGCGGAGTAGATGCCCAGCGACGCGATGAGGCCGATGTTCGTGCCTTCGGGTGTCTCGATGGGGCAGATGCGGCCGTAGTGCGAGATGTGAACGTCGCGGACCTCGAAGCCCGCGCGCTTGCGGTTCAGACCGCCGGGCCCGAGCGCCGACAACCGCCGCTCGTGAACAAGGGACGAAAGCGGATTCGTCTGGTCAACCACCTGCGACAGTTCGGATCGGCCGAAGAAGAAGTCGATCGCGCTCGAGACGCTCTTCGAGTTCACCAGATCGGCGATCTTGGTCAGTTCGTCGGGCTCCTTGACGCTCATCCGCTCCTGCACCGTCCGGCGGAGTTTCAGGAACCCCTTCCGCATCTCCTCGCACGCCAGTTCGTCCAGCGTCCGCAGCCGGCGGTTGCCCAGATGGTCGATGTCGTCCACCTGCGCGATCGGCCGCCCCGTCTTGGGGTCCGGCCGCTTCGAGCGCAGGTCGAGCAGATACTGAATCACGCGGAGATAGTCCTCCGCGCGGATGAACATCTCGGTCTCCAGAACCTTCAGATCAAACTTGCGGTTGATGCGGAACCGGCCGACCTTGCCGAGGCGGTAGCGGTTCTCGTCCTGGAACTTCTCGGTGAAGAGTTGCTTCGCCTTGTCCACCTGCGGTGGGTTGCCGGGGCGCAGCCGCGTGTAGATCTTCAGCAGCGAAGCCTCAAACTCGCTCTTCGCTTGCTCGTTGAAGTCTTCGAGTTTTTCCTCGGCGACGCTGTTCAGGATCAAGGGGTCCGACGGATTCTGGATCACGCGGACATGCTTGAGAGAAGACTTCTGCAACTTCTCGATGTTCTCGCCGATCTGGCAACCGACGTGGACTAGTTCCTCGCCGGTTTCGATGTCGATGATCGATTCGGCCGCCCAGTGCTCGGGCTTCACCTTCTCGGTCGTGACATCGTCGATCTGATGGAACAGGCTGAGGATCGCCGCGGTGCTGGAGATTGATTCGTCGAGGCAACGGAGGAACGTCGTCGCCGCCATCTTGGTCGACTGGTCGATCCGCATCACCAGCACGTCTTTTTTCGTGACTTCGAGTTCGATCCACGACCCGCGCTCGGGGATGATGCGCGCCGAATGCAGCGGCCGATCCGCCTCCGAAGAGATGATCGAGAAGTCAACGCCGGGCGAGCGGTGCAACTGGCTCACGATCACGCGCTCGGCCCCGTTCACGATGAACTCGCCGCCGCCCATCATGATCGGGATCTCGCCGAGATAGATCTCTTCCTCGGGGATCTCGGGGTGGTTCTGACGCTTCAGCCCCAGCGCCACCCGGAACGGCCGGCCGAAGGTCAGCCGCAGTTCCCGGCACTCGTCGGGCGTGTACCGCGCCTCCTCCAGTGTGTAGTACGAATAGTCGAGGGACATCGTCCCGTCGTACGACTCGATCGGGAAGATCTCACGCAGCAACCCCTCGAGCCCCACGCGGTGGTTGCGCTCGTGAGGCCCCTTGTCCAACTGCAGGTAGCGGTCGTACGCCTGCAACTGGACAATCGTCAGATCGGGAACAGCGATCGCGTCGCCCCGTTTGGAGAAATCGCGCACATTTCTCGCAATCATCGTAGTCCCTCGCAGAGTCGATAAAAACACCCGCTCTCGCTTCGATCCGCGGGATAAGGTGTGACGACTCGGATAATTATTTCGGGTTCAGGCACCGCACGCGTAAGGCAAATAGTCTATCCGGCCCGGTGCCCCCTTGCAAGAGCGCCGCAAGTTGTCAAGCACTCACCGAACAAAACTCGGTGATGAACTCCGTTTATACCGCCTCCATGCGAACAAAAGGCGAAAAAAAAGGACGCCCCGGGCGGGACGCCCATTCATTGAATGCCAAACAAAATACGAACGTATCGGGTGCCACTGGTGGCTTGCCCACCAGTGGTCATCTCCCGACGAATTATGCCAACTCGACTGTGGCGCCTTCCGCCTCCAGCTTCTTCCTGACCACGTCGGCCTCATCCTTGGTCGCACCCTGCTTGACGGCCTTGGGAGCCGCCTCGACCAAATCCTTGGCTTCCTTCAAGCCGAGGCCGGTCAGTTCTCGGACCACCTTAATGACGTTGATCTTCTTCTCGCCCACGGTCTTCAGGATCACGTCGAAGGTCGACTTCTCCTCAGCAGCCGCAACCGGCGCGCCGCCGCCCGCCATCATGACCGCCCCCGCAGCCGCCGCCTCGATCCCGTACGCATCCTTCATGTACGCGCCCAGGTCCACGGCCTCCTTCAGGGTCAACCCCGCGATGGAGTCGCCGATCTGTTTCACCTTGTCGCTCACGGTTGAATCTGACATTGCCCAATCCACCTTTCCGAATCACGTCCCCAAGAGCGGCCGGGACACCCGGCCCTTCGGTCGCACAAGGCGACACAGTCGGAGAACCGCCCCAAGTATAGTCATTCCCCCAAAAATTGCCCGAGCCGCCCCATCTCAAAGATGCGCTGCTTGTCGGTCATGGCGGCGAGGGCGGCGCCGAACGCTTCAATCCGCGAACTTCGGGCACGCCTGCGACTGGTACGACCCGGACTATCCGACGAACCCGGACTGCTCAGACGCATCACCTGTGAAACTCGTGCGTGCGCCGTGGGGTGGAACCCGATCAATCCCGATGGGTGCCACCACCGATCCCGCCGCGGCGGATCTTCGACTCGAAGACTCCCGCCACGGCGGGCGAGCTTGCACCTGTCGCCGCGGCGACCGGGGGAGGAGGCTCAAACACCGCGCGAGGAACAACTGGGAGTCCTATCAGATGCTTGGCGGCCCCAACGTGAGCCGGTTCTTGCCTTGCCTCTTGGATTCGAGGAGGTGGCGATCGGCGATCTCGACCAGTCCCCGGGCGTCGCTTGCGTCCCAGGGGAACGTGGCGAGGCCGGCGGAGATGCCGAGGCTGCCGGCGGCCGCCTCGCCGAGTTTGGGGAAGTGGTGGGCCTGGATTTGTTTCTGGAATCGTCGGGCGATCTCGACGATGAGGGCGGGGTGTCGGCTGGCGGGGTCGCGTCCCGGCGCGCCGGGATCGGGGGCGTCGAAGACGACGGCGAACTCGTCGCCTCCGATGCGGCAGACGCGGTCGGTGGGTCGGATGACGCTGCCGAGGAGGCGGACGACTTCGCGGAGGATGCCGTCGCCCGCCGAGTGGCCGAAGCGGTCGTTGTAGGACTTGAAGTCGTCGATGTCGAAGAGGAGGAGGGTGACGTCGTTGCGTTTTCTTTTCGCGCGAGAGAGAACGCTGTCGATGAAGCGGTCGAAGTAGCGGCGGTTCCACGCGCCGGTGAGGGCGTCGGTGAGGGCGGCGGTCCTGAGCGTGGCGTGCTGCTCCTGCACGGCGAGCCAGAGGGCGAGCCAGCGCGCGGCGGGGAGGAGTTGCTCGCGGATGGAAGCGGGGCCGATGAGCCAGCCGAGGGTTCGGCCGCGATGCTGGATGACGACGCTGGTTTCGCCGGGAGTGTTCGCCCTTGTTGTTGGGTCGGAGTTTCCCTCGATGACCGGCTGGAGGCGGACTTCGTGAGGCGTGAAAGCCCGGCGGACGCGGGCGAGGATGGGGCCGAGCAGGTCGCGGCCGGCGAGGAGCGCGGTGAGCGCGGCGTCGTCGTCAGCCCAAGATTCATCGGTGGCGGGCGCAGGGGAAGGAGGCTCGTCCTCGGGAACGAGGTGCGGGCGATCGGCGGCCTTGGGGTGAATGACGCGCGACCAATCGGCGGCGCCGGCGTCCGCCGCGATCCATGATTCCACGGCGGTGATTCGAGCAGGCTCGCCCGCGCCGATGATCCGCACTCCGGGTTCGACTCGCTTCGCGGCCGCGACGAACGCGGGGATTTCTTCGGGTGCAAGTTCGGCGAGGTCGATGACGAGCAGCGGCGACGGGTGCGCGGGGTCGAGGAATCCCAGCTCGCCGAGGGCGTCGAACGGGCTGCTCGCCCGCACGACGCGGACGCCCGGCTCGTCGCTCAGGCGCGCACCGATGGACGCCCGCCCGAGGACGATGATGGTCAACACAGGATCGGTCGCACGAACCGCCATCGTTGATCCCGCACCCGCTGATGTCGCGCGCTGAGCCGCCTGGTTGACGGTCATGCGCTCGTTCCCCCGGAGAACCCATCTTCAGGCCCCTCTCCAAGGAGCATGGACAACTCTTCGTCGGTCAGGAGTGCCGCGGCCTGAGGTCGCGCGGCGTGTACGGCGGCGTCCGCCGGGGCCGAGACGATCCGGAGCGGGAGCGGTTCTATTTCAGTGTCGTGAACGATGCGGAGTGGTTGACGCTCGGGCTGGCGCGGGGCGGCGACGCCGCGCGCCACGATCGGTGTTGGCGGCGGCGTGAGGCTGAGTTCGAGTTCGATCGCTCGCTTCGGTTGAGGCCGAAACGCTGTCAGGCGCAGAGGTGGGCCTCCCTGGAACTCCCAGTAGACGGTGGAGGAGCCGTGCTTCAGCGCGGCGTCGGCGATCGCGGCGGCGGCCGGCTGGTCTTTCGGCTCGATGAAGATGACGACGAGCGGTTCTCGCGATCGACCGGCCCTGAGGCCGCGCTCGTGCAGAACAAGATCGGCCATCGCGTCGAAGCAGTTTTCGCAGCGATTGATGGTGAGGCCTCGGCGCGCGAGCGAGGTGACAAGTTGCTCGACGCCGGCGGACAAAGCGGAGTCCGTGTGCCGGGGTGGCACAAGGAGGCACGTCGCGTGCCAGCGTCCGCCCGTGGATTCCGCCGCGATGGTGGCCATGATCGGAGTCTACATTCAGTTTTGGAGGAAGCGCGTGGATTTCGCGCAATTTTAGGCGATCTGGGTGTTTTTCCCGAGGAGCACCGACGCAACGGCGAACGCCCCGTCGGCGGGGCCGAGGCGTTGGAGCGCGGCCCGCATGGAGTTCCGCCTCGCCCGGTCGGTGAGGAGCATTCTGAGCGCCGGGCCAACTTCCGAGGCGGTCTTTGGAGAGTTCACCCAATCGCGGAACAGGAGCGCACCCCCCGCATCGACAAGCGGTTGCGCGTTGCGTTGCTGGTGGTGGTCTCGGTGGAAGGGGTAAGGGAGGAAGACTGCGGGGACTGCGTTGGCCCAGACTTCCGCCACCGCGCCGGCACCGCATCGGGCGATCGACAGGTCCGCCGCCCCCCACGCGAGGCCCATCGTCCGGCAGAACTCGACGGCCCGCGCGGGGACGCCCCCCCCCCCCGGCGGGGCTTCGTCGTAGGCACGCTGCATGTCGGCCTCAGAGTGCCGGGGGGGGCCGGTCTGGTGATAGACCTGCCACCCGGCGAACATCGATCGCTGGTCGCGGAGGAGGAGGGTCATCAGGTCGTTGATGGTCCGTGCGCCCTGGCTGCCTCCCGTGATGAAGAGGGTCGGGGTGTCGGGAGCGAGGCCGAGGGAGGCGCGGCATTCTTCTTTGGACTGACCAGCGACGGCGGCCCGGCGGACGATGGGACGGATGGTTGTCGCGCGGGGCCACGCGCCGGATGAGGCGGCGTCGAGGATGCGGTCGGCTCGCAGGGCGATCCAGCGGTTGGCTTTGCCCGGGACGGCGTCGAGGTTCACGAGGGTGACGGGGAGGCGCTCGGCGCGGGCGGCCTGGACAACGGGGGCGGCGACGAAGCCGCCCATGGCGACGACGTGGACGGCACCTTCACGGGTGAGTTCCCTCAGCGAGCGTCTGGAGGCTTGCACGGCGGGTCGCCATGAGCGGAGGAATCGGAACAGGCGGGATGGATGCAGGCCGAGCGGTTGGGCGGGGATGACGTGGAACTCGGCGGATTCGTCCGCGAGGATCTTCGCGTCGATCGGTCGCGGCGAGCAGAGGAACACGCACCGTGTGCGCGGGTCGAGTTCGCGGAGTTGTTCCGCGATGGCGAGGGCGGGGTAGAGGTGGCCACCGGTGCCGCCGCCTGCGAAGACGATGACCTTTGCGCTCGACGCGCTGGGACCACGGGATTCGCTCGAAGACTCGCTCATCCCGTGCGTGCGAGGGCGCTTGCGCCGATGATTGGATGGTGGGAGTCGTGCATGTCCGGCGCGACAGAGGCTCGTGCGTGCATCCGGTCCATCGCGACAAGCACGCCGAGCGACGCGGCGGTGAGGATCCATCCCGTTCCGCCGTATGAAAGCAAGGGGAGCGCGATGCCCTTGGTGGGTGCGAGCCCCGTGACGACGACGAGGTTGATGATGGCTTGCAGGCCGAGGGTCATGCCGATGCCGAGGCCGGCGAGTTTGAGGAGCGGGTGCGTTTCGCGGCGGACGATGTGGACGATCGACCAGAGGAGGTAGACGTAGAGTGCGATGACGAGCGCGGCACCGGCCAGGCCGAGTTCTTCGCAGATGACGGCGAAGAGGAAGTCGGTGCGGTCTTCCGGGAGGTAGCCGAACTTCTGGAGGCCGAAGCCGAGGCCTCGGCCGAAGCCCTTGCCGTTGGCGACGGCGACGAGCGACTGGATCATGTGGTAGCCGGCGCCTTCGGGGTCAATGTAAGGATTCAGGAAGGTTTCGATGCGGCGCATGCGGTAAGGCTCGGCGCGAACGGCGACGACAAAGCCTATGAGGGCGAGCGGGACGAAGGCAAGGAGTTGCACGATACGGCCACCGGCGGCGACGAGCATGAGGCACCCTGCGAGGCCGATGAGAACCCCCGTGCCGAGGTCCTGGTGGGCGACGACGGCGGCGATGACGCCGACCATCGCGAGGCCGGGGAGGAGGCCGGAGTCGAACCGGTGCATGACCCCCGCGCGGCGGACGCAGTGCCACGCGAGGACGAGGATGATCCCCCACTTGGCGATCTCGCTGGGCTGCATCGTGAGGCCGCCCCCCGGTGTGCCCGGGATTTTGATCCATCGGCGAGCGCCGTTGACCTCGTGGCCGATGCCGGGGAGGTAGGAGAGCAGGAGGACGCCGATGAGGACGGGGAAGAGCCAGGGGATGGCGCGGAAGAATCGTTCGGAGGCGGCGAGGCGCGTGATGGGCAGGCGGCCGATGACCAGCATGGTGGCGACGGCGACCACCATATAGAGCGTGGCGCGGGAGAGGGCGATCGACTGGAACGTGACGGCCTGGGTAGGGTCGATGGTCAGGTCGGCCGAGTTGACCATGACCACACCGATAGCCAGAAGGCCGAAGACGGAGAGCACGATGCCGTCACCGGGGCGTGGCATGGGGTGGTTATCGGCCACTGGGCCTGAGGGGCTGCAAAGCCTTGGAAAGAAGTGGAGGACCTCCGAACGCCCGGCGCGGATAGATCGGAAAGAAGAATGAAACGGGGCGGCCAGTTGACCGATAAGTGAGGCGAAGTTCGGGTCGCCGTGGATGGGGCGGCCGAGTTGAACGGTGGTCATCGGAGTTGGCATGCCGGAGTCCACGCACACACAATCCAGCGCCACGTCCGGCATCCGGGCACCCACGAGTCGGAAAGACTGGTCGCCGTGGATGTATGCCATCGGAGCCGCCTCCTTGTTCGCGCTTGTAGCGACCGCTTGTCTCATCGGCGCGCACCTCGTCGCAAAAGGCGTGCTCAAGGAAACGGTGGACGAAGACCTTGGTCGGATGTCGATCATCGCGGCAAGCATGATCGACCCGGCGCGGCATTCGTTGCTCAAGGACCCCGCGCAGCAGAACTTGCCCGACTACACGGCGATCACGGGGCCTCTGCTTCACTTGCTGAGCAGTTCGCCGAACCTCAAGTTCATCTACACCGTCCGGGAAAGCCCCGAGGGACCGAGATTCGTCGTGGACGTGGCCGTCCCCGTGGTCGGCGACGGGGACGGCGCCATCGACGTGGCGGGGCTGAACGAGTTGTACGAGGACCCGGCCGAAGCGTTGCTCATTGCCCTGAGAACCGCCGAGCCAGGCGTGTCGGGCGAACCCTACACCGACCAATGGGGAACGTTCATCTCGGCGTACGCGCCGGTGAAGCGGGCGGACGGGAGCCTCGAGTGCATCGTGGGAGTGGACATCACGGCCGAGAAATACCTCGCGCGTGTGGCGGCGATGAATCGTGCGATCGCGTTCGGGGGGGGGCTGGCGGTGCTGTCCGGTGCGGGGCTTGGGCTCTTCATTCTTGTGATCCAGAAGAAGCGGAGTGCGGCGGTGGCATCGTTGGAAGAGAGCGAGTTGCTCTTCCGTCATTTTTCCAAGGCCGCGCCGGTGATGCTGTGGATGCTCGACTCTGAGCATCGCCCGACATTTTTTAGCGAATGCTGGCTTGAGTTCACGGGGCGGAGCCTCGAAGCGGAGGTCGCGGACTGGTCCCAGGCGGTCCACCCCGACGATCGTGAGCGTGCGCTGCGCATGTGTGCTGAAGCGTTCGGGGGGCGACTCCCGCTGGAAGTTGAGTTCCGGCTGCGGCGTCACAACGGTGAATACCGGTGGGTTCTGGACCGCGGGACGCCGAGGGTCGGGAGCGATGGGCGGTTTCTGGGGTATGTCGGCGGTGCGATCGACGTGACCGAACGGCACGAGGCCGAGCAACGACAGAGCATGGCGCTTCGGCTGGCGACGCAACTTGCATCGGCCTCGACGATCTCGGAAGCGGCGCGGCTGGTGACCGACGCGCTGAACGATTCGGCGGGCATCGGTCGTTCGGCGGTGCTGCTCTTCGGGGACGACGGCGTGTGCCGGTTCGTCTGGTGGCGCGGAATCTCGGAGGCGTATCGCGCCGCGGTGGAGGGGCATTGTCCGTGGGCGCATCACGCCGCGGACGCCGACCCGATCGTGATCGATGACACGGCGGAGGATGAATCCCTGGCGAACCACCGCGAGTTGTTGGGGCGGGAGCGCATCGGGTCGCTGGCGTTCATCCCGGTGATGACCGAGCAAGGGGTGGCGGGGAAACTGATGCTCTATTCCCGCGAGGCGCGAGGCATCGACGCCTCGCAGCTGGCGACCGCGAACACGCTGGCGGCGTACCTCGGCATGGCGGTCGCGCGGCTGGCGGCGCAGGAACGACTGGCGACGAGCGAGCGGCGCATCCGGACGATCATCGACACGGCCCTCGACGCCTTGGTCTCGATGGATGGGGAAGGTCGGATCACGGATTGGAATGCCCAGGCCGAATCGACCTTCGGCTGGACGAAGGCGGAGGCCATCGGGCAGTCACTGGGTGAGTTGATCGTGCCCCCTGAGTTGCGCGCGACGCACGCGGAAGGGCTGAGGCGATACCGGGCGACGGGCGAGTCGAGGGTGCTTGGCCAGCGTGTCGAAGTGCCGGCGCTGCGGCGCGACGGGGCAACGATCACGGTGGAGTTGGCGATCACGCCGGTCAAGGTCGCGGGCGGCGTGCATTTCAGCGTTTTCCTGCGGGACATCACCGAGAAGAAACTGGCCCATGAGGAACTCCTGCGCGCGAAGGAGGCCGCCGAGGGATCGAACCAATCGAAGAGCGAGTTCCTGGCGAACATGAGCCACGAGATCCGCACTCCCATGACGGCGATCCTCGGGTTCGCGGACCTGCTCGAAGAGGACGGCGACTACACCCGGGCACCCGAGCGGCGGAAGGAGGCGATCTCGACGATCAAGCGTCACGGCCATGGGCTGCTGACGATCATCAACGACATCCTCGACCTGTCGAAGATCGAGGCGGGGAAGATGACGGTCGAGTGCATCGAATGCTCGGTGGAGAGCGTGCTGGAAGAGGTTCGGTCGCTGATGGGCGTGCGCGCGGCGGACAAGAAGCTGACGCTCGAACTCGTTCACGAGACGCCCATCCCGGAGCGGATCAAGAGCGATCCGACGCGGCTCAAGCAGATCCTGATCAACCTCGTCGGCAACGCGCTGAAGTTCACCGAGGTCGGCGGGGTCACGATCACGGCGGGGTGCGATCGCGCCGCTCTCGGCGGGCCGGTCATGCGTTTCGAGGTCTCGGACACGGGGATCGGGCTCACGGAGGAGCAGCGCTCGCGCCTTTTCCGGGCCTTCGAGCAGGCGGACACTTCGACGACCAGGAAGTACGGCGGGACCGGGCTGGGGCTGCGGATCAGCGAGCGTCTGGTGGGGCTTCTCGGCGGCACGATCGACGTGAAGAGCGAACCGGGGCGCGGGAGTACCTTTGGAGTGACCGTCGCGGTTGGCTCGCTGGAAGGCGTCGCGATGCTGGACCCGAGCGAGATCATGGCGCGGATCGCCGAAGAGGAGGCGACGAAGGCGACGGCAAGCGCCGCAGGCGCGGCCGACCCCGCGATGCTGGCGGGCCGCCGCCTGCTGCTCGTCGAGGACGGGATCGACAATCAGCGGCTGATCGCTCACCACCTGAGAAAGGCCGGGGCCGAGGTGTCGCTGGCGGAGAACGGACGGGTGGCGCTCGACATGCTCACGAGTCCCCCGGTGGCGGGGAGCGACAGGCGGGAACTCATCCGGCCTTGCCCCTATGACCTGGTGCTGATGGACATGCAGATGCCGGTGATGGACGGGTATTCGGCGGCGCGCCGGCTCAGGGGGCTGGGCTTTGAGACCCCGATCATCGCGCTGACCGCCCACGCGATGAGCGGCGACCGAGACAAGTGCCTCGCGGCCGGGTGTGACGAATACGCGACCAAGCCGATCGATAAGGTCGCGTTGGTGCGGACCTGTCGGGCGATGCTGGACCGGAAGCCGGGTCGGTCCAAGGCGGCGTAGCGCGATGCAAAACAAACCACCCCCGAGTTGGTCGGGGGTGGCTGGTTTGTGATGGTTGGGTTTTCTTGATCAGCGACGGCGACGGCGGATCAGTGTGAAGCCTGCGAGCATGGTGAGGGCCGTGGCGCCGGGGGTCGGCACGGTGTAGACGGTGATCGTACCTGTGGCGGTGCCCCAGATGATCCCGCCGCCGAACCCGGGCGGGGCGAAGATGCCCATCTCGAAGGGATCGGGGAGGGCGCTGCCTGAGTAGACGAGATCGGTCTGGCGGCCGCCCTCGAAGTAGCCGCTTTCCTCGGGTGGAGGCGGTGGAGGCGGAGGGGGCGGTGGAGGCGGAGGGGGCGGTGGCGGTGGCGGAGGGGGCGGCGGTGGCGGCGGAGGAACGGGTTTCGGCTTTGGCTTGATCTTCGTGCCCGCGATCCATTCCGCAAAGCGCCAGCGCAACCCGCCGCGGTCGGCGACCGGCGACATCGGGAGTTCATCGCCCGACATAATGGCGAACTGATCGGGCCCCGGCGGGACGATGCCGATCTCCTGGAAGAGCATCGACGAACTGACGTTGCCGACGTGCGCCCCGCTGTCAACGTCGGTGAGGTTGAACGAGTAGTTCCACGCGATGTTGAACTGGAGCGCGCCGGAGTCGGAGTCAAACGATCCCGCGTCCAGCGGCCCGCCGGGGGACATGAGGGAGAGGGTGACGTCGCCCACGCGGAGTTGTCGCCCCGCCTCGCCGTAGAGGCCGTCGAGGTCGGTGACGGTGTTGCGTGCGGGGTCGGTGTGGATGGTCATTCCTCCCGAGACGGTCGTGAACTGGAAGACCGCCGCCGTTGCGGGCGCGCCGATGACGCCGAGCAAGAGGACAGCGGCCGCGATGCGGTTCGTGGACATTGAACAGACTCCTTGGATGACGAGGCTTTTTCCCTGAACACAAGGCGAGGCCGATGGAATCGTGGTTCCGATCGAACTCGTCGGCGGTCGGCAAACGCCGGCCGTCACTTGTGCAAGCGACGGGCGAGAGAAACCGTCACGCGGAGATGTTCGGCGAGAGAATATGCGAAGCGAATGGACGTTTCGCGTGACGGGACCCGCCCGCCCCTCCGGGGCAAAAGAGGCTTAATTGCAGCCCGTTCCAGACCCGCGCCCAAAGCGACGGGGTCTGGCAATCCCGGCGCGCCGGGACGCGCCGCGTTGCGGCGAAATCCTTTTCGCGTCAAGTTCAACCGTGATGAGTTGGGAGGCTCGAACTCGCGGCGGTATGTACCACTCACCTTCACACCAGCATCACGCGCACGTCGTATTGTGCGATCTGTTGATCGCTCGTCACCAACGTCAAGCCTTCGAGGCGGGCCTGGACGATCAGCATCCGATCGAATATGTCCTTGTGAAGGTGGGGCAGATCGACGAGGGCGAGGGCGTGATCAATGGTCACGTCCAGCACGCCAAACTGCGCTTTGCTGAGAACCACGAGAATGTCTTCCGGGTAGGTCAGGCGCCCTTGCGCCCGCTTGATCGCCATTTCCCACAGAGATGCCGCGCTGACAAAGATCGCCGTCGCTGGATCGGTGATCGATTCGCGGATGCTCGGAGACAGGCGCGGCGAGTTCTCCAGCGCCCAGAGCAGCACATGCGTATCGAGGAGCAATCCGTTCAAGGGCGCAGACCCTGGAAGGCCTCATCGATATCAGGGGGGAGCGGCGCGTCGAAGTCATCGCTCATCCAGACCTTGCCCTTCCACGCGCCGAGCGAGCGGCGTTCTTTGGGTTTGTCGTACCGCGTGAGGCGTGCGATGGGCTTCCCGGCGCGGGCGATCACGATCTCCTCACCCTTGGCGATCCGCTTCAGGAGTTTGGAGAAATGTGTTTTTGCTTCGTGGATATTGACGAGGCGCATGGCGGTTAGTCTATGGACTTAGTCTATCTAGGTCAACTGCAATCTTCGTGGTTTCGATGCCGATAGCGGGGTGCGACGCGTGCGGGGTGTTCAAGACCGACCCGCTCCCTTACGGTCGGGGTTCGTGTTGTTGAGGGAGGGCGGGGTTTGACCTTTTCGGTCTATCCACTACACTCTTCCCCCCTGACCCCGTTAGGGTACATCCCAGCAGTCAACCGTTCGAACCACCGCGACTCGTCTTGCCCTTGGCCGGGCAGGACATTTGGGCTTGGAGCCTGGGCCGGTGGGAGGTGGAGGAATCATGGCCAAGAAAAAAGAAATCGTGACATCGTTCAAGGTCATGGCGCCCGCCGGCGCTGCGACCCCCGGTCCACCCCTCGGCCCCGCGCTCGGCGGCAACGGCGTGAACCCCGGGCAGTTCATCCAGCAGTTCAACGCCGCGACCGCACCCATGAAGGGGCGCGTCGTCGGCTGCGTCATCACGGTCTACAACGACCGCACCTTCAGTTTCGTCATCAAGTCGTCGCCCGCGTCGGAGTTGCTCCGACTCGCGGCCAAACTCGAGAAGGGGTCGGCCAAGCCGAACACCGAGAAGAACGGCACCGTGACGCGGGCGCAGGTGAAGCAGATCGCCGAGGACAAGATGAGCGATCTGAACACGGCGTCGATCGAAGCGGCGATGAAGATGGTCGAAGGCTCCGCCCGCGCCATGGGCATCACGGTGGAGGGCTGATACCAATGGGAAAAATCGTCAAAAAGAAGGTACTTCCGGGCGGCAAGCGGCATCGCGCCAATCTTGAACACCGCCCGGCCAACACGGTCGATGCGGCTCAGGCGGTCTCGGCGCTGAAGAAGTTCAAGGCAACCAAGTTCGACCAGACGGTGGACTGCGTCATCGTCCTGAACGTCGATCCCAAGCAGGCGGACCAGAACATCCGCGGCTCGGTGGCGCTGCCCCGCGGCATCGGCAAGAGCAAGCGCGTGGTCGCGTTCTGCGGGCCGGAGAATGAAAAAGCGGCGCTCGAAGCCGGGGCGATCAAGGCCGGCGGCGAGGAACTCGCCCGTGAAGTCGAGAAGGGCTGGATGGACTTCGATGTCGCGGTGGCGACGCCCGACATGATGCGTTCGATCTCGAAACTGGGCCGCGTGCTCGGGCCGAAGGGGCTGATGCCCTCTCCCAAGGCGGGGACCGTGACGGCGGACATCGTGAAAGCGGTGAAGGAATACTCGGCGGGCAAGGTCGAATACCGCAACGACAAGGGCGGCAATATCCAGGTTCCGATCGGCAAGATGTCGTTCGCCGAGGGCGACCTGACGGCGAATCTCCAGCACTTCATCCACACGCTCGAGCAGTCTCGGCCGTCGTCGGTGAAGGGTCAGTACATCAAGAAGATCGCGATCAGCGGTTCGATGACGCCGAGCGTGCTGGTGACGCCGCCGGTGCATGTGGCGAAGGAGTAGGCACTAGGCACCGGGCACTGGGCATTTGTAGGAAAGAGCCGAACATGAGCAAAGCAGTCAAAAACCTGATGATCCGCGATTACCAGGAACGCCTCACCGGGATCAGCGATGCGCTGGTGATCTCCATCCGAGGCGTCGGCGCGATCGACAACAACAAGATGCGCCTCGACCTCCGCAAGAAGAACGTGCGTATCACCGTGATGCGGAACAACCTCGCGTCCTACGCGATGAAGGGCACGGCCCTCGCGGGGCTTGAGAAGATCATGACCGGGCCGACGGCGCTGGCGTACGGCGGGGCGGGCGTGATCGACGCCGCCCGCGCCATCGTCGAGTGGGCCAAAAAGATCGAGAAACTCGAACTCAAGGGCGCCATCCTCGACGGCGTCCTCTTCGAGGGCAAAGCGGGAGTCGTCGAACTCAGCAGGTTCCCGACCAAGAAGGAAGCCCAGTCCACGGTCGTCTCCCTCATCCTCGGCCCGGGCGGCAAAGTCATGGGGCAGGTCAGAGGCCCAGGCGGCAAGGTCATGGGCATCGTCAAGAGCGTGCAGGAAAAACTGGAGAAGGGCGAGGCCATTTCCCGGATCGCCTGAACCCGCTAGGATGCCTGTGTCCATGCACAGGACTCCCATTCAACTGGGCTCATGCTTCGTCGCGTTGGCTTCATGCTGCGCGGCGGCTGTCGGTTCGCCCATCGACGACATTCAGTGGGCGACGGTCGGCTCGCCGGGGAACGCGCCGTTCGTGATTGATTTCGGGGGCGGGTTCGAGTTTCGTGCGGGCCAGGTCGATCACGAGTTCCGGATCGCGAAGACGGAGGTCACGGGCGCTCAGTGGCTGGAGTTCGTCGAGGCCTACGCCCCGTTTGTGGCCCCGGGGTACGCGAACAACTCGGAGTTCGAGAGTCTTTCGATCATTCTGCTTCCCGGCCCGACTCCCGGCTCGTCCTACTACTACCTGCCGCCGTCGCTGCGTGACCAACCAGTCGAAGCGGGGTGGCGGTACGGGGCGAGGTTCGTGAACTGGCTGCACAACGGCCGGGCCAACACCCGCGAAGCGTTCGAGACCGGGGTCTACGACACGAGCACCTTCGGCGTCGGGCCGGACGGCATCATCACCGATCAGGCCGAGCGCTCGCCGGGATCGACCTACTTTCTGGTCACGCGCGACGAATGGGTCAAGGCTGGTTTCTTCGATCCGAACCGCTACGGCGAGGGGCAGCCGGGGTACTGGATGTACCCGAACAGTTCGGACACGCCGCCCGTCGGCGGGCCGCCCGGAGTCGGCGAAACGAGCGTTGGTTACAACTGGCCGGGGCTGCCTCCGCCGGTCGGCGCGTACCCCGACACGCAATCGCCGTGGGGCGTCCTCGATCTCTCGGGGGGCGTTCGCGAATGGAACGAAACGCTGTATCCCGATTCCACCCGCGGCGTCCGCGGTTCGCCTGCGAGTTCATATTTGCCCGAATTTGAAGATGAGATAACGCGGGAGTTTGCGACGAACCCTACCAGCCCGTTGAAAAACCCTTCCCCCCCGCGCAACCCCGAGACGGCTCGTCTGTAGAACTCTCCGCGGCGTGTACGGACCAAGTCACGGAGGACGACCATGGCGATGGGGCGAGGCGGGGGCGAGGCGGGGGTGAG
>CAMTWL010000017.1:0-44228 GCA_947085435.1 uncultured Phycisphaerae bacterium
AAGCCCAAGAAACTCGCCCTCACCGCCGCCGCACACAAACTCCTCACCATCCTCAACGCCATCCTGCGCGAAAAAACCACCTGGAGAACCGCCATGACCGCTTGACAAATCAACACAGTCGCTGGCTACTACAGCCGACCCCGATGGGGTCGCGGAGGATTGGTTGGTGTGTCGCGTACCTGGGGCGAGGCGATCTCACTCTTACACCCATCCTTGAAAGGCCACGAAACCAGATCGGTTTGCGTCGAAACTTCCGGCAAACCGAAAGCAGAATCGACGCGGATCACGGCAGTTCAACCCAACTTGGTCGCACAGCCGAGATGTGTATAAGGGTGAGGGCTGCCGCCCTGGGCTGCGCGACGGGCGCCGCTTCGCGGCTGGGGATTTCGCGGCTGCGAACCGTCGCCCGTGTTACCTTGCCCCCGACGAAATGAAAACCCTCTACCTCATCGACGGGCACGCGCAGTTTTTTCGGGCGTTTCATGCGATCCGGACACCCATGTCGTCGCCCGTGACGGGTGAGCCGACGAACGCGACGTTTGGGTTTGTCGGGATGATCCTCAAGTTGCTGCGCGAGTTGAAGCCGGACTATGTGGTCGTGGCGATCGACGTGGGCGGCGATAAAGAGACGTTTCGTTCGGAGATTTACCCCGAGTACAAGGCGCAGCGTGAAGCGCCGCCCGAAGCGCTCTGGCCTCAGGTGGAGCGGTGCGTCTCGATCCTCAAAGAGTTGGGAATCCCGGTGCTCGGGGTCGAAGGGTTCGAGGCGGACGATGTGATCGCCACGGTGGTGACGCAGCACCCGGACGTAAAGATCAGGCTCGTGTCGAAGGACAAGGACCTGCAGCAGTTGCTGGCGCAGGATCGCGTGGAGATGTACGACGTTCACACGGACGAGTTGATGGACGTGAAGCGGTTGAAGGAGGAGAAGGGGGTCACGCCCGAGCAGGTGATCGACATGCTGACGTTGATGGGCGACAGCGTGGACAACGTGCCGGGGGTCGAGGGGATCGGTCCCAAGACGGCGGCGGAGTTGATGGCGCAGTGGGGGACGCTGGACAACCTGCTGGCGCACGCGGACGAGGTGAAGGGGAAGCGCGGCGAGAAGTTGCGCGAAGCAGCGCCGCGGCTGGGGTTGTCGAAGACGCTTGTCACGCTGCGGCATGATGTGCCGATGGAGTTGAAACTGGAAGACGCGGATGTTTCGCGGCTGCGGCTGGAGCGATTGCTGCCGATCCTTAAGGAGTTGGGGTTCAATCGGTATCAGGAGGATGTGAAGGCGTTGTTGGGCCAATCAACGAACCCCGACCGTAAGGGAGGGGCCTCCGACTCGCCCGCGCCACAGACATCTTCGAGCGATCCTCGCAACAACAACCGCGCACCATCACCTGCAACATTCGGCGGCCTCTTCGACCAGTCGCCGCACGCGCTCCCCGCGTTCGCGGCCGCGGGCGACTATCGCTGCGTTCGTACGCGCGCGGAGTTAGACGAGTTAGTCACCCGACTGAAGTGCGCCGATGTCTTCGCCGTCGATACCGAAACCACCGGCCTTTCGCCGCTGCGCGCGAAACTCTGCGGGCTGTCGTTTGCGGTAAAAGCGGGGGAGGCGTGGTATGTGCCGGTTCGATCGCCCGATCCCGCGTCGCATCTGGACGAGGCGACCGTGCTGGGCGCGCTGCGGCCTCTGCTCGAAGACCCCGCGAAGGGCAAGTGCGGGCACAATCTGAAGTACGACATGCTGATTCTGAGGAAGCACGGCGTCGAGATCCGAGGCGGGCCGGGGTGCCTCTTCGATTCGATGACCGCGAGTTTTCTCATCGATTCGTCGCGGTCGAGTCATTCGCTCGACAACCTGTGCCTGGCGCTCGTGAATCACAAGAACATCTCGATCACCGAGCTCATCGGCAGCGGCAGGGAGCAGCGGACGTTCGACACGGTCCCGCTCGATGCCGCGACGACGTACGCCGCGGAGGACGCGGACATGTCGTTTCGTTTGCGGGAGATCATGCTGCCGCAGTTGCGGGCGATGCAGTTGATTGACCTGTTTGAGAAGGTTGAGATGCCGCTGGTCGAGGTGCTGGCGGAACTGGAGTGGAACGGGATCACGGTGGAGCCGGCGGAGTTGGATCGGCAGGCGGCTCGATTGAACGCGCGGATCGACGGACTGCGGGCGAAACTGAAGGCGGAATCTCCTTGGCAGTTCAATCCCGATTCGCCGAAGCAGTTGTCCGAGGCGCTCTTCAACGGGCCGGGTGATGATCCGCCGGGGCTGGGGATCAAGCCGTTGAGGAAGACGAAGACGGGCTATTCGACGGATGTCGAAGTGTTGGAAAAGTTGGCGCTCGATCCCGAGGTAAAATCGCTTGTGCCGGGGCTGATTGTCGAGTATCGGCAGTTGACGAAGTTGGTGGGGACGTATCTGACTGCGTTGAAGGAGGAGATTAGCCCCGAGACGGGGCGGGTGCATTCGTCGTTCAACCAGACGGGGGCGGCGACGGGGTGGCTCTCTTCGAGCGATCCGAATCTGCAGAATATCCCGATCCGCAGCGATATCGGCCGGGAGATACGCAAGGCGTTCGTCGCGCCCCCCGGCCGCGTGCTGATCTCGGCGGACTATTCGCAGATCGAGTTGCGGCTGCTGGCGCACCTGTCGCGCGACCCCGCGCTGACCGAGGCGTTCCATCGGGGCGACGACATCCACACGGCCGTCGCGGCTCAGATCAACGGCGTGCCGCTGGACAAGGTGACGAAAGAGCAGCGCAACGGCGCGAAGATGGTGAACTTCGGGATCGTCTACGGCGTGACTCCGTTCGGCCTGTCCAGACGCCTGGGCATCAGCAACGAGGCGGCCGCCGAGATTATCGACGGCTACAAGCGGCGCTTCGCGGGGATCACGACGTTTCTCGAAGAGTGCATCGAGCAGGCGAGGCGGTTCGGCTACGTCGAGACGATGCTGAAGCGGCGGCGACCGATCACGGGGATCGAATCGCGCAACCCGTCGGAGCGGGCGCTGGCGGAGCGGGTGGCGATCAACTCGGTGGTGCAGGGTTCGGCGGCGGACCTGATCAAGATTGCGATGGTGGACCTGCACGCCAGGTTGAGCGCGCACGCGGCGCATCGGCGCGGCGGGGGGCCGCCTGAGCTCGAGGGGGTCAACATGCTGCTCCAGATCCACGACGAGCTGGTGTTCGAGGCGCCGGCGGGGATCGCGGGGCCGGTGAAGGCGCTGATCGAAGAGAGGATGGAGGCGGCGATGACGCTGAGCGTGCCGCTGAAGGTGGAGGCGTCGGTGAGCGCGAACTGGTTTGAGGGGAAGTGAGGCCGATCCCTCCGGATGGGCGGAATTTCGCCCGGATTCCGCCTCCCCTTGACTCTCCGGTGATGTCCGCTACATTTGCCTTCCCAAATCGGCGTCGCCGGCGAGGGAAACGATTGGGGCGGTAGCTCAATTGGTTAGAGTACCGGACTGTCGATCCGGATGTTAGGGGTTCGAGTCCCCTCCGCCTCGTTTGCATAAGCCCCTGCTGGTCGGGGGCTTGTGTGTTTGATGGGGAACAATATTGGTGCGTCGATCCTGAAGCCCAGGTAAAGCGGAGAGGTAACTCTTCAGCGGAGTTCAAAGGAGGCTTCTCCAAACGGGGCGGAGGTGATTCGTTCCGATCGTGTGGCACCCCTTCGGGGTTCGGAAGAGGTGTGTGGGGTTGCTTTCCGGGGGTGTCGAAGACTCCACCCCCGGCTACTACAGACCACCCCTCCGGGGTGAAGACCAAGGCATTTCAACAGCGTATATTCACTCGTTGCAAACGGCTGAAGAGTTACGCGGAGAGAAAACGCCCGCAGGCTCAGACAAGGTGCGTTGCTGAGACCTCGCCCCAATGCTTCGTGAGGTAGTCCGCCACCAATCGACGGTGACAATGGTGCGGCTTTTTTTCGCTGCAGAGGAGGCAACCAAGATGCGCCGCATCCTGCGTGAAAGAGTTCTCGATGCCGCGCTTCGCCATGAGGGCGTTGAACTCCTGCTCGTAGACGGACCAACTGCCCTTGTGCTTTTTGTAGGCGTCGAGGATGTCCTGGGTCGGAGCGAGTTCTGGAACGTGGGCATACTCGATATCGCACACTTCGCGGAGGAAGAAGCGGAGGTCGTCTTTCTTTGAGAAACCGGCGAGTTGGGAAGTATTGTTCAGCCGGACATCGACGATCCGCTTTACGCCGGCGTCGCGGAGCAACGTGAAGAAGTGCTCCGCGGTTGTTTCGGCGAAACCAATTGTGAAGAGTTGCACGCTCACGGGGCACCTCCGCTCGCTACCGGAACCTCGGACTCCGTAAAGGCGATGCGTTCACCTTGAAGTTCGTAGGCCTCTTCGATTAGCTCAGAGCGGTCCTTGAAAAGGTGCGACGGGGGAAGCCCGACCACTTCGAGCAGACGAGCCTCAACCTGCTCTGTTGTCTCGATCGAGCCGTCTTCCAGAATATGCCGCATTTCGATCGAATCCGCCCGCAGATGGCGGCACACCAGCACTGTTCGGTGGCAGGTGATCGGGTCTTTTTCGGCACAAAGGAGAGCGATTCGATGGGTTCCAAACCCACGTCGGAGCCGATCGAGGCCCTCACGGAATGCCGGGAGCCGGGCGATGAGGTCGTACCGGGCTTGCTTGCCCTCGTAACTCTCACGCTCTGAGCGGCGGGCGCCGAGTTCCCGACCAAGGAAGACGTACTGAATCCCGGCGCGCTTGAGTAACTCAAAGAGCGTCTCTCGATTGAACTGCCCGTTGAAGCGGCTATACGGTTGGGATCGCACGTCGGCAACCGCGGTGACACCATGCCGAGTGAGGAGCGAGATAAAGTCCGGCATCTCGTGGTCGGAGTGCCCGATTGTAAAGAGGCAGGGTTTTGCGCCGTTGCATTCGATCATGGCAACTCCAAAACGGTAGCGACCACTTTGTAGTGGTAGCCGTTGAACACGGGCGTGAGGCTCACGCACAGAAGGCACTTGTCGCGTAAGGCGGTCGAACAGCGATCGCGGGCTTGTCTGCTGCGGGGAACTTCGTCGCGTGCTCATCAATGAACACCGGATCGGTTAGGCCAAGTGAGTATTCTTGCCATTTGTAGGTGAAGATCGCTCGCCGCTTCTGCTGGTCCCGTCCCTTGAACGGGTTGAAGTCGTTCGTTAACTCTACTCGGAAGTCGGTCGGTCGGATGAGGAATAGAGATTGGTGCTTCGGCCTACCGATGAGGAAACCAGTCGTGGCGCGATCCGCTCGCGTGGAGGGATCCATCCATAGATCGCCGGGCTGCTCTTCAAGTGTGGCGAGTTGCTTCGCTGCGAATTTTTCTCGGCGCTTCCACGCCTCGGAGGTATCGACACGCCAATCCTCGGGGTGAGACTTGTCATGCGCATACTTGCCGACAGGCACGTCCACGATATCGAGGACTTCGAGCGGCGAGCCGTCATTCAGTCTTATGTGTCGGAGAAGCAACTCTCCCTCGGGCTGGTCGCTGATCGGGCGAAGCCAATCTCCGACGGCGTTGCCTTCGCCGAGTTCGCGCCCCGCGACGCACCGGCCGGACTTCTTGTACGAGTTGGCCAACACCACAATTCGCCTAATCTCCATCGCGGGTGCTCCTCTGGGCAGCGGCTGTGATTGTAGGGTTGTCTCAGGGTCGTTCTCGGACGACCGTCGCGGCTTTTTTGCTGGAATTGGCTTTCCGCCTCCATCCCGCCTATACTCCCACCTCACAGCCAGTGGCCTCAGTTTTCTTTTCGACCTTCGACCGCGATGCGGCGGGGTCTGATCGGCCTGGGAATCTGCTGGTAACGGCCTTGCGCGTTGTGCGTCGGGTCGTGCCA
This sequence comes from uncultured Phycisphaerae bacterium, assembly GCA_947085435.1. GTDB lineage: Bacteria > Planctomycetota > Phycisphaerae > Phycisphaerales > UBA1924 > JAEUIV01. The sequence continues at coordinate 5,849 of CAMTWL010000017.1, forward strand.
ACCCAGTACGGCCTGACTTGTTCCAACGTATTTGGCGCAGGGATCGCCCGAAAAATATTCGTGCCTCGCGGTATCGCCGCGCGGCCCGAGGGAGTTTTCGCTCTTGATGCAGTTCTCTTCTCTTTCTCTTTGTTCTCCTCTTCTTCAGGCCCTCACCGACGAGGGGTACACCACGCCGACGCCGATCCAGGCGCAGGCGATCCCGCCGATCCTCGCGGGTCGTGATGTGCTTGGTTGCGCCCAGACTGGCACGGGCAAGACGGCGGCGTTCGCGCTGCCGATTCTTCAGCGGTTGATGGAAGCGCCGGTCGACAAGACGCGGCGCGGGCCGACGCTGCCGCGGGTGCTGGTGCTTTCGCCCACGCGCGAACTGGCGACGCAGATCGGCGACAGTTTTGCGACCTACGGCCGGCACACGGGGCTGAACCACGCCGTCATCTTCGGCGGCGTCAGCCAGTTTCATCAGGTGCGTGCGCTGCAGCGTGGCGTGGACATTCTTGTGGCGACGCCGGGGCGGCTGATGGACCTGATGGAGCAGCGGCACGTCAACCTGACCGCCGTCAAGACCTTTGTGCTCGACGAGGCGGATCGGATGCTCGACATGGGGTTCATCCAGCCGATCCGGCGGATCGCTTCGGTGGTCCCGGCGGGTCGGCACACGTTGCTGTTCAGCGCGACGATGCCGAAGGAGATCATGCACCTGGCGGATTCGCTGCTGAAAAACCCGGTCAAAGTTGCGGTGACGCCGGTGGCGTCAACGGCGGCGTTGATCGAGCAGTCGGTCTACATGGTGCCGCGCGACAAGAAGGCCGTGCTGCTCGAACATTTGCTCGGCGACAAGAACGTTTCTCGCGTGCTTGTTTTCACACGGACGAAGCACGGCGCGGATCGTTTGTGCCGGCGTCTGATGCTGTCGGGGGTGGTCAGCGAGGCGATCCACGGGAACAAGGCGCAGAACCATCGGCAGCGGGCGCTGGATCAGTTCCGTTCGGGGCGGACGCGGGTGCTGGTGGCGACGGACGTCGCGGCCCGCGGGATCGACGTTGACGGGATCACGCATGTGTTCAACTACGACCTGCCCAACGAGCCCGAGTCGTATGTCCACCGCATCGGGCGGACGGGCCGGGCGGGGGCGACGGGGCTTGCGATCTCGTTCTGCGACGGCGAGGAGCGCGGGTTCCTGCGTGACATCGAGCGTCTGACCGGGAAGAAGATCCGGACGGTGGAGACGCCGACGGGTTTGGTGGACACGAGGCCGGTCGAGCGGCATGTTGATGGGCCGGCGCACCGGGTGCCGGAGCGTCGGCATTTCGAGGCGCGGCATGACGTGCGCGAGGCGCGTCCGGTCAGGGCTGGGAAGCCGACGCCGGTGGGAGCGGGTGCGGGGCCGAGGCCGACCCGGGGTGGTCCGGGTGCTGGGGCTGGGGCGGGCGCTCGTCCGGGGCGTCCATCCGGCGGCGGGTGGTCCAAGCCGACGAAGCGGCGGTAAGGCTCATCGTTGCGGGGACTGGGGTGTGATTGACAGGGTCTGTCGGGCCGGGCCGGTGATCTCGACCCGCTTCGTTGCCGCGTCGATGGCGGTGATCTTCCAGCCTGGGGCCGGCTCACCGCCGACTCGGTAGACCTTGCCGTTGATGGAGGCCATGACGCGGTCGCCCGAGCCCATGATGGTTTTGACGGTGAACTGGGGGGTGGTCGGTTGCGGCGCGGGGGCGTGGGAGGTGGGGGTGGGGGCGGCAGCCTGCTCTTCGTGCCGCGGGTGGAGCATGGGTGACTCGATCTGGTCGGGCGGCGTCCACGCGGCGAGCCACGCGGCGGCGATTGATTGCTTGGGAGTGGGCGCGCTCGTCGAAGCGGGCACGGCGATCGGCGGAGCGAGGGACGCGGCGGGTGCGGACGCGGGGCCGGTGCCGCCGAGGAAGCGGAGCGCCGCGAGGAGTGCGAGAGGTGTGACGAGGGCGAGCGCGGCGGTGGCGTGCGGCCGTTTGTTCGTGGCGGCGTTCATGGCTGCGGCTCCGTCGGTGCGAGCGCCTGGGTACCCGCGGCGAGGGCGGCCTTCGCCGGCGTGGCATCGAACCACCAGTGAGAGGTCTCGATCGTCATGCTCACGCGCTGGTCAGCGGTGTCACCGGCGGGTGAGACCCGCATCGACTCGATGTTTGTGAAGCCGAGGTCGTTCTGGATGGTGTTCAGGAACGAGACCATCTGGGCATAGGTGCCTGTCGCGGAGATGGAGAAGCCGAAGCGTGACTCCTTCGGCGTGGCGATGGGGAGCGCGGGGGACGGCTGGGGTGCGGAGGAGTCGGCGAGCGGCGAAATCGCGGGAAGGGCCTTTTTCTCGATGTTCTGGACCTGGACTCCCAGGGCCTCCGCGGCCTGGTTCAGTCGCCCCATGACCGCGAGCTCATCGGATGTCATCGAGGCGATGCGCGAAACGCGCTCGACTCGCTGCCGTAATGAAGCAACCTCGGCACTCTGCCTGACGGGATCGATGTCGCTGGAAGAAAGAAAGTAGGTGTCGCGGCCAAGACGAGCCTCGGCGACCGACCTTTGCAGCGGCTCGACCGCGAAAAAGTAGGCCCCGGCGACCAGGCTGAGCCCGATGGCGCCCTCGGAGATCAGGCGACGGTAGGCTTCGTTTTTCAAGGCGCGGCCTCCTGCCGCGAAGCGTCGGCGTTGGCTTGCATGATCGAAGCGGGGAGGCCGACAAACGTCAGCGCGACCTCGAACGCCTGCACGTTTCCATCGTCGGACTTGGAACGCTGGGTGTGATTGAGTTTCGCCTCGTTCACCAGGGGGCAGGCGGAGAGCAAGTTGATGAACTCCCGGAGCGGCTCCTGGTCCGGCGATCCGGCCGGCAGCGTGACTCCCTTGATGCGGGCGACGGGGCCGGACTCGCCGGGCTCAGACCGAATCTCAACCAGTTGGACGCGGCCCTTGGCGGCCAGGGCGACCTCGGCGAGCCACGGCCCGATCGGCGGGCGCGAGCCCAAACGGGACTCGACGAGTGATGAGAGGGCACTCTCCGAGGCGCGGGCGAGTGCGAGCGCTTCGGCGCTGGAGGCGCTCGCGGCGGCCGACGAGTCCGATTGCGCGGGATGAGCGGCGCTTGCGTATCGCTCGAAGGCTGCCGCGCCGCCGTCGATCGCAACCAGGCAAAGGCACGCGGCCATGCCGACCCGGAGAGTGACGCGGGTCCGATTCAGGCTGATGGACCGGCTTCGCGCGGCGGGGAGGAGGGGCGGCGGATTCCACGAGCGGTTCGTGAACGCGCGGATGCCGCCTCGGTCGCTGCTCAGGTATTCAGAGTCGGCGGCCTCGCCCGCGGGGGTGGCGTTCCGCGGACGGGCGTCGGCGGCGGCGAGGTGACGCTGGATCGCGGCGCGGAGGTTCGGGATTGTTCGGCCGTGGCCGAGGATCACAACGTTCGTGTCGTTGCGCTCTGATTCGGTGAGGCCGAAGCGGAGCGATTGCTTCACTTCGATTCCCAGCCGCTGGAGAGTGGGCTGGAGCAGCGGGAGGATCGCGGCGCCTTCGAGGCCGCGCTGCTCGTCGATGCGCTGCGAGGGCTCCGGGATTCCGACGCGGTTCAGCATGGCTCGTGCTTCGTCGCGTGTGAGCGTGATCGGCTCATCCGTCGAACCTCGGCGCGTGATGGGGCGGGTGAGGGCGTCGGCGAGCGATTCGGTGCCGAGGGCGATGGGGCGGACGAAGCGGAGTCGCTCGGGCGATCCCACGGCGAGGACGGATTGATGCTCGCCGATCCAGAGGACGGCGCGAGTGCCGTCGTGATCGGCGTTGCCGACGGCGGCGTCGGCGGCGGCGATCGACTCGACCGCCTGGAGCGGGAAGATTCCCTCAAAGCGCAGGCCGGCGGCCTCGACCCAGCGTGCGATCGACTCGGCGGACGCGTCGGTCTCCGCGGCGGCGAGGACGTGGCGCATCGGCTTCTCGTTCGGTCCGGCGGCGGAGCGGTCGCGGAAGAGAGGCATGGTGACGGATGGATGCTCGTTCAGCGCGCTACTGAAAACATTGCCGAGGGCGAGCGCTGCCGCTGATGAGGCGGCGGACGCGCCGGCGGAAGCGGGGCAGGCGTGGATATTCACGGCGGCGGTGGGAGTGGCCGCGAGCACCATGGCGGGGAGGCCCTTGGCGTCGAGGCCGAGGATCAGGTCCGCGAGGTTCTGCTTGAGCGCGTCGAGGGCGGCGGGCCAGTGTTGATCCCACTCTCCCGGCGCGCCGGGATGGCGCACGGCGGCGGACCGGACGATGCGCCCCGCGCGGACGACCGCCGCCTCAAGACGCGACGGGGTCACTTCGATCACGACTCTCGATCGGCTCAAGGCGGTACTCCAGACGGTGCAAGGAACCCTTTGGATATCGGTGTTGGGCAGGCGGCTCTTTGCTGGGTTGCCGATGGAATACGAGTGCGGAAGCCGGTTGTGCTCGAACAGATCGCGGCGAATCGAGATGAATGGATCGGATCGGCCGATAACGCGCGTGGAAGGTGCCGTGCCGCGCGGCCAGGGTTCATTGGGAGGCGATTGTCAGTGTCACTCGCCGCGCCGTCTGGCCCGAGCGGCCGGTGATCGTGACGGTGGTGCTCCCGCCCGAGGTGACGGCCGCGGCCGTGAGTCGCGCCACGCCGAGCGCGGGGTCGTTGGCGGCGTTTGAGTCATTGGAGATCGAGCCGATCACGCCGTCGGCATCGTGGTCGGCGTTGAGCATGACCTCTCGGGTGGCCATGTTCGCGCCTGCCTCGGCCGCGTAGAACGCCCGCGACGCATCGAGGCGGAGCACGGTCAGCTCATCCGACCGCGCGCCCGACAGGATGATCGCCGCGACCATCACCTGCAGCATCGCGAGCGCCACGAGCATCGCGACAACCGCGGAGCCTCTCTTGCGGGGTTGGTGGGCGGGCTTGCGCATCAGTTGGTTCCCACCATGGTGCATCGGAGGTAGATGCGGGTGCGGAGGGTGTCGGTCAGCCCCTCGCGTGCCGCGGTGATCGTGATCTCGATCCGCCGGATGTTGTTCACGGCGGCCCCGCTGAGCGAGGCCGCGAGCGCGGCGTTGCCCTCGTCGTAGCACCGCACGCTGAAGGCGGTGACCCCGGAGATGAGGGCCGTGCCGTCCGCGCCTTCATAGCCGAGGAGAAGACTTCCGGCGAAAAGCAGGATCTTGGCGCCGCCGCCGGTTTCGTCCCAATCGATGCTCGTCGGCGTGACTTCCTTGATGCTGGAGATGCCGTTGCCCGCGAGCGAAGGAACCTCGCGGATGGCCCGGTCGATGCGGTCCATCGCGGAAGCAAGGTCGGCGTGGAGTTCGCCGCCGACCGCGACGCCGCGGTAGCCCTCAACTCCCTGGAAAAGGATCGTGCCCGAGAGCCCGCCGAGGGTGCCGATGATGACGATCGCGGCGATGACTTCGACCAGGGTGAAGGCGCTGCGCGATTTCAGCGCGCTCCGACGCCCGTGGAGCGGGCGTGCGATGGTTGCCAGCGGCGGTAGCCGCTGGAACAGGGCGAGTTGGAATATCTTCGTCCGCCGCGGCGGACGAGCGAGTGGTCGGGTTCGCTGGATTCGCTCGCCCATTCCATGGGCTAAAAAGAGAGGAACACAGAGTCCGCGGACCAGACGCTGGCGCGTCTCCCGGCGCGCCGGGATCGCGGCCCGCTTCACGGGCCAAAACAGCCGCCTCCAGCCCGCGCGGTCAACTTGTCCTGGTATGTGCGTGCGTTCATTGTTCATGGCGTGAAATCCGCGAGGACGGTGGCGAGGTCGAACGACGCCGCGCCGTTGCGCGGGTCAACCCAGGAGATGGTGACGGTGATTTTCTTGTATCCCGTGCCGGCGGTGATGAGGTTCGGACCGGTCTCGGCAACCGCGACGGATCGTGAGAAGTTTGCGAAGCCGTTGACGGGGTTCTCGGTCGGGTACGAGCCGTTCACCAGGTAGGTCCAGCCGCGCGTGGTGCTGTGGCGGTCGGCGATGACGTCTTCGAGTTTTTCGGAAGCGAGCCAGCGGGCCCGCGACGCGAGGATCGGCGACGCGCGGCGGATCTGCGCATCGCGGATGAGGACAAGTGTCGGCGGGACCATGATCGAGATGACGACCACCGCCATGATGGATTCGATGAGGGTGAAGGCGCGGCGGGCCCCTGGGAGCGGGGGAGGAGGGAGTTGGTCACGGCGCGTCATAGGTCACCATCCCGGTGCCGCTCTGCACGAACACCTGGTGGTTGCCCGTGACCCGGACGACGCCGGACGCGGCGAGCGCGGTTGCCGAGGAGTTGAGCGGCTCGCCCAGCCAGTTGAAGCCGACCTCCGCGCCGGCGTCGAAGGTGACGGAAGCAAGGGTGACGCCGACGAACTCGTTGAGATTGAGCCGCTGGACGAACGGGCTTTGCGTGGCGGGGTCTTTGATGGTGGTGGCGCTGGCCCGGCCGGGGTTGAGCGGGTCTTCGGCGAGGAGGCTGTAGGAGTTGGAGGCAAGGGAGAAGACGACCCAATGGCGGATGCCGGTCGCCATGGCGCGTTCGCGGGCGAAGGCGAGGTCGCGCTGGATCTGCCTTGCGGCGGCCGCCTGCCGAGAGGCTGGCATCGAGTTGAATGAGACGGTGGCGGCGACGCCCAGGATGCCGACGAGGATCATCACGGCGACGAGTTCGATCAACGTAAACGCCCCCCGCGTGCGAGCGCGGAGGGCGTGAGGAATCATGCGGTGTGCGGCGGGAGAAACCACGCGATGCGCTCCGGGTCGCCGCGGCGACCTTATCCCGAGCGTGAAGCGGATCAGAGTGCGTTCGCCGTAAAGACTCCGCCGGCCGGGTTGGTGACGGTGGTGTTGGTGCTGGTGTTGCACCAGAAGCCGTAGGCCGGGGGAGTGAGGGTGTTATCGACGTAGTAGCGCCAGCCGACGTTGCCGGCGACTTCGCGCGCGGTCCAGTTGGCGGCGGTGCCGGCGCTCGCGGTGGCGAGATTGCTGTAGGGATTGTTGGGGAAGGCGTCCTGCATGACGGTGCCCGTGGTGGTGAGTTGGGCGAGCGTCGGGAAGGCGGCGGTGCCGGACAGCGACGAGTTGGCGTAGAAGTTCGACGCCGCCGAGCGGACGTTGCCCAGGACGCCCTGGAGGGCGGCGGTGCGGGCGCGGTCGGTGTAGTCGATGTACCGCGGCACGGCGACCCCGGCGAGGATCGCCAGCACGATCATCACCGCGATGAGTTCGATGAGCGTGAAGGCACGGAATGAATGGACGCTTCGGCGGGCGGTGATCGTCATGGGTAGTCCCCTGTCTTCTGGATGCCGTTCGTGAATGGGAGGGCCGGATTCGGGAGCCTCCACCTGTTTCAGGTATCAGCGTTTTATTTGATGAGATTCACCATGTCCCACATCGGGAGGAAGACCGAGAGCGCTACAACCAGCACAACCCCCGCGATCGCTACGACCAGAATCGGCTCGATGACCGTGGAGAGCGCCTTGGCGAGGTAGGAGGTCTCCTGGTCGTAGTGGCGGCAGACCACGCCGCACATCCGCGTGAGTTCGGCCGACTCCTCGCCCACCGCGAGCATGCGTTTGGCGAAAGGAGTGAGGTAGTGGCAGGAGACAAAGGCCTCCGACATCTTGGCGCCGCGCGTGACCTGGGTCAGGATGGTGTTGACATCCACGAGCATCATCGAGCGCGAGGTGGCGCGGCCGGCGAGCGCGAGGCAATCGGTCAGCGGGAGCCCCGAGCCGAGGGTCAGGCCGAAGATTCGGGTGAAGCGGCTGATGGTGGAGCCGATGAGCATGGACTTCAGGATCGGGACTTTGTGGAGGAGTCGGTCGATCATGTCGCGGCCTCCGGGCATCCTCCAGACGAACCGTGCCCCGAAGCCGACGCTGAATACGCAAATAAGCCACGCCCACCAGTAAGCCTGCATGGATTGCCCGGCGCTCATGAGGATCTGGGTGATGAGCGGGAGGGCCACGCCTCTTGTCTCGAAGATTCCCGCGAACTTCGGGATCACAAAGCCGACGAGGAACGCGACCGCGAGAACAAGGACCACGATGACGCACGCGGGGTACATCATGGCGCCGCGCCACTGGCGGGTCATTTCGGCTTCCTTTTCCAGCATCTCCGCGAGGTGGTCCAGGATCTTGATGAGGTTGCCCGATTGCTCGGCGGCGCGGATCGTCTGAACATAGATGTCGCCGAACACGCCCGAGTGCGCCGCGATCGATGTCGCGAGCGGCTCTCCCGATTCGATCCGGACCGCGATGTCGGAGATCACCTGGCGCAGCGCGGCGTTCTTCTCCTGCTCGGCGATGCTGATCAGCGCCTCGCTCAGCGAGATGCGTGCATTGATCAGGACGCTGAGTTGCTGCGTGAAATGGGAGATGTCCTTGGCCTTGATGCGCGGGCCACGCTTCCGCGCGGCGCGATGGTCCTCCGCGATCGAGACCGGTGTCATGCCCAGCGCGCTGATCCTCCGGAACGCCTCCTGAGCGGTGGCGGCGTTCAGGGCACCGACTCGGCTGAGGCCGGCCTTGTCGAGTGCTTTGTAACGAAATGCAAGGGTGCTCATGCGGCGTTCCTCAGCGCCGTGCGGGGCGCGTCCGCCTGTGCCGGCGGCGCGGCGGTATTGTCCGTTTCGACCGCGTGGATGGCGACCACGCGGGCGACCTCTTCGAGCGTCGTAAGCCCGAGGCGCGCCTTGGCCACGGCGTCCTGCCACATCAGTTTCATCCCGGTCGAGGTCGCGGCTTCGCGCACGCGGTTCGCCTCGCCGCCCGCTTCGACGGCGCGCTGGATCGTCGGGTTCATCTGGAGCACCTCGTAGACGCCGATGCGGCCCTTGTAGCCCGTGCGGCTGCACCGGGCGCAGCCCTCGCCGCGGACGAACCCCGGCTCATCCGGCGACACGCCGAAGAGCGCGGCAACGGCGGGGTCGGGCCGCGCGGGCTTCGCGCAGTCGGGGCACACACGCTTCACCAGGCGCTGGGCGACGACGCACAGCAGCGCGGCGTTGATCGCAAAGGGCGGGCAGTTGAAGTCGCGCAGCCGCGGGATCGCGCCGCACGCATCGTTCGTGTGAAGCGTCGAGAGGACCAGGTGCCCCGTGAGGGCCGACTGCACCGCGATGCGTGCCGTCTCCTCGTCGCGGATCTCGCCGACAAAGACCACGTCCGGATCCTGACGGAGAATCGAGCGCAGGGCGCCGGCGAACGTCATCCCGATCTCGGTGTTGACCTGGATCTGTCGGATGAGCGGCATCCGGATCTCGACCGGGTCCTCGATGGTCATGATGTTGCGGTCGGCGGTGTTGAGTTTCTTGAGTCCGGTGTAGACGGTGGTGGTTTTGCCCGAGCCGGTCGGGCCGGTGACGAGCACCATGCCGTGCGGGCTGCTCATGGCGCGCTCGACGGACGCGGCGGCCTCAACGCTCAGCCCGAGTTCGTCGAAGCCTCGGATGGCGGCGCTCGAGGTGAGCAGGCGCATCACGGCGTTCTCGCCGCAGACCGTCGGGATGATCGAGAGGCGGATGTCGATGGCGCGGCCCGCGTGGACGAAGCGGACCTTTCCGTCCTGGGGCCGGCGCGTCTGGGTGAGGTCCAGATTGGCCATGATTTTGAGCCGGCGGACGAGGCCGGAGTGCGCGGAGAGGCCGGGGCCTTGCTGCACATGGAGGGTGCCGTCGACGCGGTAGCGGAGGTGGAGGTCGTGCTCGTCGGGGCCGATGTGGATGTCGGACGCGCCGCGTTCGATCGCCTGCGCGATGATCTGATTGACGGCGGCGACGATGGGTTCCTTGCCAGTCGTCAGTGTGGCCGACGCGTCGGCGTGGGCGGCTGCATCCGGCTCGTCGCGCGTGCCGGTGAGCGCGTAGGCGCGCTCGATGAGCGCGCGGAGCGCCCCCGGTTCGCAGAGCACGGGCTCGATGTCCGTCTTCAGCAGGCTCCGCAGTTGATCGACCGCCTTGAGGTCGAGCGGATTCGCCATGCCGACGGTGACCAGGTCCGGCATGACGAACACGGGGAACGCGATGAAGGCATCGGCGGACGCCCGCGGCAGAAGCCCGGAGTTCGAGAAGTCGATCTCGTAGTGGGCGAGTTCGACGAAGGGACACTCGCACGTTTCGGCCCGTGCGATCGCCAGCCCGCGCGGATCGAGCACGCCGTGGCGGAGGAGTGCCTCGGTGACGGGGATGCCCTCGGCGGAGGCCTCGCGCCTCGCGGCCTCGGCCGCCTCCGCCGTCACGCGGCCGGACTCGAGGAGCGAAGCGAGCACAAAGTCTTCATGGTCAAGCAACGGCGGCCCCCTTCGGCCTTGCTTCGGGGGCCGGGTTGCGCTTGGCCTCGTTCATCAGGAGTTCAATCGTGTCTGCCGCCGGGCGCTCGACGAACGACGTGCCGAGGTAATAGGTCGGCTCGCGGCCGATCATCGCGACTCGCTGCACGCGGAGCGGGCCTTCGTATGCGATCGTCGTGTGCGCGCCGTTCGTCGCCGTGATGCGGACGTGGATCACGGAAGTCTTTGGGAAGAAGACGCTGGAGTTGATCCCGAGGCCGCCGGGGCTGCAGTCGATGACCGTGGCGTTGACGACCCGGCTGCCGTCGCCCAGCGTTCGCGCCAGCCGCACCTGCGTTCCGCATTCGGGCGCGGCGGCGACCTGGACCCGAAGGCTGCACTTCAGGCGCTCGTGCTGGCGCACCAGCAGTGTTTCGGGACGGGTCTCCATAACTAACTTGCTCCAACGGGGGTCGGCACGGACATCGGGTGTTTTCGGGCACCCCTGCAAGGGGGAGGGCGGCCGTGCAACGGGTTTATCGAACCGCGCGCGGTTGGTCAGGGAATCCGACCCGCCGTGGTACGTTCTCGGACATGCCGCGATGCGCCTGGGCCAGGAACGAGTTATCGATCGCGTACCACGATGAGGAGTGGGGCGTTCCGGTGTACGACGACCGGACTCTGTTTGAGTTTCTGATTCTCGAGGGCGCGCAGGCCGGGCTGAGTTGGGACACCGTTCTCAAGAAACGCGAGCGATACCGCGAAGTCTTCCTTGGATTCGATCCGGGACGCGTGGCACGATTCGACGCGAAGCACATCGCACGGCTGCTCGCGGACCCCGGCATCATCCGCAATCGCCTGAAGGTCGAATCCGCCGTCAGCAACGCGGCGGCGTTCCTGAAGGTGCGGCAGGAGTTCGGCGGCGAGGGCGGCTTTGCACGCTACATCTGGGGCTTTGTTGACGGCGCCCCGATCGTGAATCGGCGCAGGGGCATGGCGGAAGTCCCGGCATCAACCCCGATCTCCGACGCGATCTCGAAGGATATGAAGAAACGCGGCTTCCGGTTTGTCGGGACGACGATCTGCTACGCGTTCATGCAGGCGGTCGGGATGGTGAACGATCATCTGGTGTCTTGCCCGCGGCACGCGGCGGTGGCGAAGGCGCGCCGCGCTCAATGACGCTACCCGGTGAGATTCCGGTCCGCGCGCTTCATCACGCGGTAGCGCCAGTTGAGCAGCAGGACCAGCCCGACGATGACCGCCACGCCTCCGATCAGGAGTGCTGGATGGTCCTTGTTGATGTACCTGCTCAGCACGCCGGCGAAGAGCCACATCATGCCGTTGCCGACGATGCTGCCGATGAGGATGCCGATGAAGGTTGCGATGCGTGACATGCCGAGGAGTCGGCCGAAGATCGCGCCGCCGACGCTGCCCGTCGCCGCGAGGGGGAAGACGGCGAAGAGGACGAGGCCCAGGAAGGCCATGCGTCGCATCCAGGGGTGGAGTTTGAGGATGAACTCGCCGTCCTCTTGCAGAGAAGCCATGGCGGGGCCGAACTTTGGGATGCGGAAGATGATCCCCGCGTGAACGACCAGGAGCGCGGCGACCAGCACGTCCATGTAGGTGACCATCGCGAAGAGTTGGCCTCGGGTCATGAAACTGAGGGCCGCGTCGTTCCCGGTATCGCCGCCCGTGAGGATGATGAAGCGCCCCGCGCCGAAGAACGTGATGCCGGCCTTGACCATCAACATCCACGCAAAGTCCCATCCCGCGAGGAACCAGATCGAACCCAGCACCATCGCGGTGATCGCAAAGGGCATGACGAGCGAGAGCAGCCAGAGCGTCGGATGCTCGCGGTGAAACTCGTCGGCGTGGCGGTGCTCCTCGGCGGCGACGTTTCGCGGCGGCGGGTGAGCGTGGTTCGACGGGCTGTGCGGTGGGGCCTGGGGCATGAGTTGGGGGGCGGGAGTATAGAGGTGTGCGTGCGGGGTCCGGTTTCCTTTACCATGAGCCGGATCAATCATGTGTGAAACCGCCGACAAACCGTTGAACTTCATCGAGCAGATCGTTGACGATGACTGCCGCGCCGGGAAGTGGGGGGTGTGGGCCGAGACCGGCACGCCCCGCGTCCAGACACGGTTCCCGCCGGAGCCTAACGGCTACCTGCACATCGGGCACGCCAAGAGTATCTGCCTGAACTTCGGCCTCGCGCGGAAGTTCGGCGGGAAGTTCAATCTGCGCTTCGACGACACGAACCCCGCGAAAGAGGAGCAGGAGTACGTCGATTCGATCAAAGCCGACGTGCTGTGGCTCGGGGCCGATTGGAGCGGCCCGAACGGCGGCGGGCTGTTCTTCGCTTCCGACTACTTCGACCGCATGTATGAGTTCGCCGAAGAACTCATCCGCAAGGGCAAGGCCTACGTCTGCGAGTTGCCCGCCGACGAGGTCTCGAAGCGTCGCGGCACGCCGACCGTCCCTGCCACATCGCCCTTCCGCGATCGCCCCGCTGAGGAAAGCTTGAGGCTGATCGGCGAGATGCGCGACGGCAAGCATCCCAACGGCGCGATGACCGTGCGGGCAAAGATCGACCTCGCGTCGCCCAACTTCAACCTGCGCGATCCGGTGATGTACCGCATCCTCCACGAAGAGCATCACAACACCGGGAACAAATGGTGCATCTACCCGATGTACGACTGGGCCCACGGCTTCGAGGATGGCATCGAGGGCATCACGCACTCCATCTGCACGCTGGAGTTCGAGAATCACCGGCCGCTGTACGACTGGTTCATCGACTCGGTGAACGAGGGGCGCGCGGCGGGAAAAAAGGTTCATCATCCGCGGCAGGTCGAGTTCGCCAAGGGGCTGCTCACCTACACCGTGCTCAGCAAGCGGAACCTGCTCCGCATGGTTCAGGAGCGGACGGTGAACGGGTGGGACGATCCGCGCATGCCGACGATCAGCGGCTTCCGCCGTCGCGGCTGCACACCCGAAGCGATCCGCACCTTCTGGGAAGAGATGGGCGTCACCAAGACCGAGAGCATGATCGACCTCGGGCGACTCGAACTTGCGATCCGCGCCGACCTGAACAAACGCGCCCCGCGCGTGATGGGGGTGCTTCGGCCGCTGAAGGTCGTCATCGACAACTGGCCCGAGGGCAAGGTGGACTGGCTCGACGCGCAGAACAACCCGGAGAATCCGGACGCCGGGTCAAGAAAGGTGCCGTTCACGGGGACGATCTTTGTGGAGCGCGATGATTTCATGGAGGAGCCGCCGAAGAAGTTTTTTCGTCTCGCACCGGGGCGCGAGGTGCGGCTGCGGTGGGCGTACTTTGTGAAATGCGAGCGCGTGGTGAAAGACCCGGCGACGGGCGAAGTCATCGAACTCCGCTGCACCTACGACCCCGCGACGCGCGGCGGCGACTCACCCGACGGGCGAAAGGTGAAGGCGACCCTGCACTGGGTCTCCGCGACGCTCGGCGTACACGCGGAGGTGCGCCTATTCGACCGGCTCTTCAAGGTCGAAGAGCCCGGCGCGCGCACCGGCGAGTTCATGGATGATCTGAACCCCAGTTCGCTGGAAGTGGTGAGGGCCATCGTTGAACCAAGCCTGGCCGATGCGAAAGTCGGCGACAAGGTGCAGTTCGAGCGGCTGGGGTATTTCTGCGTGGACCGGGATACAAAGCCGGGCGCGTTGGTGTTCAATCGGACGGTGACGCTGAAGGATGCATGGGCGAAGGCGTCGAAGGACGAGTGATGCCCATGCGAGCGGTTGTTCTGGAACCCCGACCGCAAGGGAGCGGGGTTTTTCATGGGACGTGAAATCAAGCACAAACCCCGCTCCCTAGCGGTCGGGGTTCCAAGAGTCATCACCGCGGCCGAAACGTCGCCGCGCAACCGGGTGCCTCGGTCACGCGCACCGAAACGATCCGTGCCTCGGCGGGCATCATGGGTGTGAGCGCGTCGGCGATGTGCTTCGCCACCAGTTCCGCCGTGGGATTCAGCGAGTTGAAGGGCGGCGTGTCGTTCAGGCTTCGGTTATGGAATCGGCCGGTGATCGAGCGGAGCGCCTCCTCGATGGTGTGGAAGTCGCAGAGCAGGCCGTCGTCGTCGAGCGTGTCGCCGGCGATGGTCAGGGTCACGAGCCAGTCGTGGCCGTGGATCGGTTCGAGCGCTCCGCCGATGCGGATGGCGTGGGCGGCGGAGAAGCGGGATTCGATCGATAACTCGAACATGGCGAAAGTGTAGGGGAAAGGCGTAGGGCGGAAGACGGAAGGCGCAGGTGTTTTGTGGGGCGACAACCGCGTCGGTCTGGCTCCCATAACCGTGAATCCTCTGCTCGCGTGCATCTTGGCGGCTTCTTGCGGACTCTCGGCGCGAACCGTGAGGCGTTGCCGGTCGATCAATAAAGCGATCGCCGGAGATGTGACCGATGCGCCAAGTTGATGCCACCACATTGCGCCCTGGGGCTCGCCTGCCGCTCGGGCTCTATACAAAGCAGGGCGTTAAGTTGCTGAGCGCCTCGACCATCCTCACCGAGGCGATGTGCCGGATGATCTCGCAGTCGAAGTGGGGGGACCTCTTCCTCGCCTCGTCGGCGTCCGACTTGCAGCAGGGCTCGCTGCTTCGATTCGTCGAGCCGGTCGGGGAGGGATCGTTCGCGTCGGCGGACGTCGTGACGGCCGGCGGGATCCTCGCGGTCGAAGCGGGGCAACTCGTCGAACGTCACCACGCCGAGGCGTACGAACTCGGGGCGTTCCTCGGCACTCCCGAGAAGGAAGACCAGCGCCTCCGCGCCGCTCGGATGAAGATCGCCGACCAGTGCGTGCTCGACCTCTCGGCCGAGTGGGCGAGGTTGCCGCTCAGAATTCGCAGCGCACCGACCCCCGCGTGGGCGGCATCTCACGCGGCGTTCGGTCCCTCGCAAACGGGTTGGCCGGACGAGACCCGGCTGGCGCAGTTCCGAAGCGAGCGCGTCAAGCGCTTCCGCCGAATCTTCGCGAGAATCCTTTCGGGATTGCCCGTTTCGGTGGGTGAGGTGAGCGCGCTCGTCTCGGAGTTGCTCATTCTTCAGCGCGCGCATCCCGAGCGATTCACTCAGTTGGCGCTCCTGGCGCCGCGCGGCGAGGACTACCTGCCCGAGCACTGCTACGCCGTCGCGTGTCTCAGTGTGGCGATCGCGGCGCGGCTGCAATGGTCCGACGACCACGTTCGCCTCGCGGGCATGGCCGGGTTGCTCTCCGACGTGGGCATGGGATTGGTGCCCGCCGATCTCCGTGTCTCGGGGCGATCGCTGAGCGAGATGGAGATCAACCGTGTCCGGCGGCATCCGACGTACAGCGTGGTCATGCTCGATGCGGTGGAGGGGCTTTCCGAAAGTGTCAGGCAAGCGGCCCACCAGCACCACGAGCGAGACAACGGCTCAGGGTACCCGTGCGGCCTGCGCGGACGGCTCATCGCCGACATGGCCAAAGTGGTTGCGATCGCCGACGCCTTCGCCGCCGCCGCCGCCCGACGCCGATACCGAAGCGCCAAGCGACCCTACGAAGCCATCGAAGAGATCATCATGCAGGCCTCGGTCGGTGTCTTCGACAAGCGCTGCGTGCGGGCGCTGGTCGAGGCCGCCGGGCTCTTCCCGGTGGGGAGTCACGTCATGCTCTCGAACAACACCCCCGCCGTGGTCGTCGGTGTGCAGGCGGACGCGATCGATCGGCCGATCGTCCGCGTCGTGCAACGCTCGGCCGCCGGCGCGACGCTCGGCCTCACCGTGCACCTCTCGGACTTCCCACGCAACGAACTCTGGATCAGCCAGCCGATCGACGCGCCCTCTGACCTCGCCGCGGCGGGGTGAATCGGTGGCCGGCACTCCGTGCCGACTCTCTCGCGCCCGGTCGAGAGGCCTCCGTTCACCGCGACGGCCAACCGGATCGGCATGAGCCGGCATTTCAACGGGGCGCCATTCGGGCTTAATCTCAATGCTTTTCAACGCAAATCTCGGCACGCTGACAAGCATCGCGGGCTTCGATCGCTCGCTGCATGGAGTCCGATCAGATCAGGTACGCTCCCCGTCCACACCATGAAACTCGCCGTCGCACAGATCGCCCCCGTGTTCATGGACCGCGCCCGCACCGTCGCCAGAGTCGCGGCCGCGGTCGGCGACGCCGCGTCGAAGGGTGCCGCCATTGTCTGCTTCGGCGAGACGCTCGTCCCCGCCTACCCATTCTGGCTCAGCCGCACCGACGGCGCACGCTTCGACTCGGGCGACCAGAAGGAACTGCACGCGATGTACCTCGACCAATCCGTCACGATCGGGCGCGGCGACCTCGCGCCGATCCAGGACGCCGCCCGCGCCGGGAACACCGCCGTCGTCCTCGGCGTCGCCGAACGGCCGAACGACCGGGGGCACACGATTTTTTGCTCGCGTGTTTTTATCGACCAGCGCGGCGAGGTCGTTTCCGTCCACCGCAAACTCATGCCCACCTACGAGGAGCGCCTCGCGTGGGGTATCGGCGACGGCGCGGGCCTCGTCACCCACCGCGTCAACGAGTTCACCGTGGGCGCCCTCAACTGCTGGGAAAACTGGGTTCCGCTCGCTCGCGCCGCGCTGTATGCGCAAGGCGAAGACCTGCACGTCGCCCTCTGGCCCGGATGCGAACGCCTCACACGCGACATCACCCGCTTCATCGCCAAGGAGTCGCGCTCCTTCGTCGTCTCCGCGAGCGTGATCCTCCGCGAGCAGGACATCCCGAAAAACTTCCCGCACCGCGCCCGGTGCTGCCCCACGCCCGGCGAGTTCATCTACGACGGCGGATCGTGCATCGCCGCCCCCGACGGCTCGTGGGTCGTCGAACCCGTCGTCAACCGCGAAGAACTCATCATCGCCGACCTCGACCACGCGATGGTCCGCCGCGAACGCCAGAACTTCGACCCCGCCGGGCACTATGGGCGGCCGGACGTACTCCGATTGATCGTCGATCGCCGGCGGCAGACCACCGCGGAGTTCATCGACAACTCCTAATACACTCATCGCCTCACCGGATCACCCATCACCAGCGGCACGCAACTCCCCCGCGCCATTCTCCTCGAAGGGAGCGACCGGGTTCTGCCCACCTTTGGGTAGTGTCTCAGTTTGAATGTGGCACGGGCTTTCCAGCCCGTGTCCCCCGCGTCACGCCCTGGAAAGGGCGTGCCACATTCAAACTGAGACACTACCCACCTTTGTGCCGGACCTTTCTCGCCGCGCCGACCTCGCTACCATCCCGCTGATGACGCACGAACTGCGAGAATCAGGGGTGGTCTTCAGCGATGACCCCGCGCGGCTCGACTTCAATGTCATCCACGGCTTTCTCACCAACTGCTACTGGTCGCCGGGCATCCCGATGGAAACCGTCCGCCGCGCTGCTGCGAACTCGATCGCCTTCGGCGTGTACCTCGACCCCTCGCGTGACCAGATCGGCTACGCGCGCGTCGTCACCGACCGCGCCACCTACGCCTACCTCGCCGACGTGTTCATCCTCGAACAGCACCGCGGCCGCGGCCTCTCCAAGACGCTCATGCGCTGCATCACTTCGCACCCCGATCTCCAGAACCTTCGCCGATGGATGCTGATGACCCGCGACGCCCACGCCCTCTACGCCCAGCACGGCTTCACGCCGCTCCGCGACGCCACACGCGCCATGGAACGCCTCGACCCCGATATTTACAAGCGATCCAACTGTTGTTGAAAGCCCCCCCGGCGGAGGAATCGGACTTCCGCGCGGTAACATTCCGACCCTGTTCGATTTCGCATTTCTACTTTCCACTTTCCACTGTGAGCGCCCCATGACCCCACGCCAACACGCCCTCGCCGTTCTTGAGTTCTCACGCTGGTATTCCGACAACCTGTTGAAGGGTTTCCCCGACGACAAACTGACCTACCAGCCGTCGCCGACCGACAACCACGCGCTCTGGGTCATGGGCCACCTCGCCGGCACGGATGCCTGGATCGGCGGCGTCGTCGGCGCGGCCGTCAACGTCCCTGAAAACATCCAGAAAGCCTTCGGTATGGGAAGCAAGCCGACGCCCGCCGGCAACCCGCCCGCCGCCGACGTGAAGAAAGCGTTCCTCGATTCGCGGGCCGCCCTCGTCAACTGGCTCAAGTCCGCGCCGGACGCCGCGCTCAGCACCGACCTCAAGGAGAAAACCGGCGGCTTCGCCACCGACCCGCTCGACGCCATCTTCAAGATCGCCTGGCACGAAGGCTTCCACTTCGGCCAGGTCGCCAACATCCGCAAAGCCCTCGGCCTGCCGCCGTCGATGTAATACGAACTCTCGGGTGCCACTCAACGCCGTGAACTCGAACAGACAAAATATCACACAATCGCTGGATTCTCCGATGTTTTCGCCGCAACGCGGCGCGCGCGTGTTGCCAGACCCCGCCGTCTTCGGCGCGGGTCTGGTACAGGCTGTGTGTACAGGCTCTTGTGCCCCGGAGGGGCACGCGGATCGCACGAAAACAGATGGTTCAGTTCACGGCGTTGGGTGCCACTGGCGGCTTGCCCCTCAGTGCTACGCCCTCTACGGCTTCTACTCCGCGCCGCACATGTGCGATTGATTGAGGAGAGTTTTCATCACCCGCGCGCCGCCCCCAGCGACTCCGCTACCTCAACCATCGCCCCCGCCGCAAACCGCACATCCTCAACACTCAAAAACGGCCCCAGGCTCAGCCGCACACCGCCGCCCGCGCCGCCGTCGCGCGCCAGCAGTTGGTGCGCCAGCGGCGCGCAGTGCAGCCCCGCGCGAGACAGCACACCGAACTCCGACTCCAGAATCGCCGCCACCGCGTGCGGGTCCATCCCCTCGAACCAGAGCGTGAACACGCCGACGCGCCCCGACGCTTCGCGCGCCCCGAGCAACCGCACGCCTTCGCCGTCGAGCAGCGCCCCGATCTCATCGAGGAACACACCGACCAACTCGCGCTCGTGCGCCGCAACCGCTTCAACCCCGACCAGCCCCGCACACTCATACTCCTGCAAATACCGCACACCCTCCGACAGCCCGATCACCCCGATCGCATTCTGCGACCCCGGCTCGTATTTATCGGGCAGCGTCCCCGGCTGCGCCGCCAGCTCGCTGCTTGATCCCGTCCCCCCTTCGCGCACGCTCGACACGACGCGCTCCATCCCCGGCCTCAGGTACAGCCCGCCCGTCCCCGTCGGCCCGAGCAGCCCTTTGTGCCCGGGGAACGCCAGCAGATCGATCGACATCGCACGCACGTCCACCGGCACATGCCCCAACGACTGCGCCGCATCCACAAGCAACGGCACGTCCAACTCGCGGCACACGCGACCGATCGCTTCCACCGGCTGGACCACACCCGTCACGTTGCTCACATGATTGATCGCCACCAGCCGCGTGTTTGCGTTTGATCTCACGGCGGCGCGAACATCGTCCGGTTCGATCCGGGTGGTCAACGGATCAGGGCGCACATGCGTCACTTCAACACGTCCCGCGAACATCTCCGCCAGCGCGTGCAGCGGCCGGAGTACCGAGTTGTGCTCCATCCACGTCGTCACCACATGCACGCTCTCGCCCCGCGCCAGCCGCGGAAGGAGCAGCCCCTTGATCGCCAGATTCAGCGCGTCCGATGTGTTCAACGCGAACACCACATGGTCCGCCGATTCGCCGTTGATGAGCCGGCGAATCCGCTCCCGGCACTGGCTCATCAATCGCCCCGCCTCGCGCGACTCGAAATACGTCCCGCGCCCCGGCGAACCGCCGAGCCGCGTCGCGTAGTCCGCCATCGCCCGCCACACCGCTTCCGGCTTGGGGCTGCTGGTCGCCGCGTTGTCGAAGTAGAGGCGTTTCACGCTTCGATCATAAAGACAAAAGGCATTCACCACAGAGACGCAGAGACACAGAGACAAACACTGAGTGAATCATGGGTCAGAATCAGATTGGGTCACCCGTTCGTTCCGCAATCCATTCATTTCATTCTCTTCTCTGTGTCTCCGTGCCTCCGTGGTGAATGTCTTCGCCTCTCAGCCGCCGCCCAGGTGCTTCCGCACCACCGTGGCGCGCTCCACGCGCCTCTCCGATTGTTCCATGTCGTGCTTCGCCAGCCGTTGCAGGTGCGCGGGCTGAGTCAGCAGGATCAGGTTGTTCACCGTCGCCAGTTCGACACCCTCCACCACGCCCAGATTGATCCCGAGTCGAAGAAAACTGAGCATCTCGAGCGCTTCCTCAGATTTCAAGAGCCGCGCATGCCGCAGCGTCCCCAGCGCGCGATGCACCCGATCCTCCAGAATCACGCGGCGTTTTTCGAGCAACGACCGCCGCGCCAGCCGCTCGTACTCCACGACCTTTGGCACGATCTGCTTCTCGAACTCTTCGAGCAGGTCGCGCTCGCTCTTCCCGAGCGTGGTCTGATTCGAGAGTTGAAAGAAATCCCCGACAGCGTCCGACCCCTCGCCATAAAACCCGCGCACCGCCAGGCTCATCCCGTTCGCCGCGCGCTTCACCTTCTCCAACTCACCCGAGAGTTTCAGCCCCGGCAGGTGCAGCATCACGCTCACGCGGATGCCGGTCCCGACATTCGTCGGGCACGCCGTCAGATACCCGAAGCGCGAAGAAAAAGCGTAATCGCTCATCGCCTCGATCTTGTCGTCGATCTCATCGATCTGCGTGAACGCGCCCATCAGGTCGAGCCCGCCGCGGATCACCTGGATACGCAGGTGATCCTCTTCGTTCACCATGATCGACAGCCGTTCGTCGGGATTCGAGATCGCCACGGCCCGCGGCTCGTCCCCCTTCGCGTGCTGCTTCGAGATCAGGTGCCGCTCGACCAACACGCTCCGTTCGAGCGAGGAGACCTCGTTCAGGTCCACCCACATCACTTCCGGAGCAAGGCCGCCTTGCATGATGTCGCGCTTGGCGATCTGCAGGATCTGTCGGCGGTCCTCTCGCTTCGCGCGCCCGACAAACGGGAACCCCGCGAAGTTCCGGGCCAGCCGGATCCGCGACGACAGCACCACGTCTCCCTCGGGCGAGTCGGGCCTCAACCACTCGGCTGCGGTGGGGGGGCGTGCCGCGCTCACGCCTTGCTCCCCCCGCGTCCGCGCTGGGGCTTGGAAGATTCCGCCGCCGCTTCGCGCTCGGCGGCGGGCTTCTCGACGCGCAGCAACTGGTCGCGCAGCGCCGCCGCACGCTCGTACTGCTCGGCGGTGATCGCGTCGTGCAGTTGCTTGCGGAGCGTGGTGATGCGTTCGTGCCGCCCGGCCGACCCGCCCGCGCGCTTGGGCGATTTGCCGATGTGGTGCGTTGCCCCTTCGTGCGCCCGCTCGATCATCGCGCTCAACTGTTCCTCGAATGTTTGGTAGCACTCGGGGCAGCCGAGGACGCCCTGCTGCTTGAACTCGGCGAACGTCAGGCCGCACGAGCCGCAGACCCCGACCTTGACCGGCGACTTCTCACCCTTCGTCTGCGAGATGACAAACTTCGTGATGAGGTCCGAGATCGGCGCGTGCGCGTGGACGGTGAATCCATCCTCCCGCGCGCAGCCCTCGCACACATGCTTCTCGGCCTTCTCGCCGTTGCGGATCACGACCTCGTGGACGGTCGCCTCGTTGTCGCACCGATCGCACTTGCGCTTCATGCCCGAATAGTAGCCATGTGCCGCCGGCCTTGAAGAAGTGGAGTCCCGGCGCGCCGGGACTGCCCGTGGCACCCGCGCGAGCCGTCCACACTGGCCGACCTACGCACGCGCAACTTTGTGCAACCGATTCAGGACGGTTATCAGCCCCGCCGCATCCGCCAGCCGCAGCATCGTGCTCGCATCGCTCCACGCGTTCTCCGGCTCGGGGTGGCATTCCATGAAGACCGCGTCGACCCCCGCCGCCACCGCCGCCTTTGCGAGCAGCGGCACGCGGTCGCGACGCCCGCCCGTCGCGTGACCCTGCGCGCCCGGCAACTGGGCCGAGTGCGTGCAATCGAAGCACAGCGGCGGGCGAACGCCCCCCTCGAATCGCATCTCCATCAGATCGCCCATCCCGATGAGATCGTTCACCAGCCGGTGGTACCCGAAGAACGTGCCGCGCTCGGTGAGCATGATGTCTTGGCAACCGCAGCCGACCAGTTTATTCACCGGCCCCGACATCTCGTCCGGCGCCAGGAACTGACCCTTCTTTACGTTCACCGCGCGGCCGAACCGTACCGCCGCCGCGCCCGCCGCGAGCAGCAGGTCCGTCTGTCGGCAGAGGAATGCGGGAATCTGCAAGAGGTCCACCACCTCCGCGACCGCCGACGCCTGCTCCGGCGCATGAACATCCGTTGTCACCGAAACGCCGAGCGACTCTCGAACCTCCGCGAGCAGCGCCAACCCCTCTGCAAGCCCCGGCCCGCGGGCCGACTTCCCGCTCGTGCGGTTCGCTTTGTCGTAACTCGCCTTGAAGATGAGCGACACGCCCTCCGCCGCGCACGCGTCGCGCAGCGTTTGAGCGATATCCATCGTCATCGAGCGCTCCTCGATCACGCACGGGCCGGCGATCAGCGTCAACGGCTGGCCGCTGCCGATGGTGATCGTCCGCCCACGGGGTCCACTAACTCGACACGTCCGAGAGATTGGTTCCAACAGGATTCCTCGAAAAGAAGGTTGGCGGTCTGGGCCGATCGGGCCATGTTAGCCGAGAGGAACCGGCACCAGCGTGGAACTTTGCCCAAGGGCCGCCGTATTGAATTGACGATACAGCCGGGCCGAGTTGCACAGGGCGTCGGCTGTTGTGGAAGAACACGTCTTTGTTTAGGGGTGAAGTATGTCCGCAATGCCCCGTGAGCCCGAAGCGTTCGCCGAGCAGGTCGCCACGATGCTCCGCCGACTGAAGCCCGAGTTCCAGATCACCCTGACAGGCCCCAAGGAGATGATCGTCAACGGTCGGCGGCTCGACCTCGAAAATCTTCTGCGCCTCGTCGCCACCACGCCCGAGCGCGGCACCGAGATCGTCGAGCAGTACCTGGAGCACCTCTTCGACGAGGAATCCCTCTCCGCGGCGTCGATGCCGTGGGACCTGGCCAAGACGCGGATCATGCCGCGCATCCAGCCGATCACGATCTTCGAGCACCTCTCGCAGGAACTGGTCGCGCACATGCCGTATGTGAACGACACGGTGGTCGTGTTCGTGATCGACATGCCTTACATGACGGTGTCGGTGACGACGGAGCAGATGGTCCGCTGGGGACTCTCCGCGGACGAACTCGAAGCGGTGGCGCGGAAGAATCTCCGTCGCTACACGCCGGAACTTGAGATCCGCACGATGGACGCGGAGGAGGGTGGGCACGCGATCCTTCTGACCAACCAGGATGGGTACGACGCCTCGCGGCTCCTCCTCGAATCGCTCTTCGAGAAACTCGCCCCCGAGATGGGCGGCGACTTCCTCGTGGCGACGCCGTCGCGCGACATGTTCCTCGCGCTCACGCCGAATCCGAGCGAGTTCGTGGACAAGGTCCGCGCCCGCGTCGAGCACGACTACCTCCGGTTGCCGTACCCGATTACGGATCGGCTGTTCTATGTGACGCGCGACGGCGTGGCGGGGACGGACCTGAGAGCGGCGTAACTCAATTCAGGCCTTCGAGAAGCCGACACTGAGCCGCCTTGGGCGAAGTGTCGGATGTGCCCCCCGCCTCACGATCGCTATCGTGCTGGTGAATCGCTGCATCCATCCTCCGCCTTTCGCCCTCCGCCCTCTGCCTCTTGCATCCCATGATCCTCCTCATCGACAACTACGACTCCTTCACCTGGAACCTGGTCCAGCGGATCGGCGAACTCGATCCGCGCTTCGACCTCCGCGTTGTCCGCAACGATCGCATCACCGCCGATGAAGCGGAGGCGATGAACCCTTCGCACATCATCATCTCACCCGGCCCGTGCTCGCCCAACGAAGCGGGCGTCTCGAACGACCTCATCACGCGCTTCGCAGGCCGCGTCCCGATCCTCGGCGTGTGCCTCGGCCATCAGTGCATCGGGCACACCCACGGCATGACCGTCGCGCGCCACACCCGCATCATGCACGGCAAAACAAGCGAGATCCACCACGACGGCAACGGACTCTTCAAGGGCGTCCCCTCTCCCTTCACCGCGACGCGCTACCACAGCCTTGTTGTCTTGAAACAATCGGTCCCGCCGACAGGTTGGGAAGTCTCCGCGTGGACCACCGACACGCTCGACGACGGGTCAACCGTCGAGGTCGTCATGGGGCTCCGCCGCGCCGCAAAAAAAGGCCAGGCACCGCTCGAAGGCGTCCAGTTTCATCCGGAGTCGTTCCTTACCGTCGAAGGGCCGAGGCTGCTGGCGAACTTTCTCGGCATTTCCAGTCCGACCGCATCGCACATATGAAAGGAGTAGAATTTCTCACCCGCTCACCCGCTCACCCGCTCACCCGCTCACCCGCTCACCCGCTCACCCGCTCACCCGCTCACCCGCTCACCCGCTCACCCAACTCCGCCCATGCCCACCACCACACAACCCTCCCATCACGCTCGGGGCGTACTCGCCGAGACCTCAACCGAGCGAGTCACGATCTCATTCCCCGGCACCGACTACCGCCTGCACCTCGCGGTCTACCAGCCGCCGAACACAGCCGTGGGCAAGCGCATCCTCGGGTCGATCCGCACTCAGGCACGCCGCGTTGACGTGGTCCACACCGGCGGCCGCTATATCGAACCCCTCGAAGGCACGCCGCGACGAATCCAGGGCGAGATCATCGCCGCCGACACCGGCGACAACACGCTCACCATCAACGCGGGCATCCCGATCATCTGTAAGTTGACCGATCCGCGTCAGCGTGCGAACCAGTTCAAGCCGGGCGACCTCGTCGCCTTCGACGCCCTCCCGGGGGCATCGTTCACCCCAGCCCTCGCGTAACACGGCATACGAACCCCTCGCGCAAGTACGAGCCCTTCGCGCAAGCGAAGGAACGCTCTTCAGTTCACCGGCTCACAAACAACCCCCAGCGGCTTCGCCTCCGACCGCGCGGGCACGGTCTCAGCCACACGCGGCATCGGCGTCGAATCCAGCCCCCACGCGCGGAGCCCCTTCGCTTCGCGCTGGCTCGGCGCAAGCGCCTTGCGCGGCTCCACCTGAGTTGGCAGGTCCCTCTTGTCAGAATCCCTCAACGCTTGTGCCATCGCCCACTCTCCTTTCGAGCGGCCGCGGACCAACAAACTCGCCTCGCTCGCCCGGCGTCCCACCGACGCGTCAGCCGAACACACTCATCCTATGCCCGCGGACAGGCTGAGTTGCAACCGATCATCACACATGTCGGCGACTTGACCGTGCGACTTGGGGAAAACCCTCATTCGCCGCAAGAGCGCATCATCGAAACCGGTGGGGCACGCGTGCGGGCGTCTGGTTCTTGTGGCACGGGCTTTGTGCGCGTGTGTGCCGCTCAGGTTGTCGGCGGTGTCAGCGCCCCGGCCCGATGCTCCCCATTCCGCAGCATCAACTGCCAAAACCCCACGCCGTGCCACGCACCAAACTTCCACCCCGCATCCTCGAACTGCCCGACTCTCACAAACCCCATCGCCTCATGCAGCCGCACCGACGCCTCGTTCGGCAGCGTGATCCCGCCGATCAGCGAATGAAACCCGCATCGCCGGCACTCGTCGATCAGCGCGCCGTACAGCCGCCGCCCGACGCCGCGTCGCTGCATCGACGGCGCAACATAAATCCCAGTCTCCGCCGTCCACTGGTAGGCCGACCGATCCCGCCACACGCCGCACTTTGCGTACCCCGCAAGCGATGACTTTGGTGGCCCGGTCCCGGCGCGCCGGGATGCCGGGTCCGCGCCATCCACCTCCGCGACCAAGTACGGATACTTCCCCTTGCTCTTCTCCCACGAAGCCCGCAACTCCTCCGCCGTCACCTCTTCATACCCGAAGTGAATCGCGGTATTCACGATGAAATGGTTCGTCAGCGCCGCGACGGCGTCGAAATCCTCGGCGCGCACGGGCCGAATCGGCACGCGCTCGCCCGTCCCGCTCACGCTCTCACCGCCTCGCTCGCGCGCACCCGCCTCGGGTCCATCCCCGGCACCGCCGAGAGCAGCGCTTTCGTGTACGCATGACGCGGCGAACCGAGCACCGCGTCCCGCGCCCCTTCCTCGACGATCTTTCCCTGGTACATCACCGCCACACGATCGCACACATGCCGGATCACCGCCATGTCGTGGCTGATGAACAGGAGCGACAGTCCGAACTCATCGCGCAGGTCCGCCAGCAGATTCAGAATCTGCGCCTGGATCGAAGCATCCAGCGCGCTCGTCGGCTCGTCGCACACGATGAGCCTCGGCCGAAGCGCCAGCGCCCGCGCGATGCCGATCCGCTGCCGCTGGCCTCCCGAAAACTGGTGCGGGTACCGATCCGCTGAGTCCTTTGAGAGGCCGCATTTTTCCAGAAGTTCGATCACCCGCGCCCGCATCTCATCGCGCGATTTCACCAGCCCATGCACCCGCATCGCCTCGCCCACGATCATGTCCACCCGCATCCGCGGGTTCAGCGAGCCAGCCGGGTCTTGAAAAATGATCTGCATCCGACGCCGCATCGCTTTCAGCGCCGGGCCGCGCGCCGCGTACACATCCCGCCCCTCGAACATCACCGTCCCGCGCGTCTTCGGGATGAGCCGCAGGATCGCCCGCCCCACCGTGGTCTTGCCGCAGCCCGATTCGCCGACAAGCCCGAGCGTCTCGCCCGCGTTCACATGCAACGACACGCCGTCCACGGCCTTGTTCCATCCGGTCGTGCGCTGAAACACCCCGGTGCGGATCGGGAACCACACGCACAGGTCGCGCACTTCCAGCAAAGGCGGTGGGGATGCAGCGGAGTCCATGCCCCCAATCTTAGCGGGCGTGCCGCCAACCCCGAAACCAAGACAAAGACATTCACCACAGAGTCGCAGATCCGCCGCGGCGGGACACGGAGACACAGAGGAAGGCAAAAGAAAGGAATGGGGTTCAAGCCAAAGGCAAGGGAAAAGACATTCACCGCGGAGGCGCGGAGGCGCGGAGAACGCGGAGGAAGACAAGGAATCGGGGCCAAGGCGAAAGGCGTCGAACCCTAAACCCTTACCCCGCGTCAATCCACCGGATCAACACCGTCAGAACTCCAGCGCCGATCAGCACCGCCATAACAAGGCGCTGAATCAACAGTTGCCGGTCCTCTCGCCGACTTCCCGCCGGGATGACATCGAGCAACCGTCCGGTCTCGGCCGCGCCGGGCAACTCGCCGCGCCTCGCACCGTCCTGCACGATCGCGATGATCAGGTTCGCCTCGAACGCGCGAAGCCCGAAACGCCTCGCATCGCCCACCAGCATCCTCCGGCTCTCCGGGGGCATGATCGCCGCGCGCCCGCCCTCCAGCATCTGGGACGCCCGCACCGCGAAGATTCGGCGTACATCTCCTCCGCCGGATGATGCCAGCGCCGCCGCCCGACGGTTCTCTTCCGCGACCGCGCGCCGAGCCTGTGCCTCGATCAGGCTCGGACTATCGTCCGGGAACACCAGCCGAAAAGCCGGGGATTGTTTGGGTGCGTGTGGGGAGAGGTCCATCCGACGCTTCCTACCTGCATGGGGCGTGCCGAAACGAAATAACCCCACCAACAGGCGACATGGCTATCCTGAGCGTCCATGCACGTCGAACCGGGACAACATCCGTGTCGAAATGATGATGACATGAAACACACCACCGTGCCAGCGGTTCCGGGCGGCGAGATAGGAATTTCTCCGATCGCGCTGGTTGCAACTCCGGAGGAGTACCGCACACCGCACGAACAACAGCCACCGGCGGTCGCCCCGGCTTCGAAACTCCCCGTACCGTTGCCCTCGCTTCGATCCTCACTGAGCGTCGCTCAGATCATCGACCGGCTCGCCCGCGAGTCCAAGCGCGGCCGACTCGCCGGATTTCGCCACTTGAATCAGCACGACGGGAGCAGTCCCGCCGCTGCCGTCACCGCCTTCGGCGGCGTCTACGACTACGACCTCATCATCCGCCCCCTCCCGCTCGGCCCGCAGCAATCCGGCTCCCGCGTCGAGTTCGAGCTCCGCCTGCTCCGCAAGATGCCCGCCGTTGCGATCCTGCTCTTCATTTTTTCCATCGTGCCGGGCTTGCAACTCACCCACTCGATGCTGAGCATCTATTTTTCGTGGTACACGATCCAGACCTGGTGGTGGTACCTCCCGCTGGTCCTGCTGAGCGCTCCCTTCATGTGGAAGCAGTTCAAGGCAAGCCAGGCCGAGGCGCGCCGCGATGCCGCCGTGACGATCGGGAAGATCGGGACGCTGCTCGCTACAAAGTAAGAGTTCACCACGGAGACACGGAGACACGGAGACACGGAGACACAGAGGAGAATTATTGAATGGGCTTCCCATGATTCTCGCGCGGCGTGTGGGCCTCCTCCCCCGCTCCCAGCGGGGGAGGTGCCCGAGTCTTCGAGGGCGGAGGGGGCGGCTCACGCTACGCAACCAACTTCGCTACGCGCCCAACTGAAACCGAAAGCGCATGCGACCTTGCGTGATCGTGGACGCTCGCGGAAACGCGAAGCGTTTACACAAGAGTCTCTCCTCTGTGTCTTCGTGCCTCTGTGGTTATCTCTTTGCTTTGGGAAGCATTCGGCCAACTGTCCGAGGCCGGAACGGGAACGCCTCCGCCACCGCGCGAAGGTCCGCGAGCGTCACACGGTTGATCGACTCCAACTCCTGCTCCAGCGATTTATATTCACCCAGATATGGCCAGAGTTTCCCCAGCCGGTGCATGCGTCCGCCCGGCCGTTCACCAGCGAGCGTGACGCTGGTCGCAAGGCGGTTCCGCAGCCGTTCCAGATCATCCTGAGTCAGCGACGGCACAAGCCCCGCAACCTCGCGGTCGATCACGCTCAGGATCTCGTCCGCGCGCTCGGGATCGCCCGACGCGAAGATGAACGTCGAGCCGATGCCGTCGTGCGCGTCGTAACTCGCCTGCGCATCCTCCGCGATCCCCGGCTCGACCAGCGCCCAATGCAGCCGGCTGTTGTCCGCCGCCCCCAGCACCTGCGCCAGCATCATCGAGGCGTACCGCCGCTCGTCGCGCATCGCCGGGCCGGGGCTGACCGCCAGCAGGTACGCCCGCGTCACCTTCTCATCGTGGATCGTGAAGTTGCAATCCAGACACTTCGGCGGCGACGCATCCCGCTTCGCCCCCGTCCGCGTCCACGCGCCGCACAGCCGGCTCGCCTGCTCAACCGCCGCCGCGAAATCAATCCGACCCGCGAGCGCCAGCACCGTGTTGTCCGCGGAATATCGGAAATCAAAGTACGACCTCATCTGGTCGCGCTGCAACGCCTTGATGGATTCCTCCGTGCCCAGCACCCGGAACCCCAGCGTGTGCGGCCCGTAAAACTCTTCCATCGCGCGCTCGAACAAAACCCAGAACGGCTGGTCCTTGTACATCGCGATCTCTTCCAGGATCACACCCTTCTCGGTGTCAAAGTCCGCCTGCCTCAGCGCGGGCCGCAGGATGTCCGAGAGAATCTCCATCGCCTTCGGCAGATGCTCCGGCAGCGTCCCGGCGTGGAACGCGGTCAGTTCGGTCGACGTGAACGCGTTGTACGACGCGCCGATCTCATCAAACTCGCGGTTCACGTCGTCCGCCGAGCGCTTCTCGGTCCCCTTGAACATCATGTGCTCGAGGAAATGCGAGACGCCCATGACGGGCCGCTCCTCGTCCCGCGCGCCGGTCTTGACAAAGAACCCGCACGCGGCGGTGTGCGCGGCGGGATCGGTCTCGCTGAGAATGGTCAGGCCGTTGGGGAGGGTGGCGTGCTCAAAGGTGACGGGCATGGGGGGTTCCGGGAGGGGCCTGGGGGCTTGGGGGGCTGCGGGATAGTAGTTGATGGATGGGGGTCGATCGGAGCGACCGTTACGGCTTGGGGGGTTCGCGCGCTATGATGCTGCCATGATCGTCCACGGTGTCAACATCTCCGAAAATCGAATCGCCGGGCTCCGCACGCGGCACTCGGTGACGAAGATATCGCTCTTCGGCAGCATCCTCAGCGACGACTTCGGGCCGGCGGGTGGGCTTGCGCACGCCGAACGATCTTTCTCGATACTTCCGCGATGATGTGGTGAAGCGGGCTCGGACGCTGCATGCCGCGTGAGGACCAATCGCAACCGATCGATGACCGAATCCGCATCCAGCACATGCTGGATGCCGCGAGGCAGGCGGTGTCATTCGTTGCGGGCCGGCGCGGTTCCGCTCACTTCGTTCGGGGCTCGTATGAACGGGGCCGGCACCCTGGGCGACGTACCAGCCGTTGTCGCTGTGTTCGTCTCTCATGCGGCAGGTCTTCACCGAGCGTCCTTCTCGAACTTCCTTCGGCCGATCGAGTTCCGGTTGCTCCGCGATGGCACGGGCCGTGCGGCGGTCGTAGGACGTTGGTGAACGCGCGGTGTGGTGGTCTACGCCGCTTCAAGGCACACGGGCTGGTCTCCGCGGCGACTCTCCGAGAAAGCCCGTGCCACGTTGGTCACATGTGCCGGATGATCTCCGTGCCGAACTCCGAGCACTTCACCTTCCGCACCTGCGTATCCCCCTCGGCCTTCATCAGGCGCTCGAAGTCGTAGGTGACGGTTTTCGCGCTGATCGCGCCGTCCATGCCTTTGATGATGAGGTCGGCGGCCTCGGTCCAGCCCAGGTAGCGGAGCATCATCTCTCCCGAGAGAATGAGGGAGCCGGGGTTGACCTGGTCGAGGTTGGCGTATTTGGGGGCGGTGCCGTGGGTGGCCTCGAAGATGGCGTGGCCCGTGACGTAGTTGATGTTGGCGCCGGGGGCGATGCCGATGCCGCCGACCTGTGCGGCGAGGGCGTCGCTGAGGTAATCGCCGTTGAGGTTGAGTTTGGCGATAACGCTGAAGTCGCGCGGGCGGGTGAGGACTTGTTGCAGGGTGATGTCGGCGATGGTGTCCCTGACGAGGAGCATCTGTTTCCACTTCCCGCCGCCGTGGGTCGGCCAGAGTTTGAGGGCGGTGTCGATCTCGGCGACGACGGCCTGCCTTTGCGCGGGGGTCATCATGTCGTAGCCGGGGTCGATCATTTTGGCGTTGGCTTCGGAGGAGATATCGGTGTTGGTCTCTTTGTTGCCGAGGATCCAGGACTCGCGTTCGGTGACGGTCTGGTTGCGGTAGAAGTCGACGGCGACCTTGTAGCCCCAGTCCTTGAATGCGCCCTCGGTGTACTTCATGATGTTGCCCTTGTGGACGAGGGTGACGCTCTTGCGTTTCTCTTTGAGGGCGTAGCCGATGGCGGAGTGGACGAGCCGCTCGGTGCCGAGGTAGGAGACGGCTTTGAGGCCGATGCCGACTTCGACTTTCATTTCGCGGTGGGGCGCGCCGATGCCTTCGAGTGATTTCTGCCAGTCGTTGCAGGCTTTGGCGTTGCCGAAGCGGATTTTGGCGAACTCCTTGGGGAAGTTCTGGGCCATGAAGTCGAGGATTTTCTGCGCGTCGGCGGTGCCGCCGGCGTATTCGATTCCGGCGTAGATGTCCTCGGTGTTCTCGCGGAAGATGACCATGTCGCAGTCCTGCGGGCGCTTGACGGGCGAGGGGACGCCCTTGAACCAGCGGACGGGCCGGAGGCAGACGTAGAGGTCGAGGATCTGGCGGAGGGCGACGTTGAGCGAGCGGATGCCGCCGCCGATGGGCGTGGTGAGCGGTCCCTTGATGCCGACGAGGCAGGAGCGGAAGGCGTCGAGGGTTGCGTCGGGGAGCCAGTTGCCGGTCTTGTTGAAGGCTTTCTCTCCCGCGAGGACTTCCTGCCAGTGGATTTTGCGTTTGCCGCTGTAGGCCTTGGCAACGGCGGCATCGAAGACGGTGACGGAGGCGCGCCAGATGTCGGGGCCGGTGCCGTCGCCCTCGATGAAGGGGAGGATCGGCTCGTCGGGGACGTTGAGGCGCTCGGGCGATTTGGTGATGGAGGCGGGCATGGGGGGCTCCTAAAAAAGCGGAAAGCGGAAAGCGCAAAGCGAAAATTAAGGCAGGGGACGCGGGCGATTGCGTTGTGAGGGAGATGGATTGGAGGGATAAAGATAACAGGCGAGACGGGTGCCACCACCCGTCCGTCCTCGGCGGGTGGTGTCGGTGCCCACGCTCGCACCACCGACCGTCGAAGACGCCGGATCGGTGGTGGCACCCGGCCCGTGCCACGCCTCCACTACTTGCCCGCTCAAAGCAGCGGGACAAGTAGTGGCACCCGGCGATTGCGTGGTGCGGGAGATTGGTTGGAGGGAGAAAGATAGCAGGCCGACGGGGTCGGCCTGCTGGGGGAAAGACCCGATGATTATTCGTTGGAAATTTGAGCGCTTGGCCCGAGGCTTCGAAGACTCAGCCTCGGCGTCCAATGCAGTTCGCGTCGGGCTAGCGGCGGCGTCGGGTTGCGGCGGCGAGAGCGAGCGCGCTGAGCGCGAATGCGCCGGGGGTTGGGACGATGCCTTCGATTCGGAAGACGAGGAACTCGTCGTGGTTGAAGCCGGGGCTGGTGGGGTCGGGGTCGCCGTTGGCGCTGTGCCAGATCCATCGGGCGTTGGTGGAGATGCCGGGACGGAATCCCCACGGGCTGACGCCGTTGTACCCGCCGGCGACGGGGGCGACCCACAGGCCGTTGGTCTCGGCGTAGTTGATGGCGATGTCCACCTGGGCCTGGGTCGGCTGGAGGCCGGCGGGCCACGGGCCGGCGCCGAGTCCCATCTGCTGGAGGTACTGGCCTGCGGGGAAGACCTCCCAGACCAGGTCGCCGGTATCGGTCGAGAGGTTGATGGTGGTGTTGGTAAAGGAGCCGAGGAATCCCTGGGCGACGGATTGGTCGGAGGATGTTGCGACGTAGAGGTAGTCCGTCGGCAGGCGGTTGAGGGCGTTGAAGGTGTAGGTGGTGGGCCAGTTGTTCCCGCCGCCGGCGACGAAGTTGGTTGCGAAGGGGGTGCCGAAGTAGACGTCGAACTGGTTGTCGACGGTCATGTTGATGACCCAGTCGTCGGCGCGGGCCGGGACGGCCGGAATGGCGGCGAGAGCGAGCAAAATGCAGGCATGAATCGGACGCATGTTTCTTCTCCGGTATTGTCGGGACGGCCGACGGGCGCAACGAAGCGCGATTCGCTTCGGGAACATACCTCAAAGAACGGGCGGTTGCAAGAGAAATTCGGGGTTTCAGGGTGCGATTCATGCGGATTTTCTCTGTTTCCGGATACTGTAAGGTGTGGCGAGCCAAGCCAGTCATCCGGAGACCCGCACTTCATGTCGCTCCCGAAGGCCATCGGACCCTATGAAATCGAACGAGAACTCGGGCGCGGGGGGATGGGCGTTGTCTACCTCGGTCGGGACGAGCGGCTGGGGCGGCGCGTGGCGATCAAGGCGCTGCCGGAGTCGAGCGCGGACTCGGCGGAGTTCGTGGCGCGATTCGAGCGCGAGGGGCGGGTGCTGGCGTCGCTGAATCATCCGAATGTCGCGTCGGTGTTCGGGATCGAGGAGGAAGCGGGGACGCGGTACCTGGTGATGGAGTTTGTGGAGGGCGAAACGCTGGGGGCGATGCTCCGGCGCGGCCCGATCCCGGTCGATGAGGCGCTTTCCATTGCGGCGCAGATCGCGGCGGGGATGGAGGCGGCGCACGAGGCGGGGGTGGTGCACCGCGACCTGAAGCCGGGGAACGTGATCGTGACGCCCGCGGGGCGGGTGAAAGTGCTCGACTTTGGTTTGGCGAAGGGCGGCGCCGAGCCGGGGACGAGTTTCGGCGTGCGCCGGACCGACCCCGAATCGCCGACGGTGACGATCGCTTCGGGGGAGCGCGGGGCGCACTCGCCGGTGACGATGCCGGGGCGGATCATGGGGTCGGCGGGGTATCTGAGTCCGGAGCAGGCGCGCGGGAAGACGCTCGATCGGCGCACGGACATTTTTTCGTTCGGCTGCGTGCTGTTCGAGTGTCTCACGGGGAAGATGGCGTTCGGCGGCGAGACGCTGAGCGACACGATCGCGGCGACGCTGGAGCGCGAGCCCAGGTGGGAGGCGCTCCCCGCGAACACGCCGCCAAGAATCAGGGATCTGCTGACGCGGTGCCTGGAGAAGGACCAGTCGAAGCGGCTGCGCGATATCGGTGATGCGCGGCTGGAGCTGGAGAAGTCGCTGAGCGGGCGGGAGTGGGCGAGCAGTTTCATCTCTTCGCAGTCGGCGTTCGCGCTGCCGGCGGCGCGGCGCGGTTCGTGGCGTGCGGCGGCGTGGTTCCTCGCGGGGCTGGCGCTCGGGGGGGTTGGCGGTGTGACGGCGGCGACGTGGATGGAGCGAGAGCAGTCGGCGTTGGCGCGGCTCGAGCCTCGGTATTTCTCGATCGCGATGCCGGAGGGGATGGAAGCACGGGAAGGACTGGTAAGCCCGGATGGGCGGACGCTGGCGTTCATCGCGTCGGAGCGCGCGTCGCCGGGCCGCACGGTGGACCCGGCCAACCAGGGGGTGCTGTTCCTCAGGCCGTTCACGAGCGCGGAGGGGCGGCGCGTTCAAGGATCGCACGAGGTTGCGGACGTCTGTTTTTCTCCCGACAGCCGATGGTTTGCGTTCCGGACGCGGGTCGGGGGCGCTCAGCCGACATTTCGGATCGTGAAAGCGCCGGTGGACGGGCGCTCGCCGCCGGTGGTGCTGTCGTCGTCGGACGATCTCGCTCGGATCAACTCGTTGGTGTGGCTCGGTGGCGACGTGATCGTGGCGGCGAGTGGTTCCGGCGAGTTGGTGCTGCTGTCTTCGCTGGACGGGAAGGAGAGCCGAAGGGTCAAGGTGAGCGGGGCGGGCGACAATGCCAGCCTCCGGATGCTCGCGGATTCCGGCAATCCTCGGTATGTCCTGGCGCATGTGACCGGATACGGGCCGAAGGGGTTCGAGATGAACGCGTGCGCGATCGATCTTGAGACGGGTGAGAGCCGGGTGCTGGTCGAGAGCGCGGGCGCGCCGGCGTGGGACGGCGGCCATCGTTTGTTTTTCACTCGGTCCGATCAGTTGCTTTCCGTGGAGTTCGACCCCGCGAAACTCGAAACTCGGGGCGAGGTTCGATCGGTGCTGTCGGGCTTGCGGACGGGATCGGCGTGGGAGCACGCCAATGTGACGATCTCCGCCGACGGGACCGGGTGCTTCGTGCCGGGCGGGGTGACGGGGGCGCGGAGACGGATGATGGTCGGCAAGCCCGACGGGACGAGCGAGCCGTGGTGCGCCGACTATCGGCCGTTTGAGAACAGCGCGACGGTGTCACCGGACGGGAACAAGGTGATCG
The DNA here is from genome assembly GCA_947085435.1 of uncultured Phycisphaerae bacterium. Lineage (GTDB taxonomy): Bacteria > Planctomycetota > Phycisphaerae > Phycisphaerales > UBA1924 > JAEUIV01. Next base: position 41,409 of record CAMTWL010000017.1, read on the forward strand.
CGACGATCGCGGAGTCAACGGGGCTTTACGAGATGTGGATCAGCGACGCGCCGGGGGCGTCGTTCCGGAGGCTGGCGGGGCGGCCGTCAGAGGATCTGGGCGGCGCGTGTTTTTCGCCGGATTCTTCGCGGGTGTATTTCGGCGCGTTCGGGCGTGTGAAGGCGAACAACGCGTTCTACTCGATGATGCTGAATGCGCGATCCGAGCCGACGCTGTTGAAGGCGTGCGCGTACAAGTGGTTCATGTTCACGAGCATTGATTCGGGCGGGACGGCGATGTACTTCTCGGTGGCTCGGGACGACGAATCCGTCGATCTGGTCCGGCTGGCGCTGACGCCCCAGGGCGAAGTCGCGGGCGACCCCGAGGTGCTGGTGACGGGCGAGCCGTTTGCGATGAACGGGGGGCCGTCGCCCGACGGCCGGCTGCTGGCGTTCACGACCGTGGAGCAGTCGATCAGTCACTTGCAGGTGGCGCGGGTTGGGGCGGAGGGGATCCAGGGTCTTCCGGTGGTGATGGCCAGTTCCGAGACGGGACTTGGTTCGCTCGGGTGGGCGCGGGCCGCGAACGAGAAGCGGATCGAACTCTGTTGGGCGACGGATTCGACGATCGAGTATCAGCCGATCAACGGCGAGACCGGGGCGGTCGATGGGCCGCGACGCTCGATCCCGCGGCCCGCGCGGGTGGCGGTGATGGGTGACGGGAACGGGTTCGGCGACGGTCGTTTTCTGTACATCGAAAAAAGCACGGACGAGGAGCCGCCGGGGGTGCTGACGATCGTGACGCGATTGACGGCGGTGGGGGAGGCGGAGGCCAAGGGGGGCGGGCGGGGGCGGTAGAAGTGGAGGCGCGGCTTACAACTTGCCTCATCGTTGATTCCGCCGATGCGCAGGCGATCAGGAATGCAGGCGCGGTGCCGGCTCGAAGGCCGCGAAGCGGATGAGGCGGCGGGTGATGCCGATGCCGAGGATGGTGAGGAGGGCGAGTGTGGCCCAGGTGAGCGCTCCGCCGACGGCTCGCTCGATGGTCCATGCGAGCGATCCGGCCAGGCGGCGCGAGCCTTGGGCGAGCGCGATGCTTGTTTGTTCCGTGAGATCGCTGACGAATCCTTTGGACGGCGGGACGGCGGGGGCGGCGGCGTCGGGGCGGAGGAAGATGATGATGGTGGAGAGATCGACCATGCGGGTGAGGGTGGCGCGTTGGGCGTCCATGCGTTCGATCGAGCCACGGATGGTGGTGAGGGAGTCGCGGAGTTTGAGGACGTCGGGGAGGGGGGCGTCCTTGCGGGTGTCGAGGAGTTGGAGGATTTCCTCTTCGACGCGGCGCTCGTTGCGGAGGCGGGCGTCGAGGTCCACGGCCTGGTTGGTGACGTCGTCGCCCGAGGAGATCTCGCTGACGACGACTCCCAGGGCGCGGAGTTCGTCGAGCGCGGCGGCGAGGCGCGTGGACGCGATTCGGAGGGTGAGGTCGGCGGCAGCGGCGGGGCCTTCGCCGGTGATTTTGGAGTCTTCGACGAACTCGCCGAGGGCGGGGTTGGTGGCGTGCTGGGCCTTGAGGAAGGCCTCGCGCACGTCGGGGACTCGGAGGGAAAGGTCGGCTCGGCGGGCGACGAGGCGCGGGGAGGGGGCGAGGGCATCGGCGGCGGCTGATTCGAGCGAAGCGCTCGTAAGAGCGTGCGGAGCCGCGGTTGCTGGGGCTCGCTGCGGCTCTGACGCGGAGCGTTGCTGAAGTTGTCCGAGCAGAGTTTGGCTCTCCGCGCGGTCGAAGGAGTCTTTTTTCAAAGACCCCTGTGCTTCAATACTGGCATGCAAATCCGGAGTCCAAACGGCTGAATGACGTGCGGGGCGATGGCGTGCCCGGCCTTGCGCCGGGATAAGAAAGACTGCGACGAGAATCACCGCCGCGGCCAGTCCGATCCAGGGGCCGATGCGCGCGATGACGGAGCGCTTTGCGGGTTTCGCGCGGTGTACTTCGAGCGCGGCGCGCCAGAGGGTGGTCGGCTCTGTCGGCGGGCGCGAGAGCGCTGCGAGGCGGGATTCGAGGTTGTCAGGCGTGCTGTCGTTCATGGCTGTCTGTCGGGGCGAGGATGGTGCGGAGTTCTTTCAGCGCGGCGTGCAGGCGGGATTTCAGAGTGCCGAGGGGGATTCCCAGGACCGAGGCGGCGTGCTCGTGCGTCATGCCTCGGTGGTAGCAGAGGAGGAGAATGGTTCGTCGTTCTTCGGGGAGTGATTCGAGGGCGCGTTGGAGGGCGGGGTCGGGATCGTGAGGGACGAGCGGCCCGAGTTGTGACGGACCGACCCGCTCCCTTACGGTCGGGGTTCGTGTCGATGCCGCGCGTTCGTCGCGCGTGTTCTGTCTTGCCGTGGCTTCGCGGAGATCGTGGCAGCGGTTGATGAGGATTCGGTAGAGCCAGGTCTTGATGCTTGCTTCGCCTGAGTACGTTTTGCCCGAGCGGATGACGCGGAGCCAGGTGTCCTGCACGGCATCGGCGGCGAGGTCGGCGTGGTGGTTGAGAAGGCCGCGGGCGAGGCCCAGCATGGCGGGTTCGTGTCGTGAGGCGAGCGCGGCGAGTGCGTCGTCGTCGCCTCGGAGGAAGCGGGAGAGGAGTTCGCGGTCGTCGGTTTCGGTGGTCATCGGCCGGTCCACGGGAGATTAGACCGCGGAGGAGGGCGGTTGGTTCGGGAGAATCCGAGTAACTCTTCAGCCCCCTGCAACGACCGGTGCCGGCGGCGGGGGCGCGATCGGCGCTTCGCCCGGAGGGCGCTCGCGCGTTGCGAGGGGCGCCGCGAGGGTCGCCGCGGCGACCGAGCAAGCCCCTCGGCG
>CAMTWL010000018.1:0-35613 GCA_947085435.1 uncultured Phycisphaerae bacterium
CTTTCCCGGCGCGCCGGGACGACACCCCCGGAATGCAACCCCACACACCCTCTTCCGAACCCCGACGGGGCGCCGGGCGATCGGAACACATCACCACGGCCCCGTTCGGCGATGCGGAGTTTGCATTCCGCTGAAGAGTTATGCCGATGCCAACTCCGACCTCTACGACAGGTTCGTCGCCGTCGCCATCGCGGAGGCGATCCTGCCGGGAGCGGCGTGGTACTGCTGGCACGCGTCGAAGCGTCAGGCGATGCTCGAATCGGTGTGGCAGAAGCACGGCGTGCTCGCGCACTGCCAGATCATCTGGGTGAAGAACCGCCCGGTGCTGACGCGGACGTGGTACTCGTGGCAGCACGAGCCGTGCCTGATGGGCTGGCTGAAGGGGAAGAAGCCCGCGCGCGTCGAGCCCTCGGTGCGACCCACGGTCTGGTCCTTCGACACGATCCCGAATGGACCCGAGCGACCGGATCATCCCACGCCGAAGCCGCTCGATCTCTTCGAGATCCCGCTGCGGCAGCATGTGCGCCGGAGAAACGTGCTACGAACCCTTCGCGGGGAGCGGCACGCAGCTGATCGCGGCGGAGCGCTTGGGTCGGCGCTGCCTCGCGGTCGAGATCAGCCCGCGCTACTGCGACCTGATCGTGCGGCGCTGGATTGCATTCGTCGGCGAATCCAAGGCCCCCCGGAAACTCGTCGAGCGCTACCGACGCGCGGACGCACCCCCCGGGGGGCCACGATGACCGCGGCGCCTGCCACGCCGAAGCCGCGCCGCCGCGCGAAGGGGATCGTGACGCGATGAAGCGCGCCAAGTTCACGTCGAAGAATCGACCGCGCCCGAAGGAGGCGCGCTCCCCCACTCTCGTGCCTCCTCCCCGCGAAGCGGAGTCCGTGACGGTCACCGATCTGATCCGCCGGATACGCACGCAGGAGCGGTCGCCGTCGGTGCTCACCCACGATGATCGGTAGTGTCTCAGTTTGAAATGTGGCACGGTCGCCGCGGCGACCGTGACGCGGGGGACACGGGCTGGAAAGCCCGTGCCACATTTCAAACTGAGACACTACCAACACGTCGGCAGGAGTCCCCCGCGCCGATCAATCACTCAAGAATGGCAAAAGTCGAGATCACATCCACCCCCGTGCGCAACTCCTCCGCGCACCCACCACCCCCGTGCGCGCATTTCCCGCACCTGCGCAACCCGCCGCTTGACCCGCCCATTTCCCGACGCAAGATCACCGCATGAACCCGAACCCAACACCCACCGGCCCCGACCCGACCACACTCTCACAGGACGAACTCATCCACGCCGCGCTCGTCACGCTTCACACTCTCCACACCTCCAACTCCTGCGAACGCGAGACCCGCCGCCGCGCCGCCGAAGGAGTCCTTAAGTACCTCACCCCAAAGCCGCCCCGCACCCCAGGCCGCGCGCCCCCCGAGCCCCCGAACTCACCCGATCCACCTCCGACCGGCCACCCCTCCAAGACGCCGGACACCACTCCCGCCCCGAGCGCAAGCGAACCCACCGCCAAACCGACTCCGCCGAAGCGATCCAAATCGCCGACCAACTCAGTTGCCCATCTTCCCATGCAAAATTCCCAAAACTCGGGCAAGTTTTCCGCGTCACCGCGCGCGAATGGGAAGTACCCTGATAGGAGTTCGGCGCGCCCACACATTCTCGCGTCGCTTGGGAGAGACACATGCCGCACCTCGCCGCTTTCGTCCGCGCCGCCGTCATCATGGCCGCGACCGCCGCCCCCGCCCTCGCACAATGGTCCACCGACGCGATGGTCAACAACCGAGTCTCCCTCGGCCCCGGCAACGAATACGACCAGCGACTCGCCCCCGCGCCCGCCGGCGGCCTCTGGGTCGGATGGTTCGAGACCGTCCCAGGCCCCATCAACTTCGAACTCCGCGTCCAACGCTACAACGCCCAGGGCGTCGAGCAGTTCCCAACGGGGGGCGGCGGCATCGTCGTCAGCGACATGAACAACAGCACCGCCCTCTTCAACTGGTCCATGACCAGCGACGCCAACGGCAACTGCCTCATCGCCTACTCCGACCAGCGCAACGTCGGCGGCTCGCTCGATGTCAACGTCCAGATGGTCACCCCCACAGGCGGCACCCCCTGGGGGTCCGACGGCATCAACCTCTGCAACACACCGGACTTCGAGCCGGCACCCGCCGTCGCCGCCGCAACCAACGGCGACACCGTCGTCGCATGGGCACGCGACCCGAGCGCCGGCCTCGGCGACCTCCGCATCCAACGCATCACACCCGCCGGCACCGTCCTCTACCCCTTCGGCGGCCTCGTCGTCCCCAACACCGGCGCAACCAATCAGCCCGGATTCGTCCGCACCGTCCCGTCCGCCGGCGGCGACATCATCCTCGTCTGGCTCCGCAACATCCAGACCTTCGCCTCGCCGCGCCACATCTGGACCCAGCGCTTCGACGCCGCCGGCAACGCGCTCTGGAACGCCACCGTCCCCACCATCGTTCTGCCTCAGGCCGTCCCCATCGGCTACTTCCCCGAGATCATCGAAGACGGCGCGGGCGGCGCCATCATCGGCTGGCACCGTTCCGCCGGCGCGCCCAACGTCGTCGGCGTGCAACGCCTCCTCGGCACCGGCGCGCTCGGCTTCCCCGCCGCAACCAACGGCCTCAGCCCCTCCACCAACGCCACGCGATACCGCTACTCACCCTCCATCTCCTTCAACCCCGGCACGAGCGAGATCACCGTCCTCTTCGACGAACGCACCACCTCCCAATCCGACCGCGGCGTCTACGCCCAGCGCATCGACGCCGCCGGCCTCTCCATGTGGGGCGCGGAGGGCAAGATCGTGGTCGCGCTATCTCAAGCAAACTCCACCGGCCGCATCCGCCACCGCAACACCTCCGAAAACGGCGTCGTCTGCACCTACTTCCAGTCCGACGCCTTCGGCTCGCCCAACAACTGGCTCCGCGCCCAGCGCCTCGATTCCAGCGGCAACCCCGTCTGGGCCCCCGCCGTGCGCGATGTCTGCTCCGTCCTCAGCAGCAAGGACGACCCCGAGATCGCCGCCGCCCCCGACTCCCTGATCCTCCGCGGCGGCGAGAGCGACGCCACCATCGTCGCCTGGACCGACGCCCGCAACGGAGCCAACGACGCCTACGCCCAGCGCATCAACATCGACGGCTCCCTCGGCGGCCCGGCCGTCCCGCCCCCATGCTTCGGCGACGCCGACGGCAGCGGCGTGATCGACTTCGGCGACATCACCGCCGTCCTCGCCAACTGGGGCAACACCGGCGCGCCCTACATCCCAGGCGACGCCGACGGCTCAGGCACAGTGGACTTCGCCGACATCACCGCCGTCCTCGCCCAGTTCGGGGGCATCTGCCCGTGACGCCCCCTGCCCCGATGCCGTGGCTCTCACGGTACCGGGCAGGGTGAAGGCTCTGGCCTCTACACAATCTGCATGATCTTCCGTCCCTTTCGACAGGACATGAGTTGCCGTGACCCTCTCTTCGCAAACTTCAGATGAACTCGACAAACTTCTCTTGCTTCAGTCACCGCCTGGCTGATTACACGGAACCGCTTTGCCACTCGGTGTCTTGGCTGGGTGGTGTCGGGAGAAGAAGATGGATTGAAGGGATCGGTGGGAACCCTCGCTTGCGCGTCGGGCTCTGTCGCGGCGGGCGTCCTCGCTTGCGCGTCGGGCTCTGTTATGGCAGCATGAGCAGCATGGCCGCCGCCATTGCAGCCATGGCGAGGTCTTCGATGAGGGTGACGGTGGTCATGGGGAGGTTGAGGACCGATCCGAGGCATGCGCAGCGGATGGCGGCTTTGTTCAGGAGGGCTCGGAGGACTCCCACGGCGCCGAGGAGCATGATCGCGAGTGTGGCCGCGTTTGTTGCGGCGGGCGCGAGGGCGAGCAGGAACATGACGCCGAGACCGAGTTCGACGAATGGGTACGCCCACGCCCACGCCGGCACGGCCCCCGCGAGCACGTCGTACATCCGGTACGAACGGACGAATCCGGGCAGGTCGAGCAACTTGAAGAAGGAGAAGACGATGAAGAACCCGGCCATGAAGTGGCGCATCATCGGCTCGATCGAATAGTCGCTCGTCGCCGCCGCAACCAGAACGGCCACCCCGGCGATGTACCCCACGATGAGCGCGAGGGGGAACAGCGATCCGGGCGAGGCCGAGGTTTCAGTCGGAGCCTGCGGCATGTGTATGGTTGGTTTCACGGTTTCACGCTCGCGGTAAAGTAGTAATCCTTGACATACTCCGACACCATCCGGTGCGAACTGAACTTGGCGCACACGCTCTTCATGCTCTCGGCCATCATGCGGCACCACGCGCGGGGCACGCCGTCCTTGCCCCGATTGTAGAACAGAGGAACCACACGGTCTTCGAGAGTGGCGTAGAGCGATTCGGCGTCGGAGCGGTCCTGTTCCCGGCGGCTGGTGAACTGTTTGCCGCCGAGGGCCCAGCCGTTCTTCTTGTTGAAGCCCTCGGGCCACCATCCGTCGAGGATCGAGCAGTTGATCCCGAGATTAAGCGGCGACTTCATCCCGCTGGTGCCGCTGGCTTCCATCGGCCGCACCGGGTTGTTCAGCCACACATCGCAGCCCGAGGTGAGCATCCGGCCGACGTGCATGTCGTAGTTTTGGACGAGGTAGACCCTGCCGCGGAAGGGCGGCTTGCGGGAGAACTCGTGGATCAATCGGACAAACTCCTGCCCCGCGTTGTCCCGCGGGTGGGCCTTGCCGGCGAAGATGAGCCGCACCGGGCGATCGGCATCGCCCACGAGGCGTGCGAGTCGCTTCGGGTCGGTGAAGATGAGTGGGGCGCGCTTATAGGTTGCGAATCTGCGCGCGAAGCCGATGGTCAGGGCGTCCTCATCGAGGGTGGAGCACAGGTCGGCGAGCATCGCGGCTTCGTCGGGAGCGGGGGTGTTGGTTGCGATAATTTCCTCGCGGGCGCGCTGTCTCAGCCACGCCACCATCCGGTGCCGCAGCATCTGCCGCAAGGCCCACAGTTCCGCCGGAGGCACGCGGGCGATTCCCTTCCACCAATCGTGTTCGGGGCCGGCGCCGATCCACTTCGGCTTCAGATACTTGTCGTAGAACGGGCGGGCTTCGTCCGCGATCCACGACTCGGGGTGGACGCCGTTGGTCACATGGCCGATCGGCACCTGCTCCGGCTTCGTTGCGCCGAACGCCCTCATCCACATCCGCCGCGATGTGTCGGCGTGCAGCCGCGCCACGCCGTTGCTCCGCTCGCTGAGTCGGAGCGCCAGCACCGTCATGCAGAACGGCTCCTTCTGATCGCGCGGGTCTTCGCGTCCGAGGGCGAGGAAGTCCGGGCCGCTGAGCCCCAACTCGTCGGGCATGTGCCCGAGGTACTTCATCACGAGCGCCGGCTCGAAGCGGTCGTTGCCCTCTGGCACGGGTGTATGCGTGGTGAACACCGACCGCCGCCGCACCTCTACCAAAGCACCCTGGTACCCCTCGCCAGTCGAAACGAGCCTTCGAACACGTTCGAGCGGCGCAAAGGCGGCGTGGCCTTCGTTCAGGTGGAAGACTGTTGGCGAAAGCCCCAGCGCATCCAGCGCGTGCAGGCCGCCGACGCCCAGAAGGATCTCTTGACGGATTCGATAGTCCGGGTCGCCGCCACGGTACAAGTGATGCGTGAGCGCGCGGTCGGCGTCCGAGTTCGAGTTCACGTCCGTGTCGAGCAGGTAGATCGGCACGCGGCCCACCGTCAGCCGCCAGAGTTTGGAGGTCACGCGCGCCCGCCCGATCGGAACTTCGAGGACAAGGCCGGTGTCGTCGATCGGGAGATGCTCGAAATCGACCGCGGGGTACACCACGCGCGTCGTGCCGGCGCGCGTGAGTTCCTGCCGGTAGTACCCATGCTTCCACAACACGCCAAGGCAGACGATCGGCACGCCGAGGTCGCTCGCCGATTTCACATGATCGCCCGCGAGGATCCCCAGCCCGCCCGCGTAGAGCGGCAGGCACTCGTGGATGCCGTATTCCATGCAGAGATATGCGGCGAGCATCTTCTTTTTCGTGCCCTTTGCGGTGCGATCGAACCACGTCCGCGCCCGCAGGTAGCGGCCCTGTTCTCGCTCGGCTCGGGCAAGATTGGCGTGAAACTCAGGGTCGCCCGCGAGAGTCTCGGCGCGCGACTGCGAAATGTGATCAAGCGTTTCGATGGGGTTGTGCCCGGTCGCGTGCCACAGCCGAGGTTCAATGGATTCGAGAACCCTTCGCGCGGGCGGATTCCATGTCCACCAGAGATTCCGCGCGAGGGCGGCGATCCGCACACGCGTGATGGGCCAAGGTTCGGCGACAGCGGTCTCGCCTGGAGAGATCGATGAGCGCGTGTTGCGCGGGCGTGGCATGGAGGCTCCCAAACTTGGAGACAAAACACTCGATCGCTCCGCGAGTATATCGGCGCATTCAGTGCTTCCGGCCCGCAAAGCGTGCGAAAGAGGTTTGCCCCCGGGGACCGCGGCGCTTCGCCGCAAGCCCGGTGAGAGTTGCTCGACGACTCGCCAACCCCCGGCTTCCGACAACCAGCCTTGTCGGCGGAAGAGAAAGGCATTTCGAGACCGCTCCCCCTACACTCTATTCCACACATGCATCCGCTCTTCGATGAACGCCGGTACCTGATTCCTTTTCGGTCGATTTTGCTGCCGCAGATTTTTACGGACACGCTGGTGATCGGCGGCGGAGCGGCCGGGCTGTCGGCGGCGCAGGCGGCGGCGGAGCATGGCGACGTGATCCTTCTCGGCAAGGGGAAGTTCGGCGTTTCGAATACGGCGTGGGCGCAGGGTGGTATCGCGGCCGTGCTTTCGAGCGCGGATTCGGTTGAGAGTCATCTTGCCGACACGCTGGAGGCCGGGGCGGGTTTGTGTGATGAGCCGGTGTGCCGGCAGGTGGTGACCGAGGGGCCGGCGATCCTTCGACGGCTGCTGGATGCGGGGTTTCGCGCGGATCGTGATGCCGGCGGTGAGGTGAGTCTCGGGCGTGAGGGCGGGCACCATGCCAGCCGGATTGTTCATGCGCGGGGCGATGCGACGGGGGCGGAACTTTCGCGGTGCCTGCTTGAACTGACTCGGAAGCGGTCGAATGTGCGGCTCTTTGAGAACTGCTTTGCGCTCGATCTGCTGACGCCGACGAATGCGGAGCGGTCGCCTTGCGTCGGCGCGATCACGCATCATGCGAAGCACGGGCTGCAGATCATCTGGGCGCGGGCGACGATCCTCGCGGCGGGGGGGAGCGGGATGCTGTGGCGTGAGACGTCGAATCCGCCCGTTGCGACGGGGGACGGGATCGCGATGGCGTACCGGGCGGGGGCGACGGTCGCGGACCTCGGGTTCATGCAGTTCCATCCGACGACGCTGTATGTGGCGGGGGCGTCGCGGTTGCTCATCAGCGAGGCGGTGCGTGGCGAAGGGGCGCTGCTGCTGGACGACGCGGGGCGACGGTTCATGGAGGGGGAGCACGAACTGAAGGAACTGGCGCCGCGCGATGTCGTGAGCCGGGCGATACATCGCACGCTGGCGCGGCAGGCGTCGCCTCATGTGTGGCTGGATGCGACGCGGGTGGCGGGCTTTGCGGCGCGGTTCCCCGGGATCGATGCGACGCTGAAGCAGTTTGAGTTGGATGCGACGAGGGATTTGATCCCGGTAAACCCGGCGGCGCATTACATGGTGGGCGGCGTGCGGACCGATCTGGTGGGGCGGTCGAGCGTGCCGGGGTTGTACGCCGTGGGAGAGGCGTCGTGCACCGGGTTGCACGGGGCGAATCGGCTGGCGAGCAACTCATTGCTTGAGGCGCTGGTGTTCGGCGAACGCGCGGGGCGGGTATCGCAGGAGATGAACCCAAGCCCGACGGAGAGCCGATCGGCGAATGGGTGGGGCGAAGCGTCGCGCGGCGGGCCGGTGCAGATCATCTCGAATATCCCGGTGTCGGAGAAGGGCGAGCTTGATCTGACGGACGTGCGGTCGTCGCTGCGATCCGCGATGTGGCGGAACGTGGGCATCGAGCGGTCGGGGGCAAAGCTCGAAGATGTGGCGGAGATGTTTGATTTCTGGGCGCGGTACACACTGGACAAGATTTTCGATGACCCGACGGGTTGGGAGACGCAGAACATGCTGCTGATCGGGGCGTTGGTGGCACGGAGCGCGCGGTGGCGGGATGAGTCGCGGGGATGTCACTGGCGTGAGGAGTTCGCCGGGCCGCGCGAGGAGTTCGCGGTGCATGACTGCTGGCGGAGGGGTGTGGCGAAAGCGGAAACGTGCGCGGCGCTGGCGGGGGCGACGGTCCCGTCGTGATGGCAAGCACCCTTCTCAACTTCCTTGCATCAGAGAAGCCGCCGCTGAGCGAGTCCGCGAGTGAAGCGGCGGATGCCGCGTGCGTGCGCGCAATGAACCGGGGCCAAAGTTGGAGCAATCCGCCCGCCCCTCCAGGGCGGAAGAGGTTTACACACATGTCCATCCAGACCCGCGCCGCGGACGGCGGGGTCTGGCAACAACCGGGCGCCGCGTTGCGGCGAAGACAGAGGCGGCGCATCGGCATGACGCCGGACAAAGCACCGTTGGCCTTCCGGGTCTTCATGCTTGCGTGGTTGGTGAGTCTTGCGGTGGCTGGCTGCAAGAGCGAAGAGCGGATCGTCTCGGCCCGCGGTGGACTTTACGGGTTGCCCGGCGCGCAATCCGGGGTCGTTGACGACACGCAAGCGAGCAGCAAGCCCGAACCAACGGAACACCATCGCGGCGGCCCGTGGGATAGTGTGCTCCGCGCTTTCCCTGGGTATCAGCCGCCGGCGGACACGAGCGTCTCGGCGAGCGCCGGCGCCGAACCTCAGAGCCAGGGCGAGATGCTCGGGCTTCGTCGGACGAACCGGGATGGGACGGTTACGCTGTTCTCGCGCTCGCCGAGCGATGTGATGTACCACGTCATGACGACGCTCGACAAGAAGGAGCACGACCTCCTCTTCGATCAGGTGCTGGCGGAGAGCACGAAGGCGGAGTATCGGCGGCGCGGGCGCGATGCCTGGGAGGCGGTGGAGTTTCTCGCCAAGCGGCGCGGGGACATCGCGGCGCTCTTCGGCACTTTTCCGATGGGGGACCAGACTCCCGGCGTGGCTCTGGAGAGCATCGGGCGGAACATGTTCCGGCTCTCCGCGCCGGTGGCGATGGCGCGGGAACTGCGGCTGCACTCGCTGGACGTTGTGATCGAGGACGGGCAGTTCCGGTTGTTGATGATTCGGTGAGGTCAGGTCGCTCCCCAGTTGGTCAGGATGTCGGTGATGTCGGAGAAGTTGACGGTGCCGTCGCAGTTGGCGTCCCCATCCGGGCCGGCGAGGCCCCAGTGGGTGAGCGTTGATGTGATGTCGGCGAAGTCCACGGCTCCGCTTCCGTTCGCGTCCCCCTGCGGCGTGAGGCGCACGGTCATCGACAGTCGCGCGGCGAAGCCTTCGATCTCGATCTCCTTGCAATAGAAGGAGGCGAAGGCGCCGGTGCCCGGCCCGCCGCCGCCGCCCGCGGTTGCTGGCTGGAGCGAGGTAGCCATCAGGCGCAATAGGCCTGAATCACAGGCGCGGCGGAGGAATGCCTGGGCGTCGGGGTTGTTGACGCTCAGCGCGAAGGTCATGTTGGAATCCACGGGGACGAGCGCGCCCGCGCTCAGCCCGGCGATCTGGCCGACGGCGAAGGGGGTCGGATTAAACTGGTCGCGGATGTTGTTCGAGACGTCGCGCTCGATTCGTGCGGCGTAGTCGGTCGGGAAAGCGTGGCGCGTGCCGCTGGTCGGGAACGCGCCCGGGCCGAAGGGCGGGCCGGGCTGCGAGGGGGAGCCCTCGAAATAGCACGGGAACTGATTGAGCGACGGCATGTTGGGGTCGATGCGACAGGCCATCCATCCGTTGCGGAAGGCCGCGCCGTAGAGTTCGACGGGCCGACCGTCGGCGTCGACCGCGCCGCCGAGGTAGCTCTGCCAGATGTCGTAGGTCGGGTCGTACTTGAAAGCGCGATCGTTGCTGACGAGCAGCGTGAGCACCGCCGAAGTCACGCGGTAGCCGCACGCCCCCCGGCCCGACGGAACCGCGGGCGCCAGATCGAATCCGACCAGCATCTGACCGTCGCGCTGATCGAACGAGAGGGGCGGGAAGGCGTTCTCCTGGCCGAGGGCGGTGAATGTCTTGGCATCCAGTTCGTAGCCCGGCGCCGAGGCGAAGGGATACATCCAGCGGTCGATCGACGGCGCGCCGAAGGAGAGGTTGACGACCTGCCCGGCCGCCCTGTCAAACCCACCCAAACAGGTGGCTGTCGCGGCCGCCACCGAACACCGACCGGACATTGAAGATAAAAGCATCGTTTATTCCTTATTACCCCTTCCGGCCGGAGAATCTCACCGAATCCGCCCGTTTGTGCCTCGTGCGCTGGATCATCCGATTAAAAGAGGAGCCTTCGTCCCGTATAGTTTACCGAGCGGAGTCCCGCGTCAAGAAAGAGTTCCAAAATGAATCGAAACACCACTCCACGGCATCCGGACACCCCGGTCACGAACAGGACCGTCGGCGGTTTCACCCTCATCGAACTTCTCGTGACCATCGCCATCATCGGGGTGTTGATGGCCATCCTCCTGCCCGCCCTTTCCAAGGCCCGGCAGTGCGCGCTGATTACCGGGGAACTATCGGCCGCCAGGCAGTGGGTCGTCGCTCACCAGATGTACAGCGGCGATTACGATGGTGCCGCGATCCCGGGCTACGTCAGCCCACAGATGGTCGCGAACCGCGAGGTGATCGCCAGGGACGATCGCGGGCGGACGATCGGCGCTCCGCAGGCGCAGCGCTACCCGTGGCGTCTGCTCCCCTACGTCGATTACACGCTCGGGATCCTTTATCGTGAGGCGACCGTCGTCTCGGAACTGCCTCGCGACGATTTTTCGTTCCACTACGCCGTTTCCCTCGGCCCCCGGATGGGAATCAACGCGGCGTTTGTCGGTGGGAGCTCTGACGGCTCCACTGGCTACGCCTTCCATTCCAGCCCCACGGTTCGCGATCGCGCCCGGGCACGCTGGGGGCCGCGCTGGTTTGTGAGCCGCGTCGCGGATGCCACAAGACCGGCCGAACTCATCACCTTTGCGAGCGCCTGGGGGCGGAAGTTGAACGGCATCGACCTTGACGGGAACTACATCCTCCAACCCCCCAACTTCACACGACGCCTCTGGTCGGCCACGGCACCCACGGAATCCTCCACCCCCGAATCGTCGGGCAATCTGACATTCCGCTTCGCCGGCCGCACCGTGGCGGCGATGCTCGACGGCCATGCCCAGACCTTGACCTGGCGTGAAGCAAACGACATGCGTCGGTGGTCGCCCCAGGCCACCAGCGAGGATTGGAAACTCCCGCCGCTCTGACCGCGGCGATTGACTAGACTTACCCCGGCGGTGCGATCCCCGAAGGCCGCGCGTCGCCGATCGATTTGTCTTGGCTTTCGGATGCACAGGGAGAGCAGACATCATGGTTATCCGTACCGCAACGTTCGCGGCGTTCATCGCCGCGCTGGCCGGTTCCGCCTCGGCGGCGATCGTTCCTTTCACCGAGGCTTTCGGTGCCGACGCCGCCAACTGGACCGGCCCGGCCGGACCCGCGATCTACGACCCCGCCGGGAACATCGCGGCGGACACCAACGTGAACGCGGCGTCGTTCGGGGTGGTCATCGGCCTCCGGGGCCAGTCGGCGAACAACGCCAGCAGCGGCGCGTTTATCGGCAACTGGATCACCGACGGCGTGACCTCTTTCTCGTTCTCCGTCCGGCACGACGCGCCGGTGCCGATGATCTTCGGTGCGAGGCTCGTCACCCCGGCCAACTTTCCCGCCGCGATCGGCCTCGACTTCGCCCCCGTCGGGCCGGGCGTGTGGACCACCGTCACCATCCCGATCAGCCCGGCGTACCCCGGCTTTGTGTCCTTCGAGGGGTCGAACTTCAACACGATCTTCTCGAACATCGCGAGCGTGCAGTTGCTCTACAGCGTGCCGCAGTCCCTCGGGGGGACGGGGACGGTTGTGCGGTTCGAGGCCGACAACGTGAGCATCGTTCCGGGGGCGGGATCGATGGCGGTGCTCGCGGCGTTGGGATTGGCTGTGGTGCGGCGGCGGCGATGAGCGCGGGCTTCACGGCTCCATCGGCCTTCGTGCGGCGTGGGCGATGTGAAGGACGTGTACCGTCCGTCCTTTGACCGCGAAGAGGATGCGATAGTGTTTAAGCGCAAGATGCCGTATCTCGCGGCCGAAGGACTCCGACCCGGGCGCCGCTGGAGCGCGGAGCGGGAATCGCCGCGGAGATTCCATCGCCTCGGTTGCGTCGTTGTACCAGTCGGCAGCCGCGAACGGCGCGTCGCGCGCGATACACTTACACGGGTTCCAGTTAATTTCTGCGCGAGAGCGTGATTCCAGCATTCGGCAGCCAACGCCCCCTCCGCCCTCGCAGACTCGGGCACCTTCCCCGCTAGGAGCGGGGGAGGAGGCTGCGAGCCAGCGCGAGAATCAAGTGTGATTGGTATGAGGTGCGTATTGCGCGCGGCGGCAACTGTTGGAGTTGGGAGAGCGCCGCACCGAAACCCCTTCCTTGCGGGCGGGGTTCCAGGGCGCGCTGCGCGTTCAGGCATAGGAATGCAGGCCGCTGATGACGAAGTTGATGACGATCCAGTTGAAGAGCATGACGCCGCAGCCGGCGACGGCGAGGAGCGCGGTCCAGAGGCCCTTGTCGCGCACTTTCAGCCGGACGTGGACGAGAACGAGGAAGACAAGGAAGGTGTTGAGGGCGAAGACTTCTTTGGGGTCCCAGCCCCAGGGTCTGCCCCAGGAATGGTCGGCCCAGATCGCGCCCATGACGATGCCGGCCCAGAGCATGACGAAGGAGAGTTCCATCAGGACCATCGTGGCGCCGTCGAAGACCTCGGAGAGTCCGACGCGGCGCACGGTTGAGTTGGGCGATGCGCCGGCGTTCTCGATGAGGGTGGCCGCGCCGCCCACGCGGGCGTATTCCGGCGTGCCGCCGATGGCGCGGTGGGCGAGATAGAGGATCGCGGTGACAGAGGCCATGGCGATGAGGGCGTAGGACGCGATGATGACGTTGGTGTGGATGTAGAGCCAGAGGTCGTGGAGGACGGGCATCATGTTGTTGATGTTGGCGTTGAGTTGCGGGATGTAGTGAGCGGCCATGAGGGCGCACATCGAAGCCGTCGCGCCGCCGAGGGCGAAGAGGTTGCGCATGGGGGTTCGGCGGGCGGCGTACTCGAGGATGAGCACGGCGATGGTGCCGAGCCAGACGCTGGTGGTGACCGCCTCGAACATGTTCGAGTTGGGCCAGCGGCCGGCGACGTACCAGCGCCAGCCGAGCGCAAGGGTGTGGAGCGCGAAGGCGACGGCGAAAAATCCCATCCCCATGCCGCGGGCGGCGTCCCACCGATAGGCGACGGACATCAGCAGCAGGATCACGCTGGTGAAGTAGACGAGCCAGACCCAGGTCATGTTTTTCGCGCGAAAGTAGTAGGACTGGAGCGACATCCGCGAGGCATCGGGGTAGACCGACGGCGCGACGCGCGGCAGGGCCGACGCGAGTTGCGCGATCGCCGCGTTGGCCCCGGGGGCGTCGCCGGCGCGCCAGGACTTGGCGAAGGTCGCCATGGCGCCGCGGAGATCGGTGAGGAGGGCGTCGCCGACACCGGGGATCGCGTCGCCCATCGGCTGCATCGACATCCCGGGCTGCCAGAGTTCGCCGAGACTGAGCCAGGGTTGATCGGCGCGGCCGCTCGGGGGCGGGATCATGCGGAGTTGATCGAGGAGTACGTCGGGGCGGCGCAGGCCTCGGGCGTTCACGATCGCGTCGGCGTGCTTCGCGGTGCGGACCATGTCCATGGACCAGCGCTGGAGAAGTTGCTCGCTCGGGGGGAGGGCGAGGAGCGTGTCGGCGATCATGCCGGTTTCGACGAGCGCCTTGCCTTCATCGGGCTTCATGGCCCCGGCGGCTTCGAGCGACGCCGCCAGTTGGGCGCGCATGCCCTTGTTCTTGATGTAGATGATCGGGGCGGTGTCGTAGCGCTCGCCGCGCACGATCATGTCGAGGTAGGTGAAGTCGGTGGGTTGCCCGAACGCGCGGGCGCGCCCGCTGATGAAGGAGAGGGTCTCGGTGGCGAACGCGTCGAAGGATTTCAGCCGTCCCTCGTTCCACACGGCGGCGCGGTCGAGGGGAGAGAGGTCGATGGCTCGCACAAAGTCGGCGTCGGGGCCTTCGCCCAGGGTCGATGAGGTGGAGCGGAGAACCGCGGCGCTGATGAGCGCGGTCAGCGCCAGCGCGGCGAGCACGCCGACGAGAAACCATGTGAAGCGTGGCTGTGTCATCGTGCGACCCCTTGCGATTCTTCACGGATCGGTGTCTCGTCGAGCGAGGGCGGACGCTCGCGACGGGGCATCCGGCCGGCGTCGATCTCGGCGAGCACATGCAGTCGGCGGCGGCGGCGGATGATCGGCTTCACATAAAAAGCGTAGATCATCCCGGCAACGGAGATGCAGCAGCCGATGAGTTGGGTGTAGACGCCGTGGCGATTGCCGACGCCCAGGCCGGTGAAGTTGAGCCCTTGGGAAGCGGTGTCGCCCGCAACCTGAGCCTGCCTTGGCGGGTCCCAGAACGATTGGAAGAACCACATTCCTTGGAAGTTGCCGGGGCTGTTGGTGCTGATGCTGACGGGATCGCTCCAGGTTTGATCGCTCTTGAATCGGACGATGCTGGTCCAATCGCGGACGCTGGAGGTTCGGCCGGTGAAGCCGCCGACGTTGGAAGTGAGGACGAAGTCGTCGAGACGGACGGGGTTGCGGAGCGGTCGTCGTTCGCGGCCGACGATGAGTTCGATTTCGCGGCCGTCGGGGAGAGTGATGCGTGCCGGCTGGAATCGGGAGAGTACGCCGAGCGGCTCGAAGGGCTCCGCGAAGGTGTAGCGGTGAAAGGGAACCCAGCGCGATTCGCGCCAAGCGTCCTTCGAGAGTTCGACGCGGACGAGCGCGTAGGCTTGCACGGAGTCGGAGTCTTTGTCGCGCTGGCGGGTGGGGACGATGAGCGGCTTTTCGGCCTCGACCGCGTCGGGGATGAGGCGGTTCACGGTGAGTTTGATGCCGTAGATGATGTCGGCGGTCTCGCCCGGCGCAAAGGTCGCCTGCTTGCGTCCCCCCGCGCCGTCGTCGAAGAAGACGTGCAGGCCGACATCGCCCGGGCCGGACACGAGCGAGATCGTGCTGAGCGTTTGCCCCGGCCGATAGACCGCTTCGAGGCGCGGATCGGGCACCTGCGGCGCGTGCGGGTCTTCCGGCGCGGACTCCATGTTGTCGCGGTTGCGGGTCGGGTCCTCGAAGACCCAGCGGTTGAGTTTCGCGCCTTCGGGGTTGATGAGATCGACGAGCAGGAGCGTGACCGATCGGCCGCTGGAAAGCGGGAGTCGATCCTTGGCTTCGCGGATGCGGTACTGCCAGCCGGATTCGCCGAGCGGGGTCATGGGGCGGTCGGGAGCCATGAGGTCCGCGATCTGGAACTTGATGGATTCGTCGATGCCTGCCTCGGGGACGCGGAGGACCAGTTCGCGGAACCCGGCGTCGAGGAACCGCGGGAGTTCCAATGTCGATTCGATCCAGTCGAATGTGAGTCGGCCGTCGTACGCGGCGCGACGCGTTTCGTCGAGCGCGACGAGTGTCTCGTTGAAGCGCTGGCCTTCGGGCGTGGTCATGGTGATATCGGCGACTGGGTTGGGCGCTCGACCACCGGGCACGAAGTCTCGCTGCATGACGGCGTAGCGGAGGAAGCCGGTGACTCGGGCGTCGTAGCCTTGGAGGGGGTCGGATGGGCCCGCGTTTTTGCCATTGTTCGCGTCGGCGGGGAGGTTGAGCAGGTGTGGGAGCAGCGGGCGCTCGCCTTCGCCGGGGACCATCGGCCAGACATCGTCGAGCGCGGCGATGTAGTCGTTGTATCTCGGGAGGTTGTTGATGATGCGCTGCGACCACTCGGTTTCGCCGACGAGCCGGGACGCGACGGCGGCGGTGTCCTTGACCCAGAACGAATCCTGCTCCGCGGGTTCGAGCGTGAGTTGGACGTCTTTGTCCACGAGCGCCTCGCCGTTGAACTCGGGGAGTTTCTTGACGCGGCCCTTGCCCTGGATCACGTCCTCCGTGTACTGCGGGTAGCCCGCGAGCAACTGGCGCATGAAGCGGTTGGTGGGGGTCTGGATGTCGATCGTGACGGCGTAGGCGGTCTGGCCGAGGTCTGTTTCGGTGCGGAGTTCCCACGTCGGGTCGATGTTGATGATCGAGAAGAGGTAGTCGCCTTGCTCGGTGTTCAGGGAGGTGCTGCTGCCCGGCATCGCGGGGAGTTCGGTGGGCGGCGCGCCGGGGACTTCGATGCGGACGGTGCGGCGCCTGACGGGGGCGTCGCCTTCAAACTTGGTGCCGAAGTAGATGAAGGAGCCGATGCACAGGACCACGATTCCCGAGTGGATCATCCACACGCCGGCGGTGAGGGCGCCAAAGCGGATGCGTCGGATGGTGGTGGTGATGAGCGTGAGGCAGATCGATCCGATGAGGGCGTTGAAGAATGTGGTGTGGAACCACTCGAACTCGGTGAGCTCGAAGATGCGCCATTGGCGGATCATGTCGTGCCGCCAGAGATCGGGGTTCAACGGGTTCCATCGCCCGGGGCCGAGGTCGGGGTAGATGATGCCCGCAGAGCCGATGGTGCAGTAGATGAAGAGGACGATCATCTGCACGATGCCGAAGCGGACGCTGCTGAAGAGGTCGAGGATCAGCCTGATCGGGCCGCGGCGCGGGCCTCGGCCGAAGAGTGAGTCGGAGGGATGGTGCCGGATGGTCGGGGCGTTGTTCGTCATCGGGGTTCCGGAGTCTGGGACGCGGGCGCGAGAGTCTAGAGGAGTTCCCCACCCGGCGTAGCGGTAGGGTACGGTGGCTGGATCACCCCCGGATCGTCTGCTCCCGATCCGGCCCCACCGACACAATCTCCACCGGCACCCCCACCGCACGCTCGATCAAATCAACATACGCCCGCGCCGCCGCCGGCAGCGCGTCGCGCGAGCGGCAGCCGCCGATCTCCGCCTCCCACCCGGGCAGGCTCTCGTAGATCGGTTCCACATCCGCGAGGGCCTCGGCATCCGGCAAAAACCGAACCGTCGTCTTGCCTCCGACCCGGTACGCCGTACACACGCGCAACTCATCAAACCCCGAAAGCACATCCAGCAGCATGAGCGCGATCCCGGTCACGCCGTTCAGCATCACCGCGTAGCGCAGCGCCACCAGGTCGAGCCACCCGCACCTTCGTGGCCGGCCCGTCGTCGTGCCGTACTCGCGGCCGCGCTCGCGGATGCGGTTGCCCGCGTCGTTGTCCTGCTCGGTGGGGAGAGGTCCGCCGCCGACGCGCGTGCAGTAGGCCTTCATCACGCCGATCACGCGCTTCAGGTACACGCCCGGCACGCCGGTCCCCGCGGGGATCCCGAGCACCGAGCAGTTCGAGGACGTGACGAACGGGAACGTGCCGTGATCCACGTCGAGCAGCGTCGCGTTCGCTCCTTCAAAGAGGATGTTGTGCCCCTGAGCGAGCATGTCGTGCAACAAGTACGTCGTATCCGTCACGAACGGCTTCAACCGCTCGCCCGACCGGAGCAGGTCATCCGCGAGCTGCGCCGCGCTCGGCAGCGCCGCCCCCGCCACTCCGGAAGGATCGAGCGCCGTCAGCATCCGCTCTTTTGCGAGCGACAGGCGCGCGATTTTTTCGCGGAGCGATGCGGGCCGCAGCAGGTCGCCCACTCGCAGCGCCGAGGCCCGGTGCGCCTTGTCCGCGTACGCCGGCCCGATCCCGCGTCGCGTGGTGCCGATGGACCCGCTCGCGCCCAAGCTCGACGCGAGCGCCACTTCCCGCGCTGCGTCCTCCGCCTTGTGCCACGGGAGCACGACATGAGCGCGATCGGAAACAACCAGATCGAGCGAATGAACTCCGGCCTCAGCGAGGCGATCCAACTCCACGAACAGCACGTCCGGATCGAGCACGACGCCGTTGCCGATGATCGCCTTGACGCCGGGATGGAACGCCCCCGACGGGATCAGGTGCAGCGCGTGCCGCTTGCCGTTGATGACGACCGAATGCCCGGCGTTGGCGCCGCCGTTGTACCGAACCACCGCGTGGAACGACCCCGCAAGAAGGTCGATGACTTTGCCTTTGCCTTCGTCGCCCCATTGCAGGCCGACGACCGCGGTGCCCGAGCCGGGCGGCGACAGACCCCGGCCGAGAAGAGAGGTGGGGGAGGTTTGGGGTGTCGGGGCGACCATCTTGTCGGAGTGTAACGGGCAAATGACGCGGCTGGCCGACTGTTGGAAGAACCTCACCATGCGGGGGTAAAGCCGGAGGAGACTTGCACCGATGGTTATGGGGTCGCGATGCCGCGCAGAAGGGTGCCATGGCCGAAAGTGTGATCCGTGTAATGTGCCCGAACCTTCGCTGCCGGTCGATCCTCGCGGTCCCGAGCGATGCGCGCGGGCGACTCGTGCGCTGCAAGACCTGCGGCACGAACATCAAGATCCCCGCGAAAGCGGAGCCCAAGGTCGAAGCGGCGCCCCCGGGGGCGGACGCGAAAGACGCGAAGAAATCCGCCGCGTAGTTGCGAGGCTCGCATCACAACTTCGGTCGATCGTCGTCCTCGAAGTCGAAATCAAACTCGAAGATGCTGCTGTCGTCGGTCGTCGGCTTGGTGCCGCCCGGCGCCGTTGGTGAGGCTGACTTGGTGATCGTGTCCTGCAATCCCGAGTCGTCGGGAGTCGTCCCGGCGCGCTGGGACTTCGCGCTGCCCTGCGGGGGCGTGTCGAGCAACTCATCTTCCTCGTCGCTCTCGGTGGAAGGCTTCGAGATCGTCGTCGGCTTCCCATCGATGCGGACCGTCATCGTGAACGACCCCACCCCCAGCCGATCGCCCGGCCCGAGCGTCGCGGACTTCACACGCTCCTGATTCTTGAACGTGCCGTTG
Source organism: uncultured Phycisphaerae bacterium (assembly GCA_947085435.1). Classification (GTDB taxonomy): domain Bacteria; phylum Planctomycetota; class Phycisphaerae; order Phycisphaerales; family UBA1924; genus JAEUIV01. The sequence continues at coordinate 19,073 of CAMTWL010000018.1, forward strand.
GACGATCCCAGGTCGCGCACGCTAAGCGAGCGCCCGTCGTGGACGAGTTCGCAGTGGTCGCGCGACACGCTCGGCAGCGGGATGCGCAGCCCGGCGTCGGGCCGACGGCCGATCACATACCGCCCGGGGCTGACCGTGATCTCTTTGGTCGAACCGTTCTGCTTGAAGATGACGAGTTTGACGTCCATTCGCATGTCGGCTCCGCAAGAGGGATCGGCGAACTGCACGCGACGCCTTGAGGACGCCGCCAAGAACCCGCTACCCGCACCATCCTATTGTAAGCCTCTTCGGCGAGCGGGGCATCGGCGGTTCCGCCGACCAGCCGGTAGTGTCTCAGTTTGAAGTGGCACGGGCTTTCCAGCCCGTGTCGGCCCGCCCCACGGTCGCCGCGGCGACCGTACCACATACCAACTGAGGCACCGCCGACCAGCCCAGGTTCTCCCGTTTGGCCCCGAAAGCGTCCCGAAGTCGAGAAAGTCCGCCCCGCATGACCCGACCTTCCATCCCGCTCATGGTTGCCCGACCCAGCGGCACCGCCGAACGGTGGCTGGGGGCGATCAAATCCCCGGTCAACTCCCTCTACCTCCACGTCCCGTTCTGCTTCCACAAGTGCCACTATTGCGACTTCTACTCCTTTGTGGACACGCAGGATCGGCAGGAGGCCTTCGTTGACGCCCTCGTTCTTGAAATCGGGCGACTCGCGGAGTTCGCCCGCCAGCCGACGGGAACCAAGCCGTCCCTCGGCACCATCTTCGTCGGCGGCGGCACCCCGAGCCTGCTCCGCGTCGAACTCTGGGAACGGTTGCTCGCCGCGCTGCACGACTGCCTTGAGTTGAACCCGGGGGGCGAGTTTACCGTCGAATGCAACCCGGAGACCGTGACCTCGGACCTCGTCCGCGTCCTCCACGCCGGCGGCGTCAACCGCGTCAGCGTCGGCGCGCAGTCGTTCGAGTCGCGTCACCTGAAGACCCTCGAACGCTGGCATGACCCGGCTAACGTCCAACGGGCGCTGCGACTCTTTGCCGAGGGTGGAATCGAACGCCGGAACATCGACTTGATCTTCGCGGTGCCGGGGCAGACGATCGAGGATTGGCGTGCCGATCTTTCACGAGTACTTTCGCTCGATCCCGGCGTCGAGCACCTCAGTTGCTACGCGCTGACGTACGAGCCGAACACCGCGATGACGCAGCGGTTGAAGATGGGCCAGTTCACGCCGATGGACGAGGACATCGAAGCCGAGATGTACCGACTCACGGTCGCGATGCTCCGCGACCACGGCTACGAACGCTACGAGGTCAGCAACTTCGCAAAGCCCAAGGCCGAATGTCGGCACAACCTCGCCTATTGGCGTCACCAGCAATGGCTCGCCGCCGGCCCCTCGGCCTCCGCCCACATCGCCGGAGCACGCTGGAAAAACGTCCCAAGGCTGACCGAGTGGATGGCGGGAGTCCAGGCCAGCCGAGGTCTTTCGCCGGTCGTCGATCTTGAAGAGCCAGACGCCGGGCGGGCCCTGGCGGAGCGGATCATGCTGGGATTGCGAATCTCTGAAGGGTTGGATTCCCAATCAATCACGCACGAAGCGAAAGCGCTCCACGCGGACGATCGTCTACGCCGCGCCGTCTTGAAATACGAAACCAGCGGAGCGCTCTCGGCAGTGGGGGGGCGATGGATTTTGACCGACCAGGGCTTCCTGATCGCCGATATGATCGCTGCGGAGTTGATGGCGGCGGTGCGGCAAGCCCAGACTTGATACGGAAGCCAGTAGGACAGAGACTGAACAGATGCTCACCCGCCTGCGGATTCAAAATTTCAAGAAGCTGCAAGAAGCCGACATCGAGTTGGGCAAGACGGTTGTATTGATCGGGCCGAACAACTCGGGCAAAACGACCGCGCTTCAAGCCCTCGCGCTCTGGGACATCGGGCTTCGGCGCTGGAACGAAAGGCGATCCGGTGAAAAATCTCCGGAGAAACGACCGGGGGTGGCTCTCAACCGCAAGGACATGGTTGCAATTCCAGTTCCAACGGCGCGGCTGTTGTGGCGAAATCTCCGAACACACCAGACATCGAACCCCACGACAAATGGAGCCGCAAAAGTCGTGACCCGCCCGAGAAGCATCGAGGTCATCGTGGACGGTATTCGAGACGGGCGAGCCTGGGTGTGCGGGCTTGAGTTCGACTTCGCCAACGACGAGAGCGTCTACTGCCGACCGATGCGACTCGCAGGCGGGGATAGCCCAGGCGTGATGCCGAATGTGGCGGAGGAGGCAGGCAAAGTCCATACCGCGTTCCTGCCGCCGATGTCGGGATTGGTCGATCGGGAGTTCAGCAAGCAACCCGGTGAAGTGGCTTTTCTGATCGGACAGGGACAAACAGCGCAGGTTCTCCGAAATCTGTGCTTTCAGATTTGGAACGACGAGCGGCGGCGGGATCGTTGGAGCAAGATTGTTCTTTCGATGAGAGCATTGTTCGGCGTTGAGTTGCAGGAGCCCGTGTTCATCCCCGAGCGGGGCGAAATCACGATGTCCTACAAGGACGGAGACGTTGAATTGGACCTCGCCTCCTCCGGTCGTGGGCTGCAGCAGACTTTGCTTCTTCTTGCTTACATGGAGGCCAATCCGGGATCGGTGCTGCTGCTGGATGAGCCGGATGCGCATCTTGAGATCCTTCGCCAAAGGCAGATCTACGATGTGCTGACTGAAACCGCCGAGGCGAGCGGCTCACAGATTATCGCGGCAAGTCATTCAGAGGAAATCATGAGGGAGGCGGCCGACCGAGATGTTGTCATCGCGTTTGTCGGGCGACCTCATCGGGTGGACGACCGCGTTTCCCAGGTGGCGAAGGCGCTCAAGCAAATCGGGTTTGACCAGTACTACCTTGCCGAACAGACGGGCTGGGTGCTTTACCTCGAAGGGGCAACCGATCTCGCAATCCTTCAGGCATTCGCGCACAAACTCGGTCACGAGGCGGAGCGGTGCCTCGCTCGACCCTTTGTTTGTTACGTTGGAAATCAGATCAACAAGGCGCAGGATCACTTCCACGGATTGCGGGAAGCGAAACCGGATTTGGCCGGGCTCGTCATTCTCGATCGGCTCGATTCGGAAAAAGCAGCGCCGGTGGTGGCGGGTGGGCTCTCGCTCAACGCTTGGCGTCGGCGGGAAATTGAAAACTACTTGTGCATGAAGGAAGTGCTGCACGCGTACGCGGTGCATGAGGAACGGGACAACCTCTTCAGTCTGAGCGACAATGAAAAGCGTGGCACAGCGATGAAGAACGCGATCGAAAAAGTCGCCTCAGCGGTCAAGACCATTCGCAGGCTGGACCCGTGGTCGCCGGACCTCAAAGTGAGCGACGAGTTCCTTACGCCTCTCTTCGAAGAATACTTTTCTACTTTGCAACTCCCGAACCTCATGCAGAAAACGGACTTTCACACCTTGGCAAAGTTTGTGCCCAAGGGAAAGATCGACGCCGAGATTTCCGAGAAGCTGGATTCGATCGTGGCGATGGCGAAGAGCGCCAAGCCCGTGAGTTCAGAAGAGTAGAAATACGATCCCCTCAATGGGCGTCGAAAAAAACGCCCGGCTATGACAGGGTGCCATCGACGCTCAAATCAACTCAATCACAGATACCAAGGCCGAGGCGTCTTCGGGTCGGCTGGCACGATGTGCACCTTGCCGCCCTTCCACAGGACCGTCCCGGCGCAGCGGGCAAAGAGTGTGTCGTCCTTGCCGCGGGAGACCATGAAGCCGGGCTTGCTGGGCGTGCCGCGCTGGCGGACGATGATCGACCCGCAGTTAGCCGCTTCGCCGCCGTACAACTTGACGCCCAGGTACTGGGGGTTTGAGTCGCGGCCGTTGCGGGTTGAACCTTGGCCCTTTTTATGTGCCATAGCGGGGATCCTTCAAGTTAGTCTCGACCTGTAAGGTGGCCGGGAGGGGGGAGGAGTATATCAACCCCTCAACGGAGAATCCAACGCTCCGCCGTTCGGTTCAGGGGACGCCCCGTTGTCGGGTCCAGCCGGCCGGTGCCGTCGTGAGTCAGCATCAACGATTTCCGGAGGACGACCTCCTCGCCATTGTCCGGCCGGGCGACCGTCTTGGTCTCACCCGAGAACCCCATCGCAAAGACCGTGTACTCGCCCGCCGTCATATCCGCCGCTGGCCAGACGATCAGCCCCTCGCGGGCGTTCTCTTCCCCTTGGAGCAGCCGACCCTGGACGCTCAGATCGTCCTGAAGGAACGAGTTGTCGATCCGGCGGAGGAGTTCCTGCACCACCGCGTGCGGCACATCGCGCCCGGCACGGGCAATCTGCCCGCTGTCGGTCGCCATCTCGAACCAAGGCGAAAAATCGCGGTCTTCCCCCGAGTTGTTCACGACTTTGTAGGTCATGTACAGGTACGCCCGAGGCCCCGCCCCCGCCGCATCGACCACCGCGACCCGCAAATCACCCGGCGCAAGGCGCAACTGCCACCGCCGAGGCGCCGCCTCCGGCTCAGGGGCCGCACGCGCTACGAACGAAGGCAAGACAAGCACCGCGAGGGCGATCACCACCGCCAGGAATTTCTTGATCTGATTTGCCGCGGATTTCAGCACTCGTGGTCTCCTCGGGCACCCGCCCGATGTAGTGTAATACCACCGGCGTCCGGCCGGGAAGCGGGGACGGTCCCCGCCGCCCCCCCTTTTCACGGGCCGCTCGATGCCACAAAGGACGGGCACATCCATCGCCGGTTCGAGTTTTCGAATCGCCCGGGTGACTGATCGCCTCCGATCGGCGGCCGCCAGCCGCCTGCTCGGCCCGGATCGCGGCGGGCCGGATTCGGCCGAACAGTTCCTCAACGCCGCGGAAGTCAACGGCATTAATCTCGAACACTTCTGGGTTTCGATGGGTCAATCTGACGACTCGATCCGGCAGGCGTGCCTGGTGGTCCCGGGTTCGGGCCGGTCGGCCATGACCTTCACCTCCGCCCCGTCCGGAACCGCCGAGGAAAAGGAACTGGCCTCGGTCGTCACCGCCGCACTGGCCCGACTGCCCGGCGTCCATATTTCCCAAGCCTTGCTCGAATCCCACGAAACCGGAGCGAACTCCGCGCTCATCGAAGCGGGATTTTTCAGCGTTGGAGTCCTCGCCTACATGCGGAGGCCCGCTCCCGCCCGCTCTGATCGCTTTAAATCCCACTCTGAGTGGCCCCAAGGCGTGTTCGTTCGCCGCTACCAGTCCTCAGACGATCCCGGGTTGATCGCCGCGCTCGACCGTTCGTACGAGCAGACCCTCGACTGCCCCGAACTCTGCGGGCTCCGCGATACGTCGGACGTCCTCGAAAGCCACCGAGCCTCGGGACACTTTGACCCCGCTCATTGGTGGGTCGCCGAGCGCGACCGCAAGATCGAGGGGATGCTCCTCTTCAACCCATGCCCTGAAATGGGGACGGTCGAACTCGTCTACGTCGGCCTCGCGCCGTCGCTGCGCGGCTGCGGCTTTGGACGCCGACTCATGGAGCACGGCCTCGCGCACCTGGTCGGAACCCCTGAACTCCACGTCACTTGCGCGGTGGACGAGCGCAACGCGCCCGCGCTGCGGCTGTACGGCGCGCTCGGCTTCGTGGAGTTCGCGCGCCGCTTCGCGTTTGTCAAATCACTCAGACGCTCGCCCGCAAAGTCCGGCGAATCCGCGTGATGCAGGGGAGATGCCGAGTTATCCACTCCATTCCACCCGATCGCGCGCCGAGCGTGGATGAATTAATCGTGAAGTTTTTTTTCGCCCGCTGCGAAGCGTGGCGCGGGATTGTCGGGATCATCGCGCGGAGAGTTGTTGACGCGAGTCAAATGCGCGATATGTTTCGCCTGCGGTCCAAGGACGGCCGCTGAACGAGACGATCCGCGTCGAGGCCGCCGGGTTTGTGAGACGGCCGCGACGCTCGAAGCCGGAGCCAACACTCGCCCCACGGGCCCGCTGTGAATCTTCACGCGGAAGGTGTCGCTCCGCGCTCGTGGTCGCTTCTTCACGGGAACGGATTCAAGGACAACGAGCGTCGCCCCGGACTTCCCGATTGCGAATCGGCCCGGGCCTTGGATCAAGGATGTCCAACCAATGCCAGGCACGCTAGGAGACCGTTCGGTGTGTGGTCGAATCGTCGAGGGTGCGAGGCAGGACGTGGGCGAGTCCCGCTTCGACCGCTACTTCGGCTGCACGAGGCTCGAACTTGCGGTGGGGATGCTCCGCGTGGCGGTTCCCAACGAGATGTACGCCAAGTGGCTGATCGGCAAGTTCGGCGACAGCCTCCTGAAGGTGGCGCGGCGCGAGACGGGCGACGCCGACCTCCGCCTCGATTGGACCGTTGATGCATCAATCCCCGAAGGCGGCAAGGCGACCAGGCGATCGACCGTTCCCGAATCGCCCTCAATCGAAGAACAGCGTCCGCCGCGCGCCGCCTCCAAGGCATCCGAACAACGCCCCGCCGTTCGGCGGTACTCGCTCGACGGCTACGTCGTCGGCGAAGGCAACCGTCTTGCGTTCGCGATGGTGTCGCGCCTCGGCGATCTCGCCGCCGCGCCCCCGGCCAAGGTGCTCTTCCTCCACGGCGAGTGCGGCGTGGGCAAGACCCACCTCCTCAGCGCGCTCGCGTCACTCGTCAAGTCAGGCGACACGAACCCACGAGTCCGCTACCTCACCGGCGAGGACTTCACGAACGAATACATCGCGGCGATCCGCGGCGGGCGCATCGAAGAGTTCCGCGCATCCTTCCGTCGTCTCGACTTGCTCTGCATCGACGACGTGCATTTTCTCGCGGGCAAAGCGGGCACGCAGCAGGAGTTCCTGCACACGTTCGATGCGCTCGACATGAGCGGCTCGCGCGTCGCGCTGGCCTCGGACGCCGGCCCGCGAGGGATCGTCAACTTCCACGAGCGGCTCGTCTCGCGGTGCCTGTCGGGGATGGTCGTCGAGATCAGGCCTCCCGACGAGGCGATGCGCCGCAAGATTATCGAGCAACTCTCGCTCACGCGCGGCCTCACCCTCGACGCCGCCGCGGTCGATGCCCTTGCTTCCGGCTGCCCGGGTTCCGTGCGCGACGTGGAGGGAGTGGTCACGCAACTTGCGGCTCTCGCGTCGATGATGCCCGAGGGGTGCGGCCTCGGTGGCCGCGTCACTCCGGAACTGGTCCGCCGCGCGCTGGGGCAGGGAGCCTCCTCCTCGGTTCTGCGAAGGCCCGTCCGTGTCCCGGTCATCGCCGACATCGTTTGCCGCACTTTGGGGGTCGATCTCGAGGATATTCGCCGCCGAAAGCGGCACCGCCGGGTGGTGCTCGCGAGGGCTCTCGTCGCGTACCTTGCCCGGCAGATGACCACGCAGTCGTACCCTGAGATCGCGGCGGCGCTCGGGTGCGGAAGCCATTCGACCATGATCGACGGGTTTGAGCGGATGCGTCGGATGATCGAGCGCGGCGAATCGTGCGACGGTGATTCCCCCGGATCGATGATGAGCGCCCGCGAACTGTGCGAACGCATCAAGCGGCTTGTTCTGAACACCTCGCCACCGATCACGGGTATGTGACGGGTCGGCTCGCAACCACCGCAGGTCCGGCCCCCTACACTGAGGGCATGACTCGAACCAACACGGTCGCCGTCGGCCTCGTTGCTTTGCTGACGCTCGCATCCGCCGCGGTGAGGGCGGCCGATCCGCTGCCGTCACCCACTCGCATCCTCGGGGACGCGGTACGCGACTCCTCGTTTCGTCGGGGGCACGAGGCGCTCGACGGCCTGCGGAACCTGCGCGATCCTTCGCTGCGGCCTCTCTTTTCGTCGCTCGCCTCGGCGAAAGACCCCGAGCAACGAAGGCAAGGCGTGCTCGGCCTTGCGGAGTTGGAGACGCCGCCTCGCCTGAATCCGCTTTTGCTCTCGCGCCTCGCGGACTCGGCTGAGCAGGCGGTGCTCCTGGGCGAAGGCTTGTCGCTCGACCTGATCGGGACCGAGCAGATCGACCAGATTCTGGCGTGGCCGAACCTGAAGCCCTACATCGAGTTGCTGCTGCGAGCGCGCCTTGCGCGCGAAGGGAAGCCCATCGATCAATCACGCGTCGCGGTGCTCGCCACGCAGGGCGATATGCCCTCCGAGTTGCTCGGCGCGGCCTTGCTGGCGCAGGCGGGGCAGCCGGCGCACCTCGACGTGGTCGCGGGACGGCTCCTCGGGCTTGCCGATCCGATTCGTGGAGCGTTGGTCGGCCCATTCCTCGAGACGATCTTGCGCGAGCGCCTCACCAAGTCCACGCCGATCCTCGGGCGACTCAGCGCGGTCTACGCCAACTACCCCAGCCTCGCCGCGGACATCCTGAGCATCTGGATTCGGCTTGCGCCCTCGGAGGGGCTCCCGGTCTTGAAGGCGGAGTGGGACAAAGCACGCGGGCTGCCGGACCGACTCCGGCTGGCGCGCGTCGCGCTGGACGCCAGCGACCTCGCTGATCCCGAACTCTTTGTCCCGATCGCCGCGTCGAAGGACAACGAGGCGTTGTCCGCGATGGGCCGCCTCGGCGGCGTCCTCGCACGCAAGGAGCCTCCCATCCCCGCGCTGCACGACCTCATCAAACTGAGGTACCTCGTGGCGGAGTTGTGGGTCGTCGATCGCATGAAGCAGTGGGACAAGGAAACCGCGGCCGAGACCTGCCGCGCGATCATCACCGCGTGGGCCGAGCGCCCGACCATGCCCGAACCGATCAGCGACGCCGTGCTGCCCGCGGCGAAGTGGCTCGTGGAGGCGGACCGCGACTTTCTGGCGTCCGCGCTCGCCAAGGCCTGCGAGCGCACCGACGAGCGCATCGCCACCGCCGTTGTGATGGCGCTGCTGGCGAAGGGCGCGGCGCCCGTTTGGGACGTGAACAACCCGCCGCGCTGGCCGGACAAAGTGACCGAAGGGGTGGCGTTGCTTGTGTTCGCTCGCAGTGTGGAGCCGGCGAAGTTTCCCGAGTCCCGGACCCCGGCCCTCGAGGGGATCGCGGCCGGCGTCGGCGCACGCCTCCCGCCCTGGATGCGCGCCCAGGCGGCGTGGACCCTTGTGAAGATTCGAGGCCGGGGAGAGGAAACCCTCGCACGGCTGCTGGCGGGCGAGAACTGAATCCGACGGCTGGGTCATGGCACGGTCCGAGAACGCCGAAAGTGGGATGGGAGGCAATCGCCATGGTCGACGAGATTCCGCTGAGCGAGCCGGACATCACGGATGTTGAAGTGGCGATGGTCGAGCGCGTGCTGCGGTCGAAGCGGCTCTCGATCGGCCCGGTGAACGAGCAGTTCGAGGCGTCGGTCGCGGCGCGCACCGGCCGTCGGCACGCCGTCTCGTGCTCCTCCGGCACCACCGGGCTGCACATGCTCATGCTCGCGATGGGCATCGGCCCCGGCGATGAGGTCGTCACCACGCCCTTTTCCTTCATCGCGTCGTCGAACTGCATTTTGTATGTCGGCGCGAAGCCGGTCTTCGTGGACATCTGCCCCAAGTCCCTGAACATGGACCCGCAGCGCGTCGAGGACGCGATCACGCCCAAGACCAAAGCCATCCTCGCGGTCGAGACCTTCGGCAACCCGGTCTTCATGCCCGAGTACCGCGCGATCGCCGGCCGGCACGAGATTAGAATGATTGAAGATTCGTGCGAGGGGCTGGGAGGCAAGTACCGCGGCAAACCCGTCGGCTCCTTCGGCCACGCCGGAGTCTTCGGCTTCTACCCCAACAAGCAGATCACCACCGGCGAGGGCGGCATGATCGTCACCGACGACGACCGCATCGCCGACCTCTGCCGCTCGTACCGCAATCAGGGGCGGGGAGTGACCGGGGGGGGGGGGCGTCACCGGCTCGTGGCTCGCGCACGATCGACTTGGCTACAACTATCGACTGTCGGAGATTCAGGCCGCGCTGGGGGTCGCGCAGATGAAGCGCCTCGACGAGATCGTCGAGCAGCGCCAGCGCGTCGCGCGCCTCTACATGGAGCGACTGCTCGAACTTCCCGACATCATCCTGCCCACCATCGACCACGACACGTTTATGAGTTGGTTCGTCTTCGTCGTCCGACTCAGCGACCGTTACAACCAGGACGAGCGCGACCGGATCATCCACGGGCTGCACAGCCACGACATCGGCTCGGCCCCGTATTTCCCGTGCATCCACCTCCAGCCCTTCTACCGCGAACTTGGATTCAAGGAAGGCATGTTCCCGGTCGCGGAGAGCGTGAGCCGGCGGACCTTCGCGCTGCCGTTCTTCAATCGGCTGACGGAGAAGAACATCGACTTCGTGGTGCAGACGCTGGGGCTGATGATGAGCCGGGAAGGGTTGAAGAGGGGGTAGAGGCGAGCCCTTCGCGCAAGCGAAGGAGGACCGAACGTCCGCCGCGGCGGACGCGCGATCCCGGCGCGCCGGGAGCGGCGCAGCCGCTGGAGAAGGTCGACTTGGAACATCTTCGCCCATGAAGAGCCTGTTAACGAATCGCTGAACAGCACTGTTTCCAGCCTGAAGGGCTGGTAGTTCGTAGCCGGGGGTAAGCGAGTCTTCGAGCGCCACCCCCGGTCAAAGACACCAACGAATCTTTTTCACCCCGGAGGGATGGTCGTCGATCCGCGTCCGTTCCCACGACCACCCCATCCGGGGGCGGGGTGAAGATGGTTTCTTATTCGCCCTTTCCGGGGGTGTCGAAGACTCCACCCCCGGCTACGAACGACCACCCCTCCGGGGTGAAATCACTCTTTCACAGCCTGTTCATGGGCCGAAGCGGGAACACTGAGCATTCGGCGGGGAACGAGCCCTTCGCGCAAGCGAAGGAAGATTGATTCCAGAGTGGCTCCGCGCTTCCTCCGCTTGCGCGGAGGGCTCGTATTTGGGGCGACCGACCCGCTGCGGCGAGCCGGAGTTTCTGTGCCGTCCGCGGCACACCCACCGAATTAATGTAGCGGTCTGCGGCGCGGATCGAGGAGCATGATGGTTGGTGTACTTGTCGCCGAGATGTTGGACCTGTAAGTCCCTCGGGGCACACGGGTTATCTCAATAGTTCGGTGCAAGAAGTCTCCGCGCCGGGCGGCACGGATCGAGGAGAACTTTGGGCAGTCCCAACAGCCCGATCGAAGAAATTATCGGAATCTTCCTTGACTTATCGGGTTTTTGATGTAGATTGCGTTTCAGCACAGTTGGAGTTCCAGCATTACCCGTCAGCGTCAGCGTCAGCGTCGGCGTGAGGCACTTGTGGTGCAACCACGGCTGCGCACTTGCGGGAATGCTCCAATCGAGGAGTCAGGCGATGAAGAAGATCACTCTGGCGTTGGCGGCGGTGGTTCTGTCCTCTCTGAGCGGGAGCCGTGCAGAGGCGGTGCCGAGCGTTAACCAGTTTAATGCGATTGTTCCTCCCCCTAATCCATGGGTTACTGATCCGTGGATGGGGATTTCGCCGTGGCATTGGATTCTGGGCGACCCGTGCGACCCTGCCGTCTTCGGTGTGACGACTGACTTCGAGGTGTCGCCCTTGCCCATCGCCCTCGACTTCCAGATCAGCGCAACAGGTTTGAACTTCGGCACGGCGACAAGCATGACGGCGTTCGGCCCTGCTTCGCTCACCCTGAACGGCATGTCGTACTTGGCAAGAACGCCGGGATCTCTTCCCCTCAACGAACTGGGCGAGTTCGACCCCGAGGGCACGACTATCGACATCACCGCTGGCACTCTGATCTATGATATCCCTGTCGGATTCATGGGTGGCTCCTCCGGGATGCTCGATTTCAGCCTCAATCCCCTCAGCCTGACGGTCCCGTCCGGCCAGCCGTTCGGGGTGTGGAACCAGGCGACGCTTGGGATTGAGTACAACTTCATGGCCTCGACCGGCCTGTTCCTGGGCGATTTTGACGCCTCATTCATGCTCGCATTCGCGAACATCCAAATCGTTCCCACTCCCGCGTCGGCGATGGTCCTGCTCGCGCCGTGCGCGTTCCTGCGCCGCCGCAGGCGGTAGGCGCGCCGAGCGCGAATTGGGGCTTTGTCCATCCTCCCATCGAAAGGAGGTCCGGCATGAACTTGGTCAAGCGGCGGCTGCCTGCGGAGTGCATCGGCCTTGCATGGCTGACGAACGCGTCGGGCGGCGGCCATCCGGTTCCGAACGAGGTCGGCGACCTCTCCGAGATGATCGGCGAGGCGGAGTCCCCGAGCGCCCCCGGGGGGGTCGTCGCTCCGTCCGCCGACACCGACGGCGTCGTCAACTTCGGCGATGTCACAGACGTCCTGACGAACTGGGGGAATGGTTGCTGATGCAGGCCGGCAAGCCGGTGCCGGCGTTTCCGAACTTTCCTTGAAGAGAGGTCAAAGCCATGAAGATGTCGAGAAGCCCGCTTACCACTGGTTGCGTCTGGCTGGCGGCGCACCTGATCGCGGCGTGCGGCGGGGCAAGCGCGGCACCGTTCCTAGCGCTCTCGTACGAGGCCGGAGGCGGACTTCCCGGCTTTATGGGCGCTGGTTTCTCGGTGAGTTCCGGCGGGTTCTTTACGGCTGGCGGTGCCGGCACCAACATCTCGGGCGGCACCGCGGCTTCGATGACGGCCGCGAACGAGTTTGAGTTCGATTCGCACTTCTCGCTCGACGGCTTCGGCCCCTCGGCCCGCAACCGCACGGTGACGCCGACCGATAACAGCACGATGACGCTGTCGTTCTACAACAACTACGGTCCGGCCGGCCTCGCCGCCGCCAACTACAACGAACTCGAAGGCACGATCCAGGGCGGCGTCGGCCCCTTCAACGTCCCTGGCGCGTCCTTCGTCGCCAGCCCCGGAGGGCACATCGGCGATGAGTTCGGCGGCGGGCCGCCGATGGAGAACCTGGCCCGCGAGGGTATCGCCGTCTCGCCCCCGCCGGTCTCGTCGCACTTCGCGCCCCTGCCCCTCGGCGGGAGAAGTAACCTCGATGGCGTTTTCGTCGGACGGTTCACGGTTGTGCGCGGCGCGGCATTCTCGGGCGGGATTTTCCTCAACGTCGTGAGCCCCGGCGGATTCTTCGGCGCCCCTCTGACCCTGGGAGCCCCCGCGGTGGTGTTCAATACGATCAACGGGCCCCAACCCCTGATTCTGCGGGCGTACAGGATCAACCTCTGTGGGCCGGTCAACATCCAGAACCCGAGCGACGCCACGGCCGCAGGCGTGAATAGCGGCAATCCCTTCGGCCCGGCCGATGTGTACGACGTGTGGGTGCAGGTTGACCCGCCGTTGCCAACAGCCTGTCCGCGCTTTCACGTCTCCGAGGCGGCTTTCACCAGCGACACCTGCACATTGTCCGCTGAAGGGTTCGAGGGCGCAACCGCGACCAACACCCGCGCCCCTTCGCCGATCACAACGACGAGCGGCCTCGCCATCACGATCACGCCCTCGACGACGTGCCCGATGCGCACGAGGATCGGGATCTACAACCTGACGGGCGCCGCCGTCTCCGACGCGCGGCCGGCGGACGGAGTGAACTTCGTCTTTGTCAGCGCTGACCCTGGGACAAGCGCCACCGGCTCCTGTCCCGCCGGCAACTCATCGACGCTGACGATCAACCTGCCGATGCCCGTGACGGCGTTCGGCGTTCATATCAGCGACTGGGGAGACTTCATCCCCGGTGCCACACTGACGCTCAGCACGAACACCGGGATCACCCGGCAGGTCGCCCTCACCCCGCCGGCGCTCCCGAACGGGAACGCGATGTTCATCGGTATCACCCGAGCGCCGACCCCATTCTCCCAAGTCGTGCTGACCAGCACCGCGATCGGCGAATTATTCGGCATCGACCGGATTCTCTTCGGCGAGGCGCCGTGCGGCTACCTCCGCCCGCCCCCGCCGCCGGTCTTCTGCCCCGGCGACGCCGACGGCGACGGCGCGGTCACCTTCGCCGACATTACCAGCGTCCTCGAAAACTGGGCCTTCATGTACCCCGGCTCTACCGGCCCCGGCGACGCGAACGACGATGGCGCGGTGAGCTTCACGGACATCACGGAAGTGCTGACGTTCTGGGGGGCGGTGTGTCCGTGATGGATCCTCGCTGGCGCTTCGGGCTCTGAAGGAGTTTTCCTTCGCTTGCGCGAAGGGCTCGTTCGGGTGATAAAACAAAGACACCCGCCGCCTTGTTCAGGCGGCGGGCGGCGTGGGTGTCGATCCGTGTCGTTCGGGCTCCCCTGAACCCGATCTCTCTCTTCTCCAGACTCCGGGCGTATTCGTGCCAGCGTTGTGGAGCGGGGGCCGATTGAGCGGATCGTGCGTGGTCTGTGTGCGCCGGACCTTGGGAACACGGCCCGCCGCGACGGGCCGTGGCACCCCGTTTCAAGATTCATCCTTCGTTGTTCTGCTGCCGGCCGTTGGTTGGTCCCTGGTCGAGCACCTTGCGGAGATAGGCGTTCTCGCGGCGGGTGGCTTCGAGGTCGAAGACGAGGTACTTCACCGACAGCCGGAGGTAGTCGAGGCTCTCCTGGAGGTCCTTGACGGTTTTCTTCAGGCGCTCGTGGCGGTCCTGGGTCTCTTCGGCGAGGCCGCTCATGGCTTGCCGCTGCCCTTCGGGGAGGCTGTCGATCTGTCCGAGCAGTTCGCCGAGTTTGTTCTGGAAGTCGCTGTCGTTCATGGTGCCGATTCTCCTCTTGGTGTTTGTGCGCCGATGCCGAGCGGCGGCAAGAGAAAAGAGAGAACAACCTGCTTGCCAATGCGGGGCAGTTTTGGGTGCCAATGTCGAGCGGGTTCCGGCTGGGGCGGGCTGGGCCGATAAGAACGCGGTGGGCGGGCACGGGTTCGATGTTTGGAAACGCGCCCGTTCGCCAAGATGTCCGATAGCGGAGGCGAGAGATCGGCCGGCGCGGTGCCGAGTATGGCGGCGCGTTGCGTTGGGGCAACGCGAGGCGTATCGCAAGCGCATCGGGTGCCCCGGACTTGCCGTCTTCGCCAAGGCGGGGACGAGTGACCGTTCGCCCGGCCTCGCCGCGGCGAGACCGGGGCACCCAGTTTTTTCCCGTGTCTCACACGCCCGGTTAGTATGCTCCCTACTTACAGGAGCATCCGAACTCACCATGGGCGTACCCCTCAGCCAGATGTGGACCGTTGCGACGTATGTTCTTGGCCAGCGGCTGCGCGGGCGGAAGCGGTATCCCCTCGTCCTGATGCTGGAGCCGTTGTTCCGGTGCAATCTGGCGTGCGCTGGGTGCGGGAAGATTCAATACCCGGCCCACATCCTGAAGCGGAATCTGTCCGCTGACGACTGCATGAAAGCGGTCGATGAGTGCGGCGCGCCGATGGTCAGCATCCCGGGCGGCGAGCCGCTGCTGCACCCGGATATCAAGGAGATCGTGGAGCGACTGGTTGCGAAGAAGAAGTACATCTATCTCTGCACCAACGCGCTGCTCCTGAAGCAGAGGCTGGAAGAGGGCGTCTTCAAGCCCAGCAAGTACCTGACGTTCAGCGTTCATATGGATGGGCAGGAGGAGCATCACGACTTCGCCGTCTGCCGCGAGGGGACGTATCAGACGGCGGCGGAAGGGATTCGCCTCGCGGTCAAGATGGGGTTCCGCGTGACGACGAACACGACGCTGTTCGACGGGGCCGACCCGAACGCCGTGCGGGGGTTCTTTGATGAGATGACCGAACTGGGCGTCGAGGGGATGATGGTCTCGCCGGGGTATGCGTACCCGAAAGCGCCGGACCAGAAGTCGTTCCTCCGCGAGCGGAAGAAGACCAACGAGTTCTTCGAGATGGTGCTGTCGAACCGGAAGAAGGGGTGGGTGTTCAACCAGTCGCCGCTGTTCCTTGAGTTTTTGATGGGCAAGCGCGAGTACGAATGCACGCCTTGGGGCAACCCGACGTACAACATTTTCGGGTGGCAGAAGCCGTGCTATTTGTTGCAGGACGGGTACGTCGATACGTTCAAGGAGTTGATCGAGGAGACGGAGTGGGAGGGTTACGGGCGTGCGTCGGGGAATCCTGCTTGCCAGCAGTGCATGGTGCATTGCGGCTACGAGCCGAGCGCGGTGGATCACACGTTCGGGTCGGTGGGCGGGATGTGGGGGACGGTGAAGGCGATGATGTTCGGGTCGTATGCGAACCCGCGTGCCGAGGCGAGGCTGCGCGAGGAGGGGCGGCGACCGCATGGGCCGCTGGTGCAGTTGGGGATCAATGTGGAGAGCAAGGCTTCCGCCGCGTGAGCATGGCAAAGAATCGGATGGCCTCGGCGTTCCCAGAGTTGGATAATGCGGTCGCCCTGTCGTGAAGCCCGCGAAGCGGGCGCGGGTCCCTTGCCCCGGGCGCAGCCCTCACCCTTATACAGATCTCGGCGTTGCGACGAGCTTGGGTTGAGCGGCCGAGGTCCGCGTCGATCCCGCGGCCCGTTTGCCGGAAGTTTCGACGTAAATCGGGCTGGTTTCGTGGTCTTTCGAGGATGGGTACAAGGGTGAGAGTGCCTCGCCCCAGGTACGCGGCGCACCAATAATTTCTTGGGACCCCGGAGGGGTCGGCTGTAGTAGCCGGGGGTGCCTCACCCCCGGTGCGATGCGCACCCAAACCCTCTTTTCTTTCGACCCCGAAGGGGTC
>CAMTWL010000019.1:0-60785 GCA_947085435.1 uncultured Phycisphaerae bacterium
CGCCGTCGACGGCGCTGCCAAACTGGTCGCCCGCCGAGTCGCCGTTGAAGGTGTACAGGATCGCCCCCGTGGCCCCCGAGAGGACGCGGGCGCTACCGGAATCCGCGCCGTTGTTGTCGTCGAAGCGGGCGCCGACGATGAAGTCGTCGAAGCCGTCGTTGTTGACATCCCCCGCGCCGGCGACGGCGCTGCCAAACCGGTCGCCCGCGGAGTCGCCGTTGAAGGTGTACAGGATCGCCCCCGTGGCCCCCGAGAGGACGCGGGCGCTGCCGGAGTCCGCACCGTTGTTGTCGTCCAGGATGGCCCCGACAATGAGGTCATCGAAGCCGTCGTTGTTCACGTTCCCCGCGCCGCTGACGGAGGTGCCAAAGAAGTCGCCCGCGGAGTCGCCGTTGAAAGGGGAGGAGGGTACATGGGCGACTTGGGCTGGCGCGGCTGCTGCGATGCATCCGAGCACGGCCAGACAGGAATGAAGATTCATCGGTTTCTCCTTGCTTCCTGTATAGAACAGGGCAGGCCGAGTGCCCGCTCCGATTGAAACGGCGAGGAAGTGACCGTTCCGTGCCAGAACAAAAACTACCTCCCAGAATGCCCGAAGGCAAGCGGCGGGGGATGGAATCCGTCGCAAATTGTGGTGAAACCGACTCATCGGAGCCATTTTCGAATGCAAGAGCCGTCGCACTACACTTAGCGCATGGGCCGATATGTCCTTGGGATCACCGGCGCTTCCGGCGCACTCTATTCGCAGCGGGTCTGCCGCGCTATCCTGGCGGCGGGGCATGAGTGCCATCTGTGCTGCACTCCCTATGGGCAGCGGCTGCTGCACGATGAACTGGGGATCGAGCGTCTGGATGCGGAAGGGCTTGCGGCGTTCGCCTGTGCGCCGTTCGCCACGGCCGACTCCCTCGAAGACTCGGTCGCTGGCCGTGGCACCCTTGTGTTCCATTCTTCCCGCGATGTCGGCGCGTCGATCGCGTCCGGGTCGTTCCTGCACGACGGCATGGTGATCGTGCCCTGCTCCTCGCACACCATGAACTCGGTCGCGATGGGGGTGGGCGATACGATCGTGACGCGCGCGGCGGCGGTGTGTCTGAAGGAGCGGCGGCCTCTCATCATCGCGCACCGTGAAAGCCCGCTGACGCTGATCGACATCCGCGCGATGGAGACGCTGACGCTCGCGGGGGCGATCATCGCGCCGTGCAACCCGGGGCTGTACCTGATGCCGCGGACGGTGGAGGAGATCGTGGACTTTGTCGCGGGGCGGTTGCTCGACCTGTTGAAGATCGAGCATGACATCAAGGCGCGGTGGGCTTCTGCTTCCTAGAGCGGGTTCACTTCAGATAGAGCGGCTCTGAGCCACAGATGTCCCAGATGGCCCCAGATGACGGCATCTCAGGCTTGTTTGGAATGAGCCAGAAGAATCTGGGTTCATCTGGGACATCTGTGGCTGGTCGCTCTGTTCTCAGGGCAACGGCTACGCCTGAACTCAAATCGCTCGAGTGCCCGGTGCCGAGTCCCTATTGACTTCCAAAATAAATGCGCCCCTCAACCGAGAGATGGGAAGAGGGGCGCCTGGAGGTGATGCGGGTGTAGTGTGCGATGTTGCCGCGAGGTTTCCAAGGGGAAACAATCGGAATTCGGGAAGAGTTCGTAGGTTTTCGCGGCCTTTGCGTCAGAATCGTCGGCGTTTGCGGCCCTTCGGCATTCGTTTTGCCCCGCAGCCCCCTGTTCAGGCGGCGGGCACCTCGGCGAAAACACGCGACATCGAACCAAGAAAAACACCCCTTGCCGAGTGATCGGTGAAGGGGCGTCTGGAGGTGTTGCGTTGATTATTCGGTGAGGACGACTCGGAGTTTCAGGGTTGTTCTGCTGTCATACGGATCGCGACTCAACTGCTCGCGGAGCCACCACGGGATTCGGCGGCCTCATCCCGAGCGTACACGCGATTGATCGAACGTCCGTGCTACTCCTTCACCTTGAACTCCGCGTCGACCACGTCGTCGCCGCCGGGCTTGGTTTCCGCGTTCTGGCCTTCGGTTGAGCCGGGGGCGGCGCCGGCGGATTTCTTCGCGGCTTCCTCGTAGATGATCTTGCCGAGTTCCATCGACGCGCGCTCGAGTTCCTTCATCGCGGCGTCGATGGCGGCCTTGTCGTCGCCCTTGATCTTGTCTTCGAGGTTCGAGAGGGCGCTCTCGATCTTGCCGCGGACGTCGGGGCCGACCTTGCCGCCGTGCTCTTCGAGCGACTTGCGGGTCTGGATGACGGCCGCGTCGGCGCGGTTCTTGAGGTCCACGAGTTCGCGGCGGGCCTTGTCCTCGGCGGCGTGGGCCTCGGCGTCGCGCTTCATGCGTTCGATCTCGGCCTTGTCGAGCCCTCCCGAGTTGGTGATCTTGATGTTCTGGCTCTTGCTCGTCGCCTTGTCGGTCGCGGTGACGGTGAGGATGCCGTTGGCGTCGAGGGCGAACTCGACCTCGACCTGCGGCATGCCGCGCGGGGCGGGGGCGATGCCGGTCAACTCGAACATGCCGAGCGGGCGGTTGTCCTTGGCGAAGTCGCGCTCGCCTTGCAGGACGTGGATCTGCACGCTGGTCTGGCCGTCGCTCGCGGTCGAGAAGGTTTCCTTCTTGCTTGTCGGGATGGTGGTGTTTTTCTCGATGAGTTTGGTCATCACGCCGCCGAGGGTTTCGACTCCCAGCGAGAGCGGCGTGACGTCGAGGAGCAGCACGTCCTTGACCTCTCCCCCGAGCACGCCGCCCTGGATGGCCGCGCCGATGGCGACGACTTCGTCGGGGTTGACGCTGCGGTTGGGCTCCTTGCCGAAGAGTTCCTTGGCGATCGCCGCGGCTTTGGGCATGCGCGTTGATCCACCGACAAGGACGACCTCGTCGATCTTGCTGGCGTCGATCTTGGCGTCCTTGATCGCCTGCAGGCACGGGGCCTTCAGGCGCTCGAAGAGGTCGGCGCAGAGCGACTCAAACTTCGCGCGAGTGAGCGAGACCTGCAGGTGCTTCGGGCCGCTCTGGTCGGCGGTGATGAAGGGCAGATTCACCGTCGTCTCCTGCATCGTCGAGAGTTCGATCTTGGCTTTTTCCGCGGCTTCTTTCAGGCGCTGCAGGGCCATGGGGTCCTTGCGGATGTCGATGCCTTCTTTCTTGCGGAACTCCTCGGCGAGGTAGTCGATGGCTTTCTGGTCCCAGTCGTCGCCGCCGAGGTGGGTGTCGCCGTTGGTGCTGAGCACCTCGAAGACGCCGTCGCCGATGTCGAGGATGGAGATGTCGAAGGTGCCGCCGCCGAGGTCGAAGACGGCGATCTTCTCGTTCTTTTTCTTGTCGAGGCCGTAGGCGAGGGCCGCGGCGGTGGGCTCGTTGATGATGCGCTCGACCTTCAACCCGGCGATCTCGCCGGCGTCCTTGGTCGCCTGGCGCTGCGCATCGTTGAAGTAAGCGGGCACCGTGATGACCGCGCGATCGACCTTCTCACCCAGATAATCCTCGGCGGTCTTCTTCAGGTCTTGCAGGATGAACGCGCTGACCTGTTGCGGCGTGAACTCGCCCTGGTTGACTTTGACTTTGACGAACTCGTCCGCCGCGCCGGTGACGGTGTAAGGGACGTGGCTCTCTTCGTTGCCGCTCTTGCCGTAGCCCGTCTCGCCGCCTCCCGAGACTTCCGCGTGGCGGCGTCCCATGAAGCGCTTGATGGAGAAGATGGTGTTCTTGGGGTTGGTGACCTGCTGGTGCTTGGCGGGCTGGCCGACGAGGCGTTCGCCCTTGTCGGTGAAGCCGACGACGGAGGGGGTGATGCGGTTGCCGGAGGAGTTGATGAGGACTTTCGGCGTGCCGCCCTCCATGATGGAGACGCAGGAGTTGGTGGTGCCGAGGTCGATGCCGATGATTTTGGACATGGGGGAGTGGCCTTTGGGTTCGGGGGATTGTCGGGGTAGGTTAGTGCAAGAGGGATGCCAGAGTCGTCGCGCCGACGGCGAGCGGCGGCGGGTCGTTCTTATGCCCGATTCATCGTCAGTTCGTGGTGATTGGCGGGGGACTCTGCCGATTTGGCAGTAGGGGGGCGAGGAACGTGACTCGGATTGCTTGACACGGGCAGGCTGGTCTCCGCGGCGACTCTTCGAGAAGCCTGCCCCACCCAATGAGGTCTCCACCGTGAGTCGGCAGAGCGCGCGCGAAATCATGGCCTTTACCCTCATCGAACTCCTGGTCTCGATCGCGGTGATCGCCGTGCTGATCGGGCTGGCCCTGCCCACGATCGGGCGGGCGCGAGAATCTGCTCGGCGGACCGCGTGCCTCTCCAACCTTCGCTCGCTGGGGCAGGCGATGACGATGTACCGCGGGGCGAACGATGATTTGCTGCCGTATGCGGTGCGGGACGTTGATGTGCGCTTCGACGATCTCGATCCGCTCGCGGCGCTGGCGGATCATCTGGATGCGCCGCTGCCGGCGCTTGAGTCGGGCAATGTGGTCCGCACCGGCGTGCCGTGGCAGTGCCCGTCCGACGACACCCACGCGCCCCTTCGCGGCTGCTCCTACTACTACTCGCCCATCGACCTGATGACCTTTTTCCCGCGCGCGTTCGCGCAGCAGGCGATCACCGCGTACCTTTCGCGCGATCCGACGGTGGTGATCTTCCTTGATAACGCCGCGCGGCATTCGGGGAAGGAGGATCGCGTGCCGCTGACGGGTTGCAACGTGCTGCGGCTGGACGGCGGTGCGGAGGCGGGGCACGCGGGCGTCAGCATTAATCCCAAGAGGTAGGCTGGGCGGCATGACGGTTTCGCTCGCCGCGATCGCGCGTTCGCTTGATACGCCTGCGGAACTTGCGCGGCACCTCGCGGAGGTGTTCGCGCCGCTGTCGTCGCTCGGGAGCCGGCCGAGGTTGATCGTTTCGATGCTGCGCGGAGCGGGGATCGGGCCGCGTTCGCGGGTGCTTGATCTTGCGTGCGGGAAGGGTGCGGCGAGCATCGCGGCGGCGCGGGGGCTCGGCAGCCGGGTGCTGGGTGTTGATGGGTACGGGCCGTTTGTTGAAGAGGCGAGGCGGTCGGCGGAGCGCGCGGGGGTTAGTGAGTTGTGCCGGTTTGTTGTTGGTGATGTGGGGCGATTCGAGGAGCGTGCGGGGCGCGAACGGTACGACGCGGCGATGATGATCTCGCTGTGGCCGGTGGGGCGGGCGTCGGCGGCGCTGCGGAGGCTGGTTCGGCCGGGCGGGTGCTACATCATTGATGATGCGGTGGTGACGGCGGGCGCGGAGCGGCGGTTCCGCGGGGCGGGGCTGCTGACGCGCCAGGAGGTTCACGAGTGCATCGCGGCGCTGGGCGATGAGATTCTGCGCGAGGTGATCCCGTCGGCGTCTGAGGTGCGGCGCTCGCAGATGCGGCTTCATGCACGCTTGGAGAAGCGGTGCGCGGTGCTTGCGAAGAAGCGTCCGGAGTTGCGGGGGGCGCTTCGGCGGTTTCTTTCGCAGCAACGCGAATCCATTGAGATGTTGTGCGGGCCGCTGCGGCCGGCGGTGTGGGTGGTGCGAAGGAGTTGTTGACTGCCCGCGGTTGAAATGTTGTTCAAGACCGATCGACGAGCACCCTTTCAGGGTGCAGAAGAGGTTTTTGGGGGACGGTTTCCGGGGGTTACGCTCGAAGACTCGCTAACCCCCGACTACGAACGATCAGCCTTTCAGGCTGCAAACCAAGGCATTTCAGCAAAGCCTCCGTCAGGCTGAAGAAGGGCGCTCCGATAATGCGCCCTTATTCAACGGTCACCACCTCGATCTTCAATCTTCCCAGCAGCCCGACCAGCGAGGCCATCGAGTTGATCATGTCACCGTCGGCCATGGTGCTGGTGGAGAGGGCGATGTGCGTCGCGTCGATGCCGAGGCCCTTGAGCGGCGTGCTGGTCGGGACGATCGCGGCGTCCACGTCGAGCCAGGAGGGTGGCTCCAAGAGCGCTCGGCTCTGCACCCACATGTGGTAGCCGAACACGCCGTTGCCTTTGCCGTCCTGTACATGGACCAGCCCGCTGACGACGCGGGTGGGCGCGCCCGCCGCGCGGAAGATGGCGGCGAGGAGCACGGCGTGCTCGGTGCAATCGCCTCGGCCGGTGCGCGCGACCTCCGCCGCGGTGGCGAAGCCCACGCCGAGGGTTTCCTCGTCGATGTGCCGCCGCACGCACGCGACTCCCATCAGCATCAGCGAGCGCGTGAGCGAATCGGAGAACTTCTCATCGTCCTCGTTGACGAGCGCGATGCCCGCCCGCCGGGCCAGGTCGCGGACCCATTTGTCGTTGCTGGTAATCATGGTGGAGGGGCGGAGCGCGGGGTCGTCGCGCCGATCCTCCGCAGCGGGTTCCTCCGACATTCGGCCTCGAACGACGGTGATCCGTACGCGCTTCGCGTCGATGCGCTCGGCGACCTGCGCGCCCACGCTCGGCAGGTCGGGCATGTCCGACCCGTCGGTCATCGAGAGGATGTAGACGCCGCGCTTCACGCCGCGTGCGTTGGGGATCTCTTTTCCCTCCGGCTTCACCAGGGTCTTGGCCATCATCTCGGGCGGGCTGAACTCCGACTGGGCGGCCTCTTTTTCGCTGGCGAGCATGACCATTTTCATGCCGCCGAAGTTGAGTTCGCTGCGGAGGGGCACGCCGCGGGCATCGACGAAGTCGCGGCCGACGATCCCCGGCATCAGGCTGTTCGTGACTTCCCACTCGACGGCGGGGACGGTCTTGCCGGCGGCCTCGACGACGGCGTCGCGGTTTGTGATGCGCTGCGTGAGAGTGACGACGGTCAGCCCCGCCGAGGGGTCGAGCGAGGAGTAGGTGATCGTGTCGGCCCCCTCCGCGAGGCGCTGCTCGACCAGTTTTCGCGCGGCCCCAGGCGAGATCCAATCGCCCTCCGGCCACGCGAGTGTCTCTTCCTTCTTCCCCCCCACTGTTTGCGTGACGTGGCGGACCTCGTAGGCGGCGATGCCGCGGATGAAGGTGTAGGTTTCGTTCACTTGTTCCGTGCCGAGGGTCTGCGTGGTGGACATTTCGAGCAGGTCTCCCGCCGCGCTCTCGACGTAGCGCGTGACGACGGTTACTTCCGAATCCTGCCCCATGCGCTGGAACTTGAAGTGGAGTTCGGAGGTGGAGGCGATGGTGTTGCTCTCGGCGGGCTCTTCCGCTTCGCGTGCCCAGCCGGCTTTTTGGCCGTCGATCTCGACGATGTACCAGCGCTCGAACGCCGGCCCAGCCGCTACGGCGGGACGAACGCACACAAACGCCAGCAACGCGATGACTCGTATCCAGTGATTCATGGGAGTATTGAACCACAACCCGTGCCCGGCGTTTCAGTTGCTCTGGAACCCCGACCGCGAGGGAGTGGGGTTCATGGCAAGGGAGCGCGCCACCCCCACGAAGTTTTGGAAGCAAGAGTGACGAGCCCCCTTCCTTGCGGTCGGGGTTCAAGCGCAACCGCGCGAATCATGGACCGGGCTAACATGAGCGCTGATGATCGACACCCACTGCCATCTCACCTTCCCCGACTACGAGGGACGCATCGACGGCGTTCTGAAACACGCCGCGGCCCACGGCGTCACCGGCTGCATCACCATCTCCACCACCACCCAGAACTGCTTCGACTGTCTGAAGGTCGCGGAGCGGTACCCGAATGTGTGGTGCAGCGCGGGGGTGCATCCGCTCTATGCCGACGAGGGGCCGCACGAGTGGGGGAATCTGCGGATCGTTGCCCGGCACGAGAAGTGCGTCGCGTGGGGCGAACTGGGATTGGACAATCATTACAACAAGCCGTCGCGCGAAATCCAACATGAAGTCCTGCACGAGCAGTTGGCGTTCATCGAGTCGTGCAAGCCGGAGATTGATCTGCCGATCGAGGTTCACTGCCGGGAGGCGTTCGCCGACCTGGTCCCGATCCTGAAGCGCACGTCGCTGGACCCGTCGCGGTTCGTGTTCCACTGCTTTACCGGCGGGCCGGCGGACATGCGGCTGATCCTCGACTTCGGCGCGTGGGTCAGCCTGACGGGTGTCGTGACGTACAAGAATGCACAGGAGGTGCGCGAGGCGGTGAAGTTGCTGCCGATCGATCGGGTGATGGTGGAGACGGATGCGCCGTACCTGACGCCGGACCCATTCAGGGGTGTGAAGCCGAACGAGCCGCGGTACGTTCGCGTGGTCGCGGAGTGTCTGGCGGGGCTGTACGGCAAGCCCTTTGACGAGTTTCACGAGATCATCAACGAGAACACGAAGCGGTTTTTTCCGAAGTTGAGGCCTTGGCCCGGATAACTCACTACGGAGCAAACGGAGGGTAGTGTCTCAGTTTGAAATGTGGCACGGGCTTTCCAGCCCGTGTCCCCCGCGTCACGGTCGCCGCGGCGACCGTGCCACTTTCAAACTGAGACACTACCAAACGGAGCGGCACGGAGAACAGGTGTCGGATTCTCCCTACACTTTCCCCCCCTATGCCCTCAACCACCCCGCTCACTCCCCGCACCGTCACCCTCATCAAAGGCGACGGCATCGGCCCCGAGATCGCCGATGCCGTGATCGAGGTCTTTGCCGCCGCCGAGGTGCCGATCCATTTCGAGGAGGCGTTCGCGGGGCTCGCGTGTCTTGAGAAGCACGGCCACAGCCTGCATCCCGACACGCTCGACTCCATCCGCCGGAACAAGGTGGCGCTGAAGGGGCCGACGACCACTCCCATCGGCCGCGGGCACAAGTCGGTCAACGTCACCATCCGCAAGTCGCTCGACCTCTTCGCCAACGTCCGCCCGTGCAAGAGCATGCCCGGAGTCAAAACGAAGTTCGAGAACGTGGACCTCATCATCGTCCGCGAGAACATCGAGGACACCTACGGCGGGATCGAGCACATGCAGTCGCCCGACGTGGCGCAGTGCCTGCGGCTCATCACGCGCCCCGGCTCGCTCGCCATCGCACGCTACGCCTTCGAGATGGCCCGACGCGAGGGACGCAGACGCGTCGCGTGCGTGCAGAAGGCCAACATCATGAAGATGACCGACGGCCTGTTCCTCGACTGCTTCCGAACCGTCGCGGCGGACTACCCGGATATCGAACCGCAGGAAATCCTGATCGATAACTGCTGCATGCAACTCGTCGTCAAGCCCTCGCGCTTCGACGTGCTGCTGACTCCCAACCTCTTCGGCGACATCCTGAGCGACCTGTGCGCCGGGCTGATCGGCGGGCTGGGCGTCGCGCCGGGTGGGAACATCGGCACGGATCGCGCGGTCTTCGAGGCGGTCCACGGCTCGGCGCCGGACATCGCGGGCAAGGGGCTCGCCAACCCCACCGCGCTGTTGCTCTCATCGGTGCAGATGCTGCGGTACATGGGGCTGCTGAGTTACGCCGAACGCATCGAGCAGGGGCTGCGCTTCGCGCTCGTCGAGGGCGTCCGCACGCGAGACCTGGGCGGGAACGCGAACACGAGAGAGTTCGCGCGGGGAGTGATCCGAGGGCTGCCCGCGCCGGATTCCACTCTGCAAAAGGCCGACGCGTCTTCTACCCCCTCTACCACGTCTAGTGGCACGGGCGTCCCGCCCGTGTCTTCTTCTACCTTCATCCCAACTCCGCAAGAACCCTGGACACTCAAAGGACTTGACATCTTTATCAACCACGAAGGCCTCCCGCCGGTGCCGCCCATCCTCGGCCCGTTCCGCCTCACCATGATCTCCAACCGGGGCCAGAAGGTCGGGCCGGGGCCGGTACCGACGATCAACCTCGTCAACGTGCATCGCTGCCGCTATGTCTCAGATCAACCCGTCACCGGCGACGACCTCAACGCCTTCATCGTCGAGTTCTCGAAGAAGTTCAACTGGATGCACATCGAGAAACTCCACGAGTGCATGGGGCAGCCCCGGTACTCGAAGGCGCAAGGGGAGTAGGAGTCGGAAGAATCAGTTCCCCGCCCCGTCGATGATTTTCTTCAACTTCTCCGCGAGCGGCGGAACCTCTTCCTTCACGACTTTCCAAAGTCGATCGTGATCGATTTGGTCGTAGCCGTGTACCAGGCGATTCCGCATCGAAATGATCTGGGGCCACGGGATCGCCGGATGCTCGGATTGGAATTTCTTTGAGACGCGGTTCGCCGCCTCCCCGATGATCTCGACAATCTTGACCAGCCCGAGGAGCAGCAGACGTTCGCGGTCAAGATCCGCACGCGTCTTGCCGGACGACAGTTCCATGACCTCACGCGCATGATCCAGCATCTGCCGGAGCGAGACGCCGTCATCATGCTGCGATATAGATAGGTCTCGCTGTGCGGAGCACTTCGTCCTTGAAATACCGGCTGAGTTCGTCCGGCGTGTTCAGGTCCACCTTCCGACCGACGAGACTCGACAACTCGTCCTGCATCGCGAAGAACGCGAGGCCCGGTGCGTGGCCCGGCTCGAACTCGACAAGCACATCCACGTCGCTCTCGGGGGTGAAGTCGTCGCGCAGCGCCGAGCCGAAGAGCGCCAGGCGCACAATCCGGTGCCGCCCGCAGAACTCGGCGATCGCGTCGCGGGGAATCAGGTCGGGCGACATTGCCATGCCGCTATCATAGGCGACCCGCGCTCCGCAACTGACTGCGCATACCCACATCAAGAAACTGCACCAGTGCATGGGGCAGCCGCGGTACTCGAAGGCGCAAGGGGAGTAGGAGCGGGCTTGGGGCGTGAGGGCCTGGGGGCCTGGGGGCCTGAATGTGTGTGCCCTGGCGGCTTCCTCACGCTCTCTTTTTTGTTGCTCGCCGCCCGCTGCGCTTCGCGGCCTTCTTCAGCGCCGCATCGATCTTCGTAATCGTGGCCAGTGTCGCCGTGTGCTTTGCGGTCTCGATCCGCGAGAGAGTCTTCTGCTGCACCCGAGCCAGGTCCGCCAGCGCTTGCTGGCTCAGCCCCAGCGCCCGGCGCTCGCGGATGATGGCACGCGCGATGAACACTCGACAGAACTTCAGCGCGGACATGTTTCCGTCCGCATTCTCCTTCGGGTAGGCGGGAAGATCGCTCCGAACGTGTTTCCGCACCGCGGCCATGACACGATCATGACGATGTAGCCCCCCGAGTCAACTCGGAACTTGTTGATTGTTGACCACACATTGAGCAACCGAGCGCGCGCGGCGGGCGCAGCGCCCCACATCCAGAAAGGAGCGGGAACCGTACTCGGCCTTGTGGTCGGAACCGAAACGAAGCGGTGTTTCTTCGCGGCATTTAATTTCCGCTTTCCACTTTTCGCTTTTCGCTTTAGACTGCCCCCATGTCCACCACCATCGAGATCAAAAACCTCTCGAAGCACTACAAGTCCTTCGGTCACGGCACGACCAAGGCCGTGGACGACATCTCGATCACGATCCCCAAAGGCTCGCTCTATTTCCTTCTCGGCCCGTCGGGCTGCGGGAAGACGACCTTGCTTCGGATGATCGCCGGGTTCATCGAGCCGACCGACGGGGCGATCCTGTTCGACGGGCGCGACATCTCGAACGTCCCCCCCAACAAACGAAACACCGGGATGGTCTTCCAGTCCTACGCGCTCTGGCCGCACATGACCGTTGAGCAGAACGTCGCCTTCGGCCTCTCCGTCCGCAAAGTTCCAAAGCCCGAGCGCGAGCGGCGCGTGATGGAGGCCCTCCGCGCCGTCCGCATGGATGAGTACGCCAAACGCAAGCCCAACCAACTCTCCGGCGGCCAGCAGCAGCGGATCGCGCTCGCCCGCGCGCTCGTGGTGCGGCCGGACGTGCTGCTGCTCGACGAGCCTCTGTCGAACCTCGACGCCAAACTCCGCACCGAGATGCGCCACGAGATCAAGCGCATCTGCCACGAGTCCAAACTCACCACCGTCTACGTCACGCACGATCAGAAGGAAGCGCTCAGCATGGCCGACCAGATCGCCGTGCTCGATATGGGCGTGGTCGCGCAGACGGGCACGCCGCGTGATCTGTACAACCGCCCCAAGACGCGATTCGTCGCCGACTTCCTGGGCGAGACTAACTTCATCGACGGCGAGATCATGGAGCACATCGGCGCTCACGTCCACGGGCCGACAGGGGGAGGCGGGCGACTCCGCGTCAAAACCGCCGCGGGTGACATGTTCTCCCACACCTTCAACGGCACATCGTCGGGCAAGGTCACCTGCTCGATCCGCCCGGAATCGTTGCGGATCATCGAGCACAAGGCCACCGCGCTCCCCGGCACCCCCGGAATCCTCACCGGCCTCATCGCCGAATCAACCTACCTGGGCGAGATGGCCCAGCACATGGTCGAACTCCCGGGCGGCGTCCGCGTCCGCGTCTCGCAGATGCCCGCGAGCCGAGTGGCCCCGGGATCGCGCGTGGCGCTCGAGGCATCGCCCGAGGATGTCGTGGTGCTGTCGAGGTAGGCACCTACCCGAGGCTTCGTGGACGCATACGGATTCCATTTAGATCACGCGCAAAGATGTGATTGAAGCGTGCGGTGGCCGACGCCCCCTCCGCCCTCGAAGACTCCCGCCACGGCGGGCAGGCTCGCACCTCCCCCGCTGGGAGCGGGGGAGGAGGCTCAAACACCGCGCGGGGACTATTTGGATTCCGTATCAGCCTCGGCGTCCATGAGACACGATTGGATCGCGCGGGATTTCTACGACCCGCAAGCCAGTCCCCAGTTTTCGAGCACGTTCGTGATATCCGCGAAGGTCACCGCGCCGTCGCGGTTCGCGTCGCCGGGGCCGGTGCCGCCGGGGTACGCGGCTCCCCAGTTCTCGAGGACGTTGGTGATGTCGGCGAAGGTGACGAAGGAATCGCCGTTGGCGTCGCCGGGGCATACCGGCGGGGCGCAGGCGATACTGATCGTCAGCGCCCCCGTTCCCACATCACCGGCCTGATAGCCGCCGACGCGGACGAGGTAGGTCCGGCCGATCACGACGGGGACGGTGACAACCGATGAGTAGCCCGCGCACCCGAAGGCGTCGTCGTTGCAGCCCAGGAGCTGCGCGTTGCTCGGCGGGCAGGCGCCGATATCAACGTACACCGCGAGATCGGTGTCGTAATCCGCGACATTGCAGGTGGACGCGGTGAGGTCGCCCGTGCATGAGGCTGTGTAGCGATACCAGACATCGTTGTAGGTCTGGCCGTCGAACTGGCAGCCGGTGTGGGTCACGCCGTCGGTGGTGGCGCAGTTGGTGTTGAAGTTGAACGTCTCCTCGCCGACGGTGTATGCGCCGGAGCAATAGTCGTTGGGGACGCTGGACAGGAGGCCGAGGTAGAGCGTGCCCGTGCCGCGCGAGGTGTTGCTCCACCCGCCGACGCGGATCAGGTACGGCGTGCCGGCGGAGACCGCGATCGAGATGTAGGAACTGAACCCGTTGCACCCCGGCGAATCGTCGTTGCAGGCGGCCTGCTGAGCGTTGATGGGCGGGTTCGTGCCGTTGTCGATGTACATGACAATCACCGAGTCGAAGTTCACCTGGTTGCAGGTCGAGACGAGGAGCGTCCCGTCGCAGAGCGGCGTGTAGCGGTACCACACGTCGTTGAAGGCATGGCCGTTCTGGATGTTGCACGCGGCGTGGGGGAAGCCGTCGGTCGTCGCGCCGGTGTTGTTGAGGCCGTGAGAGCCGAGGCCCACGAGGAAGGCGTTCTCGCTCTCATCGTTCGAGGGGAGCGGCGGCACGATGGTGATGCGGTCGTACAGGTAGGTGGTGTTGTTGCTGTTGAAATCGTCCAGGGAGTACAAGGGGCCGAGGCGGGTGATCATCAGGCCGACGTAGTACGTCCCCGGCGGCACGTTGGGAACAACGGTGCTCATGTTGAACTCGGACCAGCCGTTCGCGCCGAACGAGGCGAAGGTCCAGTCTCCGCCCATCTGGTAATCGCCGGTCGAGATGATGTTGTTGGCCGAGAGCCACATGCGGACCCGGACATCGGGCTGCGCGGTGTTCGACATGTTCTCCGCCGTGACGTTGCTCACGGTGATCGGATTGCCGGGGCGGTACGAGTTGGTGTTCGTCGTGGAGTTCACCAGCGACCCGTTGGCGACGTATGACTCGATGCCGACATCGTTGCGGCCGATGACCTCGGTCTGAGCGTCGTAGATGTCACGGATCGCGAACGAATCCCAGCCGTGGATCCCCCGGCCGTCCTCGACGACGTTGTTGTAGTAGGCGTGCATGACCGTCGGGCGATCGTAGGAATAGTCCTCGTTGCAGGAGGCGCGCTGAAGACCAAAGGTGTGCCCGAGTTCGTGGATCACGACGGGCAGGTAGTTGACGACGGCGCTGTTCCCCAGCCCCGCCGCAAAGGAATAGACCCACGAGTAGGCGGGGTTGAACATGACGTCCGCCTGGCTGATCCGGCCGCAGGGATTCCCGACGGTAGTGTAGGTCACGGCGATCGCCAGCGACCCGTCCCAGTTAGCGCCGTAGACGCTGTTCAGCGTCGCCTGGCTGATGAACCCGCAGAACTCGTTCTGGTTGTTGTTGCCGAACGTCCCGTCGTCAGCGGTGAAACGATAGATATCCATGAACTGATTGAAGTAGGCCATGCTTTCGTTGTTGGGCGCATACGACGCCCACGCGACGGGCACCTGCTCCATCGTGAGGAAGAGGTTGTAGAACCCGCAGTAGCACAGCGCGGCCCGATCACCATCCGCGGGGCTGGGGAGTTCGATGCTCTCTGATTCGCCGTCGGCTCTCGTCAGCCCGCCGGGCGCGACACCGAGTTCCTTGATTTCGGCGAGGTCGGGGCGCGCTTCTTTCACCGCCATGGGAACTTGCGCGATCGCGGCCTTGATCTTCTCGAAACCGCTTACCGGCGTCTTGCCGTCGATCGGAAACTCCTGCGGCGCGATCGCGCCCCCCTTGCGCAGCGGCGAGGGATGATCGAGCGGCTTCGACGCCTGCTCGATGATCGAAGCCTTCACCTCATCCAAGGCCATCACCGCCGCGTCCGCCGCGGGAGGAGACTGCGCGCCGTCGGCCGGTCGATCACCCCGCGGAGCCGCCTGCCTGGCCGGATCATTCGCCACGATCGCCAACCCGCTTTCGATCCGCGAAACGGGCCGCGTGAGCGAGAGTTTGCCGTTGCTGACGCCGGTGATCCCATGCCCGCCGGGGGCCAGGGGGTACGCACGCCCGGTCTGTTCATCGTGAACAATCTTGAACATCCCCTGCGCCCCGCCGACCAGCGGGTTGATGTGCAGTTCGCCGTTGTGCAACGCGAAGAGCAGGTACTCGCCGCCGATCTCGTACTTCGGCGATCCCGAGACGGCCATCGCGACCCCCTCGAACTCGCCGCCCATGTGGGTCAGCACGACGACCTCGCCGGTCGCCGCGGCAAGCGGGGTGCGGTGGATCAGGTCGAGCACACGGATCGAAACATCGGTGACAATCGCCCCGCCGTTATCCGTCCGGCGGCAGACCATCGACTCGACGCGCCCGACCATCACCAGGTCGGCCTCGTGGACGAGTTCGTCAAACTCCAGTTTGGGATGCATGGCCCGCGCCGGGCTTGCCGCTAGGAAAGCGACGCCCGCGAGTACCGTCAGGAGCCCGAAGCGCCGAACGAAACCGATGACGCCGCCGAACCGCCGATGGGAAGTCTGCATCTTTCTTTCTCCTCGATGTCACCCGGACACGCAACCATGGGCGACCCCCCCAACGGGAACCGCGGCGACGACCATGCTCATTGAATCTTGTGTACGACCGGGGGCGTGTCAAGGAATATGAGCATAATTTCTTGAAATAGCGCGGAATGCCACCCAGCCGCGATCACCCTCTTCGATGATCGACCCAAAGCCCGAAGTTCGAGCAACCCCCCAACTCCCCAAACTCGTCAGCGAGCGTTCAACCGTACGTCGGCGCTCCCAACACGCTCGGGATGAGGTCGCCGCGGCGACCGAATCCCGTGGTCACCCCGCGCGAAACGGTAGTGTCTCAGTTTGAAGTGGCACGGGCTTTCTCGGAGAGTCGCCGCGGAGACCAGCCCGTATCTTGTCGCCCCACGGTCGCCGCGGCGACCGTGCCACATTCAAACTGAGACACTACCCACGAAACCCCTCTCACGGCGGCGGCGGCGGCGGCGTTTCGCTCCCCGCGCCCTCTTTCGGCGTCTCAGATGCCGGCGCTTCGGACGGTGCCGTCGGCGCTGCCGGCGCCCCCGCAGGCGGCGAACCATCCACATGGCTCGGCTGATTGTTGAACTCGATCTCCCAGGTGTATTGCTCGTCGTCGGGTGTCGCCGCCACGCCGTCGGGGCCCATCGAGAACAGTCGGAAGGCCTTGCCTTCCTGCGTGAGTTCGTAGACGTACTTGTGGCCCCACGGGTCCGTGACCTGCGACTCGTTCAGTTTCGAGGCCGCCTCGTCGAGCGTCGCGGGGAGCACGCCCGTAGAGTCGCGCGCTCGCTCCTCGATGTTCGTCGTCAGCACGAACATCTCGACATACGCCTCGGCCTGAGGCCCGGCGACCGCCGTCAGCCCCACCGCCGCCGCGATGCCGATCACCAGCGCCAGCGCGATCGGCAACGCGATGATCGCAATGATAATGCCGCACGATCCGATCGCGCCGATGACGACCCCCGCGATGGCAAACCCCCGCGGCTGCTTGCCCAGCGCAATAAGACTCAGCACAAGCCCGACCGGGGAAAGCAGCCCGCCGACGCACAGGCCGACGATCGAGACGATGAACCCGGCGACGCCCAGCCCGTTGGACTCGGATCGCGTTGGCTGGTTGTCGTTCATGGTGTTCGCTCTTGATCGTGCGTGGAGGGTGCGTCATACGAATCACATCTGAAATCCGCGTCTTCAAGAAGCCGCCACTGAGCGAGTCATCGAGCGAAGTGGCGGATGGTTGCGTCCAAGTTTCATTTGGAATCCGTTCTACTCGGGTTTCTTTTCCTCCGCCGGCGCTGGGTCGGCGGGTTTCTCCGCATCGGGAGTCGGCGATGGAGCGGGAGGCGCGGCGGTGCCCCCGCCCTTCATGTGCTCTTCGATCACGGTCCCGATGACTCGCTGCATGTCGCTCTGCGACATGCCGTTCGTGAAGACGGCGTCGTCCGGCGTGCCGAACTGGCCGTCGAACGAGGCGGAGGTGAAGGTCCAGGATTTGCCGTCCTCGGAGCGCTCGAACTTGTAGTCACGGTCCCACGGGTCCTTCCGAGCGCTCTCTGGCACGCCGGCGGAGGCGAGGTCGGCGGGGACCTCGCCGTTGTGCGAGCCGGAGTACGACGCGATCTGGCTCTGCACGATGGAGTAGTCCGTCCCGAGGCCGACGCCTTTGACGAACACGCCGCCGTAGTAGTACGCACCGAATCCGCCAAGCGTCCACACGATCGTGCCGATCAGGCCGACCACCGTCCCCGCGACCGCAAACCCGCGCGGCGGCTTGGCCAACGCCGCCAGACTCAGGATCAAACCCAGCGGGCTGACGCAGAACGCCAAGACGAAGCCAACGATCCCGAGGACATTCGAGCCTCGCGGCTGAGGTTGATCGGGCCAGGTCTGGGCAGGCTGTTCGTACATCGCTACTCCTGATCAATCTTGTTCGGAATCTGAGGGAAGGTTTGCGGGCTGCCGGATTCCTCGGTGGCGGCTGGGTTGTAACCCACGAGCAGCATTGAGGCAATGACTGGAAGCCCCGCCGAATCATCTTAAACGATGATCGGTATAAATTTGGTCAACAAAATCCAAACATTCAACTTGACTCTGGCCGAATACCCGTACATACTCCAAAGGAACAAAGACCGATCAAATCTGAGCCTGAGCCGCGAATAAAGGGAAATACCATGCTGAATCTGCCTCGAATCGCTCGTCTTTCGGTTGCCGGTGACTTTGAACGGATGCTCGAAGAGGTCTGTCGGAACGGTCGGCCGCTGCCGCTGCCGGTTCGCCTGCGGTTGTCGGAGCCCGCAGGCCTCTCGGCGGCGGCGGCGGGGCTTGCCCTCCAGCGGATCATCCAACTGACCTACCGCCCCACGCCGGTTTCGATCGGGCTGGCCCGGACGCTGGTGGTGTTGCGGGATGAGGACGGCAAGTTCGGCACGCTCGCGGCCACGGCGGTAGCGCTGGCGGGGCTTCTGGCTTTCTCGGATCAGGTGAAATCACTCCCAACATTGTCACAGGTGGACCCGGACCTGCGCCGCGCGGTCGATGAGTCCATCGCCGCCGCCCTGCACCGGCTGCACCGGGCGCAGGAGGAGTCGCCCGCCATGCCGGGGGCGCGCCTGGGCGAGCGGCCGAGCCTTATCGGCGACGAACTCGATTCCGCGATCGTGCTGTGGCAGTTGGGGCTTGAGCCACGCTTTGCGAACGCGATCCGGTACGAGGACCTGCTCGCATCGGTCGAGGATCGGGGTCTGCGGCACGAGCGCGCGACCGGGCCGCTGCTGGAACGCCTCGGGGTCGGAGCGCAATCGAAGAACAACGAAGACACACGGTCGAAGTCGGCCGCGTGATTGAATGGGAGGTGTGGGATGGTTGATCGAAGACGATGCTGGTCAAAGCGGATGCGGCGATCCCGGCTCCCCCCGCCCCCCGGGGGCGCGACCGCGTCCCGCTCGCGCACTGCGACCGCGAGCGGGAGGCGGGGGCGGAGGTGATGGTTCTTCAGCCTGCAAGGCTGGCCGTTCGCTTGCATGCCGACCGCAAGAAAGACGTTCACCACAGAGGCGCGGAGAACACAGAGAAGAAAAGGCTGAGAAGGGGGATGGGTGATCGGCAGGGCGGAAGGTTTCACCACTCATACGGATTCGGTGAGATTCTCGCGTGACTTTGCCGCCTCCTCCCCCGCTCCTAGCGGGGGAGGTGCGAGCTTGCCCGCCGTGCGCCAACCACCGTGTCGCGCACGATACATACCGATTCCGTATCACTCACTCCATATTCTTCTCCGGTTCCTCTCTGTGCTCTCCACGCCTCTGTGGTGAATGTTTTTTTCTCTTCGTATGCTGATCCCCGATGACGGCTTCTCGCACCAAATCCCTCAACACCATCCTCGGCCAGGAACGTGCCGTCGCCACGCTGCGGGCCTCGATCTCGGCGGGGCGGGTGCATCATGCGTGGGTGTTTGCCGGGCCGGTGGGGGTTGGCAAGCGGACCACGGCGGAGGCGTTCGCCGCGACGATTCTTGATCCATCGACGCAGCCGAACCTGGCTGGGGAATGGGAGCCGGACCCCGAAAGTGTGGTTCAACGGCTGATTGGGGAAGGCACGCACCCCGATCTGCACCTGATTACCAAGGAACTCGCACGGTTTGACGACGATAAGAACATCCGCGAGCGGAAACTCATCACCATCCCGAAATCCGTCGTCGAGCGCCACCTGCTCGGGCCCATCGCGCTCGCGGCGTCGATGCGGGGCGACTCGCTCGCGTCCAAAGTGTTCATCGTCGATGAGGCGGAACTGCTCGACCGCTCGCGCACCGACGCGAAGACACAGAACTCGATGCTGAAGACATTGGAGGAGCCGCCGCCGGGGTCGGTGATTATTTTGGTGACGAGCGCGGAGGAGCGGCTGCTGCCGACGATCCGCAGCCGGTGTCAGCGCGTCGTGTTCGAGGCGCTGCCGCGCGAGGCGATGGAGAAGTGGA
Organism: uncultured Phycisphaerae bacterium; assembly: GCA_947085435.1. Classification (GTDB taxonomy): domain Bacteria; phylum Planctomycetota; class Phycisphaerae; order Phycisphaerales; family UBA1924; genus JAEUIV01. Next base: position 19,536 of record CAMTWL010000019.1, read on the forward strand.
TCGGCCGCAGCGGGCTTGAGTTGAGCGCGGAGGAGCGGCGGTGGCTGCTCGACTTTGCGCAGGGCTCGCCCGGCCGGGCGACCCTCGCCGTCGAAGGTCGCATGTTCGAGTGGGCGCGGGCGCTGGAGCCGATGCTGAGCGAGGCGGAGCACGGGCGGTTCGCGGCGGCGCTGGGGGCGACGATGGCGGGGTTCGTCGAGGAATGGGCCAAGAAGTGGGTCGAGGATCACCAGAACGCGAGCAAGGAGGCCGCGAACATCGCGGGCACGCGCCACTTGCTCAGCCTGCTCGCGGAGCGCGAACGCCGCCGCCTGCGCGACGCCGCGGCAGACCGCGACCGCCTCGAACGCTCGCTCCGCAACCTCGACCTGATCGAGAACACCGAGAAGTACATCGCCGCCAGCGTCACGATCGCCAACTCGATGGAGGCGCTGGCGGCGGGGATGGCGGAGGGGTAGTTCCGCTCAATGTTTGTCTCGGTGCTTCTGGCTTGCCTATCGCAGACGCAGAACCCAAAAGGCCACCAAGCCCGCTTCACCAGATCCGTCAATCAACTTGTGGATCTTTTCCACAATGTTGATCTCGCGTCCTTGCGCATCCTTGACTTTGTCCCCGTCGATCGCGGCCAACTTGTGCCCCTGATGGTCCTTGATAATCAGCCCTTCGAGAACGCCGAGTTTCTGGCTCTTCTCGTTGAAAAACTCGTTGCCTTTTCGAGTTGCGAGGGTCTTTCCCATACGGTCCTTCAGCACGTCGTCTTTTACGTTGTACTCCGCCATTGGCATGGCTCCTTTGAGTTGAATGAATCCTACGGACCACTTTGCGGCGCACTTTCGACCACCGCTTTGCCGATCGTGCAATATTTTTCAGTTGCAGGTCATTCCCCATCCGGTCAGCACCGCCGTGATATCCGCGAAGCTAACGACGCCGTCGCCGTTCGCGTCGCCGAACTGACTGGTGGTGCCCCAGTAGGTGAGGATGCTTGTGATATCCACGAAGTTGACCACGCCGTCACCTGAAACGTCCGGACAGAGTGGCGGAGGCGGAACGCAGGCCGTGTTCATAAAGACATAGAACTGAGGGGGGGAGTCCCCGTTGCTCGAAACAGCCACGTCGATCCCGCCGTCATTGTTGAAGTCCGCCACGACAGCCTTGTATTGGTTGTTCGGGAGGCCGGAGAAGTTCAGCAGGCTCCCGAATGTGCCATCCCCGTTGCCGGTGAGCATGAACACGTTGTAGGCCCAGTTGGCGGCGACAAGATCGGGGTTCCCGTCACCGTTGAAGTCGGCCACAGCAAGAGTCGCCGCGCCGAGCGGTGAAAGCAGTGAACGGAGGATCGGTGGCGAGAGCGTCCCGGCCGCGGTGCTCAGGACCGTGCCGTACCAGAACATCTCTAGTTGGCCGGACCTCCATGTGAAACCGACCACGACGTCCGGACGCGAATCCCGGTTCATATCGCTGATCGCAAGGCAGTATGGAGACGAGTCGGTCGGCGGCGTTCCGTTCGGCACGGAGCAGGGGTAAAGAACCGGATTCTGGAATGTCCCGTTTCCGTTTCCATGGAGCACGGCGAGCGCGAAGCCGGCACTGAGCGCCACGACCAGATCCTGGTGTGAGTCGCCGTTGATGTCCGCCGCCACCACCGCCTCGGGCAGACTACCGCCCGCCGGATACTGAACGCTCGGGGCGAAAGAGCCATTCCCAAGCCCGAGCAGCACGCTCACCGCGTTGTTCCCCTTCGCGGCAACCGCGACGTCCGGCTTGCCATCACCGTTCAGGTCCGCAACAGTGAGTTCCGCAAGATTCGATCCCGCACCGAACGATACCGGCGGCTGGAAGATGCCGTTCCCATTGCCGATGAGAAGAACGACCGCGCCCGCGAACTGCGAGGAGACGACAAGGTCCGGGTTCCCGTCGGAGTTGAAATCGCCCGCGCCGAGGCTGGTCGACCCGTGCCCCGCCACCAGGAAACCTGCGGAAGGCGATTGAAAAGTTCCATTCCCGTTGCCGCGCATGTAGTAGACGCGGCCGTCCAGATGGCTGCATGTCGCAAGGTCCGCATTGCCGTCGCGGTTGAAGTCGGCGCTCACCATGCCGCTGGCGTAGGAAGCGCCGCCCGGATAGGTGACCGGCGGGTCAAACGAGAGCGGGCATTGTGCGTAGGCCGACGAAACCATCAGCAGCCCGCAGACGCAGATCGCGCGAGCCGCGAGCCGCGAGCCGCGAGCCGAATCTTGAAGTGTCCATTATTCGAGTTTACCTCATATTTGGGAGGTAAGCAAGAAGTTGTTGTCGCGTTTTCCTTGCTTTTGCCTGATTCAACGAACAGGGTGCCACGGCCCGCCGCGGCGGGCCGTGCGCGAGCAGTGAAATTGCACTGGCGGGTGGCACGGCCGGCGGGGTCGTTTTGTCGGGTACACCGGTTCAGCCGCCTTGGGCTGGGCCGTGCTCCGCTTTTGCACACTCCACCGATGCGAGGGGGAAGTAGAAGGAGTAGCACGGTCGAGGTGAGGACACCTCGACGCGTGGCACCCTCCGGATTTGACCGTGCCACCCGCCGGACGCGGGAGGAGCGCGGTCGCCCGTCCGCCCAGGGGGCGGGGAGGCAAGCGAGGAGAAGAGTTGGGGTGTGGCTGCTTCGAGTGGCTTGCTCGCAAAGCCTCGCCGCGCCACTCGCAATGAACGCGCGCCCAAGGGGCGAAAGGGACGGGTGGCCCAGCCCAGTGACTGACCCCTGTCTTTTCGGGTGCCACGCGTCGAGGTGTCTTCACCTCGGGCGTGCTCCTCCCTCTACCGATCTTTCGGCTCCCCCTCCCGCGCCGGCATTGAGGCGCGGAAGCGGAATGATCCCTCAGGCTTCCTCTCCCGTGGCTTTGCACGGGAGAGGATTGAGGTGAGGGCTCTGACTTCTACCGCTTCTACAACTCTCGTGCTCGGTGAGGCGCACGAACGCCGCAACGAGCGCTCCGTGTGAGTACGGGAATTGTAGAAATGGTAGAAGACAGAGCCCTCACCCCGGCGAAGCGCCGGACCTCTCCCGCTTTGCGCGGGAGAGGTGGGATTCGAGGGAAGCCCGGTCGCTGGCGCTCGCGGCTCGTTGGTGCGAATCCAGACAACGGGCGCGCGAGAGCGCGGCGGCGATTGATGTGGTGAGTTTCCTTCGCCCGCTTCGCGGGCTCAGAGGGTTTGGGGGTGCGGGGTCTACGGGCTCGCGCCCCCGCCGCGGCGGGCAGGCTGCGGCTAACGGCTTGCGCCCCTGCCGGGGCTGGAAGAGGGTTGGGGGCGATGTGCTCCGGGGGCGGCGCTCCTCGAAGACTCCCGCCGCGGCGGGCAGGCTCTGCTCTGCCCCCGGCTACGAACTATCAGGCTTGCAGCCTGAAGATCGGCGGCGTGCGCGTTTCGGGGAGGTTTCACGCGAACGGCGCGACCGCACTGCTTGCCCTTCGGGACAAGCAGTGGCACCCAATTCAAGCAGTGGCACCCGTCACGGCGGGTGGCCTGCTTGATCAAGTTTTGTGTGGCGTGTTTGCTGCTCTGAGCAAGCATGTTCCGGCGTGCGTCGCCCGCCATGCTTGTGCCGAGCCACGAGCATGCCACCGTATCTGTTGAGTGAGCATCTGCCGCCCCTTCGGGGCTTGACGAAGAGGGGTTGTATTGTTCTTTCACCCCGGGTTGCGCCCGCCACGGCGGATCTTCGACTCGAAGACTCGCTTCACCCGGGGCTACATTCTCGCGCCCCTCCGGGGCTGGAAGAGGGTTGGAGGCGGGGTGTTCCGGGGGCGGCGCTCCTCGAAGACTCCCGCCACGGCGGGCAGGCTCCGCTCTGGCGGCACTGGTTCAGTTTGACGAAAACCGCACGGGCTGGAAGCCCGTGCCACCGTCAAACTGAACCAGTGCCGCTTTGCCCCCCCCCGGAATGCTACGAACTATCAGGCTTTCAGCCTGGAGATCGGCGGCGTGTGCGTTGCGGTGAGGTTTGGCGCGAACAGCGCGATCGCACTGCTTGCCCTTCGGGACAAGCAGTGGCACCCAACGCCGCGAACTGAATCATCCGTTTTCGTGCGATTCGCGTGCCCCGCCGGGGCACAAGAAACTGAAAAAGCAGCCCTTTCCAGACCCGCGGTCGCCGCGGCGACCGGGGGCTGGCAAGTCGCCGCGGCGCCCCCGCCGCGTTGCGGCGAAAACATCGGCAAATCCAGCATATTCGTGATGATTCCATCTCTTCGAGTTCACGGCGTTGAGTGGCACCCGTCACGGCACGGAGGGCCGTTCGACCGTGCTGAGGCGGATGAACTCGTCGTACAACTTTGCGTAGTGGCCGGCTTGGATCATGAGTTCTCCGTGCGAGCCGCGTTCGATGATTCGGCCGCTCTGCAGAACAAGGATCAGGTCGGCGTGGCGGACGGTGCTGAGGCGGTGGGCGACGACGAGGCATGTGCGGCGTTGCATCAGGCGTTCGATCGCCTGCTGGATGAGGTGCTCGGTGAAGGTGTCGACGGAGGAGGTTGCTTCGTCGAGGATGAGGATGCGCGGGTCGGCGAGCATGGCGCGGGCGAAGCAGACGAGTTGGCGCTGGCCGAGGGAGAGGCCGGCGCCGCGCTCGCCGACGTTGGTGTGCAGGCCTTGCGAGAGTGCTTCGAGGATGTCGAGGCATCCCAGCGAGCGGCAGGCTTCGATGACTTGCTCGTCGGTTGCGTCGGGCTTGGCGAAGCGGATGTTGTCCATGACCGAGCCGTCGAAGAGGAAGTTGTCCTGGCTGACGAGGGCCATCGAGGAGTGGAGTTCGTCGAGGGGGATCTCGCGGAGGTCGCGGCCGTCGATCGTGATGGTGCCGGATTGGTATTCGTAGAGTCGGCAGACAAGGTTGACGATGGAGGTTTTGCCGGAGCCGGTGTGGCCGACGAGGGCGATGGTTTGGCCTGGTTCGGCGGTGAAGGTGATTTCGCGGAGGACTGGGGTGTTGTCGATGTAGGCGAAGGTGATGTCTTTGAAGTGGATGCGGGCGGGTGCGCTTCGAGCCGATTCATTTGCCACAGATGACCCAGATGGGCCCAGATCAGAACAAAAAGAATCCATCTGGGTCGATCTGGGTGATCTGTGGCTTGTTTCGATCTCTCCTGCGCTTCGCGTCGGTCGAGAAGCCACAGATGATTCAGATTGGCCCAGATCAGAATAAGGAGAATCCATCTGGGTCGATCTGGGCAATCTGTGGCTTGTTTGAATCTCTCCTGCGCTTCGCGTCGGACGAGAAGCCACAGATGACCCAGATGAGCCCAGATGAGAACCAAGAGAATCCATCTGGGACCATCTGGGCAATCTGTGGCTTTCTTCCGCGGGATCGGTGATTGTTGGTTTTGTGTCGAGGAGCGCGAAGAATCGTTCGGCGCCGGCCATGGCTTGCAGCGTGGTGCCGTAGAGGTCGGCGAGGGCGACGGCGGAGCCGAAGAAGCCGGCGGAGTAGAGCATGAAGCCGATGAGGTCGGCGACGGTCATGTGGCCCGAGGAGATGCGCCAGGCGGCGATGAGGATGATGGCGATGCCGACGAGTTGCGAGGCGAGGTCGAAGAGAGGGGTGTAGAGGCCGTGGATGATGGCGGCGCGCATGTTGTTCGTGCGGTGGATGAGCAGGAGGCCGTGGAACATGCGAGCGTTGACCTCTTCGCGCGCGAAGCCCTGGGTGACGCGGATGCCCGCGACGGTCTCGGCGATGCTGCTGGTGAGGCGGCTGTAGGACTCCTGGACGACGCGGTAGGCGTGCTCCATCCGGCCGCCGAGTTTCTCGTTGAAGTAGACGATGAAGGGAGCGAAGGCGAGCAGCATGAGGGCGAGCGGCCAGTCGTAGACGAGCATGGCGATGAAGTAGAAGAGCATCGCCAGCCCCTGGATGCAGGTGCGTGGGATGGTCTGAGCGACGGCGGCGCGCATGGCGGAGATGTCGCTGGTGCCTCGGGCGAGGATGCGGCCGAGTTTGGTACGGTCGAAAAAGGCCATGTCGAGGCGGAGGATGTGTTGGTGCAGATCGTCGGAGAGATCGACGACGACGAGTTCGTTGAGTCTGTTGACGCAGCGGACGCGCCAGCCGAAGAAGAAGTAGAAGAAGGTGGCGATGAGTGCGATGGTGGCGGCGCCGATGCCGAGGCCTTGGGCGGCGGTCAGGCCGGTGGCGCTGGTCCATTGGGCTGGGCGTTCGATGGTCCAGCGGATGGTCTCGGTGAGGACGGCGGGCGGGAGGGTGATGAGGAAGGCCATGACGAATGCCTGGCCGATGATGATCCATTGCAGGCGCGGGTAGCGGAATGTGTAGGAAAAGAGGCGGCGCATGAGCGGCCACTGGAGCGGGCGATGCTCGGGCTCGCGCTCTTCGTTGACGGCGGCGGCGGCGATGAGGGATGTGGCGTTGGCGGAAGTCATTCATTCACCACGGAGACACGGAGGCACGGAGAAGACACGAACACAGAGGAAAACAAAGGAAGACAGAGAAGAATCGGGAAGTGATGTGTCCGGACCGATTCCCGGTGCACAACAATCTCATTGTTCGCTTTGTTTTTGCCCACTCTGTCTTCCTCTGTATTCCTCTGTGTTCAACGATTCAGTCTTCTCCGTGCCTCCGTGTCTCCGTGGTGAATCCGATTCGTCAAGCGCGAGTTGGATTAGGGCGGCGGCGCGGTAGTGGCCGGGGCGGGTCATGAGTTCGTGGTGGGTGCCGATGTCCACGATGCGGCCCTGGTCGAGGACGATGATGCGGTCGGCGCGGCGGAGCGTTGAGAGACGGTGGGCGACGATGAGTGTGGTGCGGCCTTTCATGTACGCATCGAGGGAGCGTTGGATTTCCGATTCGGTGAGGGCGTCGACCGCGCCGGTTGCGTCGTCGAGGATGAGGATGCTGGGTCGGGCGAGGAGGGCGCGGGCGATGGTGAGGCGTTGGCGTTGCCCGCCGGAGAGGGACACGCCACGCTCGCCGATGATGGTGCCGTAGCGCTGGCCGAGTTCCTGGACAAACTCGTCGGCGGCGGCGGCGGTCGAGGCGGCGCGGATGTCGTCGAGCGGCGCGTCGGGCTTGGCGAAGGCGATGTTGGACGCGACGGTGTTGCTGAAGAGGAAGGGTTCCTGGAAGACGGTGGCGATGGAGCGGCGGAGCGAGTCGAGGGGGTGATCGCGGACGTCGAGGCCGTCGATGAGGATCGCGCCGCCCCCCGGCTGCGGGTCGTAGAAGCGCGGGATGAGTGAGAGAAGTGTGGACTTGCCGGAGCCGACGGGGCCGACGAGGGCGATGGTTTCTCCGGCGCGGACGGTGAAGGTGATGTCGTGGAGGATGGGAGTGTCGGGGGAGTAGCCGAAGGTGACGTTGCGGAAGTCGATGTGGCCTTGGAGTGGAACGATCGGGCGCTTCGGGGGTCCCTCCCCCGCCCTCGCAGACTCGGGCACCCCCTCCCAAGGGGAGGGGGAGTTCAAGGCAATCGGATGGTCAAGGAGTTTGTAGACGCGTTCGGCGCCGGCGAGGCATTCGGGGGTTTCGCCGATGATCGAGACGATGGCTTCGGCTTGCGCGGAGAGTCGATCGACGAGTCCTCGGAAGACCCAGAGGGTGCCGAGCGCGATGCCGGCGTCGGAAGGGCCGCGCAAGACAAGCCATCCGCCGAAGCCGAGGAGGATCGCTTGGGCCGCGATGTTGCTTGCCTGGACGAAAGGCATGTGGCGGGATTGGTCGCGGGCGATCTCGATGCCGCGGTCGCGGAGGTCTTCGAGGAGCGTGCGGAAGAGTGCGGCTCGCTCGCGTTCCTTGCCGAAGACGCGGATGACGCGGACGCCCGCGATGGATTCCTGGAGCGCTTTGACGACGGCGTCTTTTTGCTTCGACTGTTCGAGGAACTTGGGTTTGGTCAGGCGGCTGTAGCGGGCCATGACGAGCACCTGGAGCGGGAAGACGGCGAAGCACGCGAGCGCCAGCCCCGTGTGGGTGCGGAGCATGTAGGTGAGGAAGATGGCGAGGGTGACGGCGGCGATGGCGGCGCGGATGAGGATTCCCTGGATGAACTGGCGGACCAGTTGCGAATCGCCGGCGACGCGGTTGATGATCTGTCCCGTGTCGATCTGATCGAAGAAGCCGAAGGGGAGGCGCTGGAGTTTTTCGTAGAGGCGCCGGCGGAGATCGACGACGCAGGCCTGGACGAAGCGCTCGTCGCAGTAACGGGTGAAGAACCGCGCGGCCCCGCCGAGGAGGGCGGCGGCGAGGACGATGCCGCCGACGAGCGCGAGGCGGGCGGTGAGGGACCAGTCGGCGCTTGGTTCGAGTCCCAGCGGCCAGTGCGGCGGCGGGGCGGCGGGATCGAAGGAAGCGCGGACGGCGTCGATCGCCAGCCCCTGTCCCGCCAATCCCGCGAGCGTCAGCGCCTGGAACGCGATGGTGGCGATGACGGCGGGGAGCGCGACGAGGCGGTGGTCCCACGCGAGCGCGAGGAGACGGCGCACAAGCGCGCCGACGGGCATCGGCGGGCCTTCTTCGCCCGAACGGACTCGTACGGCGTTGCGCGTCACGCTCGGATGGTAGTCTGAACGACATGAACATCCGAGCATTCATGGCGGTGTCGGCGGTGTGGTGCGGCGCGGCGCTCGTCGGCTGTCAATCGCAGCCCGCGCCGAGGCTGGAGGTCACGGACGTTGCGATCACCGAGCAGACCGAGGGCGGGCTGGTGGTGACGTTCCGCGTGAGGGCGGACAACCGGGGCGACGAAGCGATGCCGTTGCGGACGGTTCACTATTCGATGAGTGTGGATGGTCGGCAGGCGTTCAGCGGGCAACGGATCGCGGAGGCGACGGTGCGCCGGCACGGTTCGCAGGAGTTCGTGCTGCCGGTGGCGCTGACGCTGGGCGAGGGGAAGGACTTGCCCGCCGCGCCGACGGGGCAGGTGCCTTATGTGCTGAGCGGGACGGTGGAGTACGAGGTGCGGGGCTCGATCGCGGAGGTGTTGTTTGACACGGGGATTCGTCGGCCGACGGCGTCGTTTAGCGAGTCGGGGCGGCTGGATTTTTCGGAGGTTGGGCCGGGGAAGTAGATCGACAAGACATTCACCACGGAGACACGGAGGCACGGAGAAGAACGATCAGAGGGGATAGCGAGTCGGTGTTTCGGGCGTTTTTGGTTTGAACCCAGCCTTTCTGGCTTTCTCTGTGCCTCTGTGTCTCCGTGGTGAATACTCCTTACTGCTTCCATTCTTTGACGCGGAACTCGCCGGTTGGGGTGATGGTGATGCTGATCGCGCCGACTTCGGCGGTGGTGAGCCATGTGCGGCCTTCGCGTGCGTCATTCCAGCGCGGGTCGTTGAGTCGTCGTGGGCCGGTGGATTGGACGATGTACGGCGCGTTGACGGCGGTTACGAAGTCTTCGGAGGCGTCGTTGTGCGAGCCGTGGTGGGGGAGTTCGAGGATGGTGGGGCGCAGGTCTGGGTGGCGTTCGCGGAGCGCGATGATGGCTTCACGTTGGATGTCGCCGGTGAAGAGGATGGTTGCGTTCGGCGGGATGGGCCCCTCCTCGCCGCGTCGAGTCTTCGACCTGACGGTCGGGGTTCGTGGAGGGAGAGTGATCCGGCAGACGAGGCTTGCGTCGTTGTCGAGTTTCCATGTTGAACCTCTCGGCGGCGAGAGGATTTCGATGCGGGCGCCGGCGATCTCAACGAAATCACCATCCGCAACGATGCGAATTTCTACTCCCATACGGCGGAGTTCAGAGAGAACAAAGGCAACAGGTCCGGCGGGGGCGCGGTCGGCGGCCTTCTGGAAGCACTCGCCGATGATGACGCGGCGCACGCCGAGGGGTTGGACGATGTCGAGCAATCCTGAGTAGTGATCGACGTTTGGGTGCGAGAGGAAGACCGTGTGGACACGCCACGCGCCGAGGGCTCGGACGGCGGCGGGGAGGGTGCGTTCGCCGATGGTGAGGCGGAGCGAGCCGCAGTCAAACATGACGGCTTCGTCGTGCCATGCGTCCTGCTTGATGCGCAGGAGATGGCACGCGCCGTCGGAAACGTCGAGGGTGTCGAGGCGCATCCGTTCGCTCGACGTGAGACTCGGGGCGATGAGCGTGACGCCGAGCCAGGCAGACGTAGTGATGGTGCAGGCCCATCGCGCGAGGCGAGCGGGTTTGGAGTATCCCTCGATGCCGGTTGGTCCGCCGGGCCTGAGCCACCAGATGACGGCGGCGGTGGCGAGCAGGGTCCACGCGATCGAGAGTCGCGGCAGGTGCACGACGGTGCCGGGGGCGGCGTCGATGAGGAAGACGAGCCTTGCCAAGAGTTCCGCGGCGGCGGTCAGCGGCGGGGCGGCCCACTCGCCGATGATCGGGACGGCCAGCGTTGCCAGCAGCGCGACGTACCCCGCGCCCATGATGACGGACACCAGCGGCATGAGCAGGACCGTGGCGATGGCGCCGAGCGGCGAGAAGACACCGACGTGGTACGCCGCCAGCGGCGAGGCGACCGCCCACGCGACGAGCGACGACGCCGCGGCGTCCTTGATGAGTTCGATCGCCGCGCGGAGTGTGCCGTGCGAATCGCGTTGCGGGCGTTCGCCGAAGAGTCGTGCGCGGACGGGGTGCGTGAGTGTCATCAGGGCGGCGACGACGCCGAAGGAGAGTTGGAAGCCGGGGCTGAAGAGTTCGAGCGGCTGGATGAGCAGGACGATGATCATGGCCCATCCGAGGATGGTGAGTCGGTCGTAGCGCCGGCCGGCGGTTTCTCCGGCGAGGAGCGACAACACCATGATCGCCGAGCGAGCCACGGGCGCGCGGACCGGGATGATGAGCAGGTAGCCGATGATTGCAAGGGCCGCGATGACGGCTTCGGTGCGTGGTCGGTCGCCGATGAAGCGCAGGAGGAAGAACATGGTGCCGGCGAGGAGGGCGAGGTTGAGGCCGCTGATGGAGAGGATGTGGGTGAGGCCGAGGCGCATGAAGGCGTCGTCGAGTTCGCCCATGTCGCGGTCGTGGGTGCCCAGGAGGAGGGCGCGGAGGAGCGCGCGGGGCTGGCGGTCGGCGCTGCGCGCGTGTGATTCGTTGTCGAGCCATGCACGCGCGTTGGCGCGGAGTTTCTCGATTCGTTGTCGGATGGATGCTTCGATGCGCTCGGCGGTGTTCGGCGCGGACGACGCGGCGGTGATCGCGCCCGGCGCGTCGATATTGAGTTGGCCGCCGATGTCGCCGGCGGCGGCCCAGAGGCGACGGTCGCTCTCGCCCGGGTTGGTCGGCGGTGCAACGGCGCGGGCCATGCCCGTGGTGCGGACGCGGTGGCCCACGGGCCAGTTTGTCGCGTCACCATCGGCACCGAGCCAGAGGCGGCCCGACACGCGCGCCGCCGAGCCTTCGTTGTCGAACCACCGATCGACGCGGAGTTCGAGGTGCGTGCGCGGCGAGGCGGGCATGAAGCGCCCGAGCCTGCCCGCGCGTTCTTCGATCAGGCGCGGCGCGGTGACGATCATCCCTTCGACGGTGATGAGTGACGGTTGTTCGGTGAGGCGGCGCGCGATGTGATCGGCGGGGACGGTCTGGATGCGGAGCGCGTACCAGCCGCCGCCGATCAGGATGGTTGCCGCGGCGAGGAGCGCCGTCGCGGAACGTCCGCGCGAGACGATGCCGACGCCGAGCATCAGCATCGCAAGGAGGAACCACGCGAGGGGCGAGACCGGCGGAGCGAAGCGGGCGATGGTGATGCCGACGCCGAGGCACGCGGCGGCCCGGAGCGCTCGGCGTTTGGGGAGATCAGCGGGCATCGGTGATTGGTTATACGTTTAGATGGGCTTGGGGGCCTGAGGGCTTGAGGGGTCGCCGCGGCGACTCCACAAGCCCTCAGGCCCCCAAGCCCTTCTCCAGGAGCCGAACTCATGACCGCCGGACTCACATACCGTCCGATGACCGAAGCGGACTCGCCGCGCGTGTGCACGTTGATCGGTCAGGCGTTCGGCACGACGGCCGAGCAGTGCCAGCGCTGGCTTGCGTTCGCGGGGCGCGAGCGGTTCCGGGTGGTGCAGCGCGCGGGGGACGAGGCGAGCGCGTGTCTTTTGATCGCCGACATCGGGCAGCACTTCGGCGGTCGGGCCGTGAGCATGGAAGGGGTGGCGGGGGTGGCCGTCGCGCCGGAAGAACGCGGGCGTGGCGTCGGCGCGCACATGATGCGTGAGATGCTGCTCGACATGCACCGCCGGGGGGTGGCGCTCAGCACGCTGTACCCGGCGACGCAGGTGTTGTATCGGCGCGTGGGGTACGAGCAGGCGGGGTTCTCGAACGTTGTCCGGCTGAACGCGGCGACCATCGGCGCGGCGCGCGAGGACCGGACGCTCCCCATCCGACCCGTGAAGGACGAGGACTGGCCACGCATCGAGGCCGCGTACAGCGAGGCTTATGTGGACATGAACGGATCGCTCGAACGGCGGACGTACATCTGGGACCGCGTCCGCAACTGGCGCGGCGACAAAACCGATTCGTTCGTCATCGACGCCCCCGGTGAGAACGGCACAATCGAAGGCATGGTCGCGCTGCTCATGCAGCCCGATCCGAGCGACGAGACCGGCCGGAAGAAGGTGTTTTGCACGGCGCTGCACGCCTTCACCGCGCGGGGCGCGAAGCGGCTGCTCGCGTTCCTCGGTGATTATTCGTCGATGGGGACCGACATCGTTTTCTATTGCGGGCCGACGAATCCGCTGCTGTTCCTGCTTCCCGAGCAGCGCTGGCACCGGCAGGCCGTCGGCGAGGTGTGGATGACGCGGATCGTTGACGTGGAGAAGGCGCTCGGGCAGCGCGGGTATCCGCAAGGGATGACGGGGCGGATCGCGTTCGATGTTTCGGACGACCTGATCGAGGCGAACAACGGCGTGTACACGCTGGAAGTGGCGAACGCGCGCGGGCGGGTGACGCGCGGGCCGGCCCCCCGGGGGGCCACGCCGACGATCACCATCCACGTCCGCGATCTGGTGCCGATCTATTCGGGGCTTCATTCGCCGATCATCATGGCGCGGCTCGGCAAGGCTGGCGGATCGGCGGAGGCCCTCGCGCTGGCGGGTGCGATGTTCGCGGCGGGGACTCCGGGGATGGAGGAGCATTTCTGATCGCTTTGTTCGGAGTTTTCACCGCAGAGGCGCAGAGAGCGCAGAGGAAGACAAGAAGGCTGGGTTCAAGGCATCAGAAAGGCGGAGCAAGCACTGCCGCACGAAATGCGGGAGGCTTCGCTTGGAACATTTACCACGGAGTCGCAGATCCGCCGCGGCGGGACACAGGCACACAGAGGGCGGGTAACTCTTCTGCGGAATGCAAAGACCTCTTCTCCAAACGGGCCCGTGACGATTTGTTCTGATCGCGTGGCACCCCTTCGGGGTTCGGAAGAGGGTGGGGGGTTGCTTTCCGGGGGTGTCGCGGACTCCACCCCCGGCTACGAACGACCAGCTCGCACACGGCGAGTCGCCGAGCCGACCCTTTGGGCTGAAAACAAAGGCATTTCAAGAGAGTACGAACCTCCGTTTGCAAACGGCGGAAGAGTTACGAGGGCAGAATGAAGAAACGGCCTTGGGTTTGAGTTTCCCATGCCTTGAACCCAGCCTTCTTGTCTTCCTCCGCGTCCTCCGCGCCTCCGCGGTGAATATCTTCCGTCTTTGGAGTTAGCGCGGCAGCAAGACCAGCACCGCCAGGTCGTACAGCGCGTGGACGGCGACGACGATGCCGAAGCCGCGGAGGACGAAGATGGTGCCGAAGTAGAGGCCCGCGAGGGTGAAGATGGCGAGGCGGGCCGGGTCGATCCCGCCTCCGGGCAGCATGACGTCGTGGTAGAGGGCGAACGCGGCGGCGCTGATGAAGATGGCGATCGCCTTGGATGGGCCGTCTTTGATGCGGAGCGCGTCGGCGGCGACGGCGTGGATCGCGGCGATGCCCACGAGGCGGAAGAGCAACTCTTCGTAAAGCCCCGCGCCGACGGCGATCGTCGCCAGCGCGGGCTTTGAGAGTGATTCCAAGGCCGATTCTCCCGGAACGCCCGCGAAGATCGGGGCCGCGAGTTGAGGCGGGGACTGGAACAAGCGGAACACCATCTGCCCGATCACCAGCAACGGCAGCGTCCAGAACACGGACTCCACCGTCATCCACGCGGGCACCGAGAAGCGCACGCGCCACCGATCGCGCGTCAGGAGATGCCAGATCACCAGCACGACGACGAGCAGCAGCCCCGGCAGGTACAGCCCGCCCACGCCGAAGACCTCGAAGAAGGATGAGAGCAATCGCTCGGCGCGGATGGTCCGGGCCGCGCCGGCCTGGTCGCGGGCGAGGAAATAGACGGAGCCGATCTCGTAGACGACGACGAGCGGCAGCAGGAAGACGAGGATGTGCAGCGGGCGGGTCGAGAGGAAGGCGTAATCATCGCGCGGCGCGCTCGGCGAAGGAGCGCGGCCGGTGGATCGGCCCGAAGTGTGGCGGGCTACGGACATGCGTCACACGGTAACGGGAAGTTTCGGCAGTGTCAGAGTTTGAGGTGGCACGCCCTTTCCAGGGCGTGAGGCAGGCCGACACGGGCTGGAAAGCCCATGCCACAGTGGCACGCCCTTTCCAGGGCGTGGAAGACACGGGCTGGAAAGGCCATGCCACTCAGCGCTTCGCGGCGGGGGCCGGGCCGGTCTTTTTGGCTTTCATCTGGGCCGAGAGGCGGGACTTCTTGCGGGCCGAGGTGTTCTTGTGGATCACGCCGTTCTGGGCCGTCACATCGAGCGTCCGGCAGACCTTCTTGAACGGCTCGACGCAGTCGGCGTACGGGGCGTGCAAGAGTTTGTCGCTCAGGTCTTTGAGAGCGTTGCGGAGGGTGCGCTCGCGCCAGCGGTTGCGGGCGGCGTGCTTCTCGTTCTGGCGGACGCGTTTCTGAGCGGAAAGTGAATGGGCCAAAGCATTGCTCCTTCACGAGCGGCCCATCCCAAAGGAAGGGGTACGCCCGCCATGATTGCGTCGAGTGATGCGGCCGCCACAGGGCGACCCACACCGGTGCTCGACGGCACGGGGTGAATTCCACGCTTCCCAGGCCGTCAGGCCCAACGGGGCCTGCCACCACCGGCCGGGGGAGGGGGGCGGAATGATTGCATAGTCTGCCCATTCCGGCAAGTAGGGCCAAAATCCGGGTAGTGGGTCACTTTGAAATTAGCCGCCCATCGCAAGTCAGTTGGATTTTTTTCGCTCGTCTATGACCGCCGATACTTTGTTTTGTATCTGTGTGGCCGTGACCGTTCGCAAATCGCCAATCCACTGTGAACCTGCCCATCTCCGGTGGACACGGTGAATATATCAGCGTCGGCCCGCCTCGAACTGTTCGGGGCTGAGATAGCCGATGCTGCCGTGGACCCGTTGGCGGTTGTAGAACACCTCGATGTACTCGAAGATCTTGGCCCGCGCCTCGTTGCGCGTGGCGAACTCGCGGTCGCTCATCAACTCCTTCTTCAGCGTCGCCCAGAAGCTCTCTTGCGGCGGTCGCCGCGGCGACTCGTAGCAGTCGCCGGTGCGGCTCATGCTGGCGACCATGCCCCACGCTTCCAACTCCCTCCGGTGCTCGCCGCCCCGGCGCGCCGGGACACGCCGCGGTCGCTGTGGTGAATCAGACCCGGTGACGGCGCGCGGGTCGGCGAGAAAGTGATGATCTCGCACATCACGCTGCACAAGGGGTGCGACGTGCCGGTGCATTCGCACGAGAACGAGCAGTTCACCTGCGTCCTGTCGGGCCGGGTGGAGTTCACGCTGGGCGATGAGCGGCGGAAGGTGACGGTCAGCGCGGGCGAGGTGCTGCACCTGCCTGGGGGGCTGCCGCACGGCGCGTACGCGCCGGAGGAGACGACGGTGCTGGATGTGTTTGCGCCTCCCAGCGCGGGGACGGGGATTGATCGGAGGTAGCGGGGGTTACCACGGGACTCGAAGACTCGTCCCGAGCGTGCGGAGCAGCGAGTCATATACTCTTTGCATGAGAGCCGTCGTCACTGGTCAGATCGGGATGGACAAGAAGCAGTACCTGCAGGCTGCGGTTGATTTTGCGGGGGGGCAGGGGGAATCGGTCACGCTGTTTAACATCGGCGACATGATGTACGGCGAGGCGCGGGACGTCACGCAGGGGCGGATCCTCGACCTGCCGTGGTCGCGCTTGTCGTCGCTGCGGCGGGCCGCGTTCAAGGACGTGATCTCGCAGGCGCGCGACCAGAAGCATGTGATCGTGAACACGCACGCGACCTTCCGCTGGCGGCACGGGCTTTTCTCGGCGTTTGATTTCGACCAGATGCACATGCTGGAGCCCGACCTCTTCATCTGCCTGGTGGACAACATCGAGGTGGTGCATCACAAACTGCACCGCGACCACGACATCGACGCGACGCTGAAGGACTGCATGGTCTGGCGCGAGGAGGAGATCCTGGCGACGGAGTTGATGGCGCAGGCGCTGCACAAGCCGTTCTATATTCTTTCGCGCGGCAGGCACGCGATGACGGTGCCGACGATGTTCCGGCTGGCGTGCCGGCCGGCGATGAGGAAGGTGTACCCGTCGTTCCCGATGAGCCATGTGGTGGACATGCCGGACGTGCTGAAAGAGATCGACGAGTTCCGGGCCGAACTCGCGAAGCACTTCGTTTCGTTCGATCCGGGCGACGTGGACGAGAAGTTGCTGCTGGAGCGGGCGCTCGCCGCCTCGCGCGAGGGGAACGTGGACAAATACCTCGAAGTCGCGCCGCACTTGTTCGGCGGGGCGAAGGGCGGCGAACCCATCCGCGTGCGCGTGCGCGAAGTCCTCGACATCGCGGGGGACATCGACGGCCAGATCTACATGCGTGACTTCAAACTCATCGATCAATCGGACATGATCGTGAGCCTGATCCCGGAGTTGCCGGGGGGGAATCCCGGTCTTTCCAGCGGCGTGGAGCGCGAACTCCAGCACGCCTTCGAGCACACCAAACAGGTCTACGTCGTGTGGAAACCCAAGAAGCATCCGTCGCCGTTCATCACGGAGACGGCGACGAAGATTTTCAAAGACGTGCCGGAGGCGCTGGCGCACTTCGAGGCCGAGGGGATGTTCTCGCCTACGAATCTGTTTGGGCAATGACGAGCCCTCCGCGCAAGCGGAGGAAACGCGCCACGGGATTCGAGGACTCATCCCGAGCGTGGGCTTGTTGAATGTTGTTGATCGATGCAAAAAGCAGAGCGCGCTCCCAGGTCCGTGCCGCGTAACCCGAGAGCGCGCCCCACCACAGAAGGAAGGACACTGAGATTTCCGTCAAAGGCTGAGGCGGCTCGGCCGTGAGACACCTCGCGGTTCGTACCGCATCCTCGCGCGACCGAGACGCACTCGTGGGCGTGGCCTTGCCGGGACGTGTCGTGCCGATGCATCGGGGCGGCTATTACTCTCTCTGCTCCACGCCTAACTCACCCTTTGCATGTGCCCGAGCGTCCCGGACTTCCAAACTCCGGGATACTCTTCGCACGGGATGGGCGGTCGGTTTCAAGAAAAAGAGTGAATTCGAGGGTACGAGCCCTGTGCGCAAGCACAGGAAGCCCCCGCGAAAAAAAGGCTGTGGCGACCTGGGCAAAGAGTTCCCTGTGCTTGCGCACAGGGCTCGTTTCAGTCGAGCGCCGGCTCCGGCGGCCTCTCCATCTTCTCCAGGTCGATCGACGCGGAGTTGATGCAGTAGCGCATGCCGGTCTCGGTCGGACCATCGTCGAAGATGTGGCCGAGGTGGGCGCCGCAGCGGGTGCAGGTGACTTCGGTGCGGGACATGCCGAAACTCGTGTCCGTGTGCTCGGTGATGGCGCCGTCGGCGAAGGCGCGGTCGAAGGAGGGCCAGCCGCAGTGGGAATCGAACTTGCTCGTGGAGGTGAAGAGAACCTGGCCGCAGCCGGCGCACTTGTAGACGCCGGGGTCGGTGGTGTCCCAGTACTTGCCGGTGAAGGCGCGCTCGGTGCCCTTCTCGCGCATGACGTGGAACTGCTCGGGGGTGAGCGCCTGTTTCCATTCCGCGTCGGAGCGGACGACCTTGTCCTTTTTGATTTCTATCTTCTTCATGTCCGGCTCGGATGGCGAGGGTGAGGCGGGCGCGCTCGCTGATGACGCGGCGGGGGTCGATGCCGGGGCCTTCGATGCGTCGCACGCCGCGAGGAAGAGGGCGGTCGAAAGGACCCCGATTGTGAACATTGTCTGATTCAAGGGCATCGTCTCCAAGGCTGAGGCCGGAACCGAGTCCGATTGGGCGCGGGGCGCGGATTCAGTACGCCGCCCATCCCGGTGAACCCAGATGCCGAAGGCATTGTTCCGTTACCCAGGGTTATCGCGCCAGCCGGCCACCGGGCGACAGATCGGCCACGACCCGAGCAAGTTCCTTCACATCGCGCGAAGCGAGCAACTTGGAAACTCGCGCCGGCTCGACCGGCGTCTTCGCCAGCGCCAGTTCCACACTCTTCCACAGTTTCTCCGCCTGCTTTTCGCCGGTGGCGAGGTAGACCTCGCTGACGAGTTCGGAAAGTTTCTGTGTCGAGACGGTGTCCAGGTGCTCGTAGTAGCGCTTGACGATGCCCCTCTGGTGCCCGCTGAGGTGTTGTCCTTTGGCCATGGGGACAGGGTACGCCATCGGTTTGCCTTGCGGGGGCCGAACGGAAAAAATACCGAACCGCGCCGGGCAGGCGGGCGTATCAATGGCACAGGAGGCACCCATGGACGTTCGTTTATTCGACGGGCCGGCCGAGTCAAGCCCCGCACTTCTTGAGCGAGTCACACGCCGAGTCGATCAGGCGCTGCGCCACGTCGCGGGGCGGATCGTCGAGGTGCATGTGTGGTTCGGCGACGTGAACGGCAACAAGGGCGGCGTGGACAAACGCTGCCGGATCGTGGCCCAGGTGGCGCGGCGTGCGCCGATCGTCGTCGAGTCGCACGATGTCGATTTTTATCGCGCCGCGGACGGGGCTGCGGCGAAACTCCGCCGTGCGGCGGAGCATCGGTTGAATCCGCGATAAGGCGCAAGACTGCGGGTGCCACGGGTCGCCGCGGCGACCCGTGCGCTGACGCGCGATTGCACTGCTTGCCGCCTCAAGGCAGGCGGACAAGCAGTGGCACCCCCTTCGGCTCGTTCAGTCGCCCACGCGGCGCTCGCCGTTGGCGAGGCGTTCGACGGCTTTTTCGACGCGGCGGGCGCGGGTGTCTTCTTTTTTCGCGGAGGCGATCCACTCGACCCATTCTTCCTTGGCGCGCGGCGTGATCGCGTTCCACGTCTTCTTGGCCGGCGCGTTCGCGTCGATGGCCTTCTTCAACTCCGGCGGGACCAGCGGCGAGCGCTCCTTGCCGTCGACTTCCACCTCGACGAGGACCGTGTCGCCGATGTCGGCCTTGGCGCCGGCCCTCATCTCCTTGTTGAACATGATGTGGTGCGACCCGTCGCCGTTGGGGAACGCCGACGTCCGGATCGCAAACCCGTTGACCGAGCCCTTCACGGAGACGCGGGCCTTGGTGCCGAGCTTCTTGCTGACGTTGAGGGGGAAGCGGACCATCGCCCACGACCCCTTGTCGCTCATCTCCTCGACGCCCGCCTTGAACTTGATCGCAGCCATGGAAGCATCTTAGGGGGGGTCAGCGTGCCGTTTCTTCCCTCACAGTCGCTACAGGGTGAAGTCTTTCGCGGAGGCATGGGCTGATAACCCGTCGTGGACGCTTTGATTCGGCGAATGCTCAGGTGTGGCTCCCGCGCGGAGCGACGCACGCATGGGCACCCCGACTATCCAATCCGAGACTCGACTTCTGGTGGCCGTCGCAAAGGCGGAGAACATCGGAACGGTCCTGCGCGTGGTGGACGAGTCGCTGAAACGGGCCGCGGAGTTGCGGCAGCAGCGGGAGGCTCGGCTGCGCGAGGAGCGGCTGGCCGAGGCCCGGCGGGCCCGAGCGGAGGAAGCGGAGCGGGTGGAACGCGAGCACGCCGAGCGACTCAGCGAACGTCACCGGGTCGAAGCGGCAGCGGTGGTGGCGGAACGGGATCGCCTCGCCGACCTCCAACTCCAAGCCCAGGCCCGGCAGAAGGCTCGGTCGGCGGACGGGATCGACCTGCTCGCCTGAAGCCGGGAAGGGGGGCCGATACCGGGCCAAACCCTGAATTGTGGCCCCGCCGCACTGATTCCGCTTGCCTCGGCCCAAAATTGAAGTATGTTACGAGTGCAGGAGTCATCCGTTCGCGCACGCAACAGGGCGCGGCGGATCAAGTTGAAGAAAAGCGGCATCCGCCAGGGGGGCATCGTGCGCCCCGCCTTGCGGATAGCGAAGGCTCGGGTTGCGCCTCCCAGGTGGGAGCCGCGTCGGATGGGGAAAAGGAGAGAGAGATGAAGGCTCAATCAGTCGTGTTCGCAGCGGGGGTCTCGATCGGCCTGGGGATGCTCTCTTCGCGGGACGCACACGCGGGCGACGCTTCAAGCCTGATGTTCCCCCTGGACACCTCGTGGAACGTCGTCCCATTCTCAGCCAACGGTCCGCAGGGCAACGGCCCATCATTCGGCGATCTGCTCGAACGCAACGACGACGACTTCGCGCAGGCGGGCACCGGCATGCCCGCCGTCCCTTTCAACTTCAATCTCTACGGCACAACCTACACCGGGTCGGACATCTTCCTGAATAACAACGGCAATCTCTCCTTCGGCGCGGGATTCGAGTCGTTCACCTCCACCGGATTCCCGGTCGCCGGGTTCCCGATGGTCGCCCCCTTCTGGGGTGACGTGGACACACGCAACGAACTCTCCGGCGCGGCCTACTACACGTTCCTTGACGGCAACGGCGACACCACCCTCGACACCCTCGTCGTCACCTGGGACAACGTCGGCTACTTCGGCTCGCACGCCGACAAGACCAACACCTTCCAGGTCGCGATCTCCGACGGCTCCAACCCGTCCATGGGCCTCGGGAACAACGTCTGCTTCTCCTACGACGACATGCAATGGACCACCGGCGACGCTTCCGGCGGATTCGAGGGCCTCGGCGGAATCCCCGCCACCGTCGGCGTCAACGCCGGCAACGGCTTCGACTTCTTCCAGATCGGCCAGTTCGACCACGAGGGTGCCGACTACGACGGATCGGGTGGCCTGTCCGACGGTGTCTCATTCCTCGACGGCCTCGATGTCTGCTTCAATACCTCGGGCGCTCAGAACCAGCCGCCGATCGCCATCGGCCTGCCGGCCAATCAGTGCTACCTGCTCGACGCCGGCGCGGGGGACACACTCGACGCTCTTCTCCAGTTTATCGGCCCGGAACTCGGCGATCTCGTGACGATCGATTCGTTCATGGACCTCGACGGCGCGCAGGCGGCTGGGCTGGTTGCGGGCATCTTCTCCCCCGGCGATCCGGCCCAGGTCGCGCTCGGCTGGACCCCCGACCTCGGCGACGTCGGCACCTACGACTTCATCGTGAACTTCACCGACTCCTTCGGCGCGGGGAGCAACGTCCGCTTCAAGATCCAGGTGGTGCCGACGCCGGGGGTGATCGGCATCGCGGGATTGGCGGGGATCGTCGGGCTTCGCCGCCGTCGTCACTGAGTAACTCTTCAGCCCCCTGCAACAACCGGCAGCGGGGGCGCGATCGGCCTTTCGCCCGCCCCCGGAAGAGCGCACGCGCGTTGCGAGGGGTGCCGCGAGTCCCTGCGAGCAAGCCCCTCGGCCGCGCACTTCCCTCACACTTTGGTTTGTCCGCCCCTTCGGCGAACGCCGGAGGAGCCCGTCCGCCCCCCCGGTGGGGGCGGGAAGGCAAACAAAAAAAGGGAGGGTTTCAACAGTCGGTTTCGAGCGGGTCGCCGCGGCGACCCTCGCCGCGCCGCTCGCAACGAACGCGCGCCCAAGGGGCGAAAACACGTTGCACACGGCTGAAGAGTTACGTCACTGATTTGTGCCGCTTGTATCTTGATTCCATGCCGCCTGACCAAGGCCGGCAAACAGCCGAAGGTCGCCCCCGTCGCCTGCGTGCGCAGGCTCCTCACCATCCTCAACGTCATGGCCCGCGACAACGAGACCCGGACCCCGCCGAAAGCCTCGTCCGAGGAGGGAAGAAATAGGCCGTCCGACTCTTGACCCGTCCGCGGCGGGTCAGCGGCGGGGGGTAGCGCGGCTTTGGTCCGGGTGGGGCGGGCGGGATGCGTGCTCGTGGCTGAAACTCGAGCAGGCACGTCTCCGCGGCGACTCTTCGAGATGCGTGTTCCACTCGGACCAAAGCCGCGTGTTCATCTTGCGTCGATGCGCGAACCTCCCCTTGCTGGCGCGCGGGGCTTGTTGCCACCCGATCTCATCCGCTTCTCTTCGTGAATTTCCGGGCCCGCATGTGCCACCCGCAGCCGGCCGACTCCTCGCTTGCGCGTCGGGCTCTGTTAAGGCAGTGGGTCGGGCGGGGCGGCCGAGAGTTCGATCTTTGGGTTGCGCTGGGTGAAGTGGCGGAGGGCCCATTCGTCGGCGAAAAGGACGACGGGACGATCGTCGGTGTCGTAGGCGAGCGTCGCATCCGACGGCAGGTCGGGTTGGAAATCATCCGCCGCCCCCGGCATCCGCCACCAGCGGACGATGGTCCAGCGTGAAGGTTCGAGGCGGGACTCCGCGCCGTACTCGGACTTGAGTCGGTATTGGAAGACCTCGAACTGGAGCGGGCCGACGGCGGCGAGGAGCGGAAGTTTCACCTGCCCCGTGCCGACGTGGAGGACTTGGACGACGCCTTCCTGGAGGAGTTGTTCGTAGCCCAGGCGGAACTTTTTCGAGTTGCCCGGCTGGGGGTTGTGCAGGTAGGCGAAGCACTCGGGGGTGAAGCGCGGGATCTCGTTAAAGACGACGGTGCGGTCTTCGGTGAGGGTGTCGCCGATGCGGAGGATGTCGTGGCCGACGATGCCGACGACGTCGCCCGCGCGGCCTTCGTCGATGGTTTCGCGTTCTCGGCCGAAGAGTTTTTGTGCGTTGGAGAGGCGGATTTTTTTGCCGGATTGGGCGTGGACGACGGTCATCTCGCGGGTGAAGGAGCCGGAGACGACGCGGATGAATGCGATGCGGTCGCGGTGCTTCGGGTCCATGTTGGCCTGGATTTTGAAGACGAAGCCGCTGAAGGATGGGTCGGTTGGTTGGATGGTGCGCGCGGCGGCGCGGCGTGGGCCGGGGGGGCTGGAATGTTGCAGGAAACCATCGAGGAGGAGTTGGACGCCGAAGTTGTTCATGGCGCTGCCGAAGTAGACGGGGGTCACTTCGCCGGCGAGGACGCGGGGCATGTCGTAGGTTTCGCCCGCGCCGTGGAGCATCTCGATCTCTTCGCGGACCTGTGTGTAGAGGGGTTCTTCGAGGGCGGCGCGGACGGAGGGGTCGTCGATGCCGGCGACCTGAACAGGGGCTTCGTGCGCGCCGCGGCGCGTGCGCTCGAAGAGGTGGACCTGTCGCGCGAGGCGGTCGAAGACACCCTTGAAGGCGGGGCCGTTGCCGAGGGGCCAGTTGACGGGGAAGGCGCCGATGCCGAGGACGCTTTCGAGTTCGTCGAGGAGTTCGAGCGGGTCGCGGGTGGGGCGGTCGCACTTATTCATGAAGGTGAAGATGGGGACGCCGCGACGCTTGCAGACCTCGAAGAGTTTGCGGGTCTGCGGCTCGATGCCCTTGCCGGCGTCGATGACCATGACGGCGGCGTCGACGGCGGTGAGGACGCGGTAGGTGTCCTCGGAGAAGTCTTTGTGGCCGGGGGTGTCGAGGAGGTTGATGCGGTAGTTGGCGTAATCGAACTGAAGGACGGTGGAGGAGATGGAGATGCCGCGCTGGCGTTCGAGTTCCATCCAGTCGGAGGTGGTGGCGCGCTGGTTTTTTCGTGCGGTGACGGAGCCGGCGAGATCGAGCGCGCCGCCGTAGAGGAGGAGTTTTTCGGTGAGCGTGGTCTTCCCCGCGTCGGGGTGCGAGATGATGGCGAAGGTTCGGCGTGGGAGGTGGGCGGTGGTCATGGCAGAGTGCCAAGACACTACACGCGATCATTCCCCCGCGACGCGGCGCCAGACATCGCCCCAGCCGATGTCGTCGAGTTGAGCGTCGACGCCCGCGAGTTCTTCGGTGTAGGAGCGGAGCGGCGGCGACGCGATGAGCGCGGCGGGTTCTTCGGTTTCATTTTTTGTGAGGTTGAGGGCGCCGTTGCCGGTGACGTTGATGGTCCAGCGGCCCTCGCCGAGCGTGCGATAGACCGCCTTGCCGTGCGAGGCTTCGGGGCTGTTCCAATCGACGGCGGCGAGATCGCCGTCGATCAGGAGGCCCTGGTCGGGCGGGGTGCGCGCGTCGAAGACGCGGCGGATGAGGAGGCGGCCGTTGACGACGGCGTAATCGACGTAGACCTCTCGCGAGGGGTCGAGGGGGGTGTCGATGTTCTTGATGAGGCCTTCGCGGTTGCGGACCTCGACGGAGAGATGGCCGTCCTTGACGACGAGTTCGGTGACGGCGGATTGCTTGACGGCGTCGTTGAAGCGGCTTCGGAGGGATTCGTAGTCCTTCGCGAGCGAGGCGAGACGGTCGCGGTAGACGGCGGCTTCGATGTCGGAACGAAGAACGCGGTAGCCGAGGTAGCCCGCGCCGAGGGTGAGCAGGGACATGAAGGCGAAGGTGACGGCTTTGTAGAGGGAGAACTTGAGCATGGGGAACCTCTGGGTGGGAGAATCGGTAGTTGATTATCGGCAAAGAGCGAGCGGGACGGCCAGCGGTACGATGGTCGCATCAAATCAAGGGAGCATTCAGATGAAAACCCGCGTTGCAACCCTGTTCACCATGCTTGCCCTCGCTTCTCCCGCGCTCGCGCTCGACGATGCGCACTACCACAAAGCGAAGGACGTGATCGCCAGGTCGATCGGCTGGCTGCGGTCGCAGCAGGACGCGGCGACGGGGGGCTGGGCGGTGGCGCCGGCGGAGAGCGGGCAGCCGAACTATCCGGCGATCACGGGGCTGGTGGTGAACGGGCTGGTCATGGACCCGGCGATTGACGCGTCGGACTCGGCGGTGGCGCGGGGGGTGGCGTTCATGCTGAAGTATCGGCAGGCGGACGGCGGGATTTATGACCGGATGCTGCCGTCGTACAACACGGCGATCTGCCTGAGCGCGCTGGCGAAGGTGAACCGGCCGGAGGCAGCGGCGGCGATCGAGCCGGCGATCGCGTTTTTGCGTTCGTTGCAGTGGTCGGAGGGGGCGGCGGATGTGCCGAGCGAGACGGCCCGCGTGGAGAAGGATCATGCGTTCTACGGCGGGGTGGGGTACGGTCGGCACGGGCGGCCGGACAACTCGAACCTTGGGTTTTTCGTTCAGGCGCTGCACGACGCGGGGCTTTCGTGCGACGATCCGGCGTTCCAGCGCGCGGTGGTGTTCCTGCAACGGACGCAGATGGACGATCGCGTGAACGACATGCCGTACGCGAAGGGGTCACGGCAGGGCGGGTTCATTTATGCGACAGCGGAGAACAAGGACACGGCGGGGCAGGGGCAATCGCAGTGCGGCACGATCGAGGAGACGCTGGACGACGGGACGAACGTGAGCCGGTTGCGCGCGTACGGCTCGATGACCTACGCGGGGTTCAAGACGATGATCTACGCGAACCTGGCGCGCGACGATCAGCGCGTGCAACTGGCGTACGAGTGGATTCGTCGGAACTATTCATTGGAAGAGAATCCGGGGGCGGGGACGGACGGGTTGTACTACTACTTCCTGATGATGAGCCGGGCGCTGGATGCGTGGGGGTCGCCGACGATCGAGGTTCACTGCAACGAGGGGCGGGTGGTGGAGACGCGCGATTGGCAGAACGATCTGGTGGATCGGCTGGCCGGGTTGCAGACGGAGGATGGGAGTTTCCGGAGCGTCGATGATCGCTGGATGGAGGACAACGCGGTTTTGATTACGGCGTATGCGCTGCTGGCGCTGCAGCATGTGGTGGAGTGAGGGGCGACTTTCCACGGTTGCTCTGGAACCCCGACCGCAAGGGAGTGGGGTTCTCCGCGGCGTTCACCACCCGGGGGTTGACCACCCGAAACACCAGCGCGCACCATGAGATCAGCGGTTTGGGCGCAACCGCTCCGAACCCCCTTCCTTGCGGGCGGGGTTCAAGAGCCGGGGAGTAGACTCGCGGTTTCACCCGGAGTTTGCCACATGAAGAAGCGCGTCGCATCCAAGTCCAAGTCTCCCTACGCCGATCTTGCGAAGGAGTTGCGCGAGATCGCGGTGCTGTCGTCGGTGGGCGCGGTGATCGGATGGGACCAGGAGACGATGATGCCGGAGCGCGGGGCGGCGCTGCGGGCGGAGCAGCGGGAGTCGGTGAGCGGGCTGGTTCACATCCGGCGGACCTCGAAGAGGATGGGCGACCTGATCGCTGCGTCGGAATCGTGGGCGAAGAAGAAGGGCGACGCGAAGGCTGTTGCAAACCTGCGCGAGATTCGGCGCGACTACGACCGCGCGACGAAGTTGCCGGCTTCGCTGGTGGCGGAGATCGCCAGGTGCTCGTCGCTGGGGATGGAGGCGTGGAAGGGGGCGAGGAAAAACTCGGATTTCAAGGCGTTCCTGCCCTTGCTGAAGAAGACGATGGACCTGTCGCGGGAGAAGGCGGAGTGCTACGGGTTGGCGAAGGCGACCAAGTCGGCGCCGAAGCCGGAGATGTACGACGCGCTCTTGGACGAGTACGAGCCCGACATGACGGCGGCGCGGACGGACGCGATCTTCGGGCCGTTGCGGGGGCGATTGATGCCGCTGATCGGGGCGGTGGCGGGGAGCAAGTCGAAGCCTTCGGAGTCGGCGGCGCGGATCGGGACGCCGATCGAAAAACAGAAGCAGTTCGTGCGGCGGGTGTGCGGTGCGATCGGGTTCGAGTTCGAGGCGGGTCGGATCGACGAATCGGCGCACCCCTTCTGCGAGGGGATCGGGCCTGGGGACACGCGGATGACGAACCGTTACCGCGCGGATGGGTGGACGGATGCGCTGGGGACGGCGATGCACGAATCGGGGCACGCGATGTACGAGCAGGGGCTGCCCAAGGGCGACCTGTTCGGTCAGCCGCTGTCGGAGGCGGTTTCGCTGGGGATTCACGAGAGCCAGTCGCGGATGTGGGAGAACCTGGTGGGGCGGTCGCGGTCGTTCTGGAAGTGGGGCCGGGGCGAGGCGTCGAAGTGCTTTGGTGATTCGATCGGTCGCGTGTCGGCGGACGATCTTTACAGAGCGGTGAACATCGTTCGGCCGAACCTTATCCGGGTCGAGAGCGACGAACTGACCTACAACCTGCACATCATGCTGCGCTTCGACTTGGAGCGTGCCATGATCAACGGGAAGATGAGTCCGAAGGACCTTCCCGAGGTGTGGAACCAGCGGCTGAAGAGCGACTTCGGGCTGACGGTGCCGGACGATCGGCGCGGGTGCCTGCAGGATGTTCACTGGTCGGCGGGGCTGGTCGGGTATTTTCCGACGTATACGTTCGGCAACTTGTATGCGTCGCAGTTCTGGGAGGCGATGGGGAAAGACCTGCCGAAGCGCGATGCGAGCATCGGGCGCGGCGAGTTCGGGCCGATCCTGTCGTGGCTACGGAAGAATATTCACGGTCACGGTCGGCGTTTCTCGGCCGAAGAGTTGTGCGAGCGTGTGACGGGCAAGCCGCTGTCGCACGATGCGCTGCTGCGGCACTTGGGGGCGAAAGTTCGGGATGTCTACGGGTGATCCGTGGTTGTTCATTGCCGTGAGTCGGGTCGGGTATTGAGACGGCTCACACGGATTCCATTTCGATCGTGCGCGAAGCTGTGATTGAAGCGTGCGGCGGCCGACGCCGCCGGTGGCACCCTGCGCCGGTGGCGGGGATGCTTGCGGGTTCGATCTCTCGCTGCCGCACCCTCCACCCCAGTCGATTGGCCAGCGCCGTCGCCGGGCCGTTAAGACGGAGGGTGAGCACGGATGAATCCGGAAGCATGATGAGCATGTCCGAGATGGCGACGCGTTTCCGGGTGCGTATTTCCTCGTCGTCCGGGATGACGAAGGCGAGGGCGACGCCCCGCTCGAAGACGAGTTCAATCGGCTTTGGGTTTTCGATCACGGTTGTGCGCGTCGCGGCGTTCGCGGCGGCGTTCTGAAGTTTCGCGGCGGCGTGGAGCATGACGGCCAGATTGAACCGCGCGTGCTTCGTCGGGCCGAGGCTCGCGTCCAGTTGTGCGAAGACCCAGTCGATCCTTTGGTCGTCGAGGTGGCGTGAGACGGTTTCGCCGAGGGCGGCGCGCATGGCGGCCCGGTCGTCGCGGGCGTGGGCGAGCATGAATTCCTCGACCAGCGGGACGAGTTCGGTCTTGACGGCCCAGGCGCTGCCGAAGGCGCTCAGTGCCGCGGCCCCTTGAAGGGTCGCGGCGCCGAGGCCGACGAACAGTCCGACGAGGGCGATGGGTTTTCCCGCGATGGTCCCTCCGCCGCGGCCGATCTCTCGCAGCCCGAGCGCCGACAGGGCCGCGCCCGCGGCGCTGACGAGAGGGAGTACCAGCACGACCACCGCGGCGTTCGGTGTTGCGAGCATCGCCGCGGCGGCCGCCACGAGGCAGACGGCGACGCTTCCGAGGCTTAGCAGGCTTCCCCAGAGGGCAAACCCGCTCAGTCGGAGCGTCACGTCGGCCGATGATTGGAGGGGCGGAGCCATCGGCGACACCATACGCGAGCCGGGGTTCGGTGGTGATCCCTCCGGATTCGGTCGGGCGAGTCGAAGCGGCAACGCCCGAAAGGGTTAACGGTACTGTTCGGTTGGAATGACACGGCGAAACGCTCATCTCCGCGCGCGGCCCGTCGGGCTTTGTGTTTCGGCCGCGCTGTGGCTCGGCGCGGGCGCGCCCGGCGTGCTGCTCGCGGAGCCGGCGATGATCGAAGCGGGCGATGCGTTGTTGTATCAGGATTCCCGATGGCGTTCGGGGTCTCTCGGGAACGGGGTGCGTTACCTGGTTCGCACGCACGCCTCGGTCGACGGCCGGCTGGTGCTTCGGCTGGCGGTGGATGCCGGCTCGCTGCGCGAGGAGAAGGATCAGCTCGGGTCGTCGTTCTTGACGGCGATGCTGGTCCAGGCGTCCGCCGCGGAGGCCAAGGCCGGCCAAGCGTTGCTCTCGCTCGGCGAGGACCTCCCCGCGGGCGTTCGGGCGACCGAAGCGGAAGTGAGCCAGGACGCGGCGATGTTCACGGTCGCCCTCCCGATTGCGAGCGATAAGGCGATCATGCTGGGGCTGCGGCACCTGTCCGCGGTTGCGTCGGGCGCGGGGCTGGACGACGCGTCCATCATGCGTCACCGGCCGCTGATCCGGGCGCAGCGTGCGGCGCTGGTCACAAGAAAGGATCGGCTGCTCTCGGCGGTGATGCCTCAGATCGCGCCGGGGTCGCGTGCGGGTTTTCACTCGGCGGTCCCGAGCGACGCGACGCTGTGCGCGGTCGAGAACGAGACGCTTCGATCGTTTTATTCCCGATGCTACGCGCCGCCTCGTCTGACGATCGTTGCGGTGGGTGATGCTCCGGTCGGGAGCCTCATCGAGCGTATCCGCCGCGAGTTCGGCGGGCTCGCGGAGCGTGATGGGGAGTTGGAGGCGGCCGATCCGACCGATCCGCCGCGTCCGCCGCCGGGACTTCG
This sequence comes from uncultured Phycisphaerae bacterium, assembly GCA_947085435.1. Classification (GTDB taxonomy): domain Bacteria; phylum Planctomycetota; class Phycisphaerae; order Phycisphaerales; family UBA1924; genus JAEUIV01. The sequence continues at coordinate 49,142 of CAMTWL010000019.1, forward strand.
CGCCGCCGTGGCGGCCGATCCGGAGTTGCATCAGGCGATCGTCGAGGTGGTGGTGGTCCACGCGGGTTCGGGTCCGATCCGAACGGCGTCGGCGTGGCGTGAATCGCTGCTCGACCGGGTGGCCTCGTTGGTTCTTCAGCGGAGGCTTCTCGCGTCGATGGAACAGCCCGGTTCGCCGGTTCGCGGAGGTGGCGTGCGGATCGGTCCCGCGCCCGGGGGTGCCGTGGTTGCGGTTGCCAGTGTGACGGGCGACCCGGGCGATTGGCGTCGATTGGTCGCCGAAGTTGCCGGCCGCGTGGCGTTCGCGCGTGTTGAAGGGCCTTCCCAAGGCGAGGTTCGGGCGGCGCAGGAGAGCATCCTCCGATCGCTCGACGACGCCAGTGTCTCGGAAGCGAACGAAGACCCGTCCTCGCTCGTCGCGGCAGCGTCGCGTTCGATCCTCGGGGGCGACACGCTCGTGTCTCGCGCCGATGAGGCGGCGCATGCCCGCACGATGCTGCCGGGGATCGGCGCGGCGGAGGTTCGGGCGGCTCTGGCATCACGATTCAACCCGAACGACGCGGCGTTCATTCTTTTCATGCCCGATCGTGCCGGCACCCCCCCGCCCCTGGATATCCTCGCCGCCGCGCTTCCCGCGATGCTTCCCGACCAAGCCGGGAAGACCGCCCCGGTCGCGTGGGGTGCGGACCATGACGAACCGACCGCCGCGCCGACTCCGGGAACGATCGCGTCGATTCACCTGATCCCGACCATCGGCGTCACCTCCGCGACGCTCGGCAACGGCGTTCGATTCCACCATCGGCGCATGACGGGCGCGGAGCCCCGTGTATCCATCTCGATCTCGATCCGTGTGCCCGAGGCCGATGCGGGTGCCTTGCCGCCTCCGATCGAGGCGACGTTGGCGCTCTGGTCCGCAGCTGGGTCGGGCGGCGTTGCGGGGGACGATGTGCGAAGGATCATGTCCGCCAAGCAGATCGAGTTTCGATGGCAGATCGCCCCTGGGGTGGCGCGGATCGATCTTTCTTGTCCGCGCGAGTCGGCGTTCGAGGCGATGCGGGTGATCCACCTTGTGTTCTCCGAGCCGCGGATCGATCCCGCGGCGTTTGATCGCTGGCGCTGGTCGATGGTTCAGGGGGCGCGTGCCCGGGCCGAAGAATCTTTTTCCGCGGCGTTCGGCGCGGTGTCGATGGTTTCCCGTATCGCGGGCCGGCCCTCGGCGTGGACTCCCACCGAAGCCGACATCGACGCGGTGCGGTTCGACACTCTTCGACGGTGGGTGGACGGCATCGTGGCGCGAGGCCCGATCGACGCGGCGATGGTGGGCGATATTCCGCGTGACGAGGCGTTCGATCTTGCCGCGACGTTTCTTGGGTCTCTGCCGCCGCGGGCGGTGGCGACGGCGGTCGGGGACGGCGCGCCCGCCGATCGGGCGGTTTTTGAGGACCATCGCGTCGAGACTCGCGGGCCGGCCTCGGATGCGGTGGTCCTTCTGGCCGTCCATGGCGCGGGCGAGGCGTCGGGGGATGAAGCCGCGCTCAGCCTCGCGGCGCGGGTTCTGGGCGCGAGGCTCGGCTCGCGTGCCGCCTTCGAGCCGCTTGGTGCGAAGCCGATCGCGGTGAAGCATCTCTCCTCCGGCGCGATGGGCGGCATGCCCCTGCTCCTGGCAATCGGGCAGACGACGCCTGGGCTCGCGTCATCGCTCGCCGACACGATGGGCCGTGCGTTCTCGTCGCTCGCCACCGAAGGCCCGACCGATGCGGAGCTGACCAAGGCCCGCGCCGGGGCGGTCGACGAGTTCGACCGGCAATGGACCGATTCCGCATGGTGGGCGCGGACACTGTCCGGGCTGCCGGCGGACCCTCGCGGCGCGGCCGCACTGGCGGATGCCCGGGGCGAACTCATCGGCCTCACGCGAGAGATCGTGCGGGACACGTTCGCGGCGCACGATCCCACCGTGTGCTGCGGCCGGCCTCGGCTTCGCATCGTTGTCGTGCCGGCCGCCGCGCAAGCGCCGTGAACCCGGAATGCCCAACAGCCTTGCACAATTCGGCGCTTCGGTCGGCTTCCAACCAACGTACCGTTGTTGGAACGCAATCCAGCGCCGTATCCGAAGGCCCGGAGGGCCGACAGCAAGAAGCCCAGGGTGCAGCGGCGTCTTCGCCGCTGCACCCTGGGTCAAATCGCACACCTACACCTCTTCATTGTTTTTTCTAAAGCCCCGGGGTGGGCGACAGGATCGCCCACCCGCTCCCAGCGTCAAACTGCCGCGCCCTCTTTTCGTCCGATCACCCAATGCCGCCTAGACTGCGCCGATGACACCGACTGCAATCGTGCTCGGCGGGCTGGCCGTGATCCTCGGGTTCGCGGTCGTGCTGCTCCTGGTGCGAGCGCTGGGATCGGCCCGTGCGCTTTCGGCAGGCGAATCGCGCGAAGCCGCGCTGGCCGCCGACGCCGGCCGATTGACCGACGCCCTCGCCGGAACGAACTCTGAACTCGATTCGGCTCGGCGGCAGGTCTCTGACCTCGCGGTTGAACGGGCACGGCTGATCGAGCGCCTTGAAGCGGCCGCCAAGCACCGCACCGAGTACGAGGCGGCGCTCAAAGCAAACCTGGAACAGGCCCACAAAACCTACAAGGAAATGATCGACGCTTCCGCTGGCGAGGCCCTGAAGGGGGTGTCGAAGGATTTCCGCGAGTGGGCGAAGCAGAACTTCGAGGGCGAACAGAAAGCGGCCCGCGAGGCGATCGATTCGCGGATCAAGCCGATCGACGAGACGCTCAAAAAAACCGAAGCCAAACTGGGCGAGATCGAAAAGGAGCGCCTCGGCGCCTACGAGCGCCTCGCCACCCACATGAAACAAGTCGGCGAGTTCAGCGAATCGCTCCGCAAGGAAACCGGCAACCTCGTCGCCGCGCTCCGCAAACCCCAGGTCCGAGGCCGCTACGGCGAGGTGCAACTCCGCCGCGTCGCGGAACTCGCGGGGATGCGCAGCTACTGCGATTTCACCGAGCAAGCGACCGCACGCGACGACGCTGGCGCGCTGAAGCAGCCGGACATGGTGGTGAAACTCCCCAACGGTCGGTGCGTCGTCGTCGATGCCAAGACCAACATCGAGGCCTACATCGACGCCATCGAAGCCCCCGACGAGGTCCAGCGCGATCGCCACCTCGACCGCTTCGCAAAGCACGTCGCCGATCAGGCCTCGGCCCTCTCGAAAAAAGAGTATTGGTCGCAGTTCGCGGGCGCGGCGGACCTGGTCGTCATGTTTGTCCCGGGCGACCAGTTCATCGACGCCGCCCTGCAACGCCGCCCCGAACTGCTCGAGCTGGCCGCGGAAAACGGGATTATCTTCGCCAGCCCGTCCACGCTCATCGGCCTCCTCCGCGCCGTCTACGTCGGCTGGCGCGAGAAAAACCTCTCCGACCGCGCCAACGAACTCTTCGACCTCGGGAAGGAACTCCACGGGCGCATGGCCAAAGTCCTTGAGGACTTTGTCCGCCTCGGAAAAAAGCTCGACGACGCCTCCGGGGCCTATAACGAGGCGGTCGCCTCGGTCGATTCGCGCCTCATGCCCACGCTCCGCCGATTCGAGGAAGCGGGGGCGCGCTCGGAAAAAACTCTTCCCGAGCCGGTGGTCATCGACGCCGCCGTCCGCGCCTTCAAGTCGCTCCCCGCCTCGGAAGAGGCGGTCGGGTGACGTGTTTTTTTTAACACCGGCGCGCTGGTCTCGGCTGGGCGGCTACACCCCCGCCCCCACCGTCACCGCCACCTACGTCGGCCGCGCGCGGCTCTCGAACAGTTATTGATGATCGTCCGCACGGCCGCGCTCCACGCTTCATTCCCTCGGCAGAAGCGGCGCAAGCGAAACGAGCAGCCTCGGAATCTCCGAGTTCACGATGCGCCACGTCTCGATCGGGTCGATGTCGTCGTACCCGTGGATCACCCGATCCCGTGTCCGGGCCATGTCGTTCCACGGGACCTCGGGGTGGGCTGCACAGTAATCCTGAGAAACGCGCTTCGCGGCCTCACCGAGCACCAACAACGGGTGCAGGACGATCGACTGGAGTCGCCAGTCATCGGAATACTGTTCGGGCGTCACGCCCTTCGTTGCCAGAGTGATGCGCGTCGCCGCGATGTGGATGTCAAACACCGAACCCTGGTCGCGTTCGGTGCCGTCACGCGGCATACACGACCCTCGCCGACGAAAGGATCGCGTTCCGACGAATCCAGTTCGAGCTGCGCTCCAGCCCGGATCGGCTGACCAGATCGACCTTCCGGTCCAGCGCCGCTTCAAACTCCGATTCCATCCGGGCATGATCAAAGAGGCTCCACTGCGCCTCTGGCACAAACGTCACGAGCAGATCAATGTCGCTCTCGGGCCGCCCGCTCGAAGCCGTCGCACGAAAGTCACCCCGGAGCGCCGATCCAAAGATCGACAACTCCTTCACCTTCCACTTGCGGCAAAGGTCGAAGAGCGCCGGCACATTGATAATCGACTCGGCGGTCATACGGAGCATGATAGCGCTCGCGGCGGATGCAGGCCTCACCCCGCCCCCACCGTCACCGCCACATACGTCGGCCGCACGCGGCTCTCGAACTCGTCGCGGTACTTGTTGATGATCGTGCGGATGGCCCAGTTGTTGCCGTCGGCGAGGCCGCAGATCGTGGTGCCGGGCATCGCGCCCATTCCCGTTGCGATCTCGAGGGCGAGGTCCAGGTCTTTGGTGCGGCCTTCGCCGCGTTCGATGCGTGTCATCAACTGGTAGAGCCAGCCCGATCCTTCGCGACATGGGGTGCATTGGCCGCAGGATTCGTGCTTGAAGAAGCGTGCGAGGTTGCGGGCGACCATCACCATGTCGGTGTCCTCGTCGAAGATCGTGGGGCAGGCGGTGCCGAGGCCGAGGACGTTGTATTTCGGGCCGATGCCGAAATCCATCTCCGCATCGAACTCGTCCGGCCCGAGGATCCCCGTCGAGATGCCGCCCGCGATCGCACCCTTGAACTTCTTCCCCCCCCGGATGCCGCCGCAGTACTGGTTCACGAGCGTCGAGAGCGGGATGCCCAGATCAAACTCGAAGAGCCCCGGCTGGTTGACGTGGCCCGACACGCCGAAGAGTTTGGTCCCCGCGCTCCCTTGCACTCCCTGATTCATGAACCACTGCTTGCCGTTCTCGATGATCGAGGGGAGGTGCGCCAGCGTCTCGACATTGTTGATGATCGTCGGCCGACCGAAGAGGCCCTTCACGGCGGGGAAGGGCGGCTTGATGCGTGGCCAGCCGCGCTTCCCTTCGAGCGATTCGAGGAGCGCGGTTTCTTCGCCGCAGATGTAGGCGCCCGCGCCGCGGTGTACATAGCACTCGACCGGCCATTTCTCTCCGCCGGCGTTGGCCGCGCCGCTGAGCAGCCCCTGCTGCCCGAACACGCCGTGCGCGTACGCCTCCTTGATCGCTTCTTCGAGCACCATCGTCTGATGGTGGTACTCGCCGCGGATGTAGACGTACGCTTTGGTCAACCGGCAGGCGTAGCAGGCGATCGCTATGCCTTCGAGCATCAGGTGCGGATCGAAGTCGAGCAGCAGCCGATCCTTAAACGTCCCCGGCTCCGACTCGTCCGCATTGATCGCCAGATACCTCGGCAGCGGGTTCGCCGGATCGTGCCTGGGAAGAAACGTCCACTTCAGCCCCGTCGGGAACCCCGCGCCGCCGCGCCCGCGCAGGCCGCAGTCCTTGACCTCCGCGACCACGTCCTCCGGCTTCATCGTGAGCGCTTTGCGGAGCCCCTCGTACCCGCCGGTGCGGACGTACTCGTCGTACCGGACGATGTGCCGGTCCTTCGGATCGCCGTAGGGCGCGCAGGGGATGCGTTTGGTGAGGATCGGGGTGGTGGTTTTGGGGGTCCAGGGCATGGAAGCGCGATTCTACAAGCAGATTCAACTAGCCACAGATATCCCAGATCAGCCCAGATTCAAGCCACGGAAATGCACACCGCTCTGATTCAGACTTATCTGGGTTCATCTGGGTCATCTGTGGCCGCTTTCTTGAAACGCTGGACGAGTCATCCCTCCGCTACATTCCCCGCATGGCCGACATCTTCACCCTCCAGAACCTCATCGCCCTCGCCACCCTCACCGCGCTCGAGATCGTGCTGGGGATCGACAACATCGTGTTCATCGCTATCCTCACCGGGCGTCTGCCGGAGGAGTCGCGGGCCAAGGTGCGGCGGATCGGCCTCATGCTGGCGATGGGGATGCGGATCGTCCTGCTGCTCTCCATCTTCTGGGTGATGAAGTTAACGACGCCGCTCTTCACGATCCTCGGCAACGAGATCAGCGGCAAGGACCTCGTTCTTCTTGTCGGCGGGGCGTTCCTCATCTTCAAGGCCACCAAGGAGATCCACCACAAAGTCGAGGGCGAGCACGAGGCCGCGAACGCCAGCGGCAAAAAGAAGATAGCGACCGTGCAATCCGTCCTCTTCCAGGTCGTCCTCCTCGACATCGTCTTCTCGCTCGACTCGGTGATCACCGCGGTCGGCATGGCCGACGCCATCTGGGTCATGGTCACCGCCGTCATGATCTCTGTTGGTGTGATGATGATCTTTGCGGGCGCGATCTCCGAGTTTGTCGAGCGTCACCCGTCGATCAAGATGCTGGCACTCTCGTTTCTCATCATGATCGGCGTGCTGCTGGTCGCCGACGGGCTGGACCAGCGCTTCCCGCGCGGCTACGTCTACTTTGCGATGGCGTTCAGCCTGGTGGTTGAACTTCTGAACATCCGGGCGGGGGCGCGGAAGGCCCGCGCCTGATTCTGGTTCGGGTGCGTCTTTGCGTCTGCGTCGGCCTCGACCCCTTCGACGCGCCTGGGGGGTAATGTCTACACCCCGTGCGCATCCTCCATATTTCAACCCGTCTGATTCTTGGCGGCTCGCAGGAGAACACGGTTCTCTCGTGCGAGGGTCAGTCGCGCCTGGGGCACGAGGTCCACCTGGCGTTCGGGCCGATTCATGGGCCGGAGGGGTCGATGCTGGGGAGGGTTCGGGGGTTCAATCGTGGGTTACCACGGGATTCGGTCGAGGACTCCCTCATCCCGAGCGTGGGGCGGAATATTCTTACACATGACGTTCCGCACCTGGCGCGCGAGATCAATCCCATTGCAGACTGGAAGTGCTACCGAGAGTTGCGGCGGTTGATCCGCGAGTTGAGGCCCGACGTGGTGCATACGCATTCGAGCAAGGCCGGGATCATCGGGCGTGCGGCGGCATGGGCGGAGGGTGGCTGCGACGGCTGCGTGCGTGTGGTTCACACGATCCACGGCCCGCCGTTCCATCGGTATGAATCGTGGTGGCGGAATCGGCTCTACATCTGGTTGGAGCGGTGGGCCGCGAAGCGTTGCCATGTGATCGTGAGCGTGGCGGACGCGATGACGAAACAGTTCCGTGCCGCGGGGATCGGGCGGGCGGATCAGTTTGTGACGATTCGATCGGGGATGGAGATCGAGCCGTTCGACACGCCGCGAGTTGGGGAGACGCGCGAGGAGGTTCGGCGTGAGTTGGGGTTCGCGCCGAGCGATGTGGTGGTCGGGACGGTGTCGCGTCTGGCGGAGTTGAAGGGTCACGACGACTTGCTGGACGCGCTGGCGGACGATCTGCGTTCGCGGCCGGCGATGCGGTTGCTGTGGGTGGGCGATGGATGGTGGCGCGGGCGCTTGGAGAAACGGATCGGGGAGATGGGGTTGACGGGGCGGGTGACGATCACGGGGATGGTGCCGCCGGAGCGGGTGCCCGCGATGATGCGGGCGATGGAGGTGTTGGTCCACGCGAGTTACCGGGAGGGACTGCCGAGGGTTGTGCCGCAGGCGCTGCTGAGCGGGGTGCCGGTGGTGGCGTACGACGTGGACGGGACGGGCGAGGTGTGCGTCGACGGGGAGACGGGTCGGCTGGTGCGGGCCGGGGATGTCGCGGGTCTGCGCGAAGCCGTGGGGTGGATGCTCGCGGACGGCGCGCGGGCGCGGCAGACCGCGGATCGCGGTCGGGCGTTGTGCCGGGGGTGGTTCGCGGCGGAAAGCATGGTGGGCGCGCTGGAGCGGGTGTATGCGGCGGGTTCCATTTGAACCAGCCGCCTCAGTCGATCAACCCGCCGGCTTGATGATCGGTTGTGACTCATCATCAACAGCAAGCACCCGCAGCCCTTCGAGCAATCGGCTTGTCGATCGGGACTTCTTTCGGCGAGGGATGAGGAGCACCGTCGGCCTGCCCAAGTGTTCGGCGCGGATCGGCTTTGTTGCCCCGGCCCAGTTGGTGCCCCCTCCTCGAATTGAGACTTCGCCCAGCGGCAGCGTCACGCGGCGGGCGGCCGTGCGCAGCGCCGCTCGCTCGACGGGGAGGATGAGAATCCGTCGATCCGTCAGCACGAAGAATCGCGCCTGCCGCGCGAGCATGGTCGCGCCCAGGAGAGGCCCGACGGCCGGGATGTGCATCACCCCGACGAGAAAAAGTTCCGCGCTCCGATCGAGCCCCAATCGGCCGCCGCCCCACCCGATGATCCGCTCGCCGCGCTCACGGTCCGCGCGCAGCGCCGCCCGCAACTGCATCGGACCGAACTGGCAGCCTGGGAACTTCTTCACTCGTGGAGTATCGCCGAAAGCGCCGCTGGCGCTTCGGGCTCTGTTGATGCGGGAAACCATCCTTCGCTTGCGCGAAGGGCTCGTCGGCGCAAAAAGGTCGTGGTCATGCCTCCGCGTCGGCGTCGGTGGTTTTGCCCGCGATGCGGCGGGCGGGGACGAGTTTGATGAGGAGGATGCCGAACTCGAAGAGGGCGATGAGCATGCCGGAGAGGAGCACGAGCGACCACGGGTCCTGCGTGGGGAGGAGCGAGGCGCCGACGACGCAGCCGAAGATCACTTGCTTTCGGCGGCGGGTGAGTTGCTCGGGCCGAACGACTCCCATCCACGAGAGCAGGAGCAGGATGAGCGGGACTTGAAAAGCGACGGCAAAGGCGAGCCCGAGCATGAAGACGAGGTCGACGTACTCGCTGACGCGGTATTGCTGGGCGATCAGCCCGCCGCTGGTGAGGGAGACGCCCACGATGCGGTCGGGTTTGATTTTGATGCGCATCTGCCCGAGGGGTTCGTTGATCCAGACCGCGCCGACGGGTGCGTCGGTCGGGTCGGCGTCGAGGATCGGCGCGGAGGGATAAACAACTCCCGGCGGCGAGGGGATGGTGGCGTGTCGATCGGGGATGAGTCCCGAGCCGAACGAGATGAGGAAGTAGAGGGAGACCGGGAGGATGACCCAGTACAGGACGGCGAGTCCGACGGCGGTGAGGGCGCCGGACATGGGGAGCAAGAAGACGGCGAAGCGCTGCTCTCGCGGGTAGAGGCCGGGCGAGACGAAGAGCCACATCTGATAGAGGAGCCAGGGCATGGCCGCGACGAGCGAGGCGACGGTGGCGACCTTGATGTAGGAGGCGAAGGCTTCGAGCGGGCTGGTGGCGAGCATGGCCGGGGCTTGGCCGTTGGCCTTGAGTTCCGCGAGGAGCGGGGCGGCGAGAAGTTCGAGGATCGTGCCGCCGAAGTAGATGGAGATGACGAAGAGGACGAGGACGCCCACGAGCGCGTGGAAGACTCGCCGGCGGAGTTCCTCCAGGTGGTCGCCGAAGGGCATGATGCGTTCGATGGGTGGCATGGGCGGCGTGTCAGGTTACGCCGCGGAATGGATGGGGCGCGGACGCGAATGCGGGTGATGGGACGAGGGGGTGGCTTGAATGTCGCACTGTCGAAGTGAAATATTCTTCAGCCCGAAGGGTCGCCTCGGCGACTCACCGTGTGCGAGCTGGTAGTCAGTAGCCGGGGGTGAGCGGTCGCCGCGGCGACCGAGCGTAACCCCCGGAAAGCAAACCCACTCTCCATCTTTCCGCACTCTGAACGGGTGCAAGGTGATCGGCATGCAATCTCATTCGAACGAGGCAGGCTGGAAGCCTGCCCCACCGGTTCGGCCGCCATGCCCCACCGTTTAGTAGGGGATGTTGCGCGGGGTGAGTCGGCTGGGTCGGTTGGTCATCAAGAAGCGTGAGACATCGTCGTTGAAGGCCCGGCCGTTGGTCTCGTCCGTCATGACGTTCCGATTAGTCTCGGTTTCCTTGACCATGCCGAGGGTGTCCAAGTCCGGGGTCGGGTTGTTTCGGTATGACCAGAGTCGGCCGCCGTCGGCGCAGGCGGAGAGCGAGGCCAGCGCGCCGAGGCCGGCGAGGATGGAGACGGTACGGATGTGGGCGCGGTGGCTCATGGTGTGGTTCCTTTGGGACGGGACGTTGTACCGGCTGGGTGGGTGGTGCGTCAACGGGTCGGGGTGGACGGCGGCGGCGGTCGCGGGCCGTCCGGGGTTGGATTCTCGCGTGGTTCGCTGGTTCCCGGCGGTTCCGCCGATAGGATCAGGCGGTGAAAAAAGGCAAGTCAAAAGCATCGGGCGGGTCTGGGAAGGGGGGCGATGAGGCCGACCTGGTCCGGCGGCTGACCGAATCCATGCTGGCGGACCCTCGGACGTGCCACCTCGGGAAGCCTTTGCTGCCGAGCCGGGAGGCGGTCGGGGAGTTGGTGGAGTTGATCCGCCGGCTGATGTTCCCGGGGTTCTTTGGTCAGCGGGGGCTGAGTCCGGCGGGGCTGCCGGCGCATGTGGCGGACCTGGTGTCCAAGGTCCGAGCGCAGACCGAGGAAGAGGCCCGGGCGGCGCTGCGGTACATGGAAGGTCTGCGAGGCGGGACGGCTGTTGGCGGGCGCGTGGTCACGTCGGTGGATGCGCGGGCGGCCGAGGTTGCGGCGGCGTTTGTCGAGAGGCTGCCCGAGTTGAGGCGGTTGCTCTCGCTCGACGTGCAGGCCGCATACGACGGCGACCCGGCGGCGATCCATCCCGATGAGACGATCTTCTGCTATCCGGGGATCGACGCCGTGTTCGCGCATCGGGTGGCGCACGAGTTCTATTTGATGGGGGTGCCGCTGCTGCCGAGGATTATTCAAGAGATGGCGCACAGCCGGACGGGGATCGATATTAATCCGGGCGCGAAGATCGGCGAGTCGTTCTTCATCGACCACGGCGGCGCGGTGGTCATCGGCGAGACGACGGTGATCGGGGACCATGTCCGCGTCTATCAGGGGGTGACGCTCGGCGCGAAGAGTCTGGAGAAGGATGCGCACGGCCGCGTCGTCAAGGGGAAGAAAAGACATCCGACGATCGGGGACCGCGTGACGATCTACGCGGGCGCGGTCATCCTGGGCGGCGATACGGTGGTCGGCGACGATTGCGTGATCGGCGGCGGCGTGTTCGTAACGCGGAGCGTCCCCGCGGGCCACCTGGCGCGGCAGCGCGAGGCCGAACTGGTGGTGCGGGCGCACGGCGGGCGGCGCGGATCGGGCGGGGAGCGGGAGATCTGAACGGTTTCAACAGGTGGAGCAGGCATCTCGAAGAGTCGCCGCGGAGACCTGCCCGCTCAGGGGCAAAAAACCGGGCAGGCTGGAAGCCCGCCCCACCTTGAATCGTCGTAACTCTTCAGCCCCCTGCAACAACCGGCAGCGGGGGCGCGATCGGCCTTTCGCCCGCCCCCGGAGGGCGCACGCGCGTTGCGAGGGGCGCCGCGAGTCCCTTCGAGCAAGCCCC
>CAMTWL010000020.1:0-110724 GCA_947085435.1 uncultured Phycisphaerae bacterium
AGCGCCGGAGATGCGATCGGACCAACGCCCACTGCTCGTCGGTGAGCTCATGCCGTTTCAGACGCGCCGGTTTCCGTGACGATTTCTTTGCCATCACCCACGGAAATCGGCCAGAAGCGTGGTTTTCAGACAGAACCTAGCAGGCCACTCGGCGCGATGTAAAACGGTGATTAATTCTTTTTTCTGATCTTCGTCTTTGATTTTTTCTTAGACTTGGACTTTTTGCCCTTGGGCTGGTCTTGTTCGGCAACCGCTTGCAAAACCGCCTCGCGTACATCGATATATCGCTGCTCGCCCGGTAGATGAGTTGAATCACCCGGGTTGTTGCTGAAGATTTCCATCGCGCCGTACAGCACCTGCTCCGGAAGATAGCCCGCTCGAATCATCAGACGAGCGCCGTTGACATCGGCTTCTGATTCTTGAGATGTTCGCAGCCCCTGCTGCGCAAACCCAGGCGTAAGCGCTTGTTGGTCCATGTGATTTAGAGTGTGATGAGACGCCTCGTGAAAAAGCGTAAACATGACCGCGTAACCCGAATGGTCAGCGATGTTCGAGGGATTCACAAGAATCACACCAAATGGCTTCGCGAACGCGATATCCTGAAGCTGCGGCACAAAGTACCAGTCAAAACGGTAACCGACGGTCTGTTCCACGAACAAAAACGCGCTACGGAAGGGATTCGAAAACATCATTGCGCCGAATCCCGCGCCCACGTTTCGATCCGGCGAATCGCTCATGTCGTCGAGGTCCACCGGCACTGCGTATTTCTCCAACTCAGCAAGTTGCTCGCCGGAGGAAGGCTCCGACCAAGCCAAACTTGGCCGCGCGGACCATGAGCCTGGAGTGCCTACAGAATGAATGCCATCGCCCAGAGCACTGAACAAACTTCCGATTTTGGCGATGGGATAGAGTACGCCACCGGAGTTGTTCCAATCTTGTTTGTCAGACGAACTGCAACCTGCCAATACCGCGAGCATCGCGGCAAAAATCGTGAGATGTCTTAGACGCATATTGTTGCCCTCACCTGGTACGACTTTGTTGCCGTGACGCTCAAAAAAACATAACAACTACTTTGCGGGCATGCAACTTGGAGGTTGATATCTCTATCATGCTGTGGAATCGGGCGGGCAGCCGGAGGCGTGCTGGTTCTTCCGCCTGATTGATTTGGTTTTGTGTGCCATGTTTTCCGCTCGGAGCAAACATGCTCTCGCCCGGCGGGAGTGCCGGTTGTGGGCGTGGCGGTGGTTGGTGAATTCCCTTCACCCGCTTCGCGGGCTCAAGAGGGTGTTGGGGGCGCGGGGTCCACGGGCTAGCGCCCGTGGCAAGGGACCGGCGCCCCGCCGGGGCTGGAAGAGGTTTGGGGGCACCTGGTCCACAGGTTGCGCGGCGCTCACCCCCCGGGGCTGCGGAGCGATCACCAGACGGGACGAAGTTATTCGTCGCCGCGGCGACCGGCGTGACGCCGGTGATCCCCGGCACGGGCAAGCGCTTCAGTTGCAACATGATCTCGACGGCGACCAACCGCGGCACGCTCGCGTTCATGGTTTTCACCGAGCGGTTCACGGCGCCGGTGATGATCAAGTTTCTCAAACGCCTGACGCGGCACGCGGGGCGGTCGCCGCGGCGACCTGATCCTCGACGGGCACCCGGTGCACAAGGCACGGAAGGTGCGTCGATGGGCCGAGGCCAACGCCGATCGGATCGAGTTGTTCCTGCTGCCGTCGTACGGCCCCGACCTCAACCCCGATGAGTTTCTGAACAACGACGTGAAGAGGTCGCCGCGGCGACCGCTGGGCCGCCGCCGCCCGGCGGATCGAACCGAGATGATCACCGGCGTTCGCGCCTACCTCCGCAGCACGCAACGCCAACCGGCGATCGTCAAACGCTACTTCCACGCCGAGTCCGTCCGCTACGCGGCCTGAACATCAACTGTCAAAACAACCGTGGCCGGGGTAGTAGCTGTCCCAACGCGGCACACGATGGAGCGTCACGCGGCTACGAGGCAACGGCGCGTCGTATGTTCCGTTTAGCGTTGCCGCGCTCGCTTGCCGTTGAGCAGGGCGCCGATCGGTGTGTATCGGACTGCGAAGTGATAGCTGACCAGGAGCACCGCCGTGGTGGTGATGGTCAGAAGGATGAACTCCGCGAGCGGTGGCAGGTCTGTCCGCAGGAACAGCGCCTGGCCGACAATGATCAGCGGGAGGTGCACGAGGTAGAGCCAGTAAGACGAGTCCGACACATACCGCACCCAGGGCCGATCCTTTGCGAGCATCGACTCGAAGAGGCCGAGCAACCCGAGCGTCGCCAGCCACGCATAGAGCACCTGGAGCAGACAGGACACCCAGCGCCGAGCGCCGTCGTCCGCGATGATGTCGGCCGCACCGGCGGCCTTGTATCCAAACATCAAGCCGAAGGGGAGCGTGATGAGCGCGATCGGCAGCATGACGTACCAGAAGCGCCCAAACCTTGCGCCCGATCCACGCACACAGTACATGAGCGCACCGAAGCCAAAGAACGTCGCATAGTACAGCAGCACATGCGGTACAGGAATCAATCCGGCTGAGGTATCGGGGCCGAACCCGGGGATGGCGCCATCACCGTGCATCTGCGACTGCGTGAGCAGGGTCAGGGGCACGAGCCAGAGGAGGCAGAGGGGCGAGCCGACCAGGGCCGCGGGGAGTTTGACGCTCGGCAGGACCCGGGCCAGCAGGACGACGATCGCGAAGCCCGCGTTCAACCAGCACAGAAACCACAGAAACCAGAGATGTTGGAAGAACAAGTCGCTCCGGAGTTGGGAACGCAGCCATTGGGACCAGTCATCGCCGCCCTGCGCGTGAGGCGTAGCTTTGGATTGGGCGACGTCGGCGCCTTCGATCATCCGGCGGATGCGCTCGCGCCCGGCGGTAACCTCTTTGTAGTCGATGGGGACTTTGACCATGTTGGCGATGAACTCGGTCGTCTGCTGATCGTGGCGCATCGCATCGGCCGGGCGCTCGCCCGTCGCGCTGGCGGCAGTCTGATCCGCGCCCGCTCGGAGCAGGAGTTCCGCGACTTCGGCGCGCCCGAAGAAGCACGCGGTGTGCAACGGCGTGTTGCGGTCCTGGTACGGGGCGCTGGGGTCCGCGCCGATCTCGAGGAGGTATTTCGTCGCCTCGGGCGTGTTCCTGATCGCGGTCCATCCGAGGGGCGTTACACCCCAGGTCGGATCGAGTGTGTTCAGGAGTTCCGAGTCCGCCGTGTATGCTCGCAGGCCTTCCATGTCGCCGTACGCCGCGACGGTCCAGATGTCGGGGGTGGGCGCCCGCTCCCGGGGCGCGTGCTCCGCCGCGGCCGCTCTTACCTGCTCCGTCTGCTGCGAAACCGCCCAGTTCGTCACACCCCACATCGCGGGCACGATCGTCAGACAGCCCAGTATGAGCGGCAGCAAGACTCGGCGGGCCCGCTGGGAAAGGAGGTACGCCGGCCCGCGCCGCCGCCAGAGCATCGCGGTGAAGAAGCCGCTCAGGAGAAAGAACAGCGGCATGCGGAAGCCGTGGGTCGCCGCCACGAGCATGCCGAGTCCTGCCGAGGTCCGTTGGTCGGACACCACCCATCCGGCCCCGATGTAGGCCAGGGCCGCGTGCAGCGCGATTCCAAGCAGCATGGCGAACGTGCGCAGCGCGTCCAGGTCGTGCCGGCGATCGACGGGTGCGGTTTGATTGGACATTCAGGTATCTCCTTCGGTGGGACTGCGCGCAGCGATCACGCGGCCGCAGCGGTTGACGGTCCATCTGAAACGGCTCACATTCGAGGTGCGCGACTCCGCGCCATCGCGATCAGTTCGGGCGGTTCTCCAATGCCGGAGCGGGGCTGACGCGCCACCACTCGCGGTATGCGTCATACAGCGCGCAGAGCACGAGCATCGCCCCGACCGCGCCGAAGATCGGCATGGCGACGGTGTTCGACCCTGCGGATTGGAAGACCGGAACGGTCTCTCTCCCAGGCAGCGCCTCTGGCGGCGCGGCGTGGGCCACGAGCAACAGGCCGAGGCTCCCATGCAACACGACGCTCAGCCAACCGATCCACGGTCGATTCCCGCCCTGCACCACGATCGCCGCGTACATCACGGCCAGAAGGACCAAAAGCGTCATGGTTGCCCCGCGCAGCCCGCTCTGGCTGAACGCCTCCGTGAGTTCGACGCCGCTGGTCGGGAGTGTCCCCAGGAACACGACTCGCACGAAAGTCTGCGGTGCGGCGTACATGAAGACCGGGAAGATCAGCGTGGCCGTCATGGCCGGCACCGCGAGCCCCCGGGGCATCCAATCCGGCCCGCGCTTGGGCCTCCAGCCCAACGCACCGGGATGGCGGCGCCGCCACCACCCCATCACGGCAAAGACAACCACCAGTGCGCCCAGGCATTGCAGGAACAGACCGCTGCCGCTGATCGCCCCGGCCCGGCTCATCCTCGACATGACGGAGACGGTGACGGCTGCGGCGAGCGTCCAGATCAGAAAATGGTGCGTGTCGGTGGGATCGATCACCGCCGGTCGCTGAAAATAGCGCCCCGCCACCTCCGCGGGCCGGCCGAAGCCCTTCAGAAACTCCATCACCATCGCTTTGTCGGGTGTGCGCCCTGCGGCCTGGGCCTTCGCGGCCAGTTCGTCGCCCAGCAACGCTCGCAGCTCGAACGCCACGTCGTTGCGCTTCCCGCGCGGCAGGTAGCGCGCCACGTCGCGGACATAGGATTCGATCACGTCATTGGCATTCATCGCCGCCTCCCATCCAGTAATCCGTCCATCACCCGCACTTGGTCGCGCCAGGCGTCCGTCAGTGCGGCCAGCGTCCGCTCGCCCTCCGTGTTCAGTCGGTAGTAGCGGCGCGGCGTGTGCTCGGTGTTCCATTCGCTGGCCAGGAGGCCCTGCGCCTCCAGTCGGCGCAGCAGCGGATAGAGCGTGCCCTCCTCGATCGGCATGCCGCCCTCGGCCAGCGCCTGACGCAGCGAATAGCCGTATTGCGGGGTCCGCAGCCGCGAAAGCACGGCCAAAACCAGCACTCCGCGCCGCAGTTCGGTCAGACCTGTATTGTCTCGTTCTGCCATGTGTCGCCCATTACTGTTCATCACATAGTATACGGCACATTGCACTGTGTCAAGCACAGTAGTGAATTTTTAAGCGATGCGATGGCATCACCCCTCCGCTGCCACGCGCTTTTGACGGTTTCACCGCGAGCAGAACCCGCGTTTCCGGCCCCCAGAAGCGGATTCCTTGAACGAAAAATTCTATTGGAGTACTGTCGCCCCGATTTGATGTTCTGGGTTTATGTTTTGGTGAGCGAAGTCACGGGTCGGCGGCGCGCCGGGTCGTGTCAGAGCCCTGATCGGCGGCCGTCATTTCAAGTACACCACCGCATCCGCCCGACCCGCGTCAGCCGCGCGGAGGGCGTTCCCCCGCGACGGGTGCTCATCCACCAGGCTGATCGTCATCGCCCGCAGGTTCGGTGCCAGGATCCGCACGCGCTCGGCCAGCCCGCCGGAATAGTCCGTGTGAAACTGACCGACCACCAGCACCACGGGCCGCGCGCCGGCGAGGGCGGGGCGGGTGATCGAGTCGGCCATCGTCGCGTCCCAGAGGCTTTGCGAGCGGTAGAAACCCCGAACCTTGGCCTCGATGTCCTCGGGCTCCGGCGTCGTGTCGCCCTGCTTCGCGGCCTCCGCCTTGTCCTTCTTCTCGGCCGTGGTGTGCGCGCCCGTTTTCAGCGAATCGCGCATGATGCTCTCGAACTCCGTGCGGTAGCGCCCCTCGATCAGTGTTGAGGGGACGACGAACAGCCGCTGTGTTGCCGGGCCCAGTCCCTGCAACTTCTCAAAGCCGCTCGTCCGGGCCAGGCGTGAATACCGGCGGGGCGAGTTGGCCGCGATCACCGGCCGACCGAGCGCCTTGGCGCCCTCGACCATTGCGCGGTGGCCCGGCGGGTAGTTCCCGTCGTTGCGCCCCGCGGCCTTCTTGAACTCTTCCTCCGTGGTCACGCCCGCCAAGTAATCGTCGAGCGCTGTCTGCTGTTCGCGGTCAAAGAACTCGAGCGCCAGCCACGCCCCGTTCGCCTGCGGCGTCAGGTCTTCCCAGAAAGCCGAGAGAAAACTCTGCACGCCGGGATGGCCGTGGACCTCGCCGATGAGGATGATGTCCGCCTGCGCCGCTTGCGATACGAGTTCGGCCCAGCCGAGCGATGCATGAGTCGAACCATCGATGATGACCATCGAACGCGGCTCGCGCGGCGGCAGCGCCGCCTCTTTGCCACCCGCCCCAGGCCGGAACCCCGGCTCCACGGGTTGCCCCGGCAGCCCCATCGGCCTACGACCCTCCGCAACAGGCCGCGAGCGGTGCCAATCTCGGTTTACCGTCGAGTTCGAGCACGCGGCGAGGGACAGCACGGCGAGGATCAGAGCGGTGGTTCGGCGGATCATGCGGATAGATTCGTCGGTGCGGGCCGGGGAGTCAATTCCTCACGGGCTGGTCTCCGCGGCGACTCTCCGAGAAAGCCCGTGCCACGGTCATTTGCTCTCCCGCGCTGATTCTGGACAATGCAACACGGAAGGACTCCACCGCATGGCCTCAGTTGTCTTCTACTTCCAGGTCCACCAGCCCTACCGGCTTCGGCGGTACTCCGTCTTCGATTCAGACCCCTTCTACTTTGAGGATTCCAAGAACAAGGAGATCTGCCTCAAGGTCGCCGAGAAGTGCTACCGCCCCATGACGCAGTTGATCCTCGACCTCGTCAAGGCGAACAAGGGCAACTTCCGCGTCTCCTACGCGATCACCGGCGTCGTGCTGGACCAGTGGCTCGCGTGGTGCCCCGATGTGATCGACCTGTTCAAGCAACTCGCCGCCAGCGGCTGCTGCGAGTTCCTCGGTGAGACCTACCACCACTCCCTCGCCTTCCTCTATTCGCGCGAGGAGTTCCGCGAGCAGGTCGACATGCACACGCGGAAGATTCAGGAACTCTTCGGCCAGACCCCCACCGTGTTCCGCAACACCGAGTTGACGTACAACAACGACGTGGCGGCGTTCATCAACGGCATGAAAGGCCCCGACGGCAAGCCACGATGGAAGGGGATGATGTGCGAGGGGGTCGATCGCATCCTCGGCTATCGTTCGCCGAACTATGTGTACCGCCCGCCGAACACGGGCGACGGGCCGACGCCGGGGCGACCGTTCGGCCTGCTGCTGAAGAACTACCGTCTGAGCGACGACATCGCGTTCCGCTTCTCGAACCGCGGCTGGGCCGAGTGGCCGTTGAGTACCGAAAAGTTCGCCAAGTGGGTCCACGACATCAACGGCGACGGGTACCTGTGCAACCTCTTCATGGACTACGAGACGTTCGGCGAGCATCAGTGGGCCGACACGGGGATCTTCGAGTTCATGCGGGCGTTGCCCAAGGCGATCTTTGACGTGGTGCCGGGCGAGAACCACTTCAACACGCCGAGCGAGGCGTTGGAACGCTTTGAGCCGGTGGGCGCCTACGACGTGCCGCACATGATTTCCTGGGCCGACACGGAGCGCGACCTCTCGGCGTGGCTCGGGAACGCGATGCAGAGCAACGCGCTGCACGAGATCTACAAAGCGGAACGCCCGATCAAGGACGGCCTCGCGGCGGCCCGGAAAGCCGGCGACGCCGAGCGGGTCAGGAACTTCGAGTTCATCCTGGACGATTGGCGCAAACTGACGACCAGCGACCATTTCTACTACATGTGTACGAAGTGGTTCGCCGACGGCGACGTGCATAAGTATTTCAACCCTTACGACTCGCCGTACGATTCGTACATTAACTACATGAACGTGATGGACAATCTGAGGCAGCGGGCGCAGGCTTAGAGCCTGTGCGAGAAGCCCGCATGTACGAACCCCGAACGAAGTGAGGGGCATGGCTCGCCCGCCGGTACGAGCCCCGAACGAAGTGAGGGTTTTCCATCGGCGGAATCGGCTCTTCTCACACAGGCTCTTAGACAGTCCGCGCGGCAAGGGATGCCGCGCCGGGGCCCTGATCCGGGCTGGGTTGGTGGGTGATCTCCGTGGAGCGGGCACACGGTGCCGTCAAGAAACGGCGAAGCATGGCTCCGCGCACGGCGAGGTCTGTTCGCAGGATGCTCTTCGGTGCGTCGATACCGCAATCGCCGGTCCGAGAATTAGCCTCTTGTCGTGCTGGGTCATTGCATTCTTCGATCGCGATGCCAAGTCCCGAGCATCGCGGTCCGATGCTGGTGGGGTCCGGTGGATTGGACATCCCGCCGCATGGAGTCACCTCGATGGCCTGCATCCTTTTGGTCGAGCCGGCGTCAATTGTGCGCGAGCCGTTGAGCGTCGTTCTGCGGCAACACGGCCACGAGGTCTCGGCGGCCACGACGGGTCGTGAAGCGCTCGCACTTCTGTCGGCGCGGGTGCCCGGGCTGATCCTGACGGAACTTGTCCTCCCCGATATGGACGGGATAGAGTTCCTCCGGCAGGTCCGTTTGTCTCGCGCCTCGGGCGCGACGCGCATCCTCGTGATGTCGTCCGTCACCGACCGCGATCTGATCCGGCAGGCGGTCAGCTTCATGGTCGCTGGGTATGTGATCAAACAGGGATTCTCCCTATCGGCTCTCCTGCAACGCATCACCCTGCTCACGAGCACCACGGCGGCGCCAACCGTCACCGGCGCGCTCCAAGTATCGGCGAAGCCCGCCGCCCCCGCGCCCGCGAAGGCCGCAACCGAGCCAACCCCAGCCACCGACCCGGACGATGACGACTCCGAAACGCAGGCCGAAGCCCTCGCGCGACTCAAGCCGATCGTCGGCGAGAGCGACGTGTCGGACGGGCTGAACAAGATGTCGGAGGTCAAGGCGCTCTCACCCTCGCTCGGCCACCTCATGAAACTGACCGCCCGCGCGGACTGCGGGGTGGACATGATCGTCGAAGCCGTGAAGATGGACCACGCCGTCGCGGTCAAGATTCTCAAGCTGGCCAACTCCTCGGTCTTCACGCGGGGCGAGCCGGTGGACTCGATTAAGAAGGCGGTGCTCCGCATCGGAAGCACCGAGATTCGCCAGGCTGTCATGAACATCGCGGTGATCGACCGCTTCAGTTCCCCCGAGATGAACCGACTGCTCGACTGCAACCAGTTCTGGGAGCACGCGATCGCGACCGGGGTCATCGCCTCAGAGATCGCCCGATCCCTGCGCCGCAAAGACGTGGATGTCGCTTTTACCATGGGGCTGCTGCACGACGTCGGGCGGATGATCCTCGCCGAGCAGTTGGGGGAACGCTATGTGCATGTTGCGCGCACGGCCCTCGAGTTGGGCCTCCCGCTCGACATGGTCGAGAAGCGCATGCTCCGAACGAACCACGCCGACATCATGGAGCAGGTCCTGCAGAAATGGAACTTCCCGAGGCAGTTGGTTCAGCCGATCGTGCATCACCACCTCTCCGCGGGGAGCATGCGGAAGGCGGCCTCGCGCGAACTCGCGGAATGCGGGATCGTCGCGCTCGCGAACTGCCTTGCCCAGTCGCTCATGCTGGGGAGCAGCGGGGGGCTGACCATCTCTCCCGGGACCGATTACGCCGAGATGCTCGGCATCGACCCGGCCGCGATCTCGCGGATCGTCGAGGAAGCGCCGGAGCAGACCAACAACATCAAGTTTGCGATGCTCTCCACCTCGAACATCGACGCCTGGCCCCAACTCCGCGAAGAAAACCGCGCCGCGATCGGCGGCGAGTTCAGGCCGCTCTACGCCTCGGTGCGAGGAACGGTTGACGCCGTGGCGGTCTTTGTCGGCCGCCTCGCCAGCAATCACAGCGAAGAAGGCCCCAACATCGGCGTCGTGCGCATCCCATCGCCCAGGGAGGTCATCGCGGTCACGCGGGACTTCCTCGAAGCCGAGGCCAAGGCCGAGGCGAAGATGCTCCCCCTCATCCTCATCTCGCCCACGGGCAAGATCGGGCTGGAGGAATCGGCGATGCGTGGTCGAGCGACGCGCTATCTGACTACGCCCTTCTCGGCCGGTCGGTTCATCAATCGGGCTAGAGCGCTCCTGCCCGCCGCGCCTCCGATGGCGGCGGCGGCGTGAGAACTCGGCGCACGGATCGCCGGTGAATCTCGGGTGCCACTCAACGCCGTGAACTCGAAGGGTCGGAAACATCAAAAATGCGCTGGATTTTCCGATGTTTTCGCCGCAACGCGGTGGGGTCGCCGCGGCGACTTGCCAGACCCCGCCGCCTTCGGCGCGGGTCTGGAAGAGGCTGTATTTGCAGCCTCTTGTGCCCTGAAGGGGCACGCGGATCGAACGAAAGCAGACGATTCAGTTCACGGCGTTGGGTGGCACTGGTCGGCTTTGAGACCGGCGCGAGCCACTTCCGTTCATCCCGCCCCCGAGTTTCACCTTTGATCCGTATCACACCGCGATTCGGCCTCGCTTGCGGAGATCGCGCGGCACGCGCATCGCAGACCAACCCTGGCGCTCGCCATCCATGGAAAACCACCACCGATCGACTCGTTGGTTTCCCCTCTACCTATGATGCCGCCCGATGAACGCCCTGCAAAAACTGCGTCAGATGGTCGGCGAGGTCCGCGAGCCGAAGAACCCGATGCAGATCCTGCCTTCGTGGCAGTTGGTGGAGCGGCTGCTGCAGCGGATGCCGGTCGATGCGGCGGAGGCTACGCGCGTTTGCGCGGCGAGGGATGTCGCAGGGCTTGATGCGCTGGTGGCGCGGCTGGAGAACCCGGCTGCGCCGAAGCCAGCCGGAAACACGGCCGACGCCGCGTCGCCGACTTCCCCGGCGAGCCAACCAACGAAAGACGAGTTACACAAAGCCCTCCGCGCGTTCCGCAAGCGGCTGAAGGTCATGCGGCTGGCCGATGAATCGCGATTGAGCGGCCGGCTGTTGACCAAGGGGCAGGAATCGGAGATCGACGCCATTCAGCCCCCGCACGAGTTCGCCGATGAGGTGTGGCGGACGCTCGCACGCGAAGGCCGGCTCACGCACACGGGGCAAGGCTTCTACTCGCTTCCTGAAACTAAGTGAACCACATCGAACCAGAGACCCTGCATCCCGCGACGATCCCAAGCCCGGTGGTCGCCGCGGTCGGGCCGCTGTCGCCCGAGCACATGCGAGCGCTCGGCGATGCTCGCATGCGCGCGAAGAAGGTCCGGAGAGCGGCGGGCGTTGCGGCATTCAGCGGCTGGACGATGGCGATCTTCGCCGGCATCACATTCCTGGGGGTGCTCTTCGGCGACATGACCTCGCTCGTCGTCGCGGCCTCGCTCGTCGCCGTGGCGTGCAATGAACTTCGCGGCGGCGCCATGGTCCGCCGCTTCGAGCCGCGCGGGGCGCGCGTGCTCGGGTACAACCAGTTCTTCCTTGGGGCGATCATCGTCGGGTACGCCGGGTGGTCGATTCTTGCCGTACTCCGCGATCCCATGCTGAAAGCAGCGGGGGGGTCAACCGGCGACCCAAAGATCGACCAGATGGTGAGCGAACTCACAACCCTCGTGACCTACGGCCTCTACGGCGGAATGGCCCTTGTCGGCATCGTTGCGCCAGCGTTGACCGCTTGGTACTACTTCTCGCGCGAACGGCTGATCCGAGCGATGACGGAGCAGACCCCGGCGTGGGTCATCGAGACGTTGCGGGCGGCGGGGTAGTTGATGACCCTCGACCCGAGGCTTCGCGGACTCCGCCTCGGCGTCCGGGCATTGGGGTGTATCCAAACAATATCCGAACTTCGTTTCGCGCGGCGTTGAACGATTGCAACCGATTGGCTACGATCCCCGACCCGCCTGGTCCGGACTCTTTTCACGGTCCCGTCAGGTCGCGGACGAACGAGGCCCGCCATGAAAAAAGACACCCATCCCCGCTGGTACGGCAACTGCAAGGTCTACTACAACGGCGAGGTCGTGATGACCTGCGGCGCGACCGTCGCCGAGTTGCACGTTGATGTCTGGTCCGGCTCGCATCCGTTTTATACCGGCAAGAGCTCGTTCGTCGACTCCGCGGGCCGGGTCGAGAAGTTCAACCGTAAGTTCTCCGGCGAGTACTTCAAGGGCGGCAAGAAGTAGCGAACTCCCGGTTCGATTGTTCAGCCCGACGCGCGCCCATAACGGGCCGCCCGTCGGGTTGTTTGTTGCGCTGCCAAGAGTTGAACCACAGAGACACCGGGGCACAGAGACCGAAAGACAGGGGAGTAGGGAGTGGGGAATAGGGAGTAGGCATGAACTGTCGCTTCCCCCGACGACCAGAGCCTCATCATCAGCGTCAGGCATCGCTCCCTCACCCGCTGCATTTGCCCGACTCCCCACTCCCTATTCCCCATTCCCTTTCTGTCTCTGTGTCTCTGTGCCTCTGTGGTTAATCTGGTTCGATCCATGCCGCCACACGCCAACAGCCCGAACGACTCGCTCGTCGCGCAACTCCAGAGGATGGCGCTCGAACGCGCGGACATCGCGCGGCAACTCGAAGACCCCGCCGTGCTCGCCGACCATCGCAAGGTGCGCGACCTGTCGATCAAGAAGGCGTCGCTCGACCCCGTCGCCGACGACTATGAGCGATACCAGCGGCTTCGCAAGGAGGAGGCGGAACTGCGGGAGGTTCTTGCGTCCAAGTCTGATGCGGACCTCGTTGCTCTCGCCAGGGAGGAACTTCCGCGCGTCGAGAAAGAATCGGAAGAACTTCTCGCGCGAGCGCTTTCCAACCTCGTCAACACGGCGGATCGCGGCGTCGGGTCGATCATGCTCGAAATCCGCGCGGGGGCGGGCGGCGATGAGGCGGCCCTCTGGGCACGCGACATTCTTGAGATGTACCAGAGGTTCGCCTCGCGCCGAGGCTGGCGCTTCGAGCCGATCGAGATGACCACGGAAACATCGGCCGGCGGCATCCGCTCCGCGATCATCAACGTTTCAGGCGAGAATGTGTGGTCCGAACTCTCGCAGGAGGCGGGCACGCACTGCGTGAAGCGCGTCCCCGCCACCGAAGCCCAGGGTCGCATCCACACCAGCACCGCGACGGTGGCCGTCATGCCCGAGCCGAAGGAAGTTGAACTCCACCTCGACCCAGCCGACGTGGCCGAGTACGTCACCACCGCGCAAGGGCCGGGCGGCCAGAACGTGAACAAGGTCTCGACCGCCGTGCATCTGATCCATAAACCCACCGGCATCGAGGTGCGGATGCAGGAGACCAAGAGCCAATCGCAGAACCGCGAGAAGGCGTGGCGACTCCTCCGCGCGCGGCTCTACGAACTCGAACTCGCCAAGCAGCGTGCCGCCGACTCCGCGCAGC
Source organism: uncultured Phycisphaerae bacterium (assembly GCA_947085435.1). Classification (GTDB taxonomy): domain Bacteria; phylum Planctomycetota; class Phycisphaerae; order Phycisphaerales; family UBA1924; genus JAEUIV01. Next base: position 13,284 of record CAMTWL010000020.1, read on the forward strand.
GCCTCGCCCAGATCGGCTCGGGCGACCGCTCCGAGCGCATCCGTACCTATCGCTACAAAGAGAGCCAGGCCGTGGACCACCGCCTGAACGAATCTTTCGGGCTGCCCGAAGTGCTCGCGGGAAACCTCGATGAGGTTGTTCGTGGTTTGATCGCTAGGGAAACCGCCCGACGGCTGGCGTCGCTCTGAGCGGACTCGCATGGAACATCTGAGATTTTATTTGTTTGCCGCGGGATTTTTACCGATTTCGCTTGACTGCCCGCTGATTTGAGGGCATGTTTGTGCGAGTTCCCTGACTTCGTGGTGGATGATCCGCGGCCCGGCGCCGCTCCCTGGAGGCATCATCATGCGTGGTTCGATCCGATCGTTCGGCGTGCGTTCCGGCGCGGCCGTGGTTGTTCTTCTGACACTTGCATCTCCCTCGTGGGCCAAGCGGGTCATCTGCATCGACGGTGCAGGGGGCGGGCTCGATCCCGCCATCAACACCAAGGAAGGCTACGAGCGCGCCTTGGGCATCACCGCTCCGCCTGACATTGTTTCTTTCGGCGGAATCGCCGCCTGCCTCGGCATGGTGGCCAGCGGCGATGAACTCGTGGTCATCTGCCATGGCGGTCCCGGGACCTTTACCTTTGGCGGCGTGACCTACACGGGGTTCGGCGGCGGTGCCGGTCAACTGCCGATCCCGGCCGGGTGGCCGCTGATGAACGTCAGGATCAGGTTCTGCTCGTGCTTCTCCGCGAATGATCCTCCGGGTGCGGACACCTCCGTGACCTCGAAGATTCTTGCCGCGATTGGCGGGGCCGGCGCGGGGAACACCGCCGGGGGATTCCAGGGCACGGCCGGCATTCTCCCGATCCCGGTTCTCTGCGGCGGAACCGCGGCGCAGCGAGCCGCGGCCGCGGCCGCGCTCCAGAACATGCTCGTCATGTGGGCCTCGAACCCGCCCTCGAACCGTCCCGGCACCGGCGGCGCGGGACAGCCCGCGAACCAGCAATCGGCCGCTCAGGCGAAGGTGGATCAGGTCGTGGGCGCGGGGGTCATCGTGGTGAAAATCCCCAACCAGGTCGGGCAGATCGGTCCACCGCCGGTCGGCGGATACATCATGCCCCTCGATCAAGTGCTGGTCACGGCTTCAGGCGTCGGCGGCCCGATCTGCAACGGCTGCGTCTGCTTCCCGCCGTTTGAGTGGGTCGACGGCGGCGACCTGGCCATCCCGACGGTGTCGGAGTGGGGGTTGATCTTCATGGGGATCGGCTTCCTCGTCGGAGGGCCGTTCATCCTGAGGCGGATCGGCATGGTATGAGTATGCTGTTCACGCATGAACCCGGACTCCCGAACTGAGAGCGCCGCGACGGGACCGCCCAACAAGGCCGCGCCAAAGCGATCGGGGCTGCGCTTTGTCGTCGTCTTTCTCGGCCTGCTCGGGGCGTTCTACCTCTTCAGCCAACTCGGCGTCTTCGTAAAAGTCATCGCCCCCGGCTCCATCAGGCTCAGCGCGCTCGCTTCCGCCCCGGTGATCCGCCTGCTCGGCGACGCGGTGGATGTCCGGGGCACGATGCTCGTCTCGCCCAAGGGGCAGGTGGAAGTTCACTACGGCTGCGATGCGCTCGAGCCGCTGGTCTATTTTTCCGCCGCGGTCATCGCCTTCCCCGCGTCGTGGCGCCGGCGGCTGCTCGGCATCGCCGCCGGCATCCCGGTGCTGTTCGTGCTGAACATCGCGCGGATCGTCTCGCTCTATTTCATCGCCACGCGCAGCCCCGATTGGTTCGAGACGGCGCACCTCGTCATCTGGCAACCCCTCTTCATCGCGGCTACGCTGGCGCTCTGGTTCGCATGGGTCATGCTCCTCCCCAGATCGCGCACGCTCGCCGCACGGCCCCGCTGACGCGGCGCGGGCTGGCGGTCCGCGCGGCGCTCGCGGCCTCGATCTACGTTGCGATCATGCAGGCCTTTCCGTTTGTGGATGGTCCGGTCGCCCGGGCGGTGGCGGCCGCGTCCGACGTGCTCTTCTTCAAGCCGGGCTTCGGCGTCGGCGCGGACTTCGACTCCCAGCAGGGACCACGCGGCACGGAACTCTTCGTTCATGTTGAGCATCCGCCGTCGGGGCTGGTCGCCACCAACCGCCTCGACCTGCGTTTTCGGCTCTGGGTTCCCCTCGCGTTGTTCGTGGCGCTCGTGGTGGTTTCTCCCGAGACGGCGCGGCGGAGAACTTTCGCCCTGGGCGTCGGTGCTGCCGCCTTGACGGCGCTCGCGCTCCTTTCGTCGTGGCTCGTGGCGATGTATCCGGTCGTGATCGCGCCCGAAAACATGCTGGGTCTCGGCACCGCTCCGCGCGTCGCGTTCAATACGGTTTATTCCGTCCTGATTCTCTCGAATCCCTCGGCCGCACTCATGCCGGTCCTCCTTTGGGGCATCACCATGCGTCGGTGCATCGGCGAATCAATCAGCCTTCGCGGGAATTCCGGAAGCCAGCCACCTCTCGAAGCACCCGTTGGACCCCGCCCCCCGAAACGCCGATGAATACCACGCCGAAGCCCGAACGCACGCGCACGATCATGCTCGCTTTTCATTCCGGGTCGCGCGGCGTAGGGTTAGGGCCTCAGCCACCCGCCGCGGAGCCGCGGCGGACGACGGCTGATTCGCTTCGCGTCGCATCGGTGGAGAGAACCGCAACATGTCGAACTCGATGAGTCAGCAAGCCGGCAACGGGCAGCACAACTACGATGTCGTCGTCATCGGCGGCGGCCCGGGCGGGTCCACCGCGGCCACTTTTCTCAAGAAGTACAACCCCGCGCTCCGCGTGCTCGTGCTGGAGAAGACCAAGTTCCCCCGCGACCATATCGGCGAGAGCCAGTTGCCGTCGATCAGCCCGATCCTCGACGAGATGGGCTGCTGGGACAAGGTGGAGGCGGCCGGCTTCCCGATCAAACTCGGGGCGTCCTACACCTGGGGCCGGGACGCGGACCAGTGGGACTTCGATTTTTACCCCGTCGAGCACTGGAAGAACGAGCCGCGCCCCGCGAAGTTCGAGGGGCAGCGCCGGTACACGGCGTTCCAGGTCGATCGCGCGATCTACGACGATCTCCTGCTGAACCACGCACGCTCGATGGGCGTCGAAGCGCGCGAAGAGACGCTGGTCCGCGAAGTTCTGACGGACGGCCAACGGGTGACCGGCATCGTGCTCGAGAGCGGCGAGAAGATCACCGCTCGCTACTACATCGACGCCTCGGGCAACGTCGGGCTTCTCCGCCGGGCGCTGAACATCGGCGTCGACGTCACCGAGGACCTCAAGAACATCGCCATCTGGGACTACTGGCAGAACACCGAGTGGGCCGAGACCATCGGCGTCGGGGGCACCCGCGTCCAGGTCCGCTCGCTGCCCTACGGCTGGATCTGGTTTATCCCGCTCGGCCCGACGCGCACGAGCGTGGGACTCATCACTCCCGCTGACCACTTCAAAAAGACAGGAAAGACCTACGAGCAACTCTATCTCCAGGCGCTCAGCGAGCAGCCCCAGATCGCGGGCCTCATCGCCAAGGGCGCGCGCGAAATGAAACTCGAAGCGACCAAGGACTGGTCCCAACTCGCGGACAAACTCGTGGGCGAAAACTGGTTCCTCGTGGGCGAGGCCGCCGGTTTCGCCGATCCAATCCTCGCCGCGGGGCTGTCGCTCACGCATTCTTCGGCGCGGGACGCGGCGTACACGATCCTCGAACTCGACCGCGCCGAAATCGACGGGAAGTGGCTCCGAGATCGGTTCAACGAGCGCCACCGCACCAACATCGGGCAGCACATCCGCTTCGGCCAATACTGGTACTCCGCCAACGGTTGCTTCACCGATCTTCAGGAGAACTGCTCGAAGATCGCCGCCGAAGCGGGGCTGAAACTCGATCCGAAGAAGGCCTGGGCGTGGCTCGCGCAGGGAGGCTTCATATCCGAGAGCCTCGGCCTGCCCTCTTTCGGTTCGTTCGACATCGGCTCGGCCAAACAGATCCTCGGTCGATTCGACCCCGCCGGGTCCAGAGAGATCGGCTACCTCGTTAGCGCGCACAACGTCTTCAAACTGAGCACCCGCGGCGCCACCCGGGGCAAGGTCGGCCATCTGGAGGGAGGCCGCATCCGCCAACTTGATTGCTGGGAACGAGGCGAAGCGACCCTCCCGCTGGTCGGCATCTACGGCGCGGTGGTGAAAGTCCTCGAAAAAACCTCGGACGGCAAGGAAATCATCGATGCGTTCTACAACATCGTCCGGAACAACGGCACGGGCACCCAGGGCGGCGAGCAATCCGATGTCTCGTTCTTCATCCAGGCGCTGGACGTCATGATCGAGCAGTTCTGGGTCGCTCGGGACGTGGACAAAAGGCGCCCGATGCTGACGGTGGACAACGCCGATTCGCGCTACATCCGCTCGAGGGGCAAGACGAAAGAAGCGCTCGCCCAGGCGGGGACCTCGAACGTGACCATCAACTACGAGTGACGAGCCGGCCCCGGGGTGGCCGCGGGCGGCTCGGCGCTCCATACGCGCCCGACGAGCCGATCGAGGATGCGCTCAACCGTCACCTCGCCCTGCACCGCGCCGTACTCGTCCACCACGAACGCCGCCGGAGCCTGCGCCTGCCGGCAACGGTCCAGCACACGCAACGCCGGCGCGGACTCCGGCACAAACACCGGCGGCTTCGCGATCGACTTCAGATCAACAGGCCCCGGCCCATCGCTGGGCAGCAAGTCCCGCAGCCCCACCACGCCGACGATCCGGTCCACCGTGCCCTTGCACACCGGAAAATGCGAGAGCGCCGACGCCCGCGCCATCTTCCGCGCCTTTTCCAAAGAGGTGCCGATGTCCATCCACGTCATCTCGGTCCGGTGCACCATCAGCGAATCGATCCGCTGATCGCCCAGGTGCAGCACGCGTTCGATCAGCCGCCGTTCCTCCGGCCCGAACTCGCCGGTGCGCGCCCCCTCCTCAACCATGATGTTAATCTCTTCGGAGGTGACGCGGTCGGTTCGCGACACCCGTCCGCGCAGCGGCAAGAGCAGCAGGTCCGTCGTCGCCGTCAGCAGCGAGACCAAGGGCGATGTCACGCGTGAAAGCAGCCGCAGCGGGATCGCCAGCGCCGACGCGATCGCCTCCGGCGCCATCAGCGCTAGGCGCTTCGGCACCAGTTCTCCGAGCACCACGGACAAGAACGTGATCCCGAGTACGACGATGCCGATCGAGAGCGGCCGGCTGATGGGTCTGAGTTCGGGCAGGGTTTCGAGCGCCCGCCGAACGTCGGACGCGATCGCCGCCTCGCCCACCGCCCCCATCAGAATCCCGATCAGCGTGATCCCCACCTGCACCGTCGAGAGAAACCGCGTGGGCGACTCGGACACCATGAGCGCGACCGCCGCGCCCCGATGACCCGCGTCGGCCCGCTGCTTCAAGCGGATCCGCTGCGAGGACACCATCGCGGTCTCCGACATCGAAAGAATGCCGTTGAGCACCAGCAGAACGAGGATGATCAGGATGTCCATGAGGCCAGTCTAGTGGCGCGACGCCCGAACATACACTCGCCGCGTGTACGAGGACCACGCGGACATCGCGGTGATCGGTGCGGGCGCCGCGGGCCTCATGGCCTCCATCGCCGCCGGGCGTGCCAACCGGGGGGCGCGAGGCTCGCTCCGCATCGTTGCGCTCGATGGAGCCCGAACCCTCGGCGCAAAGATCCTCGTCGCCGGCGGCGGCCGCTGCAACGTCACCCACTTCGAGGTGGACGAGTCCGCCTTCGCGGGCTCCTCCCGCCATGCCATCAAGCAGGTCCTCCGCGCGTTCGACGTTCCCGCCACCATCGACTTCTTCCGCGAGATCGGCGTTGATCTCAAACGCGAGGAGACCGGCAAACTCTTCCCTACCACAGACAACGCCCGCACCGTGCTCAACGCGCTCCTCAACGCGGCGCGAGACACCGGCGTTGAAATCCGGCACCCGTGGCGAGTGGATTCCATCACTTCGCCGCGCCCGCAAACACCGGGTTTTCTCATCACCGAATCCCACACCCTGAACCCCGAACCCCGAACCCTCTCCGCCTCTCGCATCATCCTCGCCACCGGCGGCCGCGCGCTCCCCAAATCCGGCTCCGACGGCCACGGCTATTCCATCGCCCGCTCGCTCGGCCACACCATCTCGCCGCATGTGTTCCCCGCGCTCGTCCCTCTGATACTCCCCGAAGGCCACTTCCTCCGCGCCCTCTCCGGCATCACCTTCAAGGCAACCCTCGAGCTCCGCTCGCCCACCGGCAAACGACTCGTCGCGTTCACCAACTCCACGCTCTGCACGCACTTCGGGTTGTCGGGTCCGTCAGTACTCGACGTCAGCCGGTACTACCTCGAATCAGCGCAAAGAGAAGCCGCCCCTGAGTCCGCGAAGGGGCGGATGCTGCCGGCCGAGCGTGCCCGTCTTTTCCTCAACTCCCTCCCCCCCGAGACCTCCGACTCCCTCGACAAGCAACTCCAACACCTCGGCAAGCGCACCCCGCTCGCCTACCTCCGCGAGCGCCTGCCCGAGCGCCTCGCCCACGCGCTCTGCATCGAAGCGAAGACCGATCCCGCCGCCCCAGCATCGACGCTCACCCGCGAGCAACGCCGCGCCCTCGCCCGCGCCGTCACCGAACTGCCGCTGCCGATCACGGGCGACCGCGGCTACACCCACGCCGAAGCCACCGCCGGCGGCGTGCCGCTTTCTGAACTGCATCTCCAGACCTTAGAAAGCCGAGCGTGCCCCGGCCTGCACATCATCGGCGAACTCTGCGACGTCGACGGCCGCATCGGCGGCTTCAACTTTCAATGGGCCTGGTCGTCGGGGCAGGTCGCGGGGACCGCCGCAGCGCGCAGGCTTAGCGAACCCCGACCGTAAGGGAGCGGGCTTCCCGCCTCACCGCTTACGCCGCTTCTTCGAGTGACCATTCTGACCATTCTTCCCGCTCCGCTCCTTCACGAACACGGAGTTGATCAGCATCACGTCGATAATTGTGAACCCAGGATCGCCGAGAAGAAGTGTCCGCCCCGATGGAGTGAGCAACATGAACTCCGGGCGTTTCACCGGCAGTCTCCGCCCGTCCGTCGTCGCGACGAAGAACGGCCGAAACGGCCGCGCTCGGTAGAGTTCCCGAATCTCTTCGATCAGCATGACGAAATTATAGACTTTCACATCGCTTGGAGGCTACGCCCGCACGCCAGTGCCAAGGCTACCGCATTATCGACTACCGCTTACCAAACACCCAAAGACTAACCTCGTTGGCGGAGCAGGAACAGGGTGTGCTTCTCCGCGAAATGGATAATGCGATTGCCCTGACGTCAATGCCCGTTCCGCCCGCCGCGCTTGCCCGTCTCGGCGGAGCCTCGTCTGTAATGAAGCGACGAGATCAGGATGGAGTCGATCATGTCGAACTCGTCCTCGCCCTGTGACACGATTATGGTCCGGCCGCCGGGGATGAAGTAGATCATCTCCGGGCTCTTGACCAGATACTCTCGCCCGTCCCCCGTCCGGAGCACGAACTGTCTGAATGGACGGAGATCGACGGCGTCTTTGATGGCCTGGGCGTTCATGCCCTCATCATAGCCCCGGCCCGCTTCCACAGTCATGCGGTCGCCCGAGCCTTACACTCCCCGCGTGACACTCCTGTGCGTCCCCATGATGGTTCACGATGTTCACGTCGCGCTGGCCGAGGCGCGGCACGCGAAGATCGCAGGGGCGGACCTCGTCGAGTTCCGCGTGGATCAGATATTTCAGGGTGAGGGCGATGAGGAAGGGCTGGCCGCGATCGTTCGTCTTGTCGATGAGTCGCCGCTGCCTTGCATCATCACTTGTCGCGCGGCATCGGAGGGGGGCGACTACGACGGCGACGACGCGGGACGCGTCGCGCTGTGGGAACACCTCGGGATTGCAGACAACGACGCAAAGCAAATCTTAGATCGCTCCCTGACGGTCGCGGCTCTGTTGCATCCAAAGCACCCGCCCCGATACATCGACGTCGAACTCGCCACCTACCAGCGCTCAGCCAATCTCCGCCAGAAGGTCGGCCTCGCCGTCGATCACGAACAACAACGCAGAGACCTCACCACCTCGCTCATCCTCAGCGCCCACGACTTCAACACCCGGCCCGCAACCCTGACGCGGCTCATCGCCGACATGGACGCCGCCCCCGCCGCACGGGTACACAAGATCGCCTGGCGCGCCCGCTCGCTCCGCGACAACATCGAGGCCTTCGAGATTCTTCAGCACGCGTCCCGCCCCACCATCGCCCTCTGCATGGGCGAGTTCGGCCTTATGTCCCGCGTCCTCGCTCCGAAGTTCGGGCCGGGGGGCGGTTTTCTCACCTTCGCCTCGCTCCGTGACACCACCACCACCGCGCCGGGTCAGCCCACCATCGCCGAACTCCTGAACCTCTACCGCTTCCGCTCCATCACGCCGACCACGCGCGTCTTTGGCGTCATCGGCTGGCCCGTCACCCAATCCCGCTCGCCCCATCTCCACAACGCCGGTTTCGAGTCGATCAACTTCGACGGCGTCTACCTGCCACTCCCGATCCCGCCCGAGTGGGAGCATTTCAAGGCCACCCTCCACGCGCTCCTCGACTTTAAACCCCTCGACTTCCGAGGCGGCAGCGTGACCATCCCGCACAAGGAAAACCTCGTCCGCTTCGCGCGCGAGGACACTTCGCGCCGATGGACCATCGACCCGCTCGCCCTGCGCTGCGGCGCGGCGAACACGATCGTCGTGAATGACGACGGCTCGTGCCGCGCCCTGAACACCGACGCCACCGCCGCCGTTGAGACTCTCCGCGCCGCGCTCGGCGACGACCTCGCACGTCATCGCGTCGGCATCCTCGGCGCGGGCGGTGTTGCACGCGCCGTCGCCGCCGGACTTCTCGAAGCACGCGCCACGGTCACGATCTTTGCCCGGAGCCGTGGCCGAGCGGAGCGGTTCGTCGCTGACCTTACGGCCGCCGGCGCATCCCCAGGCAGTCTCAGCGCGGCAGAATGGGCAAAGGCACCGAACTCGGGCAGCACCATTCTGGTGAACTGCACGCCGATTGGGATGGTCGGCTGCCCGGATTCGGCCGATTCGCCGCTCTCCTTACAGGAACTTCAATTGATCGAGAAAAACACCGTGATCTTCGACACCGTCTACAACCCGATCGAAACGCCCCTGCTGCGTGCCGCCCGCGATGCGGGGCTGAAAACGGCGGACGGTGCCTCGATGTTCGTGGCCCAGGCCGCCGCCCAGTTCGAGGCCTGGACCGGCCGCCCCGCACCAAAAGACTTGTTTCGTCGCGTACTTCTTGAAACTCTCTTCACAAAGGACTCGTAGGATTAACCGTCATGTCCAGAGAACCGGTTCTCTATCCCAGGATCTACCCGTGGTACGTCGTGGTGGCGACGCTCGACGTCCTGCTCACCTGGCTGATCCTCTCGACCTTCAACGGCGTGGAACTCAACCCCATCGCCGCGGAGGTCATCCACTCGGGCGGCATGCCCGCCGCCACCTTCTACAAGTTCGCCACCGTCATGTTCGTCTTGTGGGCATGTGAATACATCGGCCGCCGCAAACTGTTGGCTGGTCGTCGGCTCGCCTTCTATGCTGTCGCGCTCAACTGCATCCCCGTCACCGCAAGCATGGCCCAACTGGCGATCGCGGGCTCGCCCGCAATGTAGAACGAGTGACCCAGATTCTCGGGTGCCACTGGTGGCTCGCCCACCAGTGCTACCGCTTCTACTCGCTCTACTCCGCCTTCCCTCACCACGCCTCCAACCCGCTCGTCCGCAGCAGCGTCCGGAACGACTCGCTGAAGACGAAGTTGTGCTTCGGGAACTCCGCCCCGCTCATGTTCTGGTCCAGATGGCTGAACATCAGGTCGATCCGCCCGATCTCCGAGCATGTCTGTCCAGTCGCGGAGTACTCGATCAACTCGACAAGCCCCTTCGTCGCCGCCCCGGTGGTGTCGAAGCGCTCCATCGTCGCGGTGTAGCGCAACGTCGTGCCGGGAGTGGCCTCGCGCGTGATCTCCGCGGAGTTCACCTTCGCCAGCACCACTTTTTCCTTGAACCCCCCGGCGTGCCCCACGAGAATCCCCGCCGACTGCGCCATCCCTTCGATGATCAGCGTCGTCGGCATCACCGGCAGCGCGTCGTCACCCCCCGCGCCGGCCGCGAAGTGATCGTGCAGGTGCTCCTCCGACAGCGAAACATTCTTGATCGCCACCAGCCGCTCCCGCGGCACGAGTTCGACGATCCGATCAATCCACATCCAGCGCATCAATCACCGCCCTCAAGCGGGAGCGCCGGCCCCGAGTTTCCGTTCCACATACTTCACAAGCACCGCCACCGTGAAGATGTTCCCCACCTGACCCAACCGAGGATCGCGAGAAAACTCCGTAAAGTCGATGTGCGGCAACTTCCGCTTCATCTCCACAAGGCCAGCTTCCGTCACCTTCCCGTCCTGGATGAACTTGGGATCCTGGGCAGCGCTGTCCGGGAAAAGTTCGCCCTGAGGAATCTTGAACCCGAACGCCTGCTCGAGTTTAAAAGTGATGTCGAGGAAGTCGATCGACTCGGCCCCCAGGTCGGTCGTCAACCGAGCTGTCTCGGTCACTTCGTCGTCGTCGACGCCCAAAGCGTCCACCAGCACCGATCGGATTTTTCCAAAGATATCATCGCGCGTCATACGGGTCCCTTGGAGTCGTTGGTCTTTGCCAAGCCGCATTATGGCGTTTTCGTGCCCGAGTTGCACTCGGGAAATGTTCGGTGATCGGAGGCTGTCAACCGACCACAGTCGCACTCAAAATTCGTGCCGGCCTCATCTTGAATCGTCCCGACACGCACGTCGTCGCCTCATTTCCCGCTGCTTCGCCGCAACGCCGCACCGTCGCCGATCCCTTGAAGTCGAACCCGCCGCCGTCGTCCGCCTTCAGGAGCAAAACTTCGATCCGCATGGCGTCGCCCGGCCTGACAAAGGTGCCGTATTTCAACGCCCGAACCTCGCCCAGCACATGCCTCCCCAGCGCCGAGTCCCGCGCCACCAGCAGCCGTCTTGCCGCCTGAACCATCGCCTCGATCATGAACACCCCCGGCAGCACCGGGAACGTCGGAAAATGATCCTGGAGATACTCCTCCGACGCCGAGACGTTCTTGAGCGTCACGATCCGATCGGGACCGATCTCCAGCACCGCGTCCACGAAGTCAAAGTGCATCCTGAGAGGATAGCGTGTGGCACGGGCTTTCCAGCCCGTGTCGATTCGCTCAGGCCCCTACCATCCCTCCATGACCTTGGCCGAACCGCAACTCGTCGACGCCGCACCGCCCGCGACGCCGCGCCGTTTCTGCCGATCGTGCATGCACGATGTCTCTGGTCTTCTCATGGTTCGCTGCACTGAATGCGGCCAGGAGTTCAACCCCGGCGACACATCGACCACCCTCGACGCACCGATCCCGCCTTGGCGCCGCTCCCCCATCCTCAAGCATGGCGTTCGCGTTGCCATCGTGCTGCTCGTCATCGTCGGGTTCAAAATCACCGCCTTTCCGAGACCGGCGGACTGGGATGATTGGCGGCTGTGGCTTTGGTTCGGCAGACCCATCGGCGTGATGCACATGCGCACCAGCGGCTTTTCCACGAGGGCCGTCGGTTGGCAAGGCGGCCCCATCAACCTCCCGCCCTTTCGCCTGCCGGACCACGATGTGTACGCACATGTGTGGTTCGGCGAAGAAACGCTCGTCGAGGCCTACCGCGTGGACGATCAAACGCTCGCATGGCGGGTCGAAGACCTCGGGGGGAATCGGTACCGCCTTCAAGCGTTGGAGGCGGGCATCCGATCCGAAATGCTCCTCTCGGCGTTCAACTCGATCAAGGGTTCGGAGCGCTTCTTCGGCGTGCAAGTGGGCCGGCCCGAGCGCCGAGTCTCCGCCGAGCCGTTCACGGTCGAGGGCGATGAGGTCGCCGTCTTTTCCGCTCTCGTGCGAGAGTTCGGCTTTCAACTCACCCCTTTCCGATTGTCCGAGAGCCAACGCTACGTTTGGACGTGGAACCCAACGCTGCGGCGAATGATCCCCGCCGATCTCACGCCCGAAACCGAGAACGAATACACGCTCGACGACCGCGACACGAGCCGGGTTTTGATCCCCAAACCACACTGAGGCCGCGCTGCTCGCCGGGACGCTTCCGGCGCTCCGCTATCTTCTCGCCGATGCCCAAGCACCCGAAGCGGAACGGATCAAGCGAGCACGGCGCGCCCGAGGTCGGTCGGCGAGGACTCACCTACGCCGCCGCCGGAGTGGACATCGACGAGGGAGACCGCTTCGTCGATCTCATCCAGCGCCACGTCCGCAAGACCCACGGCCCGCGCGTCCTCCACAACCCCTGGGGCTTCGCCGGACTCTTCCGCCTTGACTACAACGAGTCCCTCTACAAGAAAAACTTCCGCGAGCCCGTCCTCCTCGCCTGCACCGACGGCGTCGGCACCAAGATCCGCCTCGCCGTCGACATGGACAAGTTCGACACCATCGGCATCGACCTTGTCGCCATGAACGTGAATGACCTCGTCGTCCAGGGCGGCGAGCCGCTGATCTTTCTCGATTACCTCGCGTGCGGAAAACTCATCCCCGAGCGCCTCGAACAGATCGTCCGCGGGATCGCGTTCGCGTGCCGCGAAGTGGGGGCCGCGCTGCTGGGAGGCGAGACCGCTGAGATGCCCGACGTGTATCGTCCGGACGACATCGACCTCGCGGGCTTCGCGGTGGGCGTCGTCGAACTGTCGCGCGTCACCGATCCGGGCCGCGTCGAGCCGGGCGACATCGTCATCGGCCTCGAATCCGACGGCGTTCACAGCAACGGCTATTCACTCGTCCGCAAGATCGTCTCGCACGCGAAACTCGACCTCCACAAGAAATACAAAGACCTCGACCCCAAGCGCCCGCTCGGCGAAGTCCTCCTGCAACCAACCCGCCTCTACGCCAAACCCATCGTCAAACTCCTGCGCCGCTACACCGTAAAAAGAGTCATCTCTGGAATGGCCCATATCACGGGCGGCGGCCTCGCCGACAACCTCGTCCGCGCCCTCCACCCCGGCGTGGACGCGATTCTCGACGCGGATTCCTGGACGCCGCACCCCGTTTTCCCCTTCCTCCAGAAACACGGCGAAGTCTCCGACGAAGAAATGGCCCGCGTCTTCAACATGGGCATCGGCTACTGCCTCATCGTGAAGAAAGCCTTCGCCGCCAGCGTGAAAACGCAACTGAAACGCATGGGCGAGCGGCCGATCGTGATCGGGAAGATCGAAAAAGGGAAGGGACGAGTGTTGTTGAGTTGACAGCGGTTGCCCTTGAACCCCGCCCGCAAGGAAGGGGGTTCGGCGCGGTTGCAATCAAGCGCCAATGCGTCCAGACGCGCACCGACCGGTCATACGAATACCAAGAAGTTTCGACGCGTTTCAAGTCCCGGCGCGCCGGGGCGCAAGCCAGTAGCCCCCGGCGTGCGCCCTCACCCATATACAGATCTCGGCGTTGGGGCGAACTTAGGTTGATCCGCCGAGGTCCGCGTCGATCCCGCGGCCTTTGTGCCGGAAGTTTCGACGCACATCGAGCCGGTTTCGTGGCCTTTCGAGGATGGGTACAAGGGTGAGGACGCCTCACCCCAGGTACACGGCACACCAACCAATCTTCCGCGACCCCATCGGGGTCATCTGTAGTAGCCGGGGGTGCCTCACCCCCGGTACGCGGCGCACATATACATCTTCCGCGACCCTGGAGGGGTCGGCCAACGCAACGCTCTTCCGCCGTTCGCAATCCGAAGTACGTTCTCCGTTGCAACACCGTGCGCCGGAACACCACATGGCATCGGGGTGTCGCACGATTCGTCGGTTCTTCCGGCGCGCGGCGCCCGTTCATACGAGCCCCGAACGAAGTGAGGGGCGGGCCGGCACCGTTCCGCTCGCGTCGTTCGGGGCTCGTATGAACGGTCTTCGCATTCCGCTGAACAGTTCCCGTCCGAGTTCCGAGGCAAGAGGGGCATGGCGCCTTTTCGATCGGAGAATCCGGGGTTGAGCCGCCGCGCCGGCACGTCGCCACGCGGAAGGAGCATCATCGGATGATCACGTTTTAATATAAGAGTCGCAACTTATCGAAATAATATAACCTGGAGTGGCCGACCCCTTCGGGGTCGAAAAAAATGATTAGGGTGCGCATCGCACCGGGGGTGAGGCACCCCCGGCTACTACAGATGACCCCGATGGGGTCGCGGAAGATTGGTTGGTGTGCCGCGTACCGGGGGTGAGACGGATCACAGTTAAACCCCGCGCGAGGTCGTGATCGGCGTGTCGTCGGCTGACGCCCCCTCCGCCCCGCCACGGCGGGCAGGCTTGCACCTCCCCCGCTGGGAGCGGGGGAGGTGGCTGCGGGACGGTGGCGCGTCACTTCTTCAACAACCGCTCCAGATAGTGAATATCCACCCCCCCCTGATTAAACGCGGCGTCGTTCATCAGGTCGCGGTGCAGGCCGATGGTTGTCTTGATCGGCTCGACCACGAACTCGCGCAGCGCCCGATCCATCCGGCGGATCGCCTGCTTGCGATCGTCCGCGTGGACCAGCAACTTGCAGATCATCGAGTCGTAGTTCGTCGGCACGCGGTACCCCGCCACCACGTGCGTATCCAGACGCACCCCCGGCCCGCCCGGCGGCTCCCACCGTGAGATCACCCCGGCGCTCGGCGCGAAGTTCCGCTCCGGGTCCTCCGCATTAATCCGGCATTCGATCGCGTGCCCCTTGATCCGCACGTCCTTCTGCCGGAATGGCATCTCCTCGCCCGCCGCGACGCGGATCATCGTCTTCACGACGTCGATCCCCGTGATCAACTCGGTCACCGGGTGCTCGACCTGCACCCGCGTGTTCACCTCGAGCATGTAAAAGTTTTGCTTGTCGTCCATCAAAAACTCGACGGTCGCGGCCCCGTGGTACCCCGCCGCCTTGATCAGCCGCACCGCCGCCTTGCAGACCTCCTCGCGTTTCCGCGAGTCGATCCCCGGCGCGGGCGCTTCCTCGATCAACTTCTGATGCCGACGCTGCACCGAGCAGTCGCGCTCGTAGAGGTGCACCGCCTCGCCGTACTTATCGCCCATGCACTGCACCTCGACGTGCCGGGCGCGCTCGAGATATTTCTCGATGAACACCGCGCCGTTGCCGAACGCGGCCTGCGCTTCCTGCTGCGCCTGCTTGATCCCCGCCCGCAGCGTCACCTCGTTGTGCGCCACGCGCATCCCGCGCCCACCGCCGCCCGCTGACGCCTTGACGATGACGGGGTAGCCGATCTTCTTGGCGATGTTCGCCGCCTCATCTTCTTCCGTCACCACCCCCTCGGACCCCGGGAATACCGGCACTTTGTTCGCTTTCGCCGTCTTCTTGCACGAAACTTTGTCACCCAGTTTCGCCATCGCCTCGGGCGTCGGCCCGATGAACTCGATCTTGCAATCCCGGCACACTTCGGCAAAGTGCGCGTTCTCCGCGAGGAACCCGTACCCCGGATGGATCGCGTCCGCGTTCGAGATCTCCGCCGCCGAGATGATGCGCGGGATGTTCAGGTAACTCTCGGCGGGAGGCGCCGCCCCGATGCAGATCGCCTGGTCCGCCATCCGCAGGTACGGCGCGCCGCGGTCGGCCTCGCTGAACACCGCGACGGTCTGGATCCCCATCTCCCGGCAGGCGCGGATGATCCGCAGCGCGATCTCGCCGCGATTGGCCACCAACACCCGAGAGAACATTTGGGACTTCTTTGCCATCTTGAAAAACTACCCACCAAAGACGCCTGAGCATCGCCGCTTTGAGCGATGCTCAGGGCGGAGCACCCAATAAACATTCATTCAGGACGGACGGACCAGGAACAACTTCTGCCCATACTCAACGGGCTCGCCGCTCTTCACGAGGATCTTCTCGATCTTCCCGCTGCACTCCGCCTTGATCTCGCTGAACACCTTCATCGCCTCGACGATGCACACCACGGTGTCCGCGCCGACGTTCGATCCCACCGACACATACGCCGGCGTGTTCGGGTCCGGCGCGGCGTAGACCGTCCCGACCATCGGCGACTTGATCGCCACCAGATCGGACTCATCATCCGCCGCCTCATCGCCTACTGGTGCCGCCGCGGGCGCGGAAACATGATGCACGATGGGCGTCGCCATCATCGGCATCCCACCGGGGGGCGGGGGCGCGCCGCGCTTCAGCACCACCGTCTCCTGCTGGTCGCGCAGTTCCAGTTCAGACAGATCGTTCTCGACCATCAACTTCACGAGTTCACGCAGTTTTCGGTAATCAACCATGGAGCGTTGCCCACTCAAGACCCTTGGGGAGCGAACACAGGTTCCGCGCCCCACGGTCGGTCACAAGAATATCGTCCTCGATCCGTACGCCCCCGACGCCGGGAAGATACACCCCCGGCTCGATCGTGATCACCATCCCCACTTCCAACGCCGTCGTCGTCGTCGTGAACAGCCGCGGCCCCTCGTGGATGTCCAGCCCGATCCCGTGCCCCAGACCGTGCCCGAACTCCTTGCCATACCCGGCCTTCGTGATGATCCCCCGCGCCACCCCGTCCAACTCCGAGCACGTCATCCCCGGCTTCACCGCATCGATCGCCGCCAGATGCGCCTCAAGCACCACCTCGTAAATCTCCTTCATCTTCCGGGGCCACGATCCCAGCGAAAACGTCCGCGTCATGTCCGAACAGTACCCATCCACCCGCGCCCCCCAGTCGATCAAGAGCGGCCGCCCCTTCGCCGTTTTCTCCGTCCCCGGCCGGTAGTGAGGCTTCGACCCGTTCGCCTTCGCGGCAACAATCGTCTCGAACGAGAGCCCGTCGGCCCCCCGGCACTTCATCTCGTACTCCAGCCGCGCCGCGATCTCACGCTCCGTCTGCCCGCTCCGGATCGTCGGCAATGTCGCCAGGAGCGCCTCCTGCTGGACCTTCACCCCCCGCGCGATCAGCGCGACCTCGGATGCATCTTTCACCAATCGCAGCGACGACATCACCCCCACCGAATCACGAAGCCGCGATGCGCCGACACCCTTCGCAAGTTCCGATCGGGTCCGCACGCCAAGGTGCTCCGACTGCACCGCCGCTGCTCGAAGCCGCAGCCGCTTGAACACCTGCGCCTGCGCCTCCGGCATCGCCCCCTTGCGGATCACCACCTCGGCCCGGCCCCGCAGCGACTCCAACTCCTCCTGAAACCGAAAATCGCTGACGACGACGAGCTCCTTCGCCGTCACAAACGCGGCGCTCGCCTCGCCGCCGAACCCTGTCAGGTAGCGGATGTCGTTCGGATAAGTGATGAGCACGCCGTCAAACCGCTGCCGCTTCAGCGAAGCCCGCAATCGCCGCAGCCGATCCGCAAAGGGTGGTGAAGTCGGTCGGCGGCTGACGGTCGATCGATTCGATGCCATGAAGCCGACGAGTATACCGACGATCTTCGGAACCATCGCGGACGCTCGCCCACCAATGGCCGACGCTGAATCGAACGCTTCGGACCCGATGGAGGTGCCCGCCGCGCCGCCACGAGGGAAGGCATGGACCTGCTCGGACGCCCTCGCTTCCCCGATGGGTTCATCCGCATGGCATTCCATGAATACCAGTTGCCAGACGACGCCCTCCCGGCCGCGATGCAGCGCCTCCTCGAAATGGTCAACGCCAGTTGGACGGCGTGCGCCGCCTGCGCC
Source organism: uncultured Phycisphaerae bacterium (assembly GCA_947085435.1). Classification (GTDB taxonomy): domain Bacteria; phylum Planctomycetota; class Phycisphaerae; order Phycisphaerales; family UBA1924; genus JAEUIV01. Next base: position 31,016 of record CAMTWL010000020.1, read on the forward strand.
GCCGCGATGCGATAGGTGGCTTTGCCCGTCCTGCTTTCAGCCCGTGAAACGGGCGACGGTTCCTAGCCACGGGCGCAAGCCCGTGGAAAGCGACACCTCAAACGCTCTGAGCCCCTGAAAGGGGCGGCAGGCCGCCCAACCCCGCTCGCACACGCACGCTCCAAGCAGCAAACATGCAACGCCAGAGGGAAATCCAACCGAGAAGAGGGGCGCGCAGGCCACTCCGCCGTGAGGGGGCGCGGGCTACAATGTCGGGACACGCTCTCGAATGATGCCCTTCACAATGATCCAGAGTCCCCACAACATCCAACCCCGCCTCCCGGTGCCGCACGAGCGCATCGCCGATTTCTGCAAACGTTGGAAGGTCACGCAGTTCTCCCTCTTCGGCTCGGTTCTGCGAGAAGATTTCGGGCCGGAGAGCGATGTGGATGTCTTGGTTGTCTTCGAGCCGGGCGTGCGCCACGACCTCAAGGCTTCGTGCGCGATGGAGGACGAACTCCGTGCGATGTTCGGCCGGAATATCGACCTCGTCGAGCGCCGACTCGTCGTCAACCCGTTCCGACGTTACGAGATCCTGACCACCAGGCGGATCCTCTATGCAGCCTGATCGGTTCGATTCGGCGCTGCTGTGGGACATGCTCCAGTATGCCCGTCGCGTTGCCTCCATGACTGAGACAAAGACGTGGGACGACTATCAGCGAGACGAGATGCTTCGCTTCGCGGTCGAGCGGTGTGTTTCGATAATCGGTGAGGCAGCGAACAAGGTGTCTGTGGCGTTTCAAGACGCGCACCCGGAGATCGCGTGGCGGCCGATCATCACGCAGCGGCATCGCCTGATCCATGAGTACGGCGGCGTCCGCCACGACCTGATCTGGGCCGTGGCGTCGACGCATGTGCCGGAACTGATTCGGCTGGTTGAACCGATACTGCCGACGCCGCCTGCGGACCCGGAGCCGGAATCATCCTGAAACACCAGGCACCACCATCGAACAGCCCCCTGTTCGATCGTGCTTCCACCTCTTCACCCTCCACAGGATCAGAGGATCGGCAGACGGCGCAGCACGGCCGAGGTAAAGACACCTCGACGCGCGGCAGCCGAGAAGGCGGGGATCCGTCATTGCCTTGCTCTTCAGCCCGAAGGGCTGGAAGTCAGTAGCCGGGGGTTAGCGAGTCATCGAGCGTAACCCCCGGAAACAACACCCCCATACCCTCTTTCTGCCGGATGCCGCGTGCTCCCACCTCTTCACCCTCTACAGATCGGAGGAGCGGTAGAGGGCGCGGCACGGCGGAGGCGTAGGCACCTCGACGCGCGGCAGCCCAAAGAAGGCGGGGGGCCATCGCTTGATTGTGCCACTCGTCTGGTCCGTTTTAGTCGGTCGCTTAACGTACGGGCAATGAAACGCCCGCAGCGGCGAGAGTCGTTTCCCATCCGACTACGGCGCGCTCGGCGATCTCGGTCAGCCCCCCCACGCGAGCCCCTGTCGAGTTCACCACATCGGCATCAATGACCAGTTCAACCTTGCCGTCGCCGTGGGTCTTCAGTTGTCCTGTGCGGGGATCCAAGGTCATCGCAACCCAACTCCCTGCCTGCGCCCGGGTGGTCAGAGACGCCTTGCGAGAGATATTGCGGAGTTCTGGGAATAGCCCAGATCGGGACTGCTTGAGGTCGAAATGCTTATCGCGGTTCCACAGATCATGGATTATTGCGACTTCACGATTGGAGTCGATAAGCGCATCGCCGTGAAACAAAGCGTGCTTCTCCTTGCACCACGCCTTCAAGTGATCCTTCAGGCACGCGATGTTTGCCAAAACGAGTGACACAACGTTTGCCAGTTCAGTGTCGGAGACACCACCTGAGAAATCCACATTCATATAGAACGTATTGCCGACAACTCCTACTCGCGGTTGGATAGAGGAGAGGTCCGCAGTTCGCACCTGATCCATCGCATCGTGCAACTGCCGAATTCGCAGATCGAGTTTGGCCTGCATCGTGGTATAGTATCATCATGAAAGCGGGTGGCGTTGACAGTGATCGAGAAGTGGCGGCGCTGCACCCGAAGAGGAATCACCGATGCGAAGGCTCCAAAGAGTCCTCAATGTTGGTTCTAGCGTGTGTTGTGGCACGATAGCTGTGCTCGGTGGCATCTCGCTCGCCGCGTGGTCTGTGTACCTCATAAACGCAAATTGGGGCATCGCCCTTGCGGTCGGGTGCTTTGTATTCCCACCACTGCTCTTGGTCGTACCCGTTATGTGTTGGTTTTGGAGTGCCTGGTATTTCGACCTTGCATTGGTCACATGGCTTCTGGCGGCGTATGTGATGACCTCGCTCGATGAGGATAAAGAATCCTCTGGGATCATGACGCCGCTGCTCAGCGTCTTTGTGCTTGTGCTGGCGGGTGCGGTTGGCTATTTGGCTTGGGACGACTATCGGACCCCCAATCCGATTTCGCACGCGGAGATGTCGCGCTTGCATGACCAAGCCGGCTCCATCGTCATCCTGATGATGGCCGCTTCAGGAGATGACGCCCAAGGACGCTTGGCAGCACAGGAGCTCTTGCCGTCTGTCCGTGAAGGCCTGCAGCTACTCGACAGTCTGCGCCGCGAAGAAGTGAAGAGCGCAGTCGATCATTTTGTTGAGTTTTACCGCCTTTTTGAAGCCGATATGACGCGCTACGTCTTGGGTCGTGGCCCGGGAAGCGAAAATCCATTCCAACTTAGCAAACAAACGGTGGAAGCCGGAGAGCGGGTTCCACCTAACCTGCGAATGGCGGTCCCTGAGATATGGTCACCGGAAGCCAAGGCTGCGATGGCGCGCAATCTGGTGCGTGATGCTTCCGATGCGACCGGTTCCCATCGGCGTGTCTCCGAGGCTGTTGAGGGGGTTCTTGCGGCGCGCTGGGCGAAGATTTCGGCGCTGTATCAAGATCTCTTCGGCGTGCAGATTGCGCAGCCTCCGGGATAGGGCAGGTAGCACGCCCCACCGAAGCGACCCATTCCTCGGGTGCCACGCCCGAGCAGCCTTCACCTCGGCCGTGCTACTCCCTCTACCAATCCTTCGGCCTTCGCCTTCCTCTCCCGCGCCTGTTTTGAGGCGTGGATGTGGGCAGGCTCCTTCTGCTCCCTCTCCCACGTCTTCGCGGGAGAGGGCTGGGGTGAGGGCTCTGGATCTACTCCTTCTACAGTTCTCGCAGTTGTTCAGTGTCGCATCGCGGGATCGTGCGCACAAGCGAATACGAGAGTTGTAGAAGTAGTAGAGGCAGAGCCCTCACCCCGGCGAAACGCCGGACCTCTCCCGCTCCGAAGACTGCGCGGGAGAGGGAGGTCAAAGCAATGAAGAAGAGGAGAGGGAGAATACCCTTGTCCACGGGTTCCGCGGCGGAGCGTCGCTTCACCCGTGGCTACATCCCTTCGGCCCTCCGGGCCTGAATTCCTCCGGCCTCCTCACCCCGGCGAAGCGCCGGACCTCTCCCGCTGCGAAGACTTAGCGGGAGAGGGAGAAGAATCCTTCGCTTGCGCGAAGGGCTCGTCACCCCACCAACCCCTCGATCACATCCCGCGCCCGATACCAGGGCCGATCGCTGGTCGCGTGCTGCTTCACGCATTCGAGATCATCGCCCGACGTAAGCATCGGCAGTTCCTCATATCCGTCCGCGCGACGCTGGCCCAACCCGATGTTCGTCAGCAGCGCGTTGCACAAACACTTGCGCCCGATCGTGTCCTCGACCTTCCCGCCCTTGCGGACATAATCTTCCACCGGCTCGCTCGGGCAGCGATAGTCCAGCGTCCCGTCCGCCTTGCGGTACACCTGCCGGAGATAACCCAAGTCACAAAGCCGTGGCCTGTTCTCGTACTCCAAAGACTCCGACAGCGTGCCCCCCAGCGCCGCGACCTTGAACGGGAACCCCGTCGGCGACGCGGTCGGATCGGTGAACACCTCGCCGCCGCCGTGCAACACGCGCTCGATGAACCGCCGGCGCAGCGCGGGGTCCAGCCCGGACTCTTCGCAAAAAGCGAACGCGGTCCCCACCTGGATGCCGTGCGCGCCCGCCGCCAGCGCCTCATCAAACTTCGCGCGCGTCGCGTACGCCCCAGCCAGCCAGAACGGCACGCCGAACCCCCTCATCTGTTCCAGGTCCACCTCGTCGCGCTCGCCGTAGATCGGCTCGCCCCGTGCCGAAAGTTTCTGAGGCCCGCGAGGCGGCGCGTTGTGCCCGCCCGCCACCGGCCTCTCCACCACAAACCCATCGATCCCGCCCGGCGCCTTCTTCAGCAGCGCCCGCGCCAGCGTCGCCGACGCCACGATCGGGAGAAACTTTGGCTTCCGCATCGCCGCCGCGCCGACCGCCGGGTTGGTGCGTTCGATCAACGCCGGATCGAACCGCAACTCGAACGTCTCGTCGCCGCGCTCCTGCACGTCGAGCGAAATGGTCGCCTCCGCATGTCGGCTGAGCCGATCGATCGCCTCGGGAATCTGCGCCGGTATCCCCGCCCCCATCAGCACCACATCCACACCCGCCAGCATCGCCCCGTACAAACTCGGCAGCGTCGGCAACTGGATCTTCTCAAGATAGTTAATCCCCACCACGCCGCCGTGCCCCTCTTTCGCGAGGAACACCTCGACAAAGTTCGCGAGAATCACGAGCGCCTCGCGCTCGGGCGTCAACTTCGCGCGGAGCATCGACGCGAGCCGGAAACGCGCCGCGTCATCGCCCGCGCAGTTGAAATAGCGCCGCAACACCTTTTCACCGACCGCCGGAAACGGAAACGCCGCGATCGCCCGTCGCATGTGCCCGCCCTCATCGCCGACTTGCAGCCGTCGCACCAGGATCGAGTCGAGCGCCGTCCCCGACACAACCCCAAGTTGCCCCAACGACGAAACAGCCCGGGCAAGCACCCACCCCGAAACCCCCGCCCCCATCCCTCCCTGGATCACACGCGGCAAGCCCATCGGTCGCTCCGTTCTTCCTTGCCCGACCGGGCGAGGAGGTACTCGAAAACTCAGGCCGAATGATACAGGCGAGCGATGCAGGTCCGCCGTGCGTTCTGGGGTTTTCCCTTGCTTCTTGCTTTGGGGCATGGGGACGCTCCGGTGCCTTGCTCGCCGCCCCGAGCGGCCGAGGCGGTGAAGCATGTGCCAGATCAGTGATCTCAGCGGGAGCCCCCTTGACTATAACCAACCAGTTGGTATGCTACGTCCATGCCCCGCCCCGCGCGTGCCAGATCACTCCTCATCGACTCGGCGACCGACCTCATCCGTCGCCGGGGGTACGCGCCGACGAGTGTGGACGACATCTGTGCCGCGGCAGGCGTGACCAAGGGAGCGTTCTTTCACCACTTTGAGTCCAAGGAAGCGCTGGCGGGGGCGTGCCTGGCCCGTTGGCGCGAGCAGATGACGGCGTTGCTGGCGGGGGCGGCGTTTCACGCGGAGGCCGATCCGACGAGCCGGCTGGTCGGCTGCATGGATTTCCTTATCTCCGTTCTCAATCAGCCGGGGATGCTGAAGTCGTGCCTCGCCGGGACGATTGTGCAGGAGGCGTCCGAGTCGAGCGGCGAACTGCGCTCGGCGGCCGGCTCGTGCTTCGCCGCGATGCAGGAACCGTTTGAGGGGCTGGTCCGCGACGCCGCGCGGAGTCGGCGACGAAAGATCGACGCCGGGGCCCTGGCGCGGCTGTGGCTCGCGGCCGTCCAGGGGTCGCTCGTGCTCTACAAAGCGACGGGGGATGAATCGGTAATCAAGGTCAGCATGACTCACGTTCGTAGTTACATCGTGTTGCTCCTGGGTGGCGGCGCCACTCCGAAGCGACGAAGACGCGTCAGCAGGAAGTGACGCGGCCCAACCCGTGTTCCAAAGCCGACGCCGCGTGTGCGGCGACGGTTATTATATCGCCTTGTGTTCAAGGAGCTAGCAGATGGATCTGAAACACGCCGTTCTCTCGACTCTTACTTCCAGCCAGGCCGTTGTTGATGCGTATCTCGAAGACCTGACGGATCGGGACATCCTGGTCCGCGCCGTGCCGAATACCAACCACATCGCATGGCAACTCGGCCACCTGATCTCGTCGGAACGTAACTTGATGGAAGCGGTCCGGCCGGGAGCGGTGGGGGCGCTGCCCGACGGCTTCGCGGAGAAGCACAACAAGGCGACCGCCGGGAGCGACGATCCGCTCAAGTTCCTGACAAAGGCGGAGTACCGGGCGCTCGCCGCACGCGTGCGAGCCGATGTGCGCAGCACGCTCGAGGCGCTCCCGATGGCCGAGTTTGACCGCAAGGTCGAGGGCGGGCTGCCGCCGTTCTTGAAGAACGTCGGGGATGTGCTGCTGTTCCTCGGGGCGCATTGGCACATGCACGCGGGGCAATGGGCGATCATCCGTCGGACGCTTGGCAAACCGCCGCTGTTCTGAGCGACGGGGACGAGCGGCCCAGCGAGAACCGGGACCGGTGCGGTCGGACCAATCATGTTCCGGTAGTGTCTCAGTTTGATTGAAGTGGCACGGGCTTTCTCGAAGAGTCGCCGCGGAGACCAGCCCGTGTCTTCCAGCCCCACCTGAGACACTACCCATGTTCCCACCGCCACGGCATCCGAGTCTCTACCCAGACCTTCCGAGCAAGGTCTGGGTAGAGACGCTCGGCCCGAACGTCGTCAGAGAGCATGACAACGCAGCGCCCGGTTGTGTCGCGGAATGCCACGAACCCCTGCCCGAATCTCCGCCACGAGCACGCAGGACGCCCGCTCCACCTGAAATGAAACCGCTCTCAGAGCCTGTTTAAGAAACCCGGAACCAGCCGAGAAGACAGCATGGAACGGAGTTCCTATCCCACCGATCTCACGAACAAGCAGCGGAAGTTGATCGAACCGCTGATCCCGCCCGAAGAACCCGGCGGTCGGCCCCGCGATGCGGACATGCGGGAAGTGGTCAACGGCCTGCTGTACCTGAACCGGTCGCCGCGGCGACCACATGGCGGTCGTTGCCGCGCGAGTTCCCGAAGTGGCCGACGGTCTCTCACTCCTTCCGTTTGTTCCAGCGGGACGGGACATGGAAAAAAATCCATGATGCGCTGCGCGAGAAGACGCGGAAGAAAGCCGGGCGCAAGAAGAGTCCCGGTGCCGCGATCATCGACCGCCAGACCGTCAAAGCGACGGGAAAAAGGGGGTCTGATGCGGCTACGACGCGGGGAAGAAGATCAACGGGCGGTCGCCGCGGCGACCACATCGTGGTAGACACGCTGGGGCTGCTCTTGGCGGTGACGGTGTACGCCGCGAACATCCAGGACCGCGACGGGGCCGGGCTGGTGCTGGAACTGCTGAAGGGCAAGTTCCCGCGGCTGAAGAAAATCCGGGCCGACGGCGGATACGCGGGCCAGCTGGTGGGGTGGGTGGGTCGCCGCGGCGACCGGATGGGTTCTGGAGATCGTCAAGCGCACCGACACCCTCGCCGGGTTTGTGGTGGTGCCCAAGCGGTGGATCGTGGAGAGAACCTTCGGTTGGTTGGGCCGCTACCGTCGCCACAGCAAGGGCTACGAGCAACCCACAGAGTGCCGCGAGGCCATGATCCGCATTTCCATGACCAACCTCATGCTCCACCGCCTCGCGCCGGGATAACCCGGCTTCTTAGACAGGCTCTCAGACCCAGTTGGCGCGTTTTCAACATGCGGGGTGGGGGGATGGATGGGTCAATGTCGTGGAATGCACTTGCTTACCGTTCCGCTCCCGGTGCTTCGGGGACGCCTTTACTATTTCTTCTCGAAGTTGACTTCAATGCATATCGCGTAAACACTTACGCACCGTGCGTAATCAGACCTCCCCCATCCTCGCCCCCGCTCTCGATGGCATCCTCGCACTCGCCCTCGGCTCGCCGGAGCGCTGGTGGTACCTCAGCGAACTCACACGCCAACTTGGCACCGGCCCCTCCTCGCTCCAGCGGCCGATCGGGAGGCTTGTCCACGCCGGCGTGCTTGAACGACGAAAAGAAGGGAACCTCACCTACTACCGCCCCGACCGCGCGTGCCCGTTCCTGCCGGAACTTGTCGGCCTTATCGAAAAGACTTCGGGGGTCGTCGGTGTCCTGCGCGATGAACTGGCGGACTTCGCGGATGGGATCGCGGTCGCCTTTGTGTACGGCTCGGTCGCCCGCAGCGCTGCGCGAGCCGGGAGTGATATCGACCTCATGGTGATCGGCGCGGCCGGGCTGGAGGACCTCTCCCCCGCGCTGCGGCGCGCGGAGCGGCGGCTGGGCCGGACCATCGATGCAACGGTGTACACTCCGCGCGAGTTCACGCAGCGCCTGAAAGCCGGATCGACCTACCTGCGCGAGGCCGTGGAAACGGACAAACGATTTGTCTTCGGCTCCGAGGACATCCTGGCAGGCCATGCTCAAGGACGATCGCGTCGAGCCGCACCGGACGAATCCGCGCGAAGTGGCGGACCTTCGCGCCCTCGTCGCACGAAACCTCAAGGACGCCGGGGTCAAGGGCCTCTCCGCTGACAACCGCTTCGGCCTCGTGTACGGGGCGGCGCTGATCCTCGCCAAGATGGTGATCGCGGTCGCGGAGTACCGCGTGCGCGGCCAGAGCGCCCGCTTTACCACGTTCGAGGCGCTCGAAGTGGCGATGGGTGAACAGTCCAAACCATTCTCGATCTACTTCGATCGCTGTCGTCGGAAGCGGAACACACTCAGTTACGACGCGGCGGGGGTCGTAACCGAAACCGAGGCGCCGGAAATACTCAAGCAGGTCGAGGCGTTCCGCACGTCGGTGGAAGAATGCTTGAAAGCGGAGACGGGTGGCACCGACCACGATGCTCCGTGACCCGTGCCACCGATCCCGGCGCGCCGGAACCCTGAGCGGTCGGTGTTCGAGGTCTCCGAGCCGCACCGGCCGTTCAAAGTCAGGGCGCGTCGAGATCGGCGACACGGTCACAGTTCCAATCGCCCAGCGCCGCGTGTCGTTGAACACCGCAACCTGCCGCTCGAACTCCGCAAACGTAGTGTTGAGGCCTTCGACCAGCGGCTTCATTCGATCCCAGTTCAACTCGAATATGTAGGCGTGGTAAAAAAATGCCGAAACCGCATGTGCTCGCGCGGCGATTCGGCCAATGCATCGTCGATGGCGGCGGAACGGAGCGATGTCGCGGTTGCCGTCCGGTCCAACAAGACGGCGTGCGAATCCGGCCCTCGGGGAAGATCGTGACCGATCAACTCCGCGATGACGCCGAGTACCCCTTCAACTCCTCCGTAGAACGAATGCAGAACGGTCGTCAATGCCGCCCGCTTCCAGGTGGACGGCTCGCGGGTCCGCGCGTCGTCGGCCTCGGCGACCTCGACGGCGACGGCGTCCCCGATCTCGCCGTCGGGGCATTAGGCGACGACGATGGCGGTTCGGAGCGGGGCGCGGTCTGGATTCTCTTCATGAACAACGACGGCACGGTCAGGGAGGTCCAGAAGATTTCCGATACCGTAGGCGGCTTCAACGGCGTTCTGGACAACGGCGACTTCTTCGGCCGCTGCGTCGCCAATCTGGGCGACCTCGACGGCGACGGCATCCCCGACCTCGCCGTTGGGGCGGTACTCGACGACGACGGCGGGTTCGACCGCGGCGCGGTCTGGGTTCTCTCCCTCGATGGCGGCGGTGGTCTGGTGATCACCGCCCAGCCGCCCTGTTTCGTCATTCTGCCCGCCGGGGGCGGGACCGCGCAGTTCTCGGTCAGCGCCAGCGGCGCGGCGACGTATCAGTGGCGCAAGGACGGAGTGCCCCTCGTGAACGGCGCGCCATTTGCCGGTGTGGATACGCCGACGCTGACCATTACAGCCGACCTGTTCGACGTGGGGATATACGACTGCGTGGTCACCAACACCGCCGGGCAAGCGACGAGTAATCCGGCGGTGCTCGCGGTGCGCGGGTGCTTTGGCGACTCTGACGGCAACGGCGTGGTGAACTTCGCCGACATCACGGCGGTGCTGGCCAACTTCAACTTGATGTGCCCGTAAGGGCGGCCTCAACGGAGCCCCGAGCGCAAGCGACGGGTCATGCCAAGTAGACAAGGCCGGGGCATCCCGATCGAAGGCACCGGTCGCTTGCGCTCGGGGCTCCGCTAAGAGCCTATCCCAATAGACGGTAGTCAGCCGATGAATCTATCCGGCACGCGGAGCGTGCATGGGAGGTTCATGGATGATCCGCGCACGCACGACGACCGGCCGCAAGGCCCGACGGAAGAACCCGACGCCCCCGCCCGACGACCAGTGGCGGATCCCCGACGTGCTGTGGGAACGCATCCGGCCGCTGCTGCCGCGGCCCAAGCGGGTCGCCGCGGCGACCCACAACCCCGCGACCGACCCGCGCAAGGTCATGGACGCGATCTTCTTCGTGCTCAGAACCGGCTGCCAGTGGAACGCGCTCAACGCCACCGGCGTCTGCTCGAGTTCCTCGGCGCACCGCTGGTTCCAAACCTGGACCAAGGCCGGCGTGTTCCGGAAGCTGTGGGCGCGGTCGTTGAAGGAGTACGACGAGCTCAAAGGGATCGACTGGGCGTGGCAGTCGATGGACGGGGCGATGACCAAGGCCCCGCTCGGGGGGGAAAAGCACGCGGCCGAACCCCACCGACCGGGCCAAGCGCGGCGTCAAGCGGAGCCTGCTGTGCGAAGGCCGCGGCGTGCCCATCGGCCTGGCGGTGGACGGGGCCAACCGGAATGATTTCAAGATGGCGCGGGCCACTCTCAAGAGCATCCCGATCAAGCGCCCCCGGCCCACCCGCCGCCGTCGGCAAGGGCTGTGTCTGGACAAAAGGGTACGACTACGACGAAGCCCGCGGCCTGGCCAAGGAGTTCGGCTACACGGCGCCCATCCGCGCCCGGGGCGAGGACGCGCGAAAAATCAAGCAGGAGGTCGGCTTCAAGGCGCGGCGCTGGGTGGTCGAGCGCACGCACAGCTGGATGAACCGCTTCCGGCGCATCCTCCCCCGCTGGGAAAAGAAACTGGGGAACGACCTCGGCTTCCCGCACCTCGCCTGCGCCCTCATCACCTGCGGGGCCGCGGGTCTACTGAGATAGGCTCTAAGGCTCGAGTGCCTTTTTGCCCCAGGGGATCTCGAAGCGGTCGCGTGTGGTGCAGTAGGAGAGGCCGGCCATGCGGCCGATGGCGTCGAGTTTGGCGGCGTCAATGTGGTGAGACGGGTTGACGAGGCCATCCGTGGCGTGGATGGAGAGGACTCGGCCGATGACGATGTTGCCGCCGGAGGGGGCACCGGGGTTCAGGCGGATGATCTGGGTGACTTCGCACTCGAAGGCGAAGGGGGAGCCGCGGATGCGCGGCGGCTTGACGATGGCGCTGGGTTCGGGGGTGAGGTGGGCGAGGTTCCACTCGCTTTCGCCGTAAGGGAGTTCCTCGGCGGTGGCGGCCATCTGGTGCGATTGGGCGTGGGTGACGATGTTAACGACGAACTGCGCGGCGGGGTGCGAGAGATTTCGAAGCGTGTCTTTCTCCGAGCCGTCGGGTTTGTTCGCAGGGCAGAAGAGGAGAGAGCAAGGGTTGGCGGAGATGCCGTTGAAGAAGGAGAACGGTGCGAGGTTGAGTCGGCCTTCGGGCGAGATGGTGGAGACCCAGGCGATGGGTCGCGGGACGATGGCGCCGAGGAGGAGTTTGTAGCGGTCCTGGATGTCGAGCGAGGCGGGGTCGATGTCCATGTACGGCTCCGGCGGTGAGTGTTCGGATCGGCTCCGGAAAAGGAACAGGCCACAGATGGCCCAGATGACCCAGATTAGTGATCTCGGTGCAGAGAATGGTGTGATTCGTCAAGCGAATCTCGGAGGCGTTCATAGTCAGCGGAGCGATTTCGACTTGCACCCTTACAGGGTGCAGGGAGGGTTTCGGGGTCTTTTTCCGGGGGCGGCGCTCGGTCGCCGCGGCGACCGCTCTGCCCCCGGCTACGAACTACCAGGCTTTCAGCCTGAGGATCAGCGGAACTTCACCGGGCGCACTCCTTTGTCCGTGCAGAAAGCAGTAGTACGACGCCTTCAACCGACTTCCGCCGTGCGATCATCTGGGTTGATCTGGGTGATCCGTGGCTTCTTTAGTGCATTCGGGTCATCCGAGTTTTCGAGCGGTGCATGTGCCGTGCGAGTTGCCAGGGGAGGAGTGCGAGGAGCATCGCGGTGACGGCGAGGAGGGCGATCCAGAGGATGCGGAGGGGCCAGGGGCCGAGGTGGTCGAGGAGAGTGGGGGATCCGGGGCGTGAATCGGCGACGTAGGCGTAGTTCCAGCCGAGGGCGATGTTGATGGGGAGGATCGCGGCGACGTACGCGGCGGCGGCGAGGACGGCGAAGCGGCAGTCGCGCGCGGTGGGGCGGAAGCGGCGCACGATGAGGTCGTAGATTGCGAAGGAGGCGATGACGCCGTGGTTGATCCACGCGGCCCAGAACTCCATGTGTGCGGGGCCGAGGCGGACGATGGGGGTGATGAGGCCTTGCGATGAGAGGCCGAGGCCCCAGAAGTAGAGGATGGCGCGGATGTTCCGGTTGTTTGTGAGGAGCGCGAGGGGCGCGGCGAGGGCGGCGAGGTCGCAGATTTGCAGCGGGAGGGATTGTTGCCACTTGAAGTTCGCGGGGGCGAGCCACCATGCGTTGACGAAGAGCCAGGCGATGAGGCCGAGGACGCCGAGGGTTTGGTCGAAGCGTGCGGCGGTTTGGGCTTTGTGTTTGCGGTTGCCGATGAGGACGAGGGCGGCGGTGATGGCGGCCCAGGTTGCGAGGGTGATGAGGTGAAGTGGGGAGAAGGACTCGAAATGGTGAAGCCAGTGGGTGGGCACTTCGGCAGAGTATGTCAGGGCTTCTCGCGTGCCCACCCTGAGCATCAACTGCGGAGCCAGTTGTTGCTCAGGCGTCCGAGGATGGGGTTTTGCTCAGATTGTTCGTCCGATCCAGACGCCGAATGCGAAGAGGGAGATCGCGGCGAGGATGGAGAGGGCGAGCCATGCTCGCGTGCGTGTTCGGAGCGACGTGCCGAAGATGTTTACGGCGCTCGTGATGATGGAACGGCGGCGCGCGGGGCGGAAGAGTTCGTCGTCGATGAGTGAGCCGGGGTTCGAGTCCGAGAGGGCTTCGAGTTCGGCGTAGGATCTGGGTGGGCGAGCGTAGAGGTCGGAGTCGCAGCGTGGGCAGACCCAGGCGGTTTCGCGAGAGTGGTTCTGGATGGACCGGCCGTCGAAGCCGCAGGAGAGGCACATCCTGCGTGCGAGCCTGAGGGGCATGACGGATGCAGCGCGGGCCATATCGTGAAAATATATCACCGATTTGGTGGGAGGCGAGGGAAACTTTGGAAGTGCGAGGATTGGGAAGAAGAATTCCACCAGCGGTTACGCGGAGGGCATCCGACACTTCGCCCAAGGCGGCTCAGTGTCGGCTTCTCAAACGCTCTCTTCTATTTTTTCGGACGTGCTGACGCGGCGGGCGTCGGGCGGGGCGTTCAGCGTCGGGCGGTTCGTGTCGTTGGATTGGCCGACCTCTTCCTCGATGCCTTTGACGCCTTTCTTGAACTCGACAATTGCCTTGCCCATGCTGCGGCCGATCTCGGGGAGGCGCTTCCCGAAGAGGAGCAGCCCGATGACCAGGATGACAACGAGTTCCATTCCGCTGGGAGTCCAGAAGCCGAGCATTGCGAGTTCCTTTCGCCCCCACTGGCTGGCGGGCGTTGACATCGTATTCAATCCTGGTGGGGGGCGGGAGTCAATGGGTTTGTTTGGGGTTTGTTGATCGACGCTTGAACACCGGCGTCTCACCCCCTCCGCCGTCGCGGAAAGGAACCCTTCCCCCGGCCGGATCGGGAGACGGGGGTCACAAGCGTGCGATCGCTGCGGCGAGCGCGCGTGTGAAGGACCGTGGCTGTAGAGGTTGGATGGGGCCGCGTTCGTCCAGGAAGGGCTGGGTGTGGGTCGCCGATGTCAGCGCCGCCGCCGGTGGGGACGGAGTGACAGACCGCCGTCCGGTTCTCGACGGTGGGAGACTCGGTGTCCGACCCGAGGGCCAGTTGCTCGATCCCGGAGCCGCTCGTGTCTTGGCGGCAGGCTCCGAGCGCGCGGACGCGGACCCTTTGCAACGGGCCAGTGAACTCTGCTATCCCGCGCGAACCGTGGACACCGCGACGAGCATGGCAAACACCGACGCCAGACCGCGGAACAACTTAAAAAACTTTGTCATGGCACGACTCCTTATTTCCTACCGATTCTGTGCGCGATACGCGCCGCCTTTCAGCGGCTTCTTCTCCGGTTCAACATGCCGAAGACGGCTACAAAATACCCGACCGCCGAAACGCTTGGGGTCGGGACGATCAACGTAAAAAAACCAGCGACCCGGGTCGAATCGTCTTCCCCGTTGAGCGTGATCTGGCCGGGGGCGAGCGCGACGGCGTTCGTCGCCGGCACCCGCCGGGCCGTCGAAGCCATGATGCCCGCTCCGAAGTTTGAGCCGACCGGGAGGCCATTCGATCGTTCGACATCGACCACATCGGCGTGATCACCCACGCCGGAGCGGGTCAGATCAAGGAGCGCGACCGGCAGGAGCCCGTCGAGCGGCTTGCTGCCGCCATTCGGGGTGTCATTGAGGTATGGGTTGGCCCACATGTGCCCCATGTACTTGAGGCCGGGCGCATCGAACATCACGCGAGCGAATGCGGGGCTGCGGGTCTCTAATGCGTCGTTGGAGATGGCGATCCGGAGGACGGCGGTTTCACCGGGGATCATCGACGCGGAGGCGTCTTCGCCGCTGTTGAGGCTCGTCATGTGACCGGCGTTCGCGGGCGCGGCAGCCACCGACCATGCGGCGAAGCATCCCACGACCACCAGTGTGTGACTCATCCTGCTGACCCCAACCCCTGCACGCGAACCAACTAAAATCTCCGCTCCTGTGCGTGCAAGATACCTCGGATTGGGGCCAACGCAAGCCAAACATGTCAAAATAGTGAAGATTGTTTCTGAAAATTGGGCGACGGATTCGGGCGAATCGGGGTTTGACGGCGATTCTGGTTTGTTTTTGAGTGTTCTGTAATGTACCCATTGACAGACCCCAAACGCCCGACCGCCGCACCGGAGGTCTCGAATCCATGACTACAGACCGGCCATCCTCGCACGATGCCGAGACCGCGCCCGTCTCGGCGAGATCAACCTCCTCGGCGGAGGCGATCTCCAAGTTGCTCGCTTCCGAAAAGGTTCCCGACAAGATCGGCGAGTACCGCATCTTGAAGCAGATCGGCGCGGGAGGCATGGGGCTGGTCTATCTGGCGCAGCGGGGCGACGCGACGTTCACCCAGCAGGTTGCGCTGAAGGTCATCAAGAAGGGGATGGACTCGGAGGAGATCGTCCGCCGGTTCGAGTTGGAGCGGCAACTGCTCTCCGGGCTGAACCATCCGAACATCGCACGGCTGATCGATGGAGGCACCACCGAGGACGGTCGGCCGTTCTTTGCGCTGGAGCATGTGGACGGGCAGCCGATCGACAAGTACTGCGACACCAACAAACTCTCCACACGCGATCGGCTGGCCCTGTTCCGGAAAGTGTGCGCGGCGGTTCACTATGCACACCAGAACCTGATTGTTCACCGCGACCTCAAGCCCGGCAACGTGCTCATCAACTCGCTGGGCGAGCCCAAACTGCTCGACTTCGGCATCGCCAAACTGTTGAACCCGACGCTGTTCCAGGCGATCGCGGTGACGGGGGCGACGGTTCGGCTGATGACCCCCGAGTACGCAAGCCCCGAGCAAGTGAAGGGCGAACCGATCACCACCGCGAGCGATGTCTATTCGCTGGGGGTGATGCTGTACGAACTGCTGACCGGGCGGCGGCCGTACAAGTTCAAGACGCGGCTGCAGCAGGAGATCATGCGGATCGTGTGCGAGGAATCGCCCGAGCGTCCCAGCACGGTGGTCAGCCGAGTGGACGAGGAGCCGGTGGGCGAGGGGAAGACGCGGCGCGTCGATCCTTCGACGGTGGCCGAGACCCGCGACGGCGACCTGGAGCGGCTGCGGCGGCGTCTGCGCGGCGATATCGACGACATCGTGCTGAAGGCGATGGAGAAGGCGCCCGCGCGGCGGTACTCGTCCGCCGAGCAGTTCAGCGAGGACATCGGGCGTCACCTGACGGGCGAGCCGGTGATCGCGCGCCCGCCCAGCGTGCTGTACCGCGCCGGGAAGTTTGTGCAACGCAATCGCGGCAAAGTTGCGGCGGCGGCGGCGGTGTCGGTCACGCTGTTCCTGGGAGTGATCGGGACGAGCGTGCAGTGGGCGCGTGCGGAGCGCGCGCGGGAGGTCGCGGTGCTGGCGCAGGCCGAGGAAGCGAAACAGCGGGGCGAGGCGGAGGGGGCGAGAAAGCGGGAAGAAGAACAACGAAAGGGGGCGGAAGCGGCGCGAGATGTGGCGGAGAAGTCATACAAGGACACATGGGATGTGCTGGCGTCGTACATCACCGACGTTCACGCGGCGGTCGCGCGGCTGCCCGACGCGGTCGAGGCGCGCGAGGTGATCGTCGAGACCGCGTCAAGCAAAATGCAGAGCCTCTCTGACCTTTGGAAAAATGACGCGGAAAAGCAGCAAGTTGTCGCGGGCGGGTTCGAGCGGCTCGGGCAGTTGGCCTCCGATATCCGGGGCGGAAGCACGGGCGATACCGCCAAGGCGATGACGTACCAGCAGACGGCGCTGGGGATGCGCCGCGAGTATTTGAAGGCGAAGCCCGATGCGACGCAGCGGCAACTGTCCGTGGCATCCAGCCTCGTCCGAGTGGGCGACTTGTACAAGACGATGGGCGATCGTTCCAAGCAGGTCGAGGCGTACGAGGAGGCGCGGCGGCTGCTCGAGCCGTTGGGAGGCGATGACGCGCGGGTGAGGCTCGTCGCGGTGCTTGGGCAAATGGGCGATCTGAAGCGAGATACCGATGATCTTGCGGGGGCCGTGACGCTGTACGAACAAGCGCTGGCGCTGAGCGGGACGATCCGTGATTCGGCGAAGGCTGCCGCGGCGGAAGCGGGGCTCGCGGAGAAGGAGCAGGGGCGACGCCGCACGCTTCTGATGCAGGCTCGTCGGAACATGACGGTGCGTCAGATGGACCTCGCGCGGGCGCGGATCGACCTGGGCGAGGCCGACAAAGGCATGGCGCTCTTCGCCGAGGCGGTGACGGAGCGGCGTGCGTTGCACGAGGCGGAGCCGGGGCAGGCGCGGACGCAGCGCGACCTGGCGGTGGCGTTGCTGCTCTCATCCGAGGTGCAAAGTGATGCGGGCCGGCACGCGGACGCGATCCGCGAAGCGAACGAAGCGGTCGATTTCATGTCGCGCCTCACGGCGCAGGAGGCGCAATCAAACCGTCCCGACGCGAGGAACATCACGACGCTCGGGAACTGCCGGGCGGCGGTCGCGGCGGCACAGGCGGCCGGTGCGGAATCGAGCGAAGACCCAAAGGGATCGCTGGAGGCCGCGCTCCGGTCGTGGGTCGCGGCGGCGGAGTTGTTCGCGCAGCGTCTGGCGGCGGATGCGGACAACGCCGACCTCAAGAAGTTTTTTGCGGACGCGAAAAGCGGAGAGTCGGCGTGCCTGCTGCATCTTGGTCGCGCCGGGGATGCGGCGGCGGCGGCGGAGCAATCGGTCGCGCTCGCCCGCGCCCTTTCGTCGGGGTCGCCGGAGGATCGCTCGCTCTCCCGCGCGTTGTTGCTCGGACTTCGGAGGGGTGGCGATGCCCACGCGGCGCTCGCTCGTGACGAACAACGATCGGCCGATGATCGCGGCCGGTCCCGAGAAGCGGCGGCGGCGGCGTATCGGGCGGCGCTCCCAATCGCGGAGAGTCTCGGTCGGGCGGCGGGCAAGGGCGATCCTTCGATCACCGCCGAGGCGATCCGAAAAGCGCTGAGCGAGGTGGAGTGAACTCGGGGGCGGCTTGGAGGTTGCGGGGGTTGTTCGGACCGCTGGTTTCCCGCTCCGGCGGTGGTTTGGCGATGGAAGTGTCAAGACAGGCAACTTTGTCGCACATTTTCGGATGTTCGCGCTTCGATCAGGGCGGATTATGTTGTAGATTGAGTGCATCCCCGGACCCCCGGACCCCCGGACCCCCGGACACCAACCCGTTTTTCGTGAGGTTCCCCCATGCAAGGACCAGACCGCTCTCGGCCACGTCGCCAGTTGTTCGTCGCCTGCCTGCTGTTTGCCGCGCTCGGTTCTCAATCGATGACTCACGCCGGCGCACCGACCTGCGATCCGGAGTTCCTCGACAATGGATTGCCCGGCCCGACGAAGGGCAGCAACGGGATGGCGATCATCGACTACAAGGACGGGCTGTATCTCGGGCAGGATTCCGATGTCGGGCTGGACGGCTTCGGCTTGATGCGACGCGTCGGGAATACATGGGAGCCGGTGGGCGGCGGGCTTTCGTCGCCGATCGGCGAGTCGTTCATCAGCAGCATGGTCGTGTATAACGACTTGCTCATCGCCGCCGGCGTCTGCGGTCTCGGCGGCGTGCAGACCAACATCGTCGCCTGGGACGGGCAGAACTTCGTTGACATCTACAACAGCCCCACGCCGATCGCGCCCATCTCACACAACGGTTGGATCCGGTCGCTCGCGGTGTTCGACCCCGACGCGAGCGGGCCGTTGCCCGAATCTCTTGTCGTGGTCGGCCAGTTCAGTTCGTTCCGAGGCGACCCCGCGCTGACGCAACGCATCCGCTGGGACGGGACCAACTGGCACCCCATGTACAGCGGCGGCGGGCCCGGCGGGCCGTTCTCTTCGACCTACTTCCCGCACCGCCTCGTGGTGCTTGATGCCGATGGCGCGGGGCCGGAACCCGAGAGCCTCTTCATGCTCCAGTCGGACGCGTCGCCCGCTCCGCGATGCCTTGCGAAGTGGAACACCTCGTCCTATGCGTGGGGCCAGTTCGGCGGCCCCTTTGTCCTCAACGAAGACCAGGAGATCATCCTCGACATGACGGCGTTCGACCCGGATGATTCGGGGCCGGAACCCGTCTCGCTCGTCGCGGTGGGGACCGTCTTCGGTCCGAATCGGGTGGCGTATCGATCGACGCTGAACAGCAACGCCTGACTGCCGCTGCCGGGCGCGCCCGGGGGCGTCACCGCCAACCCGAATACCTATTGGGATTCGCTGGCGGTACTCGATCCCGACGGCGGTGGGCCGCAGCCCGGCGCGCTGTTCATGGGGCTCGCGTTTGATCTTTCCGAAACGCCGATCTCACCGGCGGTGCTGCGGTTCGACGGGCAGTCGTATTCGGCGATCTACCCAACGGGGCTGTATGGGGTGCGCTCGCTGCGCGTGCTCTCGGGCCTCTTCCAGGATTCCGACCAGCCGACGCTGTACCTCGCGGGGCAGAGCCCGGGCCCGCCGTACACCGCGAGGGCGATGCGACACGAGGCGTTGCAGTTCGCGCCGGCCGCCCCGTCGTCGATGCAACCCTTTGCCAAGCCCACAAGCCGCGCAATCACCGCGGGAATGGCGTTCGATCCCGACGGGGTTGGGGGCGAGCCGCCTTCGCTTGTGGTCGCATCGCGTGGGATCTCAGGCGAAGTCCCTGATGGGGTGTCGTACGCTCTTCAGCCGTTCCACAGGTGGAACGGGCGGTCCTTTGAGCCGTTCGCGCCGGGCGAGTTCAACGTCGGCGGCTGCTGCGCCGGCGTCAAGATCAACGCGATGTCGCACGTTGACCCGGACGGCTTTGGCCCGTTGACGGAGGCCGATGGGTTTGCGGTGGGCGGAAACTTTGATTCGGTGGAATTACCCGGGTTCGGGCAGCACGCCGCCTACGACATCGCGGTCTGGAACGGTTCATTTTGGATTCGACCGAACGAATTAAATACCGGCGCGGATATCCGCTGCCTCACCGCGCTCCCCCCCGAACTCGGCGGTGGGGGGCCGGCGCTCTTTGTCGGCGGGAACTTCAATTCAATCGGCGGGGTCTCCTGCTCGAACGCGGCGCTCTGGCTTCCCAACGGACCCTTTCCCGGCTGGCACGGCATGTTCGCGGGCGTGGACGGGACCGTCCACGACGCCGTCATCTTCGATCCGGACGGATCGGGAACCGATTATCCAACTGAGTTGTACGTCGCGGGCGAGTTCATGGCGGCGGGCGGACTCGACGCTCGGGGGATCGCGACCTGGAACGGCACGGCGTGGAATCCGCTCTATTCAGGCGACCTCGACGGACCCGCGTTCGACCTGCAACTCTGGGACAGAGATGGTCCGGGAGGCAACAACCCGGCCCTCGCGGCGGCGGGGATGTTCACCTCCGCCGGCTTCATCAGCGCCAACGGCGTCGCGCGCCTCAACGCCATCGGCTGGGAGGGCCTCGGCAACGCGGGCGCATCGGAGTTCGGGACTGACCTCGCGGTCCTCGACCCCGACGGCAGCGGCAGCGCCGGAGAGAAGTTGTACGCCGTGCTGTCAAACCTCGCCGCGAACCGCCGATTCGTCGGCCTGCGCCAGATCGGCGTGATGACATCGGTGTGGGACGACGTTGGCTTTCTCGGACCGACCCCCGGGGGGGGCGAGGGCATCGTTTCTCTGGTCACGGTTGATGACGACGGGCCCGGGCTCAACACGGAGTCGATCGTCGTCGCGGGGGACATGCCCTCGTCCATCGCGGGCATCCCGACGAACGGGTTGATCCGGCTCGCCACGCCGAGGCGGTTCCTGGTCGATTCGATCTATGCGACGCTCAATGGCGCGGGGGCGTATGTGTGCGGCCAGATCGCGGGGATGACCGACGACGTGATCTTTGACTACACCGCCCTCACCGGGAATCCGGACGCGCAGGGCTACGCGGACCTGATCGGGCCGATGACCATCGGCACCCTCAACGTCCTGAGCGGCAACGTGTCGCTCGACCTGTCCGGCAATGACCTCATCCTGACCCAGCCGACCGATCGCCCCTCGCTCGTATTGGGCGAGGGGCGGCTCGACGCGGTCTCGTTGCGACTGCATGACGACGCGACCGATCTCCCGATCGGCGTCAGTGCCCAGAACGTCGTCATCGCCGGTATGCCCGCGCCCCATTTCGTCCCGCATGACTTCTACGTCGATGATGTCGGCCTGAGAGTCGACGGAACCCTGTCGATCTCCCGCGAGGGCGCGGGCGGCTACATGGTCGTGCTGGGAAACAACGGCCGATTGCAGACCTTCGGCGATGTCTCCCTCGGCGGGAACTACGCGACCAACGGCGAACTCTTCGTCTTCCTCGGCGCGTCGTGGACTCACAGCGGCGGCGGGATGCTGGAGGTCGGACAGTTCGGGTACGCCAATCTCGACATCGACACCGGCGCCGTGGTCGCCACAAACTTCGACACCATCAACATCGCCGCGCAGCCCGGGAGTTCGGGAATCCTCGACATCGGCGAGAACGGCGCCGCAAGGTGGACGCAGACCGGCGGCAGCCTCTTCGTCGGCCATCAGGGGTCCGGACTCATGAAGGTCCGCAATGCCTCAACTTTTACAGGAACAGACCACCATCTTGTCGTCGGGCACCTGCCGGGGTCTTCGGGGGAACTCTTCGTCTCGGACAATGGACTGCCGAACGCGGCCGTCTCCGTGAACGAACTCTCGATCGGACGATTCGGCGGCGACGGCCTGCTCCTGCTCGACGGCGGGGATGTGAGGGCTTTCAACATCACCATCGGCCGCCGGGGAACCGTCAAGGGCACGGGAAGGTTTGTTCCGGCGGGAACGCTCATCAACCAGGGGCTTCTCAGCCCGGGAGCCGTGCCCGATGACGGCATCGCGGAACCGGAAGTGAACACTATCCAAATCGACGGGAACTACACGCAGGTGTCCGCGCCGGACAACCAGGGCATCCCGGGGCGGCTGGCGATCGACATCGGCAGGATCGGCCCGCCGCGGCGGGCAGGCCCCGCCGTCGCCGAAGCAGACCACCTTGTTGTCTCCGGGATCGCCACCCTCGGCGGGCAACTGGATGTACGCCTCGCCGACGGATTCACGCTGATGCCGGGCGAACTCTTGGCCGGTGTGGCTGTCATCTCGTCCGACAATCCGATCGTCGGCGCGTTCGACGTGGCGAACTTCCCCGGCCTGACCCCCGGCGTGACGGGTTCGCCGCGCTTCCTTCGATTCGAGAATCGAACGATCCCCGGTGCCCGCGGCACCTTTGAGGTGGTCGTCGTCGAGGACACCCTCGCCTCCCCTCCCCCCGCGCCCGCCGCGGCTTCGCAGGACTACGACGTCGGCGGCGCGGGCACCGACGCCGACCTGGGCGACCTCAACGGCGACGGCATCCTCGACATCGCCATCACCGTCCCGAACACCGCCGACCCGGTCAACAGCCCAGGGTCCGTCGTGCTGCTGTTCAACGCTGGCTCCGTCGATGGTTTCTGGCAGGGATTCACGAGTTCGACGCAGATCACCGTCGCGGCGAACCCGTCCGCGATCGTCATCGCCGACTTTGACGGCGTGCTGGGCAGGGACATCTGCTTCACCTCGCTCACCGACGCCACGGTGCATGTGATGCTGAACGACGGCGCCGGCAACTTTTCGTTCCTGAGAGGGGGCATCGCGCCGCTGCCGGTCTCGGGGCCGGCGCGTCATCTCATCAAGAGCGATTTCAATCTCGACGGCGGCGTCGATGTCGCGGTCATCACGGAGGGTGTCCCAACCCTCACGATCCTCTTCAACAGCCGGCCGAGTACGGGCATTTTCACCGGCTTTATCAACGAGCAGGTGATCCCGATACCCCCGACGTCGGCCGACGGCGTCGCCGTGGACATCGACAACGACAAGTGGGACGACATCGTGATCCCGAACGACGACGATGAGTCCATCACGATCCAGAACAACGGCCCGGGCGCGCTCCGAGGCGGGATCGTCTTCAATCCTGTCCCGATCCTGGTCGCCGTTCCCGGCGGGCCGACGGATGTTGACGCGGCGGACCTGAATCTCGACGGGTTCAACGACGTGGCGTTCGCGGCCCGCACCGGCGACACCGTCACGATCCTGCTCGGCAACGGCACGCCCACGTTCCTCCCGCCGATCACGGTCCCCGCGGGCGACGGCCCTTCCGACCTGGCGCTCATCGACCTCGATAACGACAACGACGACGATGTCGCCGTCATCACGACCGACGAGATGGGTCAGCGGATCGTCCGCGTCATCCGCAACGACCTCTTCGGCGGGCAACTGTCCTTCGCAACGCAGACCGATCTGGTCCCAGGCGCGACCCCCGAACTCGTTCTCGGAGGCGACGTGACGGGAGACGGGAACCCCGACCTGGTAACGGTGAACAACGCCGGCGGGGTTCGCGGGGGGGCCGGCCCCGCCGACAACGATGTCTCGGTCTTCACCTTCGCCGTCTGTGGAGGCGACGCCAACAACGACCGCGTCGTCGACATGGCCGACATCAGCGCCACGCTCACCAGTTGGCTCGTGGACTACCGCCCCGGCACCGGCCCGGGAGACTCCAACGGCGACGGCGCCGTCACCTTCGCGGACATCACGAGCGCCCTGGGCTCCTGGGGACGCGACTGCCGGTAAGGCGGAAGGCATTCACCGCAGAGACGCAGAGGACGCAGAGCGAAGAAAAGGGAATGGGGTTCAGGGTTCAGGGTTCAGGGTCTAGGGTTTTGGCGATTCCCCACTCTCTGCTTCTTGTATTCCTCTGTGTTCTCTGCGTCTCTGTGGTGAATGCTTTTTCTTTGTTTTTCGTCGGTGGGCGGTCGGCGACCGCCACCGGGGAGCCTCCGATCGGGTAAAACACCGATTCGGGCCTGTTCCTTCCCACACCCTCGGAGATCACTCATGCATCGCTTCCGCTTCGCTACGACGACTGTGCTCAGCGTCATAGCTCTCGTCGGCGTCACCCTCGCGGGCGATACGTTCCAATACCCCGCGACCAAACAAGGGGACCAGAAAGAGGCCTACCACGGCAAGGACGTCGCCGATCCCTACCGCTGGCTGGAAACTCCGGTCAAGGTCAAGGACGAAGCAAGCGCGCCGCCCGAACTGCTGAAGCAGAGCGAGGACGTCAAGGCCTGGGTCGAGGCCGAGAACAAGGTCACCTTCGCCTACCTCGAATCGATCCCCGAGCGCAAGCCGATCGTCGAGCGGCTGACAAAACTGTGGAACTACGAGCGCTACTCCCCGCCGAGCCGGCAGGGCACGCGCTACGTCTTCTCGAAGAACAACGGCCTGCAGAATCAGAGCGTCCTCTACGTCATGGAGACGCTGAAGGACGAACCGCGCGTCCTCCTCGATCCCAACACGCTGACCGCCGACGGCACGGTCGCGCTCGCGGGAACCTCGTACACCGACGACGGCAACCTGATGGCCTACGGCCTCGCCACCGCCGGCTCCGACTGGAACGAGTGGCGGGTCCGCGATGTCCGCAGCGGAAAAGACCTGGACGACCACCTGAAGTGGATCAAGTTCAGCGGCATCTCGTGGACCAAGGACGGCAAGGGCTTCTTCTACAGCCGATTCCCCGAGCCGGAGGCGGGCAAGGAGTTCCAGGCGCTGAACCTGAACATGAAGGTCTTCTATCACACGCTCGGCACGCCGCAGAGCGAGGACATGCTGATCTACGAAGACCCGAGCAACCCGGAGCACAACTTCGGCGCGTTCGTGTCCGACGACGGGAAGTACCTCGGCGTGTTGACCTCGAAGGGCACCGACAACGTGAACCTCGTCCACTGGGCCAGCCTCGACAAGGGCATCCCGCAGGGAAAGGACCAGTTCACGACCCTGATCGACAAGATGGACAACGACTACTCGCCGATCGACAACGACGGCAGCGTCATGTTCTTCCGCACCGATCTCGATGCGCCAAAGGGCCGCGTGATCGCGATCGACCTGAACAACCCGGCCAGGGACAAGTGGAAGACCATCATCCCCGAGTCGAAGGAAGTGCTGCGGGGAGCCGGCTTCGTCGGCAACCGCTTCTTCGCGTCGTATCTGAAAGACGCATCGAGCGACGTCCGCGTCTTCGAGATCGACGGCACGCCCGTCCGCAACGTCGAGTTCCCCGCCATCGGCACCGCCGGCGGCTTCGGCGGCAAACGCGAGCACACCGAGACCTTCTACTCGTTCGCCTCGTTCGCCTATCCCCCCTCCATCTACCGCTACGACACCGCGACCGGCAAGAGCGAACTCATGCGCCGCGCTCAGGTCGACATGGTCCCCGAGCAGTACGAGACCAAGCAAATCTTCTACCCCTCCAAGGACGGCACCAAAATCCCGATGTTCATCACCCACAAAAAGGGGCTGAAACTCGACGGCAGCAACCCGACGCTCCTCTACGCCTACGGCGGGTTTGACATCTCGATCACGCCGGGATTCAGCCCCAAAAGGATCGGGTGGATGGAGATGGGCGGCGTTTACGCGGTCGCCAATCTTCGTGGCGGCGGCGAGTACGGGAAGGACTGGCACGAAGCCGGCAAGGGTCTCAAAAAGCAGAACGTCTTCGACGACTTCATCGCAGCGGGCGAGTGGCTCATCGCCAGCAAGTACACCCGGAGCGACAAACTCGCCATCGAAGGAGGCTCCAACGGCGGCCTGCTGGTCGGCGCGGTGATGGCGCAGAGGCCCGAACTCTTCGGCGCGGCCCTGCCGGCCGTGGGAGTCATGGACATGCTCCGGTTCCACAAGTTCACCGCGGGACGCTACTGGGTCGATGAGTACGGCTCATCGGACGACCCCGAACTCTTCCCCTATCTGCTCGGCTACTCGCCCTATCACGCGCTGCTCCGCGCGCCCAAGGGCACCAAGTTTCCCTCGACGATGGTGACGACCGCCGACACCGACGACCGCGTCGTGCCGGGGCACTCCTTCAAGTTCGCCGCGGCCCTCCAAGAGAAGCACGGCGGCGACAATCCCGTTCTGATCCGCATCGAGACCAAAGCCGGCCACGGCGCGGGAAAGCCGACGAGCAAGATCATCGAAGAGGCCGCGGACCAGTTGGCGTTCCTCGTGAAATCGCTCGGAATCTCGGGCAAGACCGGGCTGCCGGCGGACACGAAGACGAACTGAATCAACGTGGTTGCGCAACATCCATGTGCGTTTGCGCGCTCGGAGAGTCTCAATACTGATCCCTGCCGAAATACTCGACGTATCCCAACACCCCGAACGGCTTGCAAGCAGGCAGATTTGAGTGATGGAGCAAGTCGTGGATTTCCGCAGGGATCAGTAAACGCCGAAAATGCCGTGAACACCACGCTGGTAATCAGCCGTTTGTGAATCATTCGGTCACCTCATGGAGCGTTCCATTGTCCAGTCCTAACACGATCGTAACTGTTCAGCGGAACGCAAAGACCGTTCATACGAGCCCGGTGCGCCGGAAGACCCGAAGAATCGTGCGACACTCAGAGGCTTCGTGGTGTTCCGGCGCGGGGCGTTGCAACGGAGAAGGAACTTCGGTTTGCGAACGGCTGAAGAGTTACGGCGGGGGTTGTCACTCGCATGTCTGGTTGAAGTTAGCCAGGACCGATTCGATGTCGGCGAAGTTGACGACGCCGTCGGAGGAGGTGTCGCCGAGACCGGTGGAGATGGTGTACTGCGTGCCCCAGTGTTCGAGGACGCTGGTGATGTCGCGGAAGTTGACGGCGAGGTCGCCGTCGGAATCGCCGGGGCAGAGGCAGGGGGGGCGGCCCCAGAAGGCGATGTGGGGTGAGACCCGGTTGCTCACATAAGGAAAATACCCACCGATCGCCAAGCGTGGCGGCGTGCGGCCGGGACCGTCCGGATCCCAAACGTGAAGCGAGTTAACGTATGAGGTTTGAACGTGCTCGCCGTCAGGAATCGGCGCGAGTGCCCGCCACCGGCCCGCGCCTTCCAGCGCGGCAGCATCCCAACGCGCGATGTCTAGCCAGGGACGCTCCCCCGCAACGCTATAAAATACTTGTGCGAGTAGAGTTTCTGGTTGCGGCCCATTCCCGTCGAAATCGACGGCACACATTAGCCCCACGCCACTCTCAAGCCCCGCTCCCATTGGTCGCCAGATGCCACCGCTGCCCGAGGGAGAAGGAACCCAAGCGTTGACTGTGGCTCCGTCAATTCCGCCCACGACTACAAGGCTTGCGAGCCCCGGGCCGTCACCGTCGGGATCCCAAGAGGTCATCTTATACACCGGTCGGGTGGCTCCCGTCCCGAGTGGACGCCACGCATCAGCGGATGGGTTCCATCGCGCGATGTAGTCGACGGCTTCATCACCGATGGGTGGAACTTGACCAATCCCAACGAGGACTTCGCGCATCGGCCCGGGACCATCGGCGTCCCATCCGAACATCGGCCCGACTCCCGAATCGGAGACTCCGCCCATCGCTCGCCATGAACCCTGGCCTTCGGCGGCATGAGTATCCCACCGCACGACCGCGCTTTGAGTCCCGCCATTCGGGAGGTTGATGCCATAGACGACGACAAGAGTGTTTGGCGCTGCTTCATCCCCTGTTTCGTTCCAGGTCATCATGGTTGCGTACCAGCCCGGGAGCGTATCCACCTCCTCAAATGGCCGCAGACCGCCCGGATCGTTCGCGGTCGGCGGGTTCCACCGGGCAAGTTCGTGGTACTGGGCATCAGAAGGCGAAGGGAATAAACCTGCAAGAATGATGCTCGGCGGCGCGGGCCCGGCACCATCTGAATCCCACTGCTCGGCCCGCACGATGTAGTCCTCGGCGGT
This sequence comes from uncultured Phycisphaerae bacterium, assembly GCA_947085435.1. GTDB lineage: Bacteria > Planctomycetota > Phycisphaerae > Phycisphaerales > UBA1924 > JAEUIV01. Next base: position 58,656 of record CAMTWL010000020.1, read on the forward strand.
TGCTCCGAGCGAACGCCACGGCCCGTCTTCGGCCGGCACGCTTGGGTCCAAACGCGCTGCGCCGTACGCGCGCTCCACACCCTCGGTCACGAGCAGCCCGGTCGCGATCAACTGAGACCCGGCGGGCCCCGGGCCGTCCGGGTCCCATTCGGAAAGGTCGTATACCTCGCCGACCATGCCGGTGCCGAAGGCGTGCCAATCCCCGGCACCATCACCGGCGGACTGGTCGAATCGTGCGATGCTCGCGGCACCGACGCCGTCGACATAACTAAACCGGCCACCGACGACAAGTTGCGACGGGGTTGTGCCGTCGGCATCGGCGTCCCAAGAGTAAAACGCCCCCGTACTCCCGTTGACGATGGTGGCAAATGGCTGCCAGCCGCCCAGATACCCGGTTGCGTTCGGGTCCCAGTAGAGCATGGAAGTGTACGCTTCCCCCAAAAAATAGGGTCTCCTCAATCCCCCCAACAGAACTTCTCCCAACGGCCCGGGGCCGTCCGGGTCCCACTTGGAGAGGATCATGTGGTCGTTGCCCGGGAAGTATTGGAGCCCGATCCATGCGCCGATTCCTTCCTCAGCCTCGGGATCCCAATACGCCACACTGATGCTCGACATCGGCCCCCAAAGAATGTTGTTGCCTCCCACCACCAGAGTTTCAGATCCCGGCCCCGCGCCATCGGGATCCCACGGGACGACGGCGCGGACGCTGCTCCGGAGCGGCGTTCCAATTTCGACCCAGTCACCGTCTGCATCGGCCGATGGGTTCCATCGCGCGATGAAGCCAGATTCGCCATTTGCACGATTGCTGACCGACCCTCCCACGACGAGTTGTTCCTCGATCGGTCCCGCGCCGTCGGAATCCCATGTGATGAGCGAGGCGGCCTTGGGCGTCAGCGCCGAACTGAAGCCGATCCAGTCGCCGGCACCATCGTTCGCCGATGGATCCCAGCGTGCGACGTGGTTCACGCCGGAGGTGCCAGCCGTGAAGTTTCCTCCCGCCACGATCTGCGGAGCGGCCGGGCCAAGCCCATCGGGGTTCCATTGGATGAGGGACAAGCAGATCCCGTGCATTCCGACGCCGAGCGGAAGCCAATCACCGCTGCCGGCATTTGCTTCGGGGTCCCAACGGGCGACGAGGTACACCACACCCTCTGAGGATCGAAACAATCCGCCGCCGATGAGTTGTTCGGGCGCGGGGCCTTGCGCGTCAGGGTCCCACACCGTCAGGGAATCCACAACCGAGAAGAAGAGATGTCCGCCGAATCCGGTCCATTCACCCGCTCCGCCACGGGCGGAAGGGTTCCACGAAGCGATGCCGCCGCTTCGAGAAGCGCCGGCGACTACAAAGTTGCCCCCCACGACAAGACGCGCTGATTCCGGGCCGGCGCCATCAGGGTCCCACTCGACAATCTCGCCGACTTGCCCCTGAACCCCGGGCACTCCTTCATGCGGTCCCGCCAGCCACTCTTCTTCGCAACTCTGGCCCGCCACAGGAGTTACCGCAAACGACAGCGCCCCGGCGACCACGGCGATAGAAAAAACCGCCACCACTCGCTCCGCGAATCGGCACGTTTGCATGGCCGGATCCTCCGCTTGCCATCGATCTCGAACGAGTGACCATACGCTGGGGTTGGATCGCGGCTTCAGGAACTTTCACAAACTTGGGGGTTTTCCTACTTCGTCCCGCGCATCCGTCTTTCGCGGGCACCCTCATGGGGAGCGGCTCACCGGAGCAGCAGCCGCGTCAGTTCCGCCGAGATGCGGCCGGCCAGTTCGTCGTCGCGCTGTGCGCTGAAGTCGCCTTCGAGCCAGGCGTTCCCGAGGCGGTCGCTGAAACCATCGCGAGGCTCAACAAGCCGGACGGTGGCCTGTCGCATCCGCGCGTCGAGAGACGAATCGCCGAGGCTCGACGACGGAAGCACGAACCCGCCCCCGCCGTAGACGCCCATGGATTGGCCGCTCATCACGGCGCAGGTGATCGTGGCATTGCTGGCGGTGAAGTCGATCGGCGTCTTCCCCGCTTTCGGAGCCAGGAACACATGCAGATGCACGACCGTCCCCGGCTCGCCTTCGACGCCCGCGAGCCGATCGACGATCGCGTCGGGCGAAAAATCGCTCAGGTACACGTCGGCGGTGTTCGGATCAACGAAGCGGTACACGGCGGTCCGCACGACGGGTTGGATCACCGCCTGGTCCGATCGGATGCTGAGCGAGGTGGACCCCGAGCAACCGGCGAGCGCGAGGAGCGGGATGAGGAGGTGGTGCGGCCGCATGGTCGAGCGATGCTAACCGATGCGCCGAAGACGGCGGGGCCTGGCAATCCCGGCGCGCCGGGACGCGCCGCGTTGCGGCGAGAACCATGGCGATTCCAGTGCTTTCATGGCGATTCGGCCTGATCGCGTTCACCGCATCGCGATGCACCCGAGGCTTCGCGGACTCAGCTCGCCACGGGCGAGTCGCCGTGGCGACCTCGGCGTCCGACGTATTCCGGCTCACCCGGGCTTCTTGCGCGTCTTCTTCCGCGCGGCCGGCCTGCTCCGCGGCGCGGGGCCGATCGCGCGGGCGACAGCCGTCTTGGGGTCCGGGCCGTCGAACGACGCCTCCGCCGTCCACGTCGAGCCTTCTTTGAGGACACTTCCCGAGCCATCGCGGTAGCCGTCGCCAGCCTGCATGATGGTCAGCGTGTCCTGCGCCGCACTCTTCGTCGGGTGCCCCGGGATTCGGACGATTACGATAGTCATGCGATCGACTCCTGTCTGATGAACCTCATGGATTCTTCTTGTTGATCACTTCCGAAATGAACTGGTCCAGTTGCTCGCGGGTCGCCGATTCGATCCATGTGACGGGAGTCGGCGAATCGCCCAGCCATCCGCGCTGCTCCAGCCACGCCATCGCTTCGGGGACGCGCCGCGGCGTGAGCACCGCCGCGCGAGCCTCATCGTCGCGCCCGAGCAGCCATTCCCGGATGACATCGCGCTGAGCATCGCGTTGAACGGCGCTGAAATTGACTGTGTAAAGCTTTGTCAGATGCGCTTCCGCTTTGGTCGCCTTGTTCCCGGCGGCGTTGTTGATCTCGATGGTCGCTCCAAGAAACGTCCCGGCGTGGTAGTAGTCCTCGAGGTCGGCCAGCGCCTGCGCGAGGCCGTATTCCTCGGGGACCAACCCCAGGCCGTCGCGAACTCGCACCACCAGAGCGCGGCGTGAGGCCGCCATCGTCTGAAACAGCACCGGGACGGTCTGATCGTAAAACACTTCCTTGTCGATCACGGCCCGCGTGCCGACGATGCCCCCCGAGATCGCGGCCAGGATCGCCTTGGTGCTCGCGGTGGGCACGAGTGTGCCGGCGGCGCTCAGCCCCAGCACGGCAAGATCACCTGAGACGTTGAACCCCAATCGGCCGCCCGTGACGTTGCGCACGAAAATCCCGTACTGCAGGTCGATGGCGCGGAGCCTCGAATGGACCACGAGGTCGCGGTATTCCTGCTTTTCGCGGCCGGTCTTCTCGTTGTACCGAGCCCAGATGTCGTCGGCGAAGTACCCCTGCAACTGCGAGAGTTCCGCCTCCACGCTCTCGGTGCGATCCGGGAACCCCGACGCCGCGGCGCAGCCCGACATGCAGGCCCCGCACGCGAGCGCCGCGAACGCGATCATCGCCACCCGCCGGATACCGGCCCAAACGGAAACACTTTGCACGGTCGCCTCCATTCTCGGTTGAAAGAATCCGGCCGAATCCGTCCCCCTCTATGTAGGACAACGCAACCCTACTCGCGTCGATCCCCTTCCGCAAGTCGTACTTTGTTAGAATTTCATCTTTTCTTTTCGCATCGCCGCGCGATGCGCGCACAAAGGCGGATATGCCGCGATCGTTCGCACCCGCACGCACCCGAGGCTTCGCGGACTCAGCTCGCCACGGCGAGTCGCGGCGGCGACCTCGGCGTCCATTCATGCCCGGTGGTCGAACCCGCCTCGCTACCTCATCCACACGGCCCCCGCCGAGAATCCGGCACGCCGATCGGCCCACGCGATCAGCCCCACAAGAATCACCATCTGGCCCATGTGACCGAGAAACTCCCAGTTCCGCGTCACAATCGCGGAGGCGACGCCGGCGCGATCGTCGCGTGCTTCGCGACACACTACACCGAATATTGCATGACGCGTGACGGGAGGTTGAAGCATCGAGCCCATCGCTCTCAGTTTGGTCGTTGAGGCTCTCGGAGTTCAAGCCGAGCCACTACCCGACCAACCCTTGGCGCCTCAGCGTGTCCATCATCAGCGTCTCGAGACTCGCATCGCTCCGCGCCAACACATGGCTGATCTGCCGGGCCGCGCAGTAGGAGTGCAGGTCGTTGCAGTACCGCTCGAGCCGTTCCTTGTATTTCTTGATCAGCGGCCCGGTGATCGTCACCTCCGTCGCGAGGCCCGACTCAACATCCGTCAGGCGCAGATCACCCGTCACCCCCGCCTGTATCTCGCGCTCGGGCTCGAGTTCGCTGGGGGAGAGCACCTGCATCGCCCAGGTGTCGTACCCCCCCGCAGCCGCGAGCCCCCGCAGCCCAATCTCGTACCCGCCGGGCGATGTCCGCGGGTCGATCAGGAAATCGCTGATGACGACCATGACCCCCTTGCCGACGCGCTGCCGCGCAATGGTGGTGAGGGCGTCGCTGAAGGTGGTGAGTCCCGCGCCGCCGGCCGGTCCGCTGCGGCGTGATTCGGGCCACACGCTGTCCATCAGGAACTTGGCGACGCGCGGGACGTGGTGCTTGCCTCGGAGGTCGGGGAGGCGGGAGATCGCCCCCTCTGTCCTCGAAGACTCGGACATCTCCCCCGCTGGGAGCGGGGGAGAAGGCGAGTACATTCCCGGCGCGCCGAAGACGCTGAGGCCGACGCGGTTGTTCCCGCAGAGGCCGACGTACGCGAGCGCCATCGCCAGCCGCGCCCCGAAGAGCAACTTCGACGGCTCGCCCGCGTCCATGCTCGCGGAGGCATCGAGCGCCACATGCAGCGCGAGGTCTTCTTCTTCGAGGAAGAGTTTGATGAAGAGGCGATCGAAGCGGGCGTAGACGTTCCAGTCGATGTGCCGCAGGTCGTCGCCCGAGACGTACTCGCGGTAATCGTCGAACTCGACAGATTGGCCGCGTTTTTTGCTCCGGCGTTCGCCTTGGAGTTTCCCGGCGAAGATCTTCTTGCTGCGAAAATCCAGCCGGTCCAGCCGGGCGGACAGCCGGCTCTCGAGCAGGTCCTCGATCTTCGTGGGGCGTGGGGCGGAGGTGCCGACGATCATTGCCCGTATTCTAAGCGGTGTTGCGTAGTTCGGCATCACTCATTTGCAGGGCACGGCAGAATGGCGCTCGGAGCGCGCGTGCGACCCTGCCGCCCCTCTCGGGGCTACAAGTCACAGAGAGAAGATGGTTTGGTGTGGGGTTGACCCAGGGTTCCGCGGCGAAGCGCCGCTGCACCCTGGGCTATTGACTAACGGCCCTCCGGGCCTTCCGAGCAATCGGTACAACGCATCGGTGCTTCCGCTACCCTTGACTTACAGCCCCGCACTCGGAGATTCAAGCATGACCCGCGCCCGATCCGTTGCCGCATCCCTGCTCGCCCTCTCGCTTTCCGCTTCCGCGCCCGCCCTCGCGCAGGACAAACCCTGCGAGCAGCGCGTGAAAGAACTCGAAGAGCAACTCCGCCAATCCGAGAACCGCCTGAAGGACCTCGCGCGCGAGAACGAGCGTCTCCGCAAGGACAACACCGAACTTAAGTCCGGGGGCGGGGGCGGGGGCAAGGACACCAAGCCGGGCAAGGACACCGTGGCTGCGGACCCCATGGCCTCGCCGGACTCGCTTTTCAAGGCGCTCACGAAGGACTTTGAGGAAAAGGTCGGCTCGCTGCCGCACGGATCAAAGCCCGAGCAGGTGAAGTTTGTCGGCGCGGCCAGGAAATGGACCATGGACGCGACCCGGGATTTTCGAGGCTCGGTCGAGTGGACCATCCAGGTGGTGAAGATCGACGGCGGCGGCGGCGCATCCGCACGGCCCGCCGACGTCACCTTCCACGTCCTCGACAAACTCGGCAAGCCCATCGGCTCGCCCGCGACACAGACCATCCCCGCCCGCTTCATCAAGCAACTCAGTGACGATGTCGGCAAGAAGTCCTTCAGACTCACCGGCACCTTCGGCGCGAGGCCCATCCACAACGCCCAACGCGCGGAAAAAGGCGCGAAGGACGAGCCGCCCTTCATCGGCCCCTACACCGAGTTCGGCTACGGCCTCGCGGTGCAGAACATCACCGAGTCGAAGTGAGATCATTCACCGCAGAGACGCAGAGGACGCGGAGAAATCAGTTGTGATTTGAAACAGCGAACACGAGCCTGCGGGGTTGCCTTCGGCGTGATCCGACACCATTCCGTCCCTACTGCTTCCTCTGCGTCCTCCGCGTCTCTGCGGTGAATGCCTTCAGCCTTGCTTCCGCGTCCCCAGCGTCACCGGCTTGCCGTCGGCAAACTCCCACACCGTCACTTGCAGCCGCTGCCTCCCCCATTTCCGCGCGATCTCGTGCGTCGGATAGAGCACGTCAAGACGCCGACCCTTGATCGCCCCGCCGCGGTCGAGCACCGGCACCACTTCACCATCCGCGTAGCCCGGCACTGTCAGCATCGAGCCGAACGGCAACAGCCGCGTGTCCGCGGCGACCAGCCGCATCGCGTTGGTCCACACCGAGTGATTCGTCGCGGTGTACCCGTCCGCCGAGTCGCCGCACGAGCGCTCGTCGGGGCTGTACGCCGTCACGATCATCCACATCGCTTTGACGGGACGGATCGGTCGGCCGTCGAAGTAGCGCTGGAAGCCCTCCGGCGGAGTGACCGTCGCGGGGCCTTCCTCAAACGTGACCTCCGGCTCGATCATCGGCAACGCTTCGGGTGCGATCGGGGCAACCGCCTCGGTACTCCCAAGCGCAAGCGAGACCGCCGCGGCGTCGTCCAGCGCCACCAGCGCCGTCGCCCCCACCGACTGCTTCGACAAGAACGCCGACTGCGACACCACGACCGCCGCGAGCACGAACAGCCCGGCCTCGGCGGTGAACCGCGACGCCCGCAGTCGGAGATATCGCTGGCTTGATGGATTCACCATCTGACCTATTCTCCATCGCATCCGTTGCTGGGGGCAGGGCCGATACGCGGCCTGCGGAGGTCTCAAGGTCCGATTTGTGCCGGACCAAGAGGGTGGGCGAATCCGTCCGCTAGTACCCACTACTTATCTTATCAACCAGCAACCGATCAGTTCCAAACGAACGGCTGCAAGGACACCAAGCACGCCGCGGGCCAATCGTCCCCATCGGCCCGATATCCTTCATACTTGGGGACCCGGGCCTCATAATTGCCCCACGAGGGCCTTTTTCGTTCGCCTGTTAGGGTGATCCGCCCATCATTGGGATGCCTGTTCGTTCTGGATGGATTCTGCCGTCGCCGCCTTTCAGAGCACCATCGCATCGTCGCGAGTCAACACGCATTCGGTGGGGCAGGCTGGTCTCCGCGGCGACTCTTCGAGAAGCCTGCCCCACCAAAGTTCTCCCTACCCGCTTCACTACCATCCGCCCCGTGCCCATCATGTCACTCGAAACACTGATGCTCCTCGCCGTCGGCCTTGTCGCCGGTCTGCTCGGCGGCCTGCTCGGCATCGGCGGCTCCGTGATCATGATCCCTGCGATGGTCTTCCTCTTTCACGATCGCGCGTGGGACAACCAGCACCTCTATCAAGCCGCCGCGATGGTCGTGAATATCGTGGTCGCGGCCCCCGCGATGCGAAGACACCAGCAGGCGGGGGCCGTCCCACGCGAATATGTGCGCATTTTCCTCCCCGTCACCATGGCCTTCATGATCGTCGGCGTGCTCCTCTCCAACATGCTCGACGGGGACGTGCTGCGTCAACTCTTTGCGCTCTTCCTTGTCTACGTCGTCGCCGCGACCGCTTTGAAGGTCTTCCGAAAAGCCGCGGACCACACCCCCGAAGAGGCCCGCATCACGCCTGCAAGGTCGGGTGTCATCGGCGTCGCCACCGGCACGATGGGAGGCCTCATCGGCATCGGCGGCGGCATCGTCTCCGTCCCCCTCGCGCAGATCATCTGCAAAATGCCCCTCCGCAACGCCATCGCCGCCAGCGCTTCCACCATGGTCTTCTCCTCAACACTCGGCGCCGCGCTGAAACTCGCCACCCTGCACAACCGGGGCGTCTCGTGGCAGCAGGCCCTCCTCCTCGCCGCCGCCCTCGCTCCCACCGCGCTCCTCGGCGGGCACCTCGGCGCCGGGCTCACCCACCGCGTACCCGTCAACGCCATGCGGCTCGTCATGGCGGTGGTCCTCGCCGTCATGGCCGCGAGGATGATGGGGCTCTTCTGATTCCGAGTGTTCACCACGGAGGTCGCGGCGGCGCACGGAGAAAGCAAGAGTCAGCCACGGATGTCCCAGATGGCCCCAGATCAGGAGCCAGAGATTCAGTGGATTGATGACGAGGCTCGGGTCGAGGCTTTGCCGCGCCTGTGTCGTGCATTCATCTGGGACTATCTGGGTCATCTGTGGCCACTGCCCCAGCCTCGGCCTTGCCTCCGAAGCGGAAGTCGCTGACTCTCTGCCTTGAACCCTTCCATCCCTGCCTTTCTCTGTGTCTCGGTGTCTCTGTGGTGAACGTCTTCGCCTTCCCCCGTTGCCGCCGACCCACACGCGAGGCACGCGATTATCGGACCGGCGGTTTCGCCGCATCAGAATCGAGGCGTCAAGCCCGAAAAATACGTCGCTCCTCCGCATCATCGCGCTGAAGTCGCGCCTGCAACCCGTCGAAACAGGGGGTGCGAGGACCATGTGTGACCAACCAGCGCCCCGGCCAACCCGACAAACAAACCGTCCTCGTTCATTCCACGCCACACGACCCGGCGCGGTTGACCGAGGACACCATCCAGCGCGCCCAACTCCTCATCCACGAGGTCGCCAACCTCGTCGACGGCTCCCTCCGCCTCATCGACCTCGCACGCCGATCAATCCAACAACCAAGCGACCCCGCACCCGCCATCCGCCACCTTGACGGCGCGCACGCCGCGATGTCGCACATCGCCGCCCTCGTCCGATCCGCGTATCGCCCCGCCATCGACGACGCGCCCCACGCCACGTCTCTCGCTTCCGCGATCACCTCCGCCGTGGACGTGCTCGGGCCGCGCCTCCGCACGCACAACATCCAGGTCCACCTCGAACTCGACGCCACCACGCGTGGCGTGCCCGCCGACGAAATTTACGCCGTCGTCTCGAACGCGATCCGCAACTCGATCGAAGCCATCGGCGACGGCGGCCGTATCACCATCCGCGCGCGGGTGAACGCCGGCACCGTCCTCCTCGAAATCCTCGACGACGGCACGGGCCCGCCGAGCGACGCCGATCGCGCCTTTGAGCTGGGTTTCTCGACCAAACCAGGCTCCTCGGGCATCGGCCTCGCGCTCGCCTCGGAGGTCATCACCGAACTCCGCGGCACCATCGAACTCCTCCCCCGCAATCTGAACAACCCGAGCCGACCCGGCGCGATCCTCCGTGCCACCTATCCCGTCCCGATCGCACCCGCCGAACACTTCCAGGGCTGAACATATGTTAAAACTGCGTTCCACATTCGAGAGTCACGATCCCCCAGGCGGCCCCGACGAATCCAAGCCACGCATCCTCGTCGTGGACGATGATCCATTCGTCTCGGAGTCGCTCGTCGAGTTCCTCGTGAACGAGGGCTACAGCGTCGCTTCGTGCGCGGGCGGAGCCGAAGCGCTCGAAGCGCTCGAAGAGTCCGAGCGCGCCCCCGCCGCCGCTTCGCGCAAGCCACGACTCTTCAACCTCATCCTCTCCGACGTCGCCATGCCCGGCATGTCGGGATTGGAACTCCTGAAGCGCACCGCCGAGCGCTTCCCGCACGTCGTCACCGTCATGCTCACCGGCTACGGCACCATCGAGTCCGCCATCGAAGCCATCCGCGCCGGCGCGTCCGACTTCCTCGCCAAGCCGATCGTGGACACCGAACTCCGCCTCGCGATCAACAAGGCCCTCCGCCAGCAGGCGCTGCTCGCCGAGAACAAAGTCCTCCGCGAGTCCCTCGACAAACGCTTCGGCCTCGGCGGCATCGTCGGCTCGGATTACCGCATGTTGAAGGCCTACGAACTCATCGAGGCCGTCGCCCCTAGCAAAGCCACCGTCCTTATGACCGGCGAATCCGGCACCGGCAAGTCGCTCGTCGCGCACGCCGTGCATCAACTCAGCCCGCGCTTCGCACGGCCCTTCGTCGAGATTCACTGCGGCAGCATCCCCGAAACACTCCTCGAATCCGAGCTCTTCGGCCACGTCAAGGGCGCCTTCACCGGCGCGCACGCCGACAAACAGGGCCGCTTCCTCGCCGCCGACGGCGGGACCATCTTCATCGACGAGATCAACTCCGCCTCCCCCGCGATGCAGTTGAAACTCCTCCGCGTCCTCCAGGAACGCCGCTTCGAGCCTGTTGGTTCGACTGAGACCATCGAAGTGGACGTCCGCGTCGTCCTCGCCAGCAATCAATCGCTCGAACAGATGGTCGCCGCCGGAGAGTTCCGCCAGGACCTTTATTACCGCATCAACGTCGTCAAGATCGAACTCCCCGCGCTCCGCGAACGCACCAGCGACATCCCGTCGCTCGTCCTGCGCTTCATCGAGGAACTCTCCATCGAGCACGCCCGCACGATCACGGGCATCACCCCCGAAGCCCTCGACGCCGTCCGCCGCTACCCGTTCCCCGGAAACGTGCGCGAACTGCGCAACATCATCGAGCGCGCCGTCGTTCTCTCTCGCACCCCAACACTCAACCTCATCGACCTCCCGCCACACGTCCAGTCCGACGGCGGCGGCGCGCTCCCGGCCGACCTGCTCGCGCTCATGGGCAAGCTGCCGAGCGCGGTCGATCTTGACGCCGCGCCGTGGACGCCAACGCCGCTCGAGAAGGCGCTCGAAGGGCCGGAGAAACGCATTTTGTTGAAGGCGCTGAAGGCCAACAACTGGAACCGCCAGTCAACGGCGGATCAACTCCAGATCAACCGGACGACGCTCTACAAAAAAATGAAGGTCTACGGGCTGGACCGCATGGCGGGGTGAGCACCGCAACGGCTTTCGCCGCAGCGGGCTTAACAGAGCCGGAAGCGCAAGCGACCGGTGCCTTTGATCGGCGTGCCCCGGACTTGTCTACATGGCATGACCCGTCGCTTGCGCTCGGGGCTCCGTTGAAGCCGCCGTTACGGGCACACCGCGTTGAAGTTGGCCAGGACCGCCGTGATGTCGCCGAAGTTCACCACGCCGTTGCAGTCCGCGTCGCCGGGGTCTTGCATGCACGCGGTTGTGACTCCGCCGAAGTTGGCGAGGACGCTGGTCACGTCGGCGAAGTTGACGCCGCCCAAACTGTCGGCGTTGCCGGGGCAGCAGATCGCCGGCGAAAGGCACCCACCGAGCGAAAGCACCCAGACCGCGCCGCGGTTCGTTCCGCCGTCGTCGTCGAAATAGGCCCCGACGGCAAGGTCGGGAACGCAGTCGCTGTCTAGGTCGCCCAGATTGGCGACGCTGACGCCGAACCGGTCGTGGTCGTCCAGCACACCGTTGAAGCCGCCGGCGGTGTCGGAGATCTTCTGCTCAGCCCTGACCGTGCCGTTCGAGTTCATGAAGAGAACCCAGACCGCGCCGCGATCCGACCCGCCGTCGTCGTCATCATTGAGCGCCCCGACGGCAATGTCGTTGACACCGTCGCCATCGAGGTCGCCCAAATTGGCGATGCTGCCGCCGAACAGGTCGATGTCGCCCAACGGGCCGCTGAAGCCGCCGTCGGTGTCGGAGATCTTCTGGTCCGCCCTCACCGTGCCGTCGGTGTTCATGAAGAGAACCCAGACCGCGCCGCGGTCCAGCGTGACGCCGTCGTCGTTGTCGTCGCGCCACGCCCCTACGACGAGGTCGGGCACACCATCGGCGTCGAGGTCGCCCAGACTAGCCACGCTGACGCCGAACTCGTCGCTGTTGTCCAGCACGCCGTTGAAGCCGCCGATGTTGTCGGAGATTTTCTGCTCGGCCCTCACGGTGCCATTCGAGTTCATGAAGAGGATCCAGACGGCGCCGCGATCCAACCCGCCATCGTCGTCAAAGTACGCCCCGACCGTGAGGTCAATGATGCCGTCGTTGTCGAGGTCGCCCAGATTGGCGACACTGACGCCGAACCGGTCGATGTCGCCCAACGGGCCGCTGAAGCCGCCGGCGGTGTCGGAAATCTTCTGCTCGGCTCGCACCGTGCCGTCGGCGTTCATGAAGAGAACCCAGACCGCGCCGCGGTTCAACCCGCCGTCGTCGTCGGACTCCGCACCGGCGGCGAGGTCGGGGACGCCGTCGCCGTCGAGGTCGCCAAGGCCGGCGATGCTGCCGCCGAAATTGTCGCCGTTGTCCAGCACACCGTTGAAGCCGCCGGCGGTGTCGGAGATTTTCTGCTCGGCCCTTACCGTTCCATTCGGGTTCATGAAGAGAACCCAGACCGCGCCGCGGTTCCCGCCGCCGTCGTCGTCCAGCCGTTCCCCGACGGCGAGGTCGGGGACGCCGTCACCGTCGAGGTCGCCCAGACTGGCAACGCTTCCGCCGAACAGGTCGCCGTCGCCCAGCACGCCGTTGAAGCCGCCGGCGGTGTCGGAGACCTTGGACTCGCCCACGACCATCCCCGCGTTCGGGCAGTTAGGAGGCCCGGCGTGGGCCGATCGAGTCATTAAAATGAGAGAGAGAGAGAGAGAGCACAACTCGTCACGCAGAAACGGGCCGTCCGGTTTCCGACGACCTTCGCAACCTGGTTCGCGCGCGGCTTCATCGTTTTCTCTCCTTCGTCAGAATCGCGGTCGCTCGGTGTCGGCCCGGTTCCAACGCGCCGGCCCACGAGTACGCAGTATCCCTAACCTACAACCAAAACGAGAGAAAGCAAGCGGAATCGGTGGAATTGAACGCGGTTTTAACCGATCCACGCGACCGCGTTGCACCCTTTCAGGGTGCAGAAAGATGTTTGGGGGTGTGCTTTCCGGGGGTTACGCTCGAAGACTCGCTCACCCCCGGCTACTGACTGCCAGCCCTCCGGGCTTGAAACAAAGGCAACTCAACACTTCCCGCTCACCGCCGCCGCCCCGCTCGGCACCTCGATCGGATACTTCCCGCTGTAGCACGCCGTGCAATAGTTCTCTCGCGGCACGCTCGCCGTCTGCACCACGTCCAGCATCCCCTCCAAACTTAGATAGTGCAGCGAATCCACGCCGAGCAACTTCCTGATCTGCTCCACCTCGCGCCCCGCCGCGATCAACTGCGTCGGTTCCGCGAAATCGACGCCGAAGAAGCACGGGTGCCGGATCGGCGGGCACGAGATGCGCAGATGAATCTCCTTCGCCCCCGCCGAGCGCAACTGGTCCATCTTGGCCCGCGTCGTCGTGCCGCGCACGATCGAATCATCCACCACCACGACGCGGTTCCCGCGCACGACGTCCTCGACGATGTTCAACTTCAGGCGCACCGCCTGCACCCGCTCCTCCGTCGAAGGCTTGATGAACGTCCGCCCGACGTAGCGATTCGGGATGATCCCCTCGCGATAGGGAATCCCGCTCGCCCGCGCGTATCCGGTGGCCGCCGAGCGCCCCGAATCCGGCATGGGGAGCACGCAATCCGCCGGCACGGGCGCTTCCTGTGCCAGCCGCTCGCCCAGCCGCTCGCGCACCGTCTGCACCGTCTGGCCGAAGACCTTGCTCGCGGGGCTTGCGAAATAGACGTGCTCGAACACGCAGTGCGCGCGAGGCTCGGCCGGCGGCGCGAACCGCCGCGACTCCACACCGGCGTCCGACAGCGTCACGATCTCCCCCGGCTCAACCTCGCGCAACAACCGAGCGCCGACGATGTCCAGCGCAACCGTCTCGCTCGCCGCGATCATCGCCCCGTCCTCGGCCTCCCCGATCACCAGCGGCCGCCACCCCCACGGATCGCGCGCCACTTCGATGCGGTCGCTGTGCAGCATCACCAAACTGAACGCCCCGCGAAGTTCGCGGAGCGCGTCCGCCACCGGATCGGGCGACCCCGGCCCCGCGTGCGCCGCGATCAACTGAAGGATTGCCTCGGTGTCCGACGTACTCTGGAACGTGTGCCCCGCGTCCTCCAGCCGCCGACGAAGTTCGAGGGCGTTCACCAGATTCCCGTTGTGCGCGAGCGCGATCTCTCCCGCACGCGAGCGCCCGACGAACGGCTGCGCGTTCTCCACCCGGCTCGACCCCGTCGTCGAGTACCGATTGTGGCCGATCCCGCCGCCCAGTTTGCCCGCGTACCCCGCGCGAGAGTTCGCGTGGCCGTCCAACGTGCGGATGCAATCGTGGTCAAAGATGTGCGACACCAGCCCCATGTCCACATGCCGCATCAGCGATCGCCCATCGGTGACGGCAATCCCCGCCGACTCCTGCCCGCGATGCTGCAGCGCGAGCAAGCCCGCGAAGGTTAGCCGCGCCGGGTCTGCGGCTCCCCAGACGGCGAAGACGCCGCATTTTTCGCCCCAGGAGCGAGCGCCGCCGGAGAGAAGAGGGAGACCGACGGGTTGGCTGGAGTGCCGCTTCAAGTCTCCATGATACGGGGGGAGGGAGGGGAACCGCGAGCAGGAGATCGTCAGTCGCGGGGCGGCACTGACAGCGGATGGTCACTTTCGCGGGCTGGCCACATGCTGATCGATCAGGACCGGGTTCCCGTCGGGATCAAGCAGCACCAGGAACGCCGGCCCCGTTGTCGACTCGTCGGCCGCGGGCTCCGGGATGAGGCCTCGACTCTTGAGAGTCCGCTGAATGTCGCGCACGTCGTCGAAGTCCGGCAAGGTGCCGCAGTTTCTATCCCAACCGGGGTTGAAAGTCAGCGAGTTCTTGTCGATGAATCCCTGGAAGAGCCCGATCGTGCTGGTCTCGTTCTGGAGGATGACCATGTTCTTGGATGCGGTGTTACCGAACGCCCGGAAGCCGAGTTTTTCGTAGAACGTGCGGGATGCGGCGATGTCCTTGACCGCCAGACTGACCGAGAAGTTGCCGAGCCTCATGGGTGCCTCTCCTGTTGCATGGTCGCTGCTTCGGCCGGTTTCGGTTTTCGGGGCGTGCCCCGCCGCGCATCCGCCGAGGACACACGCAAGAACGCTTAGGATGATCCGTGTCATGGTTTGCTCCGGGTTCGACCTCGCGCGGCCCGACCATCCAGGACGCGGTGTTCAATCCTACATGTCGGAGAGTGGAGGGCTTGCCAAATCTTGCGGACTGTCACAAAAACTCACCCCTCGACGCCGACGGCCTACGTCGAGCGGGTCAACCTCGCGATCGACCAAGTGGTCAGCAACCTCGCACGGCCGCTGCGGCTCGAAGACGTATCCCGTGCCGCGATGCTCTCGCCGTTCCATTTTCACCGCGTGTTCCAAGCGCTGGTGGGCGAGACGCTCGCCGAGTTCGTGAAGCGGCTGCGGCTTGAGAAGGCACTCTTCATGATGTGTCACACGCGGCGGGCATCGCTCACCACGATCGCGATGGACCGCGGGTTCTCGTCCTCGTCCGACTTTTCGAGGTGTTTCAAGCAACGCTTCGGATCGGCGCCGAGCAAGTTCGACGCGAAGGCGTGGCGCGAGGCTCATGCCGCCGAACTCCAGACAACGATTCCCGGATCGATCGAGCCGCTGCATCTCGATCGGCTGCCCGCTGCTCACAACCCCGACAGGTTCAAGGTGCGAATCCGCGACCTGCCCGCGCGCACCGTGGCGTACATCCGCGTACACAATCCGTACCGAGGAGACGCCGTACCGAGGGCCACCAAACGGCTCGTCGAATGGGCCGAGCGGCACTCCCTCGCGGACGGCCAGTGGCTCGGGTACCAGTGGGACAATCCGGAGATCGTCCAACTCGAAAACTGCCGATACCACGTCGCCGTCGAAGCCGAGCGATTCACCCCGAAGGGAGAGATCGGCCGGTTCAGATTCCCGCCGATGGTGGTTGCGCAAGTTGAAGTGCGCGGCGGGATTGACCTCGAGCTCCGCGCCCTCCAGTGGCTCTTTAGTGTCTGGCTGCCAAAGAGCGGGTACGTACCGGATGACCACCCGTGCTTCGAAGCATGGATCGGCCGGCCATTCGCCCACGGCATGGAGCGATTCGAACTCAACGCCCAACTGCCCGTGAGACAAGGCTGACCAGCGTGCGTGCAAGAAGTGTGCTGAGTTTCGGGCGCTGTTCGTCGATTGTGTGATTGCCCTGAATCCGCCGCCCCAACTCGGACAGTCCGCCGGCTTTCCGCTATACTCCTCCCCCCAACCGGACCCACCGCCTCTGCCTGATGTTCAGACAGAGTCGGCCCCAAAGCCGGGACCGCAGACGCGGCCACCCCCGCCGGGTCGCTGAAACAGCACCCACGACCTCCCCCCGGAGCGTCGTGGTTGACGGAGATTCGCAATGGCCCGATACACCGGACCCAAGGTTAAACTCTCGCGCCGCGTCGGCGCACCGATCGCCGACATCCCCAAGCACACCGCCAAGCGCCAACTCGTCCCCAACGGCATCCACGGCTACCGCGGCCGCCGCCTCCGCGACTACGGCGTGCGCCTCAACGAGAAGCAGAAACTCCGCTACCACTACGGCGTCCTCGAAAAGCAGTTCCGAATCACCCTCGCCGAGGCCTCGCGCCGCAAGGGCAACACCGGCGAGCTGCTCCTCCAGATCCTCGAGCGCCGGCTCGACAACGTCCTCCGCCGCGCGGGGGTCGTCCGCACCATCTGGGCCTCGCGTCAGATGGTGGCCCACGGGCACGTCCGCGTCAACGGCCACAAGGTCGATCGTCCCAGCGCTCAGGTCAGCGTCGGCGACGTCATCACCTTTAAAGAGAAGGTCCACACGCTGGTCCGCGACAGCATGGAATCCATCGTCGGCCACCAGGTGCCGGAGTGGATCGAGTTCACCCCCGCCGAACTGACCATCAAGATCATCGCCCTCCCCTCGTCAGACCAGGTTCCGTTCGACGTCAATACGAACCTGGTGATCGAGTTCTATCGCTGATCCACGGCGCGCGGCGTCCGCCCACGCGCCCTCGGAGAGTTTCTCCATGCTCAAGTTCTTCCGCCGGTACAACAAGGCGATCCTCATGGTCGGCGGCTCCATTCTCATGGTGATCTTCCTCCTCCCGACCACCACAAGTCAACTCGGCGGCGACGGCATGTCCACAGCCGTCGCCTACGCCGACGGGCAGAAGGTCACCGTCCGCGATCTGCAGGACGCCGTCCGCGAACTCCAGATGCTGGAAGCCATGAACCCGGGCCTCGTCAACGGCCTCGGCATCGGCCGAAACCCGGAGCACTGGTTCCTCCTCGTCCACGAGGCACGCCGCGCGGGACTCATCGGCGGCCCGAAGGAAGCACGCAAAGACCTTCCGGAGAATGTCCTCGACATGCTCCGCGCCTCCGCCAGCGAAACCCACGTCGACCAGATGCTCGTCAACCTCCGCGGCGTCCTCAGGCTCATCTCCAACTCCAGCGTCGCCTCCGTCTTCTCCTCGCGCGAGTCGGTCGCCCTCGGCCACAAAATGCTCGACACCGCGACCCTTGACATCGTCCTGGTCTCCGCGAGCAAGATCGGCGACAGCCTCCCCCCGCCGGACGAAGCAACACTCGCCGCTCACTTCGACAAGTATCGCGACACCGACCCCACCGCGCCCGAATCGAACGGCATGGGCTACCGCCGCCCCGATGCCGTGCAGGTCGAATGGCTCTCGATCGACCGCGCCTCCATCGAAGCCGCCTTCGTCCCCGATCCGATCGAGGTCAACAAATACTGGCGTCAGAACCAGACCAAGTTCACGGGTGACTTCACGACCGTCAAGCCACAGGTCGAAACCGAATATGAGAAGACTCAGGTCGATCAGGCCTTGGCCCGCATGGGCGATGTCTTGAAACGTGAACTCTTCAAGTCCACCGCCGGCCTCCCCGCCGACGGGAACTACAAGACCCTTCCGGCCGACTGGGCCGCGAAAATGCCGAAACTTCAGGTCTTGGCCGCCCAAGCCGACGCCGAACTCCGCAAGCAGTTCCCATCGCTCCTTCAAGGCCCCGCCTACAACGCCAACGACGGCACTTGGCGCTCCGGCTCCGACCTCTCTCGACTCCCGGGCGTCGGATTCTGCTTCCTTGATCAGGGCAACGGCTCGCGCGTCATGTTCAGCCAACTCGCCCTCATGGGACGCGAACTCGCCGGCCCGCCCCTCGCCGGAATCCAGGACAACGTCGTCTTCGGCCCCCTCAAAGACTTCCGAGGCTCCTACTTCTACGTCCGCGTCCTCGCCTCGCGCAAAGCGGGCCCCCCCGCGAGCATCGACGAGGTCCGCGACGCCGTCGCCCGCGATGTTCGCACGGGTCAAGGCCTCGAAAAACTGAAATCCGAGGCCGATCAGTACCGCGAACGAGCCGTCGCTGACGGCATGGACCAACTCGCAGCGTCTCTCGGCGGCACCGTCCGCGCCGGCGTCGAGGTCACGGGGCGGATGGTCCGCGCCACCGCAGGCTCGCAAAGCCCCGACCCTTCGCTCGACTCACCCGAAGTCCGCGATGCGATCATGGCCCTCGCAACCAAACTCGACCCCAAGGCCGACGCCGCCACCATCGACGCCGCCGCGCGCACCGTCGCCGTTCATTCAGCCAAGGCGCGCGGCCTCGTGATCGCCCAGGTCAACCGCTTCCGGCCCATGACCACCGAACTCTTTCACGCGAGCGCCCCGGCGATCTCGGAGTTTGCCAGCCGGGAGTTCGACGCCGAGAGCATCATCAAGGCCTTCTCCTTCGAGCGCCTCCGCGAGCGTCATGCGTACCAAGTCGTGGACGCCAAAGAGAAAGAAGAGTCGCCGGAGACCGCGGACAAAGATGCCGCACCCGCCGGAGGGTGATTGATGCGATAAAAAGCACCGGAGGGCCGTTCGCGCAAATCGCAAGAAATCAGCCACAGATGGCCCAGATGAGCCCAGATGAGAGTCGCGAGTGTGAATGCCGGCGCCGTCGCTCCGTGTGATCGCAGCCACGCCTGCATTCATCTGGGATCATCTGGGTAATCTGTGGCTGCTTGCTTCTTTTCCGCGCTCTCCGCGCCTCCGCGGTGAACTATCATTGCCACGCGCCCCCGACCCATGACCTTCATCCTCGAAACAATCCGTCTCGGTCTCACCAACCTCCGACTGCACATCCTGCGCTCGGTGCTCACCGCTCTGGGCATCATCCTGGGCGTCACCGCCGTCATCACGATGGTCAGCATCGGCGAAGGCTCCAAACGCGCCGCACTCGAGCAACTCGAGCAACTCGGCGCCAAAAACATCATCCTCCGATCCGTCAGCCCGCCTCAAGCAAGCCAGCAACAAAGCGGCCAGTCACGCAGTTGGCGCGCCAAGTTCGGCCTCCGCCGCGCCGACTTTGACATCATCCGCCACCACTTCCCGGATGCCGATGTCATCGTCCCGCTCAAGGACGTCGGTTCGCAACTCCTCAAGGACACCTACCGAGTCCCCAGCCAGGCCTTCGGCACCACCCCCGACTTCCAGCGCGTCGCCAACCTCCGCATCGGCCGCGGGCGGTACCTCGTCCAGGCCGACCTCGAAGACCGCCAGAGCGTCGTCGTCCTCGGCTCCGAGATCGCCAAAAAACTCTTCCCCTTCGACGACCCGCTCACGAACACCCTCCGCATCGACGAAAAGGTCTTCACCGTCGTCGGCATCCTCGCGCCCGTCGGGCTCGCGGGCGGCGCGGGCGCGGCCCTCGTCGGCCGAGACCTCAACCACGACGCGCACATCCCGCTCACCACCGCACGCGCGCTCTACGGCGATCTGGTCATGCGCCGAGGCTCGGGCACCTTCTCCGCCGAGGAAGTCGAACTCCGCGAGATCTACTTCGGCTCGCGCTCGCGCGACGACGTCATGCTCGACGCCGCGATGATTAAGCGCGCCATGCAGGTCCGCCTGACCGGCATGACCGATGTCCAGATGATCATCCCCTACGAACTCCTCGAAAACGCCCGCAAAACCGCCCTCACCTGGCAGATCGTCCTCGGTGCCATCGCCGGAATCTCGCTCCTCGTCGGGGGCATCGGCATCATGAACATCATGCTCGCCTCCGTCACCGAGCGCACGCGCGAGATCGGCATCCGCCGCGCCCTCGGCGCGACCCAGCGCCACATCGTCTGGCAGTTCCTCGTCGAGACGGGCGTCCTCAGCGCCATGGGCGGACTCATCGGCGTCTTCCTGGGCATCGTTATCTCCCTCGGCCTCGGGGTCGGGGCCGCCTCCTTCTTCCCCGACGCAACCGTCCGAACCCAGCTCACCACCTGGTCCATGCTCCTCTCCTTCAGCGTCGCCACCGCCACCGGCCTCGTCTTCGGCATCTACCCGGCCCTCAAGGCCGCCCGGCAAGACCCCATCGTCGCCCTCCGCCACGACTGAGCGGGAGTGTTCGCCACCGAGACACGGAGACACGGAGACACGGAGAAGACGAATACATTGAACACAGAGGAAAACAAAGGAAAACAGAGAAAGGCATTGATCTGGATTTGAACAGCCGATACGCCGAACGATCCCATGCTCGCTCTGCCTTGTTCTCTACTCCGTTTTCCTTTGTTCTCCTCTGTGTTCAATGTATGAGTCTTCTCCGTGGTGAATATTCCGCATCGGAGGCATGATTCGATGCACGCCACTACACTCCACCAGTGAACGAACCCCGCAAACCATTCAAGCGCCAAGGTGCCGCCCCGCCCGGCACACGGAACAGCGGCCCGCGCCGACCCCCCGCCCCAATGCCACGCGGCCGCGACCGCTTCAGCCCACCACCGCAAGAGGGCGACGCCGCACGCAACGCCGTCATGTCGGCCATCGCCAGGCAGATCAACAACTACCCCGACTTTTCCCTCAACGCCCTCGACCTCTCCCGCCTCAATGAGCGCGACGCCGCCTTCGCCAACGCGCTTTATGAAGTCATCATCCGCCGATGGCTCACTCTGTCGTATCTCATCGAGAGAAACCTCAAACGCCCCGAAGAGCCCCCGCCGCCGAAGCCCATGGCCGCCCTCCTCGCCGGTGCCGCACAAATCCTCCTCCTCGACAAAGTCCCCGTTCATTCCGCCGTCGATACCTCCGTCGAGTGGATCAAACGCACCGGCACGCTCGGTGCCTCCAAACTCGTCAACGCCGTGCTGCGCGAAATGGCGGCCCTCATCCCCGAAACGGGCAAGGAACGCCGCCCAACCTACAGCGACGGCCGCGACGAACTCCCGATGCCCGACGGCACCGCCCTCGTCCTCTCCACTCATGTGCTCCCCACCGACCCGATCTCGCGCCTCGCCGTCGCCACCAGCACGCCGATCGAACTCCTCAGGTCATGGTCGAAGCACCGCTCGCTCCGCGAAGCACGCCGCCTCGCGCTCCACGGCCTCGTAAGCCCCCCCACGATCCTCAACACCGCCCACGCCACCTCGGCGCTGCCCACGGATTGCCTCGCGCACAACACCCCAGGCCATCACGTCTGGACCGGATCGCACGAAGACCTCTCCACGCTCCTCAAAGTGCGACGCGACATCTGGGCACAAGACCCGGGTTCCTCGCTCGCCGTCACGACGGCGAGCGACCTGAAACCTTCCCTGATCGTCGATGCCTGCGCCGGCATGGGCACCAAGACCCGCCAACTCTGCGCCACCTTCCCGAACGCAAAGGTCATCGCCGCCGACGTTGATCTCATCCGCGTCAAAGCCCTCCAGAAATCGGTTGATCCCGATCGCGTCACCGTCGTGCCGTATCAATCCCTCGCCGACTACGCCGGCAAAGCCGACCTGATCCTGCTCGACGTGCCATGCTCGAATACAGGCGTCCTCGCCCGCCGAGTCGAAGCACGCTACCGCTTCGACCGCAAGCACATCGAGAGCCTCGCGGCCACGCAGCGCCAGATCATCGCCGATTCGATGCGCCTGCCGGGCAAAGGCTGCCACATCCTCTATTCCACCTGCAGCCTCGACCCCGCCGAGAATCAGGAACAGATCGAGTGGACCAGCCGATGGCACGGCCTGAAGCCCGAACGCGAGCACGACCGCACGCCCGAAGGACTCCCAGGCGAAGCCCCCGAACGCTACAGCGACGGCTCCTACGCCGCCCTGCTCCGATAGTGGCACGGGCTTTCTCGAAGAGTCGCCGCGGAGACCAGCCCGTGTCCGCTGGTGGCACGGGCTTTCTCGAAGAGTCGCCGCGGAGACCAGCCCGTGTCCGCTCGCCGCACGGTCGCCGCGGCGACCGTGCCACACTCGAGCCTTGGAGCCGCAATCGCCGCCTGATACCATGTTCATCCCGCTCAAACTCGGAGCGCCTCCGGCCTCACCGCGAAAGTACGTTGAATGAACCTGAGCGAGATCCTGAACCCGGCCTGCGTCAAAGTTCCCCTCGAAGCGACCGACAAGAAGGGCGCGATCGACGAACTGGTTGACATGCTCGCCGCCGCATCCAAAATCAGCGACGCGCCGGGGCTCAAGGCCGCCGTCTGGGCACGCGAATCCACACGCACCACCGGCATCGGCCACGCCCTCGCCATCCCGCACGGCAAGGCCACCGGGATCCAAAGCCTCTGCATGGCCGTCGGAAAACCAGCCCAGCCCATCGACTTCAACTCGATCGACGGCAAACCCGTCCGCCTCATCGTCCTCCTCGCAAGCCCGATCGACAAAACCAACGACCACATCCAGGCTCTCGCCAAGGTCAGCCGCCTCATGGCCACCGAGGACTTCCGCAACAAGATTTACGCCGCCTCGAACGCCGAGCAAGTCCTCGAACTGCTCCAGCAGCAGGAGACCGCGGCGGCGGGGCCGAAGAAATAACCGACGCCGCGGCGACTCAAGGGCACGTCAACCCGAACGACGTCAGCACCGAGGTGATGTCCGCGAAGTTCACCTGGCCATTGCGGTTTGCATCGCCCGGCCCGGTCGTGGCGTACGACGATCCCCAATGCGTCAGCACGCTCGTGATGTCCGCGAAGTTCACGATGCAATCGTGGTTTGCATCACCGAACAGAATCGGCGGTACCAGTTCGTTCCGATCCGGCGGCCCGATGACGCCGTCACCGTTCAGATCGTAGACGCTGAATCCCGGCCCGAAGTTGGGGATGCGGACCATGCCGTTGGCAATCCCATCCATATCCTGCGGCCCGCCGTCGCGCGACAGCAACGTCAGGTCGAAGATTGCGAGGTCGATCCCATTGACGACGCTGCTTCCATCGAAGTCGCCAAAGCCGTGATCGCCAGCCGCGTCGGTCCACACATAGAGAGCCCCGTCAGGCTCGGGCCATTGATATGAGGTTCCGAAGAGCCCGGTGAGGCCCCAATCCTGCGGGCTGAGGAACTCGGATGCAAGTTGTCCCGCCCACCTGTTCGCAAGAGTCGCGGTCGGCCCGGAAAGTCCGCCCTCCGCGCCCGCGATCACGTCATCCAGCGCCTCGAAGATGCTCACATGATTGCTCACGTCGAGGTCCGGCGCTTCGATCGGCTGCCCCGAGAGGATGGCCGCGCCCAGCATCGTCATCGGGAACTTGAGCGTCAGTGTGGTCTGGTCGGAGTAGATGCTGTGCGAGAACTGGAGAGTGGTAATGGGGTCGTACAAGCCGAAGAACGTCCCCCCGTACGCGGCGCTGGCCTCCTCGTACCCGCCTGCCCGCTGAAAAAAACGCCCCGAGACGATCCATGTGTCGCCCGCGCTGAACTGACCGTCGTAGTCGCCGAACGTGTTGGTCACGGTGACATCGAAGCAGCCGCAGAGCACCAGGGCGAAGTCCGCGCCGCTCCGCTCGAACTGCGGCGACGAGTTGAAGTTGGAGTCCAGGTTGGTGCCGTCTTTCGCCGCTCTTTCGGAGAGCGATCCCTCCGGCACCTCGCCGAATCTCGCAAGATTGGCCAGGTACCGAAACTTCGCCCCGTCGCCCAGTTCCCCGCCGGTGTTCCGGTCGCGGTCGATGTCGATCTCCATGAACCCGTAGACCGGGTTGTCGCCGAAAGCGAAGGGATCGAACTGGAGCGCGCCAAGCCCGAGCGGCCCCGGCGGGTTCACCAGCCCCTCGAACTTCACCCGCACCTCGACCACATCCATCGGCGCGCCCGACCATCCACGCGTCTCCATCAGTACGACATCGGGGGGCTTCGTGCCGGGCTTGATGCTTCCATTCGCACCGGCGTCGGTTCGCCGGATGACCGCATCCCCCGGATAGTCGTCGATGATGTTTGTTGACCCTTGGCGTGCCAACGCGGGACGCGCGAAAGCGGACGCCCAGATCGCCGCCGCAAGAACAAACTGAAACGCCGGCCGCATCATCGGTGGATCGTCTCTCGGATGTGCGACTCAAGCCCCAGGCGTTCGATGCGATACCGGAGCGCTCCGCGATTCAGGCCGATCAGTTTCGCGGCGAGCGAAACATTGCCCCTCGCGTGCCGCACCGCCTCGATGATGAGTTGCCGCTCGATGCTCTCGAAGGTCACCGGCCCTCGGCTGAAGTCGATCATCCCCACGCTGCTCGCAACCGATGGCTCCGAGAGGGCCGCGTCCGTCACGCTGGCCGTCCCGCCTTCAAGCCCGAGGTGCTCGGGGCCGATCTCATCCCCGTCGCACAAAATCCCCGCTCGCCGAACCGAGTTGACCAGTTCCCGCACGTTTCCAGGCCACGAATACGACCGAATGGCCTCGATTGCTTCGTGCGAAAAACGCAGGCTGTCGGAACCTGTCTGAGCCGCGGAGCGCCCGAGCGTCGCCTCGGCAATCGCGATCGCATCATCGCCCCGTTCGCGCAGCGGCGGGATCCGGATCGTCAACGCGTTCAGTCTGAACAGCAGATCGGCCCGGAATGTCCCGGCCTTCGAGCGTTCCTCGAGGTCCTGATTCGTCGCCGCGATGATGCGCGAGCGAACCCTCCGCTCCTTGGTCCCGCCGATGCGCCGGAAGACGCCGCGCTCCACAACCAGCAACAGTTTGGCCTGCATCTCGATCGGCAACTCGCCGATCTCGTCCAGGAAGATCGTCCCGCCGTCGGCCAACTCGAACAAGCCTGCCCGGGCCGCGCGAGCGTCCGTGAACGCACCCTTCTCGTGCCCGAACAACTCCGATTCGATCAGGCTCGCCGGCAGCGCCGCGCAGTTCACATGGACAAATGGATTCTCGACCCCGCCGGTCTTCGCATCGCAGTCGTGGATGTACCGCGCCAGCACACCCTTTCCGCTGCCCGTCTCGCCGAGCAGCAGGATCGTCGGCAACTCGCCCGTCTTTCCGATCTCGGGGATCTTCAGCGCCGAATACCTCGACGCCAGCGACAACGTCCGTTTCCAAGGCTCGCTCGATCCGAGCGCTTCGCTGGTGCCGGTTGCGACGCGGTTCAGCCGCTCCTGCAACGCCAGTTGCCCGCGGAGCCTGCGATGCTCCAACCCGCGCGCCACGACCACCGCTAACTCTTCGAGCCGGATCGGTTTCTGGATGAACTCATCCGCGCCGCAGCGCACCGCTTCGACGGCGGCCTCGACCGTTCCGTACGCCGTGATGACGATGATCAGCCCCTCGTACCCGTCGCCGCGCACCTTGCGGATCAGGTCCATCCCCGACTCGCCGACGAGGTTCAGGTCGGTGATGATCGCGTCGTACTCGTTCTTCGAGAGCGAGTCGTAAGCGGATCGCAGGCAGTCCGCGGTGTCAGCGCGGTGGCCGTCGAGATCGAGGCTTTGTTTGAGAGATGACCTCAGTCCGGGTTCGTCTTCGATGATGAGGATGGATCCCATTTGCGTTCGCTCTCCGGGCTGGTATCAACCATATGGCTTGAATCAGCCGCCTTGTTTGGCTGAACAATCCCTATCGGCAGCCGAACTCGAAAGATCGAACCGCCTCCGGGGGCCGAATCAACCACAATCTCACCGCCGTGGCCCTTTACAACCTCTCGGGAGATTGCAAGACCGATGCCAGTCCCGTCGCGCTTGGTGGTGAAGTACGGCCTGAAAATTTTCTCAACCAGATCGGGCGGCACCCCAGGCCCCTGGTCCGATATCGCGATGGTCCACCATTCGCCGTCGCCCGTCGCCTCGACGCGCACCCTCGTCCCGCCGGGAGATACCTGAAGCGCGTTCGAAAGCATCGCCACGATCGCCTGCTCCAGGTGCCTCGGATCAAACCGCGCCCGGCTCAGCCCGACGACCGTCGTCACCATCTCAACCCCGCGCATCCGCGCCAGCGGTCGATGCGACTCCACCAGCCCTTTCAGCCAAGGCTCGACCACCACCTCTTCCGGCACGATCCCCTTCGGCGCCGTCACGCTCAGCAGGTCGGTCAGCCAGGTATTGAATCGGTCGACGGACTCAATGATCTCGGTCTGATTGCTCCGCACCGCCTCGTCCCCGGTCACACGCCGCCGCGACAACTCCGCAAGCCCCCGGATCGCCGAGAGCGGGTTGCGGATGTTGTGGGCCAGGCGACGCACCATCTCGCCGGTGGCCACCAGCCGTTCCTTCTCCACCGCCTCCGCCTGCATCGACCCGATCAGCCCCGCCATGCGGTTCACTTCGCGGCTGAGAACCCCCAACTCATCTTCGGTGCGCGCCTCAACCCGGTGCGCGAAATCGCCCTTCCCGATCCGCACCGCGGCGTCGTGCAGCGCCCGCACCGGCCGGATCACCCAGCGCCGGAACAGCATCACGCACAGCACCCCGAACAGCACCGCGGCCGCGATCCCCGAATACGTCATCGTCGAGTGAATCTGTCTCAGGTCCGCCCCGTACGCCAGCGCGGTCGGTGCGTCGCCGATCAGCCGCCGTTCGATCGCTTCGATCAACTCGTGGACCCGGTAGTGCTCATCGCCCGCGATCCTGCCGGCCTGCGCCTCGCCGCTCTCGAACCAAGTCTCAGCCGAACGCCTCGCCTCCGCCACCTGATTCACCAGCGCCTCGGCCGTGCCCGCGCCGACGCTGGCACGCCAGGCGGGCTCGATCTCCAGGCGCTGCAACGCCAATGAAACTTCCCCGGACGCCGCCGCATACCGCTCGCGCAGCCCCGCATCCGGGGGCGGGACCGCACCCTCTTGGGACGATCGAAAAAACTCCGCCCCCGGCTCGTCGCGCCCAGGCCCCGGCAGCAACGCCGTCAGTTCCCCGGACTTTTCCTTCAGT
Source organism: uncultured Phycisphaerae bacterium (assembly GCA_947085435.1). Taxonomy (GTDB): domain Bacteria; phylum Planctomycetota; class Phycisphaerae; order Phycisphaerales; family UBA1924; genus JAEUIV01. The sequence continues at coordinate 85,884 of CAMTWL010000020.1, forward strand.
TCCTCCAAACCCTGGAGCGACGACGTCACCCGCTCGAACGGCTTCACCAACTCGCGCTCGAGAAACACCCCGAACGACAGCGCCGCCGCCAGAATCAACGCCGTCACCGCCGCCAGCAGCGTCACCAGCACCGCAAACTTGGTTTGGAGAGACATCCCGGGGGAATCTTACGGGTGCGGCTGGTACGCCCACCGCCACGACTTCTGCCCGAGCGGGTCCGCTGTGGAATGAACGCTCCCATCGATCAACGCAAACTGCCCGGCCCCGCCGTGCCTCAGCCCAGGCCACCACAGGCGATTCCCCCGGTACGGCCCCCGGCTGTCGAGCGCCGGCGCCGAAAAATGCGGGATGCTCCCCGTCGCCGACGCCGCCACCCCGTCGATATCCCACGCCAGCGGCACCATCCCGTGAGTCAGAATGTCGGGCATCAGCGTGACCTCGTTCACCCGCGCCCGCCCACGACTATCCAACGACTCCACACGGAACAACCGAGAGTTGAACCCGAACGAAACATTCTGCGTGGGCGTGATCGCTCCCGCCCGGCAAGGCGTCGCACGCCGCGCCTGCACGTCGCCCTTCACACTCGGGCACCGCATCGAATCCTGTTCCGATTCCGAGGTGCGCGTCACAATCTGCCGCGGCTCTTCCTTGGGCCAGAACTCATCGATCCGGTACTCGCTCTCGATAAATGTCTCGAGTGAGAACCGGTTCCTCCCGTAGAGCGCCTCGTCCTCCCCGTGCGCCCCGCGCGTCTGTGGGTCCGCGAAGAGCACAAAATCAAACGCGACACTCCGCAGGTTCATCTGACACCGGAACGCCCGCGCCCGCGCCATCCCCTTCCCAAGCGCCGGCAAAAGCAACGACATCAGCACCGCCACCACGGAGAGCGACACCAACACTTCAATCAACGTAAAGCCACGCCGCGCACCCGCGGCGGCCTGAGCCCTCGCACCACGATGAAGCCGCGCTCGGCGCTGCATCACTTCTCCCAAAGCAAGGCCCGCCCCTGCGAACCGCGCTTCACGAAAGCCTAACCCGAAAACCATGCACAAGCAACGACTTTCCAGTCATTCAGATCAACATTTATCGGCTGACCGCAGCCAGTCTTCTGCGAATCTTCGCCTGATGTGCCACGGGCTTTCTCGAAGAATCGCCGCAGAGACCAGCCCGTGTCGGCGTGCCTCACGGTCGCCGCGGCGACCGTGCCACGAGAACATTCGCCCCCGACGCCGGAGCGCCTTAGTATCTCCTATCTCGGCCCCCCGCAAGGGCTGAATGAACAGCACATCTCCGCCTGCAAAAGGCGGAACTTCGGAGTTCCCGCCCAATGAATGCCGCCGCCCCCGCCGCCCCGATCAAGCCCGCCGCTTCCGCCACGAACGCACCGAAACCCGCCGGCCTGGAAGGAATCATCGCCGGCCAGACCGCCGTCGGAGCCGTCACCCAAGGCCAACTCCTCTATCGCGGCTACGAGATCCACGACCTCGCGCAGAACGCAACGTTTGAGGAAGTCGCCCACGTCCTCCTCGTGGGCCACAAGCCCACGCCCGCCGAACTCGCCGCATTCAAGGCCGAGATCATCGCCGAACGCGCCCTGCCCGAACTCGTCATCGACACCCTCCGCAAAACCGCGAAACTCCCGAACACCGTCCCGATGGACACGCTCCGCTCGGCGGTCAGCCTGCTCGCCCACCTCGACCCCGATTGCCAGGACAACTCCCCAGCCGCGAACCTCCGCAAGTCGAAGCGACTCCTCGCCAAGATCGCCACCGTCATCGGCCATATGCAAAACGTGATCGACGGGCGCGACCTCGTCAACCCCGACCCCTCGCTCGACCACGCCGCGAATCTCCTCTGGATGATGACCGGCAAGAAGCCCACCGCCGATCAAGCGCATGTGCTCGATGTGTCGCTCATCCTCTACGCCGAGCACGATTTCAACGCCAGCACCTTCACCGCCCGCACCATCGCCGGCACTCTCAGCGACCTCCACGGCGCGGTCACCGGCGCCATCGCCGCCCTGAAAGGCCCGCTCCACGGCGGGGCCAACGAGATGGCCATGGAGATGCTCAAGGAAATCATGCACGACATCGGCGAAGCGGGCATCGGCACCGCCAAGGTCGACCAGTGGATGGACAAGGCCTTCGCCGACAAACGCAAACTCATGGGCTTCGGCCACCGCGTCTATAAAAACGGCGACCACCGCGCCCCCATCCTCCACAAACTGGGACGCGCCATCGCCGAGAAAGACCCGAGCAACCCCGGCGGCCACTCCGCCCTCGCATGGTTCAGACTCGGTGAACAAGTCCAGAAAATCATGCTCGACAAAAAACAGATCCACCCCAACGTCGATTTCCCCTGCGGCCTGACCTACTTCACCATGGGCATCCCCGTCCCGCAATACACCCCCATCTTCGTCGCTTCGCGCATCACGGGGTGGGCCGCACATGTGATGGAGCAGCACGCCAACAACCGCCTGATCCGGCCGATCGCGGAATACGTGGGCCGCCCGCAGACGAAGTGGAATGCTTGAAAGGGACATTCACCGCGGAGGCGCGGAGGACGCGGAGCGAGACTCGATAGAAAGACTTTTCTCCGTGTACTCTGTGTCTCCGTGGTGAACCCTCCGAACGATCGCGGCCACATCGACACCGAGCAGCAAAATCCCCGCTCGATTCGCCTCGATCAACTCACCGTCGCCGAATGCGTCCGCCTCATCAACGATGAGGATTCAACTGTCGCCGCGGCGGTGGCGGCGGCAGCGCCAACAATCTCAATTTTCATCGATGCGATCCTGCGGCGAATGAAAGCGGAAGCAACGCTCCCTCACGGTCGCGGCTCCGAAGGAAAGGCCCGCCTCATCTACTTTGGTGCCGGCACCTCCGGCCGCCTGGGCGTCCTCGACGCCTCCGAGTGCCCCCCCACCTTCCAATCCCCGCCAGGCATGATCGTCGGCGTCATCGCAGGAGGCGACTCCGCCCTCCGCCTCTCCTCCGAAGGAAAAGAAGACGACCCCGACGGCGCGCGCCCCGAGATCGAACGCCTCAACATCAACGAGCGCGACACCGTCCTCGGAATCGCCGCCGGCGGCACCACCCCATACGTCCTCGGCGCGCTCGACATCTGCGCCAAGCGCGGCGCCCTCACCGGCTACCTCACCTGCTCCCGCGTCCCCACGCCTCCATTCGTCGACCATCACATCATCATCGACACCGGCCCCGAGATCGTCACCGGCTCCACACGAATGAAAGCGGGCACCGCCACCAAACTCGTCCTCAACACCATCACCACCACCCTCATGGTCCAACTCGGCAAGGTCCACGAAAACCTCATGGTGGACCTCCGCGCCACCAACGACAAACTCCGCGACCGCGCCGCACGCATCATCCGCACCCTCACCGGCATCACCCGCGACGAAGCCTTCTCGCTCCTTGACCGTGCCGGCGGCTCGTGCAAGGCCGCGATCGTGATGCAGCAACTTGGCTGCTCGCAAGACGAGGCGATCGGGCGGCTGGAGCGAACCGACGGACGCCTCAGAGATTCGTTGGAGTGATTCGATCAACCGGAGGGATGCCCCGGTCTCGCCGCGGCGAGGCCGGGACGCTTTGCGTCCGCCCGGCCCCTTGGCCTCGGAAGGCCAAGACCGGGGCACCCCGTATGCTGCGGTGAATCACTTGGAGCCGCTCTCATGCTCAGCCGTCGTGTTTACTCGCGCATTCTTTATTTCGTCGGTGCCGCACTTGCTCTTTCGCTCCTCGCCTCGTGCGTCTCCGCCGAGCGCACAACGTCAAACACTCTTGCACCGCCCGTCGCCCCGCAAGCCCCGGTCGTCCGCGACATCCACGGCGAACGCTTCACCGACCACTACGCCTGGCTCAAAGACCGCGACGACCCGCGCACCATCGCGTACCTCAAAGCAGAGAACGCCTACACCGAATCGGTCATGTCGCCGACCAAAGCGCTCCAGAAACGTCTCTACAACGAGATCCTCTCACGCGTGCAGGAGGACGACACCTCGGCTCCCTACCGCAAGAGTGGCTACTGGTACTACGCACGCACCGAAAAAGGCAAGCCCTACGCCGTGTACTGCCGGAAGAAGAGTACGCTCGCCGCCCCCGAAGAGGTCTTCCTCGACGGCAATGCACTCGGCGCAAAACAAGAGTACTTCGCGTTGGGTGTCGTTGAAATCAGCGACGACGGCCGCACGCTCGCCTATTCCACCGACACCAACGGCAGCGAGAAATACACCCTTCGCTTCAAAGACCTTTCAACGGGCAAAGTCCTGCGCGACACCATCGAAGGCACCTACTACTCGGGCGCATGGTCGGCCGACGGCGCCATGTTCTTCTATGTGACCCCGGACGCCGCGATGCGCCCGTATCAACTCCGACGGCACACCCTCGGCACCGATCCGCCGAGCGACACGCTTGTTTACGAGGAAAAGGACGAGCGGTTCAACCTCAGCGTTTCCCGCAGCCGCTGTGGCCGGTTCATCCTGATGGACCTGGAAAGCCAGGCGGCCAACGAGTGCTGGTCGCTCGACGCCCATCAGCCAACCACCCCGCTCCGCCTGATCGCGGAGCGCCGCCCCAACATCGAATACACCGTCGAAACGGGGCCGGATCGCTTCTACATCATCACCAACGACGGCGCGGTGAACTTCCGCCTCGTCGAATCGCCGTTCGAGACTTCCGGCGAGCCGACGTGGCGCACAATCATCCCCGGCCGCGAAGATGTCACCATCGAGGGGATCGACTGCTTCGCACGCCACCTCGTCGTCTACGAGCGCGACCGCGGCCAGCAAAAGATCCGCGTCCGAGGCTACAAGAACGAGCCGGAGCAGGAACTGACCTTCCCCGACGCCGCGTACACGCTCGACTCAGGCGACAACGAAGAGTTCGATTCGCGCACGCTCCGCTTCGAGTACGAATCGCCCGTCGCTCCCGCAACCGTCTTCGACTACGACATGGAGACACGCGAGCGCACGCTCGTCAAGCGGCAGCCCGTGCCGAACTTCGACGCCGCGAACTACGAGGTCGAGCGCCGACTCGCTCCGGCCCCCGACGGCAAGCAAGTGCCCATCACCATCCTGCACAAGAAGGGCTTCGCCCGCGACGGCTCCTCCGCCGGGCTGCAGATCGGCTACGGCTCCTACGGCTTTTCCTACGACCCCGGATTCAACAGCCAGGTCCTGCCGCTCGTCGATGCGGGCATGGTCTACGCCATCGCCCACGTCCGCGGCGGCTCCGACATGGGCCGATCCTGGTACGAGGACGGCCGGCTCCGCCACAAGATCAACACCTTCACCGACTTCATCTCGTGCGCCGAGTTCCTTATCCGCGAGAAGTACGTCGCCCCGAACCGGCTCGCCATCCGAGGCGGCAGCGCCGGCGGCCTGCTCATGGGCGCGGTCATCAACATGCGGCCAGACCTCTTCGGCGCGGCTGTCGCCGATGTCCCTTTCGTCGATGTCATCAACACCATGCTCGACCCCACGATCCCGCTCACCGTCACCGAGTACGAGCAATGGGGCAACCCGAACGACGCGGGCGACTACGCCTACATGCGCTCGTACTCGCCCTACGACAACGTCGAAGCGAAGGCGTACCCCAACATGCTCGTCCTCGCGGGGCTGAACGACCCGCGCGTCGGCTATTGGGAACCCGCGAAATGGGTCGCGCGCCTCCGCGCATTGAAAACGGATACCAACACGCTCCTTCTTAAAACCAACATGGAAGCCGGCCACGGCGGAGCCTCGGGACGCTACGAAGCCATCGAGGAAGAAGCCTTCATCTTCGCGTTCATCCTTGAACAACTCGGCGTTACAAAAAATCCGCCACCGCGCTGACCCGGCCCGGTAAACCCCCCGGAACGCAAACACTCAATCAAATGGAGGACATCATGGTTTCTTCGAGCGGACGGGGCATGGCGGTCGCGGTCGCGGCGTCTACCTTCGGCATCCTCGCGGTGTGGACGCTCCGCCCCGAACCGGCGATCGGCGCGGAGCGAGGCGGCGGAATCACCGACCTCGGCCTCTACACCATCCACGGCAACCTCACCGTCGAACTCATCCTCGACCCCGCGACCGGACCCAACAACGCCGCCGCGTGGACAGGCCCCATCAAAAACGTGGACGAGGTCACCCTCTTCGACAAGTGGGCCCTCCTCCGCAAACGCGACCTCGGCACCGACGGCACCCTCATCGTCCCCCGCGAAAAGATCGTCTTCATCAACATCGGCCACTGAAGACACTTCATCACGGAGGCACGGAGAACGCGGAGAAGAATTGAACACAGAGGAAAACAAAGGAAGACAGAGAAAGAACAAGAATGGGATTTGTCCGAGCCGGTCTCCCGCCCTATTCCAAGTTTTTTTTGTCTTTGTCCTTACTCCGTTTTCCTCTGTCTTCCTCTGTGTTCAATGACTTGGTCTTCTCCGAGTCTCCGTGTCTCCGTGGTGAATGATTCAGGTCTTGAGAATCCACCCGCCCGCGATCAGCCACGCCGGCTCCTCCGCGTCGTAGCACACGAGCGCCTGCCCGGGAGTCACCGCGTGCTGCGGCTGGTCGAACCGCACCTCAAACGTCCCGTGACGGCCGGAGTGCGTGTCATGCTCCACATCCGAGCCGACGCGCACCTCCGCCGGCACCGGCTCCGCCCCGTAGCGGACCTTCGCCAGCACCCGTCGCCACTCGCCGAGCGTCGGCGGCTGGGCGAGCCAGTTCGCTTCGCCGACCATGCACGCGCCGCATTCGAGCGCGGCCTTTTCACCGACCGTGACCGTGTTTGTCGCCGGGTCTTTCCCCACGACGTACACCGGATAGCCCAGCGAAACCGAAAGGCCCCGCCGCTGGCCGATGGTGAACCGGTGCTGCCCGTCGTGCGCGCCGACGACATGGCCCGCGGTGTCAACAATCGTGCCTTCGCGCATCGCCCCAGGCCGACGCCGCTCGACCAAGCCCGCGTAGTCGTTGTCGGGCACGAAGCAGATCTCCTGCGAATCCGGCTTGTCGAACACGGGCAGGCCGAGTTCCTTCGCCATGGCGCGCACTTCGGTTTTCTGGAACGAACCGATCGGCAGCAGCATCTCGGCCAATCGTTCTCTCGGTGCGCCGAAAAGAACATACGACTGGTCCTTGGAGTGGTCGATGCCTCTCAACAAGCGGGGACCACTTGCTTGCGCGCGTGGCTCGTTGAGGCGGGGCCCCTTTGCTTGCGCAAAGGGCTCGTTGAGGCGTGGTCCCTTTGCTTGCGCAAAGGGCTCGTCCGCGTGGCTGATCCTGGCGTAGTGCCCGCTGGCGATGAAGTCGGCGTCGATCTGCTTGGCGTACTCGTGCAACTTGCCGAACTTCAGCCAGTCGTTGCAGCGCACGCACGGGTTGGGCGTCCGCCCCGCGACGTACTCGTCCACGAAGTAGTCGATGATCCGGCCGAAGTCCTTCTTGAAGTTACAGACGTAGAACGGAACATTCAGGTGAGCCGCGACCAGCCGCGCGTCCGCCGCGTCGTTGATCGAGCAGCACCCCTGGTGGCCGATCTTCAGTTTCGTCGGATCGCAGGCGGCCCCGTCCGGATCGAATCGCTGCAACTCGTCGAGCGCCTCGCCCGGCGAGCCCAGCCGCATGAAGCAGCCCACCACCTCGTACCCCGCGCGCACGAGCAGCGCCGCGGCGACGGACGAATCGACGCCGCCGGACATTGCGACCAGGACTTTGCTCTTCTTTGCCAGCATCCGAGACGGAGTGTAGGTCGGCGGCGTGTGCGCGGCTGGGGCCGAGCGACCCCGCTCCCTTCGGGGTTCCAGAGCAACCTCGCATTCCTACGCGGAATGCATGAGGCTCTGTGCGCGGTCGAGGATATGCGTCGCTTCTTCCGCCGTCGGCGCTTCGGCGATGAGGCGGAGGATCGGCTCGGTGTTGCTGGCGCGGACGTGGAGCCATGCCGCGCCCTTGCCGCTCGGGGCGGGGAAGTCGAGGCGGACGCCGTCCTGCTTGTCGATGCGAACTCCCGAACCCGTGAACATTGTCTCCGCGGCCATGAGCGCTCGCTCGGCCAGACCGGGGCGAAGTTCGATCTTCCGCTTTTCGATCGCGTACGCGGGAACCTCCGCGATGATCGCGCTCAACGGCCGTGCCTCGCGTGCCATGAGCGCGAGCGTCAGCGCCATCGCGCTGAGGCTGTCGCGGATGAGCGTGACGGCGGGCCAGATGACGCCGCCGTTGCCTTCGCCGCCGAGCGGTGAACCGGTCTGCTTCATCATCGAAACAACGTTGGCTTCGCCGACCGCTGCGCGGCGCACGGTCGCGCCGAGTCGGGCGGCCACGTCGTCGATCATGCGGCTGGTGGAGAGGTTGGCGACGAGAGTCGGGGCAGGCTCCTCGCTTGCGCGTCGGGCTCGGTTGGAACCGAGGAGCGCCATCGCCGCGAGAACAAGCGTGTACTCCTCGCCGATGTAGCGCCCGGCCTCATCGAGTACGGCGAGCCGATCCGCGTCGGGGTCCTGTGCGAAGCCGGCGTCGCCGCGATGCCGCGCAACGTCAGCGCCGAACGCGGCGAGGTTCTCTTTCGTCGGCTCGGGCGTGTGCGGGAAATCGCCGGTCGTCTCGGCGTGCATGTGGATGAGTTCGCAGCCGAGCGCGTCGCAGAGAAGGCGAGCGCCCTCCGCACCGCTGGCGTTCACGGAATCCACCACGACGCGGAACCGGCGCGCTTTGATCTGGTTGACATCCGCAACGGCAACGAGGGCGGAGAGCACTCGCTCAACATGAACGCGTGCCGCGGCCGCGTCGCTCTCGATCGTACCGAAGCAAGACGGCGGAACAAAGCCGTGTTTCCCGGCATTGAATCGCCCGATGATCCGCGCCGCCGTCGCCGAGTCGGGCGCGGCTCCCTCGGCGGTGATGATCTTCATCCCGTTCCACTCGGCCGGGTTGTGGCTCGCGGTGAGCGTCAGCCCGGCGTGCGCGCGGTGATGCACCACCATCACGCCCACCGTCGGCGTCATCGCGGTGCCGAGGTCGATCACGCGACATCCCGCGGCAGCGAGCGCGGCCCCCGCGAGCCGGCGCAGCATGTCCCCGCCGCGCCGCCCGTCGCAGCCAAGCACCACCGTCGGCCGATCGACGCGCTGCTCTTCGGTCGCCGCGGCGACCCACGACACCATCGCGCCGACAAATCGGCACACAACATCGGGCGTCAGGCTCGCGCCGACGATGCCGCGGCAGCCGCTGACCGAGAGCATGAGAGGTGCGTCGCTCGTTTCCATGTGGCCGATGATAAGGCGTCGAGGCGATGGAGCGACGAAATGAGCGGACGAGCGGGAGGCCGCGATCGACCATCACCCCATCACCCGCTCGATTGACCCGCCGCCTGTCGCGGGATGTGTTGCGCGCCGTGGGGACCGATGAATCCCCGCCATTTGATGCGGCCCGTGCCGTCTGAAGTCGATGCCACTTCGACGGAACACTTGAAGGACCGCCGATCACAACCCATGAACTGACGGCGGATCAGCGTCACATCATCACGGCGGCGGCGCGGGGTCGGGCGGGGTCGTCGCCGCTTCCTCGATCGCGTCCATCTTCAGGTCCATGCCTCGGAGGGGGCGGAAGCGGCCCTCTTCGCCGACGCGGAGTTGGCCGGTGCGGACGAGGTATTCGATGATGGCGATGCGGAGGTCGCGGATGGCGGCGTCGAGGGCGTTGCGTGCCTGGAGGAGTTCGTTCTCGGCGTCGAGGCGGCTCTGGGGGGCGACCGTGGCCCGCTTAATCTGGATTTCCTCCAGACGGAGTTCGTTGATCTTGACGGTCTGCTCCTGGAGGCGCACGGAGAAGCGTGCACGGTCGATCTCGCGGACGGACTGTCGCGCTTCGAGGATCAGCGTATCGCGGAACTGGTCGGCCTGACGAATCTGTCGTTCGAGTTGGATGAGTGATTGTCGGAGTTCGAGGCGTTCGATCTCGCGGTCGAGGGGGAGGCCGAAGGTGATGGAGCCGAGGTAGTCGGTCTGGTCGTTCTTGAATGCGAGGCCGGACTCGGGCTTGTTTTCGTCGGTGTTGAGTGTGGCGCTGGCGGCGAGGTTGAGGTCGGGGAGGAGGCGGTTGCGTGAGACTTCGATCTGTCGTTTGGCGTCGTCCACGCGGTCGCGCTCGTTCTGGAAGTCGAGGCGGTACATGAGGGCGGTCTCGGCGGCGTCCGTGACGGAGATGTCCGGGTCCTGGAAGTCGAGGGACATGGGGAGGAGCGTCACCTGGGTTTCGACGGGGATGCCGAGGCGGACCTTGAACCGGTCGAGGCTGAGGATGTAGGACTCCTGCGAGTTGATGAGGTCGTTGCGGCTGGAGAGGACGTTCTGCTCGATGTTGCGAGCCTCGAACGGGGGCTGGCGGCCGGCCTCGACGAGAGCCTTGGTTTGTTCGTAGAACAGGACGACGCTCTTCAGACGCACGGCCTGGTTCTTGATGGTGGCCTGCTGCGCGATGAGCGCGAAGTAGTCGGAGGCGACATCGACGAAGAATCGGCGGCGGAAGTTCTCGAAATCGCGGGCGGCGTAGACGGTGTCGCGTTCGGCCTGGATGATGTCTTCCTGCGCGACAAGGCCCGCGTTGCGGAGGAGGGGGACGGAGGCGCTGAGTACGAGTTGCGTGGACTGGGTGTACTGCTCGCTCACGATCTCGGTGAGTTGATTGGCGGCGGTGGTGATGAGTTTGGCTTCGAGTTCCCCGCCGTAGGGAAGGCGCTGGGTGGCGCGGAGTTCGTTGATGACGTTGAGGGCGGTGGAGTAGTCGCCGCTTTGTGCGTCGGCGCTGATGGAGGAGGTGAGATCATCAAAGAATCGCGGCCCCCAGCGGTGCTGCTCCATAAGAAGGCGGATGGCGGAGAGAAGGTAGTCCTCTTCCGCGGTGCGGTATTCGCGGGCGGTGTCCTGCGAGAGTCGGAGGATGTCTTCAAGATCGAGGCTCTGGGCGGATTCCTGGGTTTGATCGCTGCCGAAATAGGACTCGAGGCGGGTGAGGACATCGCGATTCGGGTCGGCGCCGCGGTAGGTGAGGTCGTCCGGGCCGGGGTTGGTGCTGGGTGGGTGTTTGTTGTATTGATCGGGTTCGGATGAGGAGAGGGTGGAGCGAAGGGTTGGGGCGGGCGCGCCGCCGCCGAGGTTGTCGGAGCGCTGCTGGACGGCGCGGTTGACGCGGCGGTCGATGTCCTGCATGGAGGAGCAGGCGGGGAGGAGGGCGAGGGCGAGGAGGAGGGGACGGGGCGGGGGCATTGGGGCGAGTGTAGCGGGGGAGGGAACGAATCCCAGCCCGACTGCGGAGAGGAGTCAATCGCCCCAGACAGTCAGGAGTTTCCTTGCTCCGTGATTCGTCAGGAGCATGCGTGCGCGGCGTCCCGAACGGTGGATGAGGGTGGTGTCCACGAACGGGCCGGCACGGATCATGTAGACGATGGTTTGGTTGCGCTCGAACGAATCGGTGCGCCATGGGCCTGCGAACTCGATGGCGCCGGAGTCGATGTGGGCATCGAACAGTCCTCGGAAAAGAAAGCCGACGCCGACAAGCCCGCGAGTCCCGAAGTAGGTCGCTATCAGGATCAAGAGAATGGCCGCCGGCCGCCAGTCGGGGGTATTGGTCCAACCCTGCACAGTCACCACAATGGGAAAGACGCCGAAGAAGAGCAAGATAAGATAGGCGAATGCATCTCTTCCACTGAGTACATGCAGGAAGCCCGAGCGTTTGAGCCAATCACCCTCGGCGGGCACGAGGTTCGGAAGGCGCCAATCGAATCTCTGTAGCCCCGTGCCGATGATCCCCGGTCCCGGCCACCGACGCGGGGGCGAGGGTGGACGAAAGCGTCGGGCGATGCGGATAGCACCGCACAGCCAGCGGCGGTCTTCGTGTCGCAGGCGTCGGAACCAGTCGGCACGGAGGAGAGGGCCGCGTGTTTTTCTAACAGACTGCTCGATGCACATCACGACGGCGAACAGGCCGGCGGCCGCGACTATTGCCAACAGCGCGACTCCGCCGGAAACAAGCCAGTCGGCCAGACTTTCGATCGCTGGATGAGTTCCCGGGAAGTCAACGGGTTCCGGCAGCCACGAGAGGCTTTCGGCCCAGCGCAACGCCTGCATGGCCAGCACCAGATTCAGTAAAACCAAAACCTGCGACGGAGGAAAAACAGGCGACAACACATAGCCGCCCCTCCAGGGCAACATCACAACGTTGCAGTGCCGCCCATCGCGAGAATCGCACGCGTTTGGAGCTTGTGGATCGTTCGTTGACGCACGCTCCTTTGCGGCAGAAACAGAAGGGCTCATGGCGTCGCGATGCAGGCTTGTAGGCAGCGAAGTTGCTGCTGGAGATCAAAGTGGCGCACGATGGCCTCAAGCGCCGCTGTGCGTGTGGTCTTGCAATCGCCAACACCCTTGACGATTGACGTTGCACCAGCTCCAATCACGATCGCGCCGCCGACTTGGGTGATTCCCGACGGGCACGCAAGCCCCAGGCAGCCGCCCACGATCGCCGCGCCGCCGAGGCCGACTTCCGTCCACCAGCAACTGTTGTATGCATCCCTAATATTCCGAAAGCGCTGCGCGTTGGCATTTTGGAGCGCACACATGGCGGTCGTATAGGCCGCCGTTTGGGTCTCATCCGGCAGGGTTCCGTCCGGGCAAATGCATACATCAACCACGCAGGCCGGGGGGGTGTCGCCCAGTTGAACAGCAGCAGCCTTGAAATCAAACTCCTCGTACGGCACGAGCATGCTGAGGTACTCGTCCGTTTGCAGCCGCATGGTGACGACCATCGCGTGCATGACAACCTGCCACCCATATTCCTGGTCGGTCAAGATGGCAACGGTATCGGCGACGGCCGCATCCGAGTTCAGGATTTGCTGGTACTGCTCAGGGTTGATAGCGCCCTGTGCGAGCAGTTGCTGATAGTTGATGAGGTCCAACGGCACCCCGACATCGATCCAGATGTGATTGCCTTGCGAGTTCCGGCCCGTCGTCGAGAAGGTGTTGGCCCAAGCACCAACCCGCTCATCGACGAAGATCATCGGCTGAGCCAGGTCGAATGGGGTAGGCCAGAAGAGGTCCACCCAGAGTTTTGAGTTGAAGCGGATCCAGTCGTCCAGGCAGATGTTCTCGGTGCCGTCCAAGCCCGCAGGTGCCAAGACTTGACACCAGAGATCATTCGGGGTGCCCGCCGCGACACATTCATTGCTGGGCGCGAACGCCGCGATCATGGCGAGAAGGACCGCCGAGACGAGACGAGACGAGACGAGACGAGACGAGAAATTTGAGTCAACATGATTGGGCTCCTTTGGAAACGGATGCGACACAATCCTGAACGACATGTGCAGGCTACCGCAGGCGCCAGCAGAATGCAAGCGAGCAAATTATTGGTCAGGATTTGCTCAAAAATAGTGGCTAACTCGGCGGTCGATGTCCTGCATGGAGGAGCAGGCGGGGAGGAGGGCGAGGAGGAGTCTGCGCGTGGGCATTGCGGGCGAAGTGGAGCAGGAGTGTGGATGGGAACTTGCGTGACCACACTCTGCGATCGCAGAACGACGGACGTTGCAAGTGTTTCGAGTCGATCGAGTCGAATCGTGCTTGCATCGCCGGCGTGACCAGGCCGAATGCCTGTCCCACCGATGCTCACGAGCGTTGGATAAGTTTCCCAGTGCCTGGTTTGCCGACGAACTTGCCGTCGCGTGCCATGATCCGGCCTCGGACGGTGACGACGCTGGCGCGGCCCTTGATTTCCCATCCCTCGAAGGCGGAGTAGTCGGTGGCCATGTGGTGGGTCTTGGCGCTGATGATGCCGCGGTGGTTGGGGTCGTAGACGACGAGGTCGGCGTCCGCGCCGACGGCGATGGCGCCCTTGTTTGTGAGCCCGAAAATTCGCGCGGCGCGGGTGCTGGCGCAATCGACGAATGTGTGCAGGTCGATGCGGCCCGTGCATACGCCGTGGGTGTAGAGGAGATCGACGCGGTTCTCGACGCTGGGGATGCCGTTGGGGATTTTGGTGAAGTCGCCGGCGGGCGGTTTGCCCATCGTCTTCTGGGTCTCGAAGTCGAAGGGGGCGTGGTCGGTGGCGACGGTGCTGACGGCGCGGGAGCGCAGGTGGTTCCACATGCGATCGGTCTGGTGCTTGTCGCGGAGCGGTGGGGACATGACGTACTTCGCGCCTTCGAAGCCCGGTTTCTCGGCGAATGTCTTGTCGAGGATCAGGTGGGGGAGGACGACTTCGATGTGGGCGCGGACGCCGCGCGAGATGGCGCAGAGGGCTTCGTGTACCGCTTCGTCGCAGGAGGTGTGGACGATGTAGACCTCCGCGCCGGTGAGTTCGGCGAAAGTCATCAGGTGATGGACGCCTTCCGCTTCGACGCGGGGCGGGCGTGAGGGTTCGTGCCATTCGGGGCCGGTTTTGCCTTGCGCGAGGAGTTGGGCCTGGAGTTCAGAGACGAGCGTTTCGTTCTCGCAATGGGCGGTGACGACGACGCCCAGTTCCTTCGCGAGGCGGAGGGCGTGGAAGAGTTCGCGGTCGTCGACTCCGAGCGCGCCCTTGTAGGCGAGGAACACCTTGAAGGAGGTGATGCCACGCTTGACGATCTCGCGGAACTGTTTTTCGGCGGCGGGGTCGAAGCGTGTGACGCCCATGTGGAAGGTGTAGTCGCACGAGGCGACGCCGCGGGCTTTGGAGAGCCAGGTGTCGAAGGCGGCGAGTGGTTCGTCGGACTTGCCGGGGCAGATCATCTCGATGAGGGTGGTGGTGCCGCCGACGAGCGCGGCGCGGGAGGCGGTGTCCCAGGTGTCCTTGGCGTAGGTGCCCATGAAGGGGAGGTAGATGTGGACGTGCGGGTCGATGAAGCCGGGGAAGAGGAGTTTGTTGGTGGCGTCGATGAGTTCGGTGTCGGGGGGGAGGGAGCGCGGGTCGATTGATTTCTCGATGCGTGTGATTTGTTCATTCGCGCAGAAGACGTCGGCGGTGTAGTCGTCGGTGGAGGTGATGATTCGGGCGTTTTGGATGAATAAAGACATGGATGTATAAAGTGGGGGAGTTGGTCGAATGGTCCAAATCAGTTGGTGAGCATTCCGTCTTAGGCGTCGGCAGCGAAGCCCTCAGTCAGTCTACTCCTCGTCTTCATTGTCCCATGTATTGAACGCGCCGAACTCAGGCAAACGGGTTCTCTTTGCCTTTACAAGCAAGCGATGGAGCTCTTCGTGATGTGATTGATCCTCCTCGGTGATCATTCTGGATTCGTCAACTGATAGCAGATCGAATCCCATGCTATCGAGCCCTCTCTTCCAGAGGTCGGCGGCGTCATCCGACGATTGTGCGATCACCACTCCTCGAACATACGCGCTCTCAGTTTCGGCGTAATCGCCATCGGGCTGCCCCTTCGCTTCCAATAGCGCCGTCCAAATCAAACCTCGCTTCACCCGACACACTCCTTCTCGCAATCTGGGATGACGCGATCAGATGCCCGCTCGCTCCGGCACCCCTTCGGGGTTCAAAAGACTTTTTCATGTGCGGTGGTCCGGGGGTGGCGCTCGCAGACTCGCTTACCCCCGGCTACTAACTTTCAGCCCTCCGGGCTTGCGGACCAAAATCATTTGTTCGCCACCAGTTTCTCGCTCTGTTCGACGAACTTGTCGCCGGTCCATTGGGTGTCTTTGGTGACCATGCCCGAGCGTTGCGCGGCTTCGGCGGCCTTGACTTGGGCCTGGAGGCGGACAAGATCGGCGTGAGTGGTGAAGTATTGGAGGCTGTGGCCTCGGAACTGTTCGATGGTCTCGAACTTGTGTTTTTCCATGAAGGCGTTGAGGCCGGCGCAGAGGGTTTTGGCGAGGCCGTAGCCGTGCTTCATGACTCCGGTGCAGACCTGGACTGTTTGCGCGCCGAGAAGGATGAACTGTGCGGCGTCGTCGCCGGTTTCGACGCCGCCGATGGCGGAGAGCGAGCGGTCGGGGTATTCGCCCTTGATGGGGAGGGTGCCGTTGGTTGAGATGGGTTTGCCGCTGCCGCCGCCGTACATCATGGTGCCGAGTTCCATGACCATTCGGAGGGCGATGGGGCGCACGGCGATGCAGGAGTAGCCTCCCGGAACGGAGTAGCCCTCGACGGTGGGTTCGGGGCGGAGCGTGTCGAGGTTGACGCTCGTGACGGAGAGGATGGTGTTGATGGCGCTGACGCCTTCGCAGCCGGCGCGGAGGGCGGCGCGGGCGGGCTCTTCGATGTGCGTGATGTTGGGGGTCATCTTGGCCCAGACGGGGATTTTCGAGACGCTGTTCACCCAGCCGCAGACCTCTTCGAGGATCGCGGAGTCTTGCCCCATCGCGGCGCCCATTCGGCGCTCCGGAAGGCCGTGGGGGCAGGAGAAGTTGAGCTCGAAGGCGTCGACTCCGGCGTCCTGGCAGCGCTCGGTGATCTCGATCCATGCGTCCTTGCGGTACTCCTCCATGATGGAGGCGATGAGGATGCCGGCGGGGTATTTGTCCTTGGTTTTCTTGAACTCATCGAGCCAGGTGTTGAAGGGTCGATCGCTGATGAGTTCGATGTTCTGCCAGCCGAAGACCTCGTTGGACTTTGCGTCGCGGAGGCGTGCGTAGCGCGGCGCGACGTTGACGACCTTGGAGGCGTCGAGGCTGATGGTTTTGGCGATGACGGCGCCCCAGCCTTCGTCGAAGGCCTTGGCGATGACGTTGGCGTTGGTGCCGGGCGGTCCCGAGCCGATGACGAAGGGGTTGGGGAGTTTGAGGCCGTCAACGGTGATGGAGAGGTTGGGCATGGGTGGCTCGGCGCGCGCGGTGAAGAGAATTACGCGAGCGAAGGATGATATCGGGGCCGGGGATGCGGGCAGGCTGGAAGCCTGCCCCACCGGAATCCATGGCAGGCTGGAAGCCTGCCCCACCGGAATCCATGGCGGGCTGGAAGCCTGCCCCACCGGGGCTAAATCCAGAGTTTCATCCGAACCCAGTCGGCGGCGCGGCGGAACCAGATTGAGCCGTAGGGTCGGCGGTCGATGTCGATGCGGGCGAGGCCTTCCATTCCGGGGCGGAGCCAGTCGGGGCGCGATTCGAGGCGGAGGCGGACGCGGAAGACGTTTTTTTCCTGGCGGAGTTCGGCGGCGGGTTCGATACGCTCGACCTCGAACCTCAGGCGGTCGCTCGGGAAAGCGGCGGTGGCGAGTTCGCCTCTTTGACCGGGCTTCAGGTCGGCGACGCGGTCTTCCGGGACGTATGCGTCGGCGCGGAGCGTGTCGAGGGGCGCGACCTCGAAGAGTTGATCGCCGGTGCGGACGGGCGCGCCGAGGAGGCGCTTGAGGTCGCCGCTGAGGACGAGGCCGGGTTCGGGGGCTGTCAGCAGCGACTGTTTGATCTGGTGTTCGATGAGTTCGGCGCGGGCGGCGGCCTGGTCGGCCTTGGCGCGGGCCATCTGGGACTCGGCTTCCTTGCGGTCGCGCTGGGCGATGGCGACTTCGCGTTGGAACGAGGAGAGTTCCGCTTGTGCGGCGGCGAGTTGGAGGCGGAGTTCGGAGTCGTCGAGTCGGGCGAGTTGTGCGCCGGGCTCCGGGAGTGAGTCTCCAACTTCGACAAAGACTTCGCGGATGTAGCCGTCGAAGGGGGCGGGGATGACGCGGCGCGAGGAGGCTTCGATGCGGAAAGTGCTCTCGACGCGGTAGGTGCCCTTGACCAAAGTGAGGAAGATGATGGAGATGAAGATGAGCGTGGCGGTGAGTTTGAGCCAGGTGTGGCGCGGGCCGACGAGCGCGGCGGCGGCGTCCTCGGCGAGCCGGAGCGGGAGGCGGCGGCCGTAGCGTTCGAGGGTGACGAGTCGGTTGGTGACGAGTTCGCAGAAGAGGCGCGCGGATTCGACTTCTTCGGGTGTGAAGGGGAGCGCGGCGTCGCGTTCGAGCGTCAGCACGCCGAAGACGCCTTTCGCGTGGCGGAGGGGAAGGCTGAGGATCGAGCCGCCGGCGTGGCGCAGGGCGAGTTCGGCGTGCGCGCGGGCGATGAGAGCGTCGGCGGGGTCGAGCGGGAGGCGGACCTCGATATCCTGATCGGCGCACTCTTCCATGGCCGATTCGATGTCCTGAACGAGGCCTGTTTTTCGGACGATCCGCTCGGTCTGGCTCATCGCGGCGAGGGTGACGTTGCGGCGGCGGAGGATGCCGAGCGAGACGCGGTTGCAGCGCCATTTCGCGGCTAGGCCGTTGCACATGGCCATGGTGGCGGGGGCGAAGCGGTCGTGCTCTGATCCCGCGGCGAGTGCTTCGAGGACGAGCGAGCGGGATCGGTTCTGGTCTTCGTGCTCCGCGATCTGGCGGCGGAGTGAGAGCGTCTCAAAGAGGCCAGCGGTGGCGCGGAGGCGCTGAAGAATGGCGCTGAGCGCGTGGGCCGGGCCTTGAACGAGGAAGAGCGCAACGACGCGCGAATGCTCGGCGGTTGCGATGGGGATGACGGCGATGGAGGCGAGCGGGGCCGCGGCGAAGGCTTCGGTGAACTCGAAGGGGATGATGCGGGGCTCGTTGTCGGCGCGTGCGCCGACGGCTTCGACGGCCGGGCCGAGCCAGGCGGGCTGGGATTGGCCGGGACGAGCCGCCGGATAAAGAGCGAGCAGGTCGGCGGGCTTTGATGCGTGCAGACGCACGAGCGCGCCGGATTCGGCGGGCGCCGTCTCGCACTGGAGCGCGAGAAGGTCGAAGGTCTGCCGCTGTTCCGGTTGCGGCGCGGCGGGAGAAGGCGTTGATTCGGATGGGTGGCGTTGTTCGGTCATGCGTAGGCGAGGCCGCGCGGCATGTTCAACGGTGAAGGTGCCGCCGTATGATAGCGGGGAGGTTGGGTTCGAGATCATGCACATGCGGAGGATGAGATGACACCGAATGGTTTGGCGAACGCGCGTCGAGTTGAAATCGTTGCGGCAATCGTTCCCGCGCCTTGGAGTTTTGATTGGTCATGGTTGCGGAGAGCCGCCGGCCCCTTCGGGGCGGAAGAGTTCCAACCAATCGGCGCTTCCAGACCCGCGCCGAGGACGGCGGGGTCTGGCAACAATCACTCGCCGCGTTGCGGCGAAAGCCAGCACGAATCCGGCGGGGCAATGGGTGTGTTGTTTGCGATGGTCGTTTGGAGTGCGGTGCTTGTTGGCAATTGCCGCGCGGAGATGACGATTGAGGCAATCGCGCAGGCTCGGCACGATCTCGATCTTGGGTTGACGGTGCAGGGGCGGGTGTCGGAGGTGCTTGTGGAGGCAGGGGCGCGCGTGGAGGCGGGGCAGCCCTTGGTTCGACTCGACGATCGCGAAGGGGCGGAGCAGATCAGGTTGTTCGAGATGCGTGCGAACAGCACTTTGGAGATTGAAGCGGCGGAGGCGGAGTGGCGGCTGGATGAGAACGAGGCGAAGCGCCTGGAAGACGCGATGTCGCAGGCCGGGGCGGCGCCGTTCGAGGTGGAGCGGGCGCGGCTGGAGGCGAAACGGAGTTTTCTGGCGCACGAACTCTTCAAGCAGCGGCGCGATGAGACGAGGATCCAGTTGGAGCAGGCGCGGCTGGTTCACGCGAAGTACGAGTTGCGCGCCCCGATGGCGGGGGTGATCGAGCAGGTGGTGGTCGAGCCGGGGGAGATGGTGGAAGAGGTGCGGCCGGTGCTGCGGCTGGTGGTGACGGACCCGCTGCGGATCGAAGTGCCGACGCCGATGACCATCGCGAGCGGGATCAAGGTGGGGCGGAAGGCGTGGGTGAAGTTTCGTGCGAGCGGGAAGGTTTTGGAGGGGAAGGTGGTGAGCGTCGGGATGGTGGCCGATCCTGGGAGCGAGACGCGGTCGGTGGTGATCGATGCGCCGAACGGCGAGGGTGAACCGGCGGGGTCGCATGTAGTGGTGTCTTTTGAATCGGGGGAGTTTGGTGGGTCGGAGGCGGGGAAGCGGTGAATGAGATTCATTCAACCTCCGCTTGCGCGGAGGGCTCGTTAGACGGGAGTAGCGGCAAACCCGAGCGCATCGTCGAGCCAGTTGTCGGCGCGGAGGACGGCCTGGCGGCTGCTCTTTGCGAGGCGTTTGGCGTCGGATTGGGCGAGGCGGGTGAGGGTGATCGCCAGGAGCGAACTTGCAATGCTTTGCTTAGCGGCGCTTGGCTGACCAACTGTCTCGTTCGGGTTCGGGGCTGTTGGCGCTGGTTTTCCCGAGTGAGCACGCGAAGACGGGCAGGCTGGTCTCCGCGGCGACTCTCCGAGAAGCCTGCCCCACCGGAAGTGCTTGGCGAAAAGATCGTCTTCGACGGAGACGAACGCCTGGGCGGAGCCTGGGTCGCCTTGACGCCCGGCGCGGCCGAAGAGTTGTCGGTCGATGCGGGGCGAATCGTGCCGTTCGGCGGCGAGGACGTGCAGGCCGCCGCGCTGGGCGACCCCTGGGCCGAGGCGGATGTCGGTGCCCCGGCCCGCCATGTTGGTGGCGATGGTGATGCCCGACTCCTCGCCCGCGTGCGCGATGACGGCGGCCTCGCGGTCGTGGCGCAGGGCGCTGAGGACGTCGTGGCGCAAACCGCGCTGCGTGAGGAGTTCACTGAGGCGCTCGCTCTGCGCGACGGTGCGGGCGCCGATGAGGACCGGGCGGCCGGTGGCGTGGAGACGCTCGATCTCGTCCGCGATGGCGCTCCATTTGTCCGCTGCGGTCGCGAAGATGCGGTCGGGCCAGCGCTTGCGCCGCGACGGCTTGTTGGGCGGGATCACGACGACGGGGAGGCGATAGGTCTGCCAGAGTTCGGCTGATTCCTCGGCGGCGGTGCCGGTCATGCCCGCCAGCCTGCGGTAAAGCCTGAAGAAGCGCTGGAAGGAGATGCGGGCGAGCGTGTCCTTTGGTGCTTTGATCTCGAGTGACTCTTTGGCTTCGATGGCCTGGTGCAGGCCGTCGCGCCAGGTGCGGTCGGGCATCACGCGGCCGGTGAGATCATCGACGATGACGACGGTCTTGTTTTGGATGAGGTAATGCTTTTCTCGGTGAAAGAGGAGGCGCGCGGTGAGGGCTTGGACGACAAGTTCCTCGGCGCGGCGCTTGCCGGCCCAGACGCCGCCGAGTTCTTGTGCGGCGATTTGGGCGCGTTCGAGGCCGTGCGGCGTGAGGGTGACCTCGTTTCGGCGGAAGTTGACGCTGAAATCCGAGTGTGCGATGAGAGTCGAGGCGATCTGAGAGGCCTCGGCGAAGGCGCGGCTCTGGATCGGGTTCGGCGAGTTCCCGGCGATGATGAGCGGGGTGACGGCCTCGTCGATGAGGACGGAGTCGGCTTCGTCCACGATGGCGCATTCGAGGCCGCGCTGCACGAGGTTGCTCAGGCGTGCGCGGTTGGACGGCGCGGCGGCGAGCGCGCCGGCGAGCGTGCGCGATTCGCCGAGGAGGAGCCGATCTCGCAGAAAATCCGCGGCGACTTCCTTGTTGGTGGCGTAGGTGACATCGGCGGCGTAGGCGGCGCGCCGTTCGGCGGGTGTGGATTCGCCGGTGATCCATGCGACCGATGCGCCGCAGGCGCGGTAGACGGGGGCCATCCATTGGGCGTCGCGCGTGGCGAGGTAATCGTTGACGGTGACGATGTGGCAGCCGCGGCCGCGCCACCCGGCGATGGTGGCGGGGAGCGTGGCGGTGAGCGTTTTGCCCTCGCCCGTGGCCATCTCGGCGATGCAGCCGGCGTTGACGGCGAGGCCCCCGGCGAGTTGGACGGGGAAATGGCGCACGCCGGCTTCGCGCCACGCGGCTTCGCGGACGAGGGCGAAGGCGCGGATGAGATCGTTCGGCGCATCTCGGCCGGAGCGGAAGCGGGCGCGGAGCGCGGATGCTTCCTCAACGAAGCGGCTCGTGGAAAGCGTCGAGAATGTTTTTTCAAGGAGGAGGATGCGTTGCGCGTCCGCGAGGAAGGAGCGTGGGCCGGTGCGTGCGCGACGGACGAGGCCCATGCCTCGGAGCCACAGCGCGTCGAGTCCCTTCGGGGTTTCGCGGCGGAGGTCGCCGCGAGAGAGGGCGCGCCAGGTATGGGTGGGGATCGCGGACATCATGCGGATTCCGAGAGTTGCCTGTCCCCGGTGCTCGCATCAAAGAGAGCAGAAGCCTGTTGCGCGATCCTGCCGCCCGCTCGCGCGGGCTGGAAGATGTTCTTGGATGTGTTGGCCCCCCGGCTGACGCCGGGGGCAAACGGCTTTCGCCGCTCCGCGGCTGAACATGCGCGCGAAGATGGTGATTTGCGTCTCATCAGAGTCGGAATCGCTCCTGGAGCGTTTGCACGACGGCGTGCCAGGCTTGGGCGGCCAGCGTTTTGTGGGGGAGGTCGAGGCGTGCGATGACTCGTTGGCCGGGGAGGAAACCGGCGGGGTCGTCGAGGGTGATGCGGACCTCGAAGGTGAGTTCGGCGGAGCGCGGCGTGTTGTCGGAGGTCTGTTTGGTTTCGATGGTGCCCCCCGCGCCGAAGCCGAGAGCGGGGGAGGGCATGCTGTCGGAGCCCGCCGGGACGACCATCTGGATTCGGCCGGTGGCGAACTGCGATGGTCTGCTCTTTGCGCGGACCTCGGCGCGCGGGCCTGCCTCAGAGATGATGGCGGCGGCGAGCTGCTGCGTCGCAGAGGCCCGGATGTCCAGCTCGCTCAGGTCGGCGACGACACCGATCGCGTCGCCGCGCTTCATCCATGTGCCGACTCGCTCGTGGGAGTTCGGTGAGATCCATGTGCCGGTTACGGATGAGCTCACGGTGAGCGCGGCGAGGCTCTCGTTCGTCCACCTCATCTGGTCCTTGACGGCCTCGATCTGGTCTTCGAGGCGCTGGGCCTCGGCGGGGTCTTTCTCGATCGCGAGGCGGCGGGCGATGGCGAGGCGGCGGGATTCGGCTTCGAGGATGGTCTGCTTCTGTTCGAGGTCTTTGCTCTCGGCGCGGAGCAGCGGGCCGGAGTCGGGGGAGACGGTTTGGCCGGAAGGCGCGGCGAAGCGGATGAGGCCGTCGGACGCGGCGTGGATGTTCTCGAAGCGGCGTGGCTCGACGACTCCTTCGATGCGCGCATGGTCGGGGAAGGGGATGAAAAGAACGATGGTTCCCGCGACAAGCGCGACGAGCGCGGTGACGGCGAGGGCGCGCGGGCGCTGTCGCGCCAGTTCCGGATCGGCGGCGAGATATCGCACGAAGCGGCCGAAGGGGAGCAGCACCCACGCGAGCACGACGATGAGGATGAGCACGCCTCCCAGGACGAAGCGCTGATCGAGGATGAAGAGCGTGATGGCGGTGTAGACGAGGAGGCGGTAGACGCCGGAAGTGATCTGATAGGTGAAGAGCCAGAGGCGCTCGCCGACGGTGTAAGCGGAACTGACGGCGCGGGTGATGCCCCAGGCGTAGCGCTTCACGAGGTAGTTCAGGTAGGCCTGCGAGCGCTGGGCGAGGTTTGGGATTTCGATGAGGTCGGCGAAGATGTAGTAGCCGTCGTAGCGCATGAGCGGGTTGCCGTTGAAGAGGATGGTCGAGACGCCGGCGAGGATCATGGCGTTGTAGGCGAGGTTATGAATGAGCGAACCCTCGGCGGTGCGCGACCAGACCACGGCGGCGACGGAGGCGACGGCGAGTTCCACGATGATGCCCGCCGCGGCGACGATGATGCGGTGGAGTTTGTTCTTGAGGAGCCAGGAGGAGGAGGCATCGACGTAAGGGACCGGCATGAAGATGAGGAACATGAGGCCGATGGTGTGGACCTGACCCGCGGCGCCCGAGGGGTCGCCGGTGCGCCGCCCGAAGGCTTTGCAGGCGAAGGCGTGGCCGAGTTCGTGGACGCCTTTGATGCCAGCGTAGACGAGGTAGAGCCAGAGGAGGTTGCCGGGCGCAAGAACACCTGAGAGGCCCGAAACGAGTTGGGATTGGTGCCCGATGAGATGGAACGCGCCGACCCCGAGGAGCACGAGCCAGAGCCCGAAGCCGATCGGCGTGAAGAGCCACGCGACGAGCGGCGTCCAGCGCGTGAGGAATGCGTCGGGGTCCCAGATGGGGATGCGGAGGAAGAGGAGGCTGAGGAGGTACGAACGCATTTCCCTTGCAACGCGTTGTTTTTGGCGGCGGAACATGGTGGCGGCGTCGCCGGACACGTCGGCCTGGAGGAGGTTGGAAGAATAGAGTTGGCCGAGGAGTTGGATCGCTTCGCCCTGGGTCGGGGCGTCGTCGCCGAGATGTTCCTGGCAGCGGGTCCATGCGTCGCTGACGGTTGCGCGCCCGTCAAGGAGGCCGACAAAGCGCCAGGCTGAATCGTTCATGCGAAAATACTGCGAGCCGGTTGCGTCTTCGACGATGTGCCAGACTCGGCCGCGCGAAGTCTGCCGGATGGTGCGCGTGCCGGGGCGGAGTCGCGGGCGGAGGTCGGTGACTCGGTGCCAGGATTCGTGGAAGGTTGGGCGTTCGATGGGCATGGCGGGTTTGCGCGGGTGGTGGAGTGGATCATAGAGCCACTGGGGCGCTCTATTGAAGTGCATTGATCTTCAGCCTGGAAGGCTGGTAGTTCGTAGCCGGGGGTGAGCGTCCCGGCGCGCCGGGAGCGACACCCTCACCCTTATACCCATCCTCAAAAGGCCACGAAACCAGCCGATTTGCGCCGAAACTTCCGGCAAACGGGACGCGGGATCGACGCGGACCTCGGCGGCTCAACCTAAGTTAGTCGCAACGCCGAGATGCGTAAAAAAGCATGACGCCTCACCCCCGGTGCGATGCGCACCAACCAATCTTCCGCGACCCCATCGGGGTCGGCTGTAGTAGCCGGGGGTGCCTCACCCCCGGTGCGCGCCGCGCCTTTCCATCTTCGCGACACCGTAGGGTTCGGCCAACGCAAAGCGGTCGGGATG